>JALCQM010000006.1 GCA_022651245.1 Lactobacillus sp.
AGGGGCGTGTGCATTGACGCTAGCCGGTATCGTGCGTATCGGGATGCTCTTTGGTCACGCGCAAGGCGCGGCAATGGTGCAGGTGGGTCGCAACGATCTTGGCGCGCGACCTCAGCGGGGGTGCCTGCGGTGATGCGTCTAGCGAACGGCGCTAGCACATCGGGTAAACCAGGCCAAAGCGACGGACAACAGGGGCCTAACCGGCTGAGGCGATAAGACGATGAGTCGTACTATCGGCACAATGGCTAGGCGAAAACGGCGTGGGCCCACGTCGCTTTCAGCGACCGCACGTGCCCCGCGCTGGTTTCTGTGGGGCAGAGAACCAGCGACTCACGTGGTCGCGATAAGGGACTGATCGGTGACCCTTATATATACAAAGAGGCAATTTAGGTCCAAAAAAGAGAGGCGTCTACGCACAATTTTTTAGGCTAATTGTCGTGTACCGGTTGCGGCGCATGTCATACACGACGAAAAATTTATTTTTCAATATTAAAGTTCGATGAGAGCACTCTCTTTTTCGAGGGTAAATTGCCTCTTTGTATATAGGAGCACCCGCTAAGTGGTCCGAATCTAACGAAAGGAGGGGTTGAGAATGGCACGCACAAATATTTCCAATTCAGTGTCGATTGCTTCACGGCGACACGATGATCCGAACGAACTCGTCAGCCGTCGGTTCATCAATATCGTGACCGGCGTGACCGACAACCAGTTATTGTCGCTGGAGCGCTTGGTCAATAGTTTCGACAATGATGAACACGACAAGTTGTTGTTGACTCGCGTTGACGAAATCAACCCTGGCTAATGACCAGGAATCTGAGCGAAAGGAGGTGAGCCCATGAACAACGATATCACCACGCGCACGCTACGCCTGAGTTTCTTAGGTGCTGATGGTAGCCACAACAACTTCATCATCAACAACCTGCGCAGTGATCCGAATGTGGACGTGGTCAACCAGGCCTTAGATGACCTGACGAACCTGACCATGTTCCAACGCGGCGAAGTCCAGCTTTATGTCCAAGCAGATCAAGCAAACTTGGTGGTGAGCACGACCCATCAATTAGTGCAACGGTAACCGAGTGACTCGCGGGTGGTGGCGAGGGCGCAAGCTGAGGGGAACGGGGCAAGTCAGGAGGCAAATTTTGATGTCACTATTCATGACTATATTCGAGCAGTTGATCGGTGGCGTGCTCGCCATTTTACTCCTGCTCAAGATCGCCAAGCGCCTCGACGCACTGCTGGCGAACCTACAGACACTGTTACAAGCATTGAAGAAGGAGGCCAAGCATGGCTAATTATCAACTCGTCGCCGATGTCTCAAGTTGGAACCCCGACACCACTACCTGGTTCAAAACCTTGGCGCAAAAAGGTGTCAAAGCGGTGATCGTCAAGCTCACAGAAGGCACGGCCTATAAAAACCCCAAAGCAGCCGCTCAGATCCGGGCCGCTTGGGCTGCTGGTATGCACGCGCACGGCTACCACTACGCCCGTTACCAAAATACCGCGCAAGCCCAAGCCGAGGCCAAGTTTTTCACTCAAGTTGCCCGCGCCGTCGGCCTCAATGGCACCTCGGTACTGGCCGCTGACGTTGAAGACCAGACGCTGCCTCAAGCTGGCCTGACCGGCCTGACCAACACCTTTTTGACCACGGTGAAGGCCGCCGGCTATCCCAAGGTGGACTTCTACACTATGGCCAGTTGGATCTGGAACAAGCGCCTCGACCCGGCCGTGCTACTCGCCAAGAACCGCTGGATCGCCAACTACGGCGTCAGCTATCCCGGCGTCGACGGGGTAGGAACGTGGCAGTATACCGACAACTTCCAAGGCCTCAAAGTCGACATGAGCTACGACTTCAAGGGCCTGTACACTAAACTTTAGGAGGCCAGCCGCATGGATGCAGACTTATTGACCAGCATGATTGACCAGACGATCGGTAGCGTAGTCGCGATCATCTTATTGACCAAGATCGACAAGCGCTTGGAGCAAATGAGCACCGCGATCCAAGAACTCGCGCTAGAGATCCGCAAAGGGGAACAGTAACCATAGGCAGCCGGGCGGCAGGAATGCTGGCCGGCTGCTTGAGGGTCTGCCAGTGCCAAATGTTGCACGATCAATGCTCTTATGATAATTTGATATTTAGGAACGATTTGTGCCTAAATTGGAGGTAATTGTATGATCACTGGCTTACATCTAGAAAACTATGGGACGTTTGTCGACGTGGATTGGGATTTGACGCACCGTGCGCAAGCTAAGAACGTCGTTGCCTTGTATGGTGAAAACGGCGCAGGAAAAACGCATCTTTTACGGCCGTTGGCGCAATTATCCCAATCGATCGACACGCTTTCACTGCGTCGGGTCATCATGGCACAGCTTAGTCGCGACGAGGATGAGTCTAGCCCGACCGTTTCGCCATCAATTCTGCGCCAATTCAACCAAACTAATACGTCTATCGAACAAATTTTTCACCATAGTTTCACGATAGACAGTGTTGGGGATTCGGTCATCAGGGTCGATTTTGATAACAAAGAACTTGCCGAGCATTCTGGTAGTACAGGATATTACGAATTAGCCTTCAACGCGCAGCACCAGCTAAAGAGGGAAACGCTGTACGGCATCATCAACGTTCGCAGCGGGATCATCTACCAGATCGAACATCTTGATGAGACCATTGAAGCTAAGCTCAATCAGCGTATTTTTACGAATAACACCCTTAATGCAGAATTAGAGAACAGCATTCAACAGTTCTGGGGCAAACACACCTTACTCAGCGTCATTAACTTGGCATTGAAAGATAACAATCACCAATATTTAGGCGAGAGCATCGGCGCCAGCGTCTGGCAAGCATTACGGCAACTACGCGAGTTGTCCTATAGCATCGAGGGCACTTCGCGGCAATACCGGCACGACTATCTGGTTGAGCCATTATCTAGCGGCGTACTTGGAGCCAGCGATGCGGCGCAACTCGACACCACTGAGAAGGCGCTGAATGCCTTATTTCCACAGCTCTATTCCGATATCATCAGCCTACGCTACGACAGGCATCCGCACGGCGACCGAATCGATTATCAACTGATCAGTCGCAAGAACATCTGGGGGAAAATCAAGGACGTCCCATTTAACCTAGAATCGGATGGTACGAAGCGCTTATTGCGGCTTGTGCCGTTATTAGCTGATGCAATGTCAGGAAAGACCGTTGTCATCGATGAAATCGACACAGGGATCCACGACCTATTAATGTTGACGTTGATCGAAGCCATTAGCGAGCAGATTAGCGGCCAATTGATTTTTAGTACCCACAATACTATGCTTTTGAATGCGCTCAAACCAGATTCCGCGTACGTGATTCAAGAAGATACTGATGGACAAAAATATGTTGTCAGCATCACTGACGTAAAGCAGGTCAAGAGGAACAATAACGTGCAAAAAATGTATCTCAATGGTGATTTTATGGGCATTCCCTATACTGGCTTTTTAGATCTCAATGAGGTGTTCCATGGCACGACAAAATAAACGACTAAAGAAAGTTATCAGACCGCCGGAAGATCTTGTGATTGTAGTCGCACATGGCCAATCAGAAGTGGCAATTGCTGAAAGTCTGCGCTCTGCTCTACGAATCAAACTATTGGTCATTGCTGAGAATAGAGGCAGATCCAGTATCCAGATCGAAGGCCTGGCAAAGCGCTTAGATAAAGAACCACTCTTAAAAAATAAGGCCGAGTTTATGGCTCAGTATAGCTTGAGCCAACTTGATCATTTGCATATCTTTACGCTAATGGATGTCGATGATGTTCGGCATGTGGATACGAAAACTGCTTACATGACAGGACACATTCCAGGGATCAAGAACCGCTGGTATAAGCAACGGGTAACTCCCATATACTGCGATGGCAACTTAGAAGCCGTGCTTAAATTAGCCGATATGCCTTATGCCAAATCAAAGGCTGAGAAAACCGCTACCTATCTGAAAGTATTTCCGATCGTGCGAACACCAGAAGAACGTCAATCTAAACGAGACGATTTTATTACCTTCCGCGACAAAACAATGTCGCTCCAGCAAACCAATATCGATATCTTCGTCTCAACTTGCCTAACTATTGCCAATCAACGCAATTAATAGCAACAAATTAGGTTATCTGTGCAAGATTTTCACACGACAAAATAACGCCCACTTCACCACAAGTTCAGTGAAGCGGGCGTTACATCTACTGAGCACACGTTAATACTAGGCTAATTCCGCATAAATCCGCTTGATCTTTTGGCGGATCTGCCAGACACGGCTAGTGCTCAATCCCAACACCGCCGCGATCTCCCGGTTGGTCAGATCGCGATCATAACGCAAGGCTAAGACCTGCTGATCAGTGGAGGATAAGCGCGCCTTGATGGCGGCCAACATCGCTGCAGACGGCGCATCCGTGTCGTCTGCTGGCGCCGCTTGTGCCGGCAGTGCGTTGTCCGTCGTCTGTTGTTTTTGCGCCACTTGTTGCTTCTGCTGGCGATCGAGCAGATCCTGGTAGACTAGCCAGGTCGCATAGCGGTTGAACCGCGCCAAGGCGTGCGCATCCGCTACGTCTGGTTGCAAGCGGTCAAAGTGATAGGCGTAGCGCAAGAGCCCATCGTGGTACCAATCGTCAAAATCATCCTCCCAAGGTTTGCGGCCGAGCCGCTTCAATGCCGATAAGACGAGCGCCTTGTTTTGCAGCGCATAGTCGATTCCCGACGCCATAAGCACCGATCCTTTTGCTTGGCGCTGGCCAGCCACCAAGCGGTTTTCGCTTAAGCTGTCGGCAGGATAGCACGTCTCGGCTTTTGGCGGCATACGTGAGCAAACCGCCCGCGCCTCAGTAGGCGTTGAGAGGGCGCGGGCGGGGTATCACAGCCGTTGCCCCCAGGCGCCACAAGCAAGCGTCAGGTTTGCTAACGCTTTGTAAAAGTTTCGCCTTGCTTCTGCAACCAATCCAGCAAGAAGGCCAAGGCCCCGAGGTCATCGCTAGGCGCCCGCCGGCCCGATAATAACTGTGCCGCTTGCTTGGGATAGGCTTGCACCAGTTGCCTGGCGAGCGGGAGCCATGGGAGGCTGTAGATCTGGCGGTGGGCCAAAACCGGCGGTAGCGGAAACCCCAGGTCGTAACAAGTTTGCACGATTTGGGGCAGGACCTTGTTGTAGGCGAGCTCTGGCAGCTGGGCACAATAATCCGCCAAGGCGGCGCACTTGGCCGGGGACAGGTGCACGTCGCTCACCGTCCACGCCCTGGTCGCTTGCTGCAAGCTGGTGGTGAACGTCAACCCATTGTCAGCAAACTGAAACGCGCCGCATAACGGGCTCATCATGTACAAGCTGATCTGGTCATAGCGATTCGGCGTCCATAGGCACCGCACCGGCGAAAAAGGCGCGGTGGGGCGGGTGGTATAATGGAAGTGCGGGAGCGCCGAGCGCCGGAAGAGCTGGTCTTGCTCAGCCTCCGTCATGAAGTGATACAGCTGCCAGCGCGTGGCGAACGCATCGCGGATCGCCCGTAGCTGCGCGCGAAAATACACCCAGCCGTCTCGGTAGTGATACAGCGCGCTATGATAAGGAAATGCGTCGGCTATGCGGTAAGCAAACAAGAACGCGCAATCGAACAGATCATACTGCTCGCGATCCGCGTAGTGTACGGGTAAGGTTTGTGTCGTTGTAATCGTAACCATCGCGATCAACCCCTTTCGTCTACATTTAGCTTGCGACGGGAGATGGCGATTGTCGATCAACTTGCTCACCACCTAAAAGGCCAAACGCCGGCTGTTTAGGCTTTTAGGCAGAAAACTTGTGAATTATGAGGCGTTCTAAGCCCTGTATGCAAAACGACGGGGGTGATCGCTTGGCGACTTTCGAACGCACCTTTTTCAGCAACAGTCAACGCCAACAGCTACGCCTGTACACCGTGTTGGCACGCCAACCACGCGGCTTCAAGTCGTACACTGACTTAGCGCAGGCGCTCCACTGGACGTACACGTGTACCTACGCGCGCTTTGCACGGTTGCGCGCTGAACTAGCCGAGGCGGATGATTGTACCCCAGCCAATGTGAACATCCGCTGCCGGCGCAGGGGTAAACCGTTGAACGTCGCCGAATACCGGCGCGTGTTATTGGCCGACAGCGACACCTACCAGTGTTGTCTTGCGATCTTGGCCGGTCAAGCCGTGACACTCCGGGCCTTAAGCACGACGCTACACCTTAGCCGCGCTGTCTTGTCCCGCAAGCTCGCCAGCCTCGAAGCGTTGTGGGCGGACTATGGTTTGCGGCGCATTCCCCGCAAACCACGCCTGGCGCCCGCTTCCACAGCACGCGCGACCTTCATGACCGCCTTGACCACTTGGCAAACGCGCGGTATCGCGTGGGGCCAAGCCTTAACGCCGTGTGCGCCACAAGCCGAAGCCTATGCCCAAGCGATCACGTCGCACTGTCTGCCATCGCCATACCTGCTCAGCGCCTGCACGCATAGCTTGGGACTAGACCGGCCGCCACTGACCCGGCCGACAGTTTGTTGGCACTTGCTGTGGGCCTTAGACGATCCCCAACACCGCTTGCCGGCACCGCTCGCCCAAGTGGTCTTAGATTACCGCGCCCGCCGCATTCGGGTGCCACGCTCATGCTTACTCGGCCGCCAGCGATCCGACCGGCACCCGCATCACCAGTGGTGTCACGTGGTTTTGACGGCGCGAAGGCGGGCGCGGGCCGTACCCCAGCACTCACCCGTCCACGTGTTAGGGGAGGGCTGGCGCTAAAAAAGCCTCCGACAAGGGATGTATCCCGTCAGAGGCCCAGCTAATCTTTAGCGCCAGCGGCTGTCACGCTTGCTTGGCAACACCGTTAACACGAAGAACCAAATCGACCCGATGATCGGGATCAGTTGGATCAGGTACCACCAGCCAGCACGGTCTGTATCGTGCAGGCGGCGAATGCTAACGGTCAAGCTCGCTAATTCCGCGAGCCACACGATTACGTTCCTCGCCGAAACCACGGTGAAATCTCCAAAATTGTAGATTTCTTCAAGTGGATGGCCCATCACGGCTTGAATGATCGCTGCCAGGATTCCGCCCAACACCGCATTGATAATGACCGGCCACCAATAATCCGCGCGCGTCGCGGTAGCGTTGATCGTGAACATATTTTGCCAAAAACGGCGGTATGATTGAATCATTAGCGCATTTCCCCCTATTATTTTCTAAGGTCAAGTCACCGCTTAATACCAGTTCTTGACACGTCAGAAAGCATAACATAAGGAGAATACCGTTTTAGCTCAAATTTATATAAATATTCATTCAAAATATGATGCGTTCTACTGGGGTTAACCCCTGGGCTCGCTGAAAACGATTGTGCGACGCAGAGTTGCGCAGGATAGGGCAGGCGTTTGCCGGGGCACGAGGCCATGATATATTGTCTGCACACCTGCTTAATCGCGGTGGCTTAATTTATCGCAAACTGTTTAGCCGCTTGAAAACTTGCCAGAGTTTACGTCGTGCGGCTATTAGTTTGCACTTTTTTTCGTGGCCAGCCACAGACTCTACCGGTTTCACTTGTGCCGCCTTCTGCCATCATGGTAGAATAAGGACAGCAAAAAGCGCCACCGGTTCCGGTGACGCCGCACCCGCTTAATCGCGGTGGCTTAATTTAATGCAAACTGATTAGCCGCAGGAAAACTTGGCCAAGTTTACGTATTGCGGCTATTAGTTTGCGCTTTTTTTGTGGCCAGCCACAGATCAGTGCGAGTAACTTCAAGGCGACAATGAGCTGAATCAGCCCGATCGTTAGCCGGTATAGCCGGCCAACGAGTTTATCCCCTAATTGCACGATCATGACGGTGAGTCCGAGGACCCACACCACTTGGAGCAAAATAATTGGTTCTCCTTTCTTTAGAATAGGTGCTGCCGAGAAGCCTAAGACTCCATAGGCATCACATCCTTTGGTCGGGAAATACCACCGCGATTAAGCCTGTGCCAGTTCAGTGTAACAGAAGGAGAGCTTAGCAAGAAGCGCTTTTGATTGGAAATAATATTATTCTTACTGTCATCATTTAATTTGTTCGCGTAAGCATTCAAATTATAGTAGATTTTAAACGCGGGATCGAGATACCGCTAGCAACAATTTACTGGATTCACTTGTATCACGTTCTGTCGCCATGGTAGAATGAGGACAGCAAAAAGCGCCACCGGCCACGGTAGCGCTACACCCGCTTAATCGCGGTGGCTTAATTTTTATCGCAAACTGATTAGCCGCATAGAAACTTGCCAGAGTTTACGTAGTGCGGCTATTAGTTTGCGCTTTTTTTGTGGCCAGCCACAGATCAGTGCGAGTAACTTCAAGGCGACGGCGACAACGAGCTGGATCAGCCCAATCGTTAGCCGGTATAGCCGACCAACGAGTTTATCTCCTAATTGCACGATCATGACAGTGAGCCCGAGGACCCACACCACTTGCAACAAAATAATCGGTACTCCTTTCTTTAGAATAGGTGTTGCCGAGAAGCCTAAGACTCCATAAGCATCACATCCCTCAGCGTGGAATACCACCGCGATTAAGCCTGTGCTGGTTTAGTGTAACAGAAGGAGAGCTTAGCAAGAAGCGCTTTTGATTGGAAATAATATTATTCTTGCTGTTATCATTTAATTTGTTCATGTAAGCATTCAAATTATAGTAGGTTTTAACCGTGGGATCGAGATAACGCTAGCAACAATTTTACTGGATTCACTTGTATCACGTTCTGTCGCCATGGTAGAATGAGGACAGCAAAAACGCCACCGGCCACGGTGGCGCTACACCCGCTTAATCGCGGTGGCTTAATTTAATGCAAACTGATTAGCCGCTTAAGAGCTCGGCAAAGTTTACTTAGGGCGGCTATTAGTTTGCGCTTTTTTCGTGGCCAGCCACAGATCAGTGCGAGTAACTTCAAGGCGACAACGAGCTGGATCAGCCCAATCGTTAGCCGGTATAGCCGGCCAACGAGTTTATCTCCTAATTGCACGATCATGACAGTGAGTCCAAGGACCCACACCACTTGCAACAAAATAATCGGTACTCCTTTCTTTAGAATAGGTGTTACCGAGAAGTCTAGGACTCCATAAGCATCACATCCTTTGGTCGGGAAATACCACCGTGATTAAGCCTGTGCTGGTTCAGTTTAACAGACTAGGTGAGTACAAGGGAGTCCCTTTGATTGGAAATAATATTATTCTTACTGTTATTACTTTCTTTATCTTGGCAAAATCTTATCTGGCAAGGGACTTAAAGAGTGGAAAAGCTAGAAAGACTTGTCTTGTTGTTTACGCTCATGGTAAACTAAGGACAGCAAAAAGCACCACCGGCTATGGTGGCGCTACACCCGCTTAATCGCGGTGGCTTAATTTAATGCAAACTGATTAGCCGCAAGAAAACTTGGGCAAGTTTACACAGTGCGGCTATTAGTTTGCGCTTTTTTCGTGGCCAGCCACAGATCAGTGCGAGTAACTTCAAGGCGACAATGAGCTGGATCAGCCCGATCGTTAGCCGGTATAGCCGGCCAACGAGTTTGTCCCCTAATTGCACGATCATGACAGTGAGTCCGAGGACCCACACCACTTGCAACAAAATAATTGGTACTCCTTTCTTTAGAATAGGTGTTACCGAGAAGTCTAGGACTCCATAGGCATCACATCCTTTGGTCGGGAAATACCACCGCGATTAAGCCTGTGCTAGTTTAGTGTAACAGAAGGGGAACCTAACAAGAAGTGCTTTTGATCTGAAATAATATTATTTTTACTGTTATCATTTGATTTATTCGCGTCAACATCTAAATTTCAGTGTGATCTAGTAACGGATTCACTCGTATCATGATCTGTCGCCGTGGTAGAATGAGGACAGCAAAAAACGCCACCCGCTATGGTGGCGCCGCACCCGCTTAATCGCGGTGGCTTAATTTAATGCAAACTGATTAGCCGCAAGAAAACTTGGGCAAGTTTACACAGTGCGGCTATTAGTTTGCGCTTTTTTCGTGGCCAGCCACAGATCAAACTTAGGGTGTTGAACAGCACAACTTCAATTCAAAGCGTTTTCATAGGTTTCGCCATCACTAAGTACGTCATCAGCCGCCTGCTAACTCGTCAAAATTTACAAAGTGCGGCTTTTAGTTTGCACTTTTTCTCTGGTCTACCATCGTCCGGTGGTATGCTAGTAGCGAAGCACAAGGAGGAATATTTTTATGCAGTATCGAGAATTAGGTAAGACTGGTTTTAAGATTAGTGAAGTCTCTTTAGGCACCTGGCAGCTCGGCGGCAAGTGGGGCGCACCGTTTGACCAAGAGGTGGCCGATGCCACGTTGGCGGCGGCGTATGCGCAAGGCGTGAACTTCTTTGACACCGCGGATGGCTACCAAGGCGGGGCCAGCGAGCGCACGGTAGGGGCCTTCATCAAGACTCATCCAGATGTTCACTACACGACCAAGATCGGCCGCAACGAGCCGCAACTCGACTTGGCGCATTTTCAACCCCAGGCATTGGACCGCTATATCGACGCGTCACTCGAAAACATGCAGACTGACGCGCTTGACCTTGTGCTATTACATTGCCCACCGATGGCCGCTTACTATGATCCCGAGATCTTCTGGCATCTCGATCAACTGAAAAAGGCGGGGAAGATCAAAAACTACGGCGTGTCCGTGGAACGGGTCGAAGAAGGGTTAAAAGCCTTGGATTACGGCGTCAGCGCCATCGAAATCATCTTTAATATGTTCCGTTTGCGGCCAGCACGCACCTTTTTTGCGCAAGCGCAGGCCCACAACGTCGGCATTTTGGCGCGGGTACCGCTCGCCTCTGGCTTGCTGTCCGGTAAATACACGGCTGAAACGCAATTCGCGCCGACGGACCAGCGCAGCAATAACCGGCACGGGGAACTGTTCGACAAAGGTGAAACGTTCTCTGGTGTCGATTATCTGACCGGGGTCAAGGCCGCCCAGGAACTGAAGCAACGGCTGCACACCGATAACTTAGCCGCGCTCGCCTTACGTTATATTCTGATGTACGACGCGGTTTCCGCGGTGATCCCTGGTGCCAGCAACCCGAACCAGATCTCACGCAACACCGATGCCGCGACCTTGCCACCGCTGACCCACGAGCAGATGGGTATCGTCCAAGACGTCTATGATACCTACATCAAAGATCCCGTCGACTACTTGTGGTAAGAGATGAACCGACTGAAATTCGAGCTGATCTGGCGGCGAGAACACTTACCGATCAACTATTACTACCGGCACGCCTTACAAGCCTACGAGGTCGTGATCGAACAAAAACCGGATCGCCGGTTCGGCGTCTTCATCACTGACGAACGCGCCGCACTAGAAGGCTGCGAAAGCTTCTTTGAAACCGAACACGAGGCGTTCGCCGCTGCAATTGACAAGGCGCGGTGGCTGAAAGCCTATCTCAAACAAGATTCATAATGCAAAAGGCCACAACTCCTTTGAAGTGAGTTGTGGCCTTTTACTAGCTTTGCTTGCGATTACTTCCGAAAATGCGCCAGGTGCGCCTGCAAATATTCAGCGGTGTGGCCGCTTTCGGCCGCCACCTCCGCCGGCGTGCCGCTGGCGACGATTTGCCCGCCGAAGTCGCCGCCTTCAGGGCCGAGATCCAACACGTAATCGGCATTCGCCACCATATCCAGGTCATGCTCGATCGCCAAGACGGTGCCGCCATTGTCGATCAGCCGTTGGAACACTTGCAACAGCACCTGCACGTCGAGGGGGTGTAACCCCACGCTAGGTTCATCGAAGACGAACAAGGTGCCTTTTTGCGTGCGGCCCATGTGGCTGGTCAAACGCAAGCGCTGCGCCTCGCCGCCGGACAAGGCTGGGGTGCTTTCGCCGAGGTGCAAGTACCCGAGGCCCATATCGTGCAGCGTCTGCAAGGTGCTAGCGATCGCCGGCTCGCCTGCAAACACCGTCAAGGCCGCGTCGACAGACAAGTCGAGCAGTTCGGCGATGTTGCGGTCGTGCCAGCGCAATTCTAACACCTCTGGCTTGTACCGCTTGCCGCCGCACGTCGGGCACACTTCTTGCATGTCCGGCAGGTACTGGATGTCCAAGCCGATCTGCCCCGTCCCACCGCAAGTGGGGCAGGCCCCCTGTTTGACATTATAGGAAAAATGACTCGCGGTATAGCCACGGGCTTGGCTTTCTGGCAACGCGGCAAACAAGGTCCGCAGGTGGTCGAGAATATCCGTATACGTCGCCACCGTCGAGCGGACGTTTTTACCTACCGGGCTGGCATCAATCGCGACGACGCGACGTAAGCCTCCGCGCACTAGATTGGAGACGAAACGCGGAGCCGGGTGCGTTTTCGTCGCGGTCAAGGCAGGGACTAAGGCGTCGAAAACCAAGGTCGACTTGCCCGCCCCTGAGAACCCCGACACGACCGAGAAGCGGTTGATCGGAAAGTGGGCAGTGAGGTCATGCAAGTTGAAGCGCTCACCCACTGTCACGCTGAAGACTTTTTTGGTTGCCGGCAACTCAGGCCGCACGCGCAATTTAGCCTGGCCGGTGAGGAAGGGGCCGATCAGCGAGTGCGCGTCTGCCGCCACTTGCACCGGCGTGCCGAGATTCAGGAGCCGACCGCCAGCATCCCCGGCGCCGGGACCGATTTCCAGCACGGTATCCGCAGCTTCAATGATCGCAGTATCGTGATCGACAACCACCACGGAATTGCCTTGATCGACCAAGCCGTGCATCACGTCGATCAACCCTTGCACATTCGCCGGGTGCAAGCCGATACTAGGCTCGTCGAGCACATACAAGACGCCGGTCGTCTGCGTGCGCAAGGTGCGCGCCAGCTGAATGCGCTGCAGCTCACCCGTCGACAGACTCGCACCAGCCCGAGATAAGGAGAGGTAACTCAAGCCCAGCTCCAATAGGGGCTGCAAGATCTGCGTCAACTCCCGCAGAATATCTTGAGCCAGTGCCTGCATGTCTTGTGGCAACCAGGCCAACACCTCAGGCAGCCAAGCCTTGAGCGCCGCCAAGGTCATATCGCTGACGGTGGCAATATCCTTGCCCGCCAGCAATTGCGTCAACAGTTCTGGCTTCAGCCGCGTCCCGTGGCAAGTCGGGCAGAGACCGAATTCATAGAAGCGGTTGAGCCGCGCGATAGCCCGCTCGTTGGTCGTGGTCGCCATCGAGTCGGTCACCGCGTTGAAGGCATTTTCATACACCGCATTGTCCATATGGAAGATCTTGCCGGTTTTGCTGGGGATGTTGATCGCGTACGTCTTCTTCGGCCCGTGCCAAACCAGCTCTTGTTGCGCCGCGGGCAGGTCTTGGAAGGGAGTGTCGATATCGACACCGGCATACTGGGCGACGATCTGCATAAAATTGCGCCCCGGGAGTCGCCAAGACGCCACCGCACCTTCGCGAATCGTCTTCGTCGGGTCAGGGATCAGGCGGTCGACGGCCAAAGTCTTCGCTTGCCCAGTCCCATCGCAAGTCGGGCAGGCTCCCGCCGAATTGAAAGCGAAACTCTCCGCCCCGTACAGCCGCACATCGGCCCCGCATTCAGGACAGGCAAAATGCGCCTTTTCCCCTTGCGTATCCATCAGGTGGGCGATTGCCAGCGTCGGCGGTAGCTGGTGACCGTTCGGACACCGCGGTGAGCCCAGGCGCGAAAACATCAACCTTACCACGTTGAACGCTTCAGTGGTCGTGCCGACCGTCGAGCGAATCCCCGGCACAACTGGCCGCTGCCGCAACGCAATCGCACTTGGAATGTGCGCCACTTGATCGACCTGCGCATGGCCGACCTGGCCCAAGCGCCGGCGGGTATAAGTGGACAGCGCCGACACGTAACGCCGCATGCCTTCAGCATACAGCACCCCCATGGCCAGACTCGACTTACCAGAACCCGACCGGCCGGTGATCGCCACCAACTGGTGCAAGGGGATATCAACATCGATATGGCGCAAATTATTCACGTGCGCGCCACGCACAGTAATATGAGTAGGAATTGGCATTCACACAACAGCTCCTTTACTTGTACAGTCTAACATACAGAGCGGAACAAGGACGGTTTAGGGATGTGTATAAGGCAGCGTGACGCGTTATGGCATAGCCATAGCGTGGCGCGATGACTTATACGCAATCCCGTTGTCCTTGAGGAGCTCGACTAATACAGAGCGCAGTGGCGCGGTTATGGGGGACGGGCTAACAGGGATTCTTGGAGGGTGACACGCCACCGCCATTTTTCCGCAAAAAAAGCCCCGTCCGAAGACGAGGTAATCAATCGAATACTTATTGAACCACTTCAACGTTGGCATACAAGATCCCAGCAGAAGGAATCTGGCTACTTGGCATTGCCACGTCTAATTGCTGTGGGTTGCTTGCCGCGAAGCTACCAGTATCGTTGACTGTCCGGTACCAAACGGTCCCGTTAGACAAGGTGATCTTCAGCTTCGTACCTTTAGGGAAAACAGAGAGGTTAGCGGCAACGCCACTGTAACCCATGTTCGAACCTAAAACAGCTGGGTCATAGAAAGATAACTTGAACTGACCGTAGCTGGTACCACTAGTTGCGGTTGTCGTGCTAGCTTGCGTCGTAGTTGTCGTTGCAGCCGGGGTGGTTGTCTGCTGCGTTGCAGTGCTTGCAGCTGGCGTGGTCGCCTGTTGCGTCGCAGCACTAGCAGCCGGTGCGGTGGCTTGTTGCGTCGTCGCACTAGCGGCCGGGGTAGCGGCTTGCTGCGTGGCGGTACTTGTTGCAGGGGCCGTCGTGGTCGTGGCTGGGGCGGTGGTTGCCGGTGTCGTTGCTGCTGCAGTGGTGCCGGTCAACTTCAGAACGTCCCCAACATAGATGAGGTTTTGGTTAGCAATGTTGTTGTAGCTGACCAAGTTCGCAACCGAGACCTTGGTGCTGGCCGCGATGCTGCTCAACGTGTCACCAGACTTGACGGTGTAGGTTGTCGCTGGCGTGGTGGCTGCTGGGGTCGCCGTTGTGGCATTTAACTTCAATTGTTGACCCACTAAGATCAAGTGTTGGTTTTTGATGCCATTGGCGTTGACCAAGTTAGCGATCGTGGTTTGGTTAGCTTGGGCGATACCAGATAGGGTGTCGCCTGCTTTTACGGTATAGACAGACTGAGTGGTCGCCGCGTCTACTTGGTTAGATGTGGCGAGGAATGCGCCTGGAACCAGGGCTAAGGCTGCCGAGAATAACCATACGAGATGTGCTTTTTTGATAATAATTCACTCCTATTTTGTGTCTTCTGTGCTTCACAACGAGGATCAGTATAGTCAAAGTTGATGACAACCATGCACCAGACAGATAACAAATCACGCGAATTTTGCAACATTGTCATCATTTCGTCGCATTGTCGCGTTATGTCATTATGTTACGAATACGGCAGAATCACCTCATCTTGAAATATACTGTTATTTTAATTTAGGCGCGGCCAGCGCACGATCGTAGGGCAGAGCTAGCAGACACCAAAAAGCGTGGACGAGCAGCGTTAATAATTATCTTCATAGTTTTTGTTAAATGCAGCAAAAAAATACCGCTACCCAGAAGGTAACGGCATCGTTTTGACTTAATTAGTTCAAGACTTCAACAGTCGCGTACAAGATCCCAGCGGAAGGAATCTGGCTGCTTGGCATTGCCACATCCAGTTGATGCGGGTTGTTAGCTGCGAAACCACCGGTATCATTGACCGTCCGGTACCAGATCGTGCCATCGGACAAGGTGATCTTCAAATGCGTCCCCTTAGGAAAGACGGACAAGTTAGCGGCAACACCGCTGTAACCCATGTTCGAACCTAAAACAGCTGGATCATAAAAGGACAGTTTGAAGGTGCCGGCACTGGTTGCGTTAGCCGCTGCCGGTGCAGCCGCTTGCGTCGTTGTGTTAGCAGTTGCCGTTTGACTTTGCGTCGTTGCAGCAGGAGCCGTCGTGGTCGCAGTGGACTGCGCTGCTGGGGCTGGCGTGGTAGTGGTTGCCGTTGCCGCCGTGCCAGTCAACTTCAAGGTTTGGCCAACCAAGATCAGGTTCGCGTCACTGAGTTGGTTATAGCTGACCAAGTTCGCCACCGTCGTATTGTGGGCTGCCGCAATTTGGGAAAGGGTATCGCCAGCCTTGACGGTGTACGTGGTAGCCGCTGCCGGAGTGGCCGTTTGCACCTTCAACTTCTGACCGACCAAAATCAAGTTTTGGTTGGCGATGTTGTTCGTCGATGCAAGTTCAGAAACGGTTTGGTTTTGTTCGATCGCGATCTTGGACAGCGTGTCGCCGGCTTTAACCGTATATTCCGAATCGCTGGTATCCGCTTTGACAACGTGTCCCTGGGTGATCAATGTGCCTGGCAATAATGCCAACGCAGGGGAGAACAATAATGCTAACTGTGATTTTTTGATAATACTCACTCCTCAAGTTAATTAATTATCCCTACCGTATGTTTCTACCCTGTAGTATAGCGGCCGGACGTGACAACGATACCGCAAAACGGTAACAAAATATTTAATTTAAGTAACACTGTCATCGTGGCGTAATCAGTTTGTTACAAAAAAATCTGTGCACCAAGCGCTAAAGCAAACGCGCAAAACCAGCAAAAAACGCCTGTCCCCCGCGATTCAAGACCCGAATCATAGGGGGCAGGCGCTGTGTGTTAAGCCAGTCTCAGCCGCGACCCAGGGCTCACAGCGTTGGCTTCTGCCGTAATCGCGCGACCGTGGCTTCTTCCGGCGTGACCGCGACGGTGCGCTGACCTTCGTAGATCACAAAACCAGGCTTGGCCCCGTTAGGCTTGCGGATCTTCTTGACTTCGATCCAGTCGACTGCCACATTCGCGCTGTGACGCGACTTCGAGAAGTACGCCGCCAACTGGGCCGCTTCCATCAGCGTCTTGTCGCTTGGTTTGGCGGCTTCAATGATCACGTGTGAGCCAGGGACGTCTTTGGCATGCAACCAAATATCGGTTTTCTTGGCTAACTTCAAGGTCAATTGATCGTTTTGCAAATTGTTCTTACCGACTAATAGGGAGGTGCCATCGCTCGCCCAGAATTGTTCTGGCTTGGCGACTTTCGGTTTCTTCGCCGGCTTTTTACCTTTGTGCTGGACCTTCAAGTAACCGCCTTGTTGCAGCTCCACGCGGATATCGTCGAGGTCCTTCGGGGCGGCCAGCTCGATTTGGGTCATGATGCCAGTAAGGTAATCCAGCTCGGCTTGATTTTCCGTCATCTGCTCGTGCACATAGGCCACCGCGTTGCGCAACTTTTGGTACTTGGCGAAATACTTCTGGGCATTCTTAGACGGCGAAAGTTGATTCGACAAGGTAATCTTCAGCGGCCGCATTTCATCATAGAAGTTAGGCAACGACACACTGGTCGCGCCGCGGTCGACTTGGCTCAAATACGTGGTCAAGATCTCCCCACGGATCCGGTAATCGTCAGCTTTTTCCGTCGCCTTCAAAGTGGCAGCCAGCTTCTTTTGCTTCTTTTGATCCTTATCGATCAAGTTTCTCAAGGGGTGGATCAAGTTGCTGCCTAGCTGCCGCACGCGGTCATGCTCGGCTTTTTGTTCATAGAAGGCATCCAGCATCTGGCTCAACGTTGGGTAGCTTTGCGCCGTACCCGGCAGGCTGTGATATGGGATTGCACTGAAATTGACCTTGTCGTCGGTGGTGATGGTCGGGGTCGGCTGGTCGAAAGCCGCGATGAAGTCGGCCCAAGCGGCGTCGGCATCCCCGGCGGTCAAGCGGGTCGCTAACTCCTTGGCCGAATCAGCCGCCAAGCCTTGGTAGTGGCGCTGCAACAGTTGTGGCAGTGCGACCCCGGTGGTTTTCATCAACTCGCGGTAGCCAAAACTGGCATCCGTAAACGGATCGACTTTATCTTGCTTTGGCGGCTGCACGTAATCTGCCCCTGGCAGTAACAGCCGGTAGCGGTTTTGGTCCGGAGAGACGTGGTGGATCAAGTCCACGATCTTGTTGGTGCGCCGGTTGACCAAGGTGATGTTCGAATGCCGGCCCATGAATTCGACCACGAGCCGCAGCGACAAGTCATCGCCGAGCTCATCGCGGGTCTTGAAGTCCAAATGCAAGACGCGGTCATTATCGACTTGTGCCAACCCCAAGAGGCTGGCGCTTTGCAGGTACTTGCGCAGGGTCATGGTGAAGGTGCTCGGCACGTCAGGATTGGTGAACGGGATGCGGGTGATCTGCGCGCGGGCGTATTCCGGATGCGCCGATAGTAGCAGCGGCCAGTTTTTGCGCGCCGCACGAATGGTCAAGATAATCTCGTTTTGATAAGGTTGTTGGATCTTGTTCACGCGCCCGCCGACTAGCAACTCGCTGAGCTCGGCGGCCATCGCGTGGGTGAATAGGCCATCGAATGACATTAGGGGCCTCCTTTTATAGTAAAAACGTCTGCTACCTATTGTACCAGTTTTTACCGGGTCAATGTGACACGCCTTGAATGATACCGCCTCCAACTCGGCACATAGTTCAATTCTGCCGGCATTCATGGTAAAGTGGTATGGTATAAAAATCAGAAGTGGGTGAATCGCATGAAGATCGCCGTCGTCACCGACAGCACCGCGTATCTTTCAGAAGAACAGATCCAAGCCAACCACATCAAGGTCGTCCCGATCCCTGTGATCCTCGATGGTACCGTTTATGATGAAGGCAAGGATATCCAAACCGCCGACTACTATCGGCTCCTCCGCACGGCCAAAACATTCCCGAATACGTCACAACCACCTTTAGGCGAAGTCTTGAAGCTCTATGAAGACCTCGCACACGAAGGTTACGATACCATCTTGAGCATCCACTTGGCCAGCACCATTTCCGGCTTTGTCAACACGTTAAAAGGCGCCGCCAGTGAGATCCAAGACGCCAACGTCGTGGTTTATGATTCCCAGATCACCGTCATTTTAATGGGAGAGCTGGTTTTGACCGCCGCGCACATGGCCGAACAAGGCGCCGACGTCAACGCCATCATTGCGAAGATGGACGAATTGCGCGCCACCACGGGTGAATATTTCATCGTCAATGATTTACAGAACCTGGTGCGCGGCGGCCGGCTATCTAACGCCGCCGGGTTCATCGGGGGGATGCTGAAGATCAAGCCGCTGTTGACCTTCGACGATGACAGCCACAAGATCGTCGCTTTCGAGAAGATCCGCTCGCTGAAAAAGGCTTATGCCCGAATCGAAGACTTATTCACGGCAGAACTTGAGCGGGTCGATTATCCCCTCAAAGCCTGGGTGATCCACGCCAACGACCCGGAAGCCGCCGCTCAGTGGCAACAAGCCTTGACCACGAAGTTCCCCCAAGTCCACTTTGAAACGTCATATTTTGGTCCCGTGATTGGCACGCACCTTGGCGAGCGCGCCATCGCTTTAGGCTGGATCAAAGACGACCCACAAGAATAAAACATGGCTGTACGCCTTCCCCCACGACTCGAATCGCGGGGGGAGGCGTTTTTTGTTCGATGATCATCGCCGACAACGAAGCGCTATAGTAAATTGTGATACTATAATTAGTAATCAGGGGAGTGTGATTTTAATGTTTATCCAACCAACCAACGAAACTGGCCGCATCTTGTCTTCACGCAACATCTATTCTGGCCATATTTTTAACATTGTCCAACAAACGATCGAAACACCTGACGGGCTGCGCGTCGAGCGGGAATTGATCAAGCACCTGCCGGCGGTGGCCTTATTGGCGATCACGGCCGATGATCAAGTCTTGGTCAACCGCGAATACCGCGTTGGGATCAACGCCGAAGCCTTCGCGCTACCGGCTGGCTTGATCGATCCCGGGGAAACCCCGGAAGCGGCCGCCAAGCGGGAGCTCGAAGAAGAAACGGGTTACATTGCCCAAGCGCTACAACCACTGTGCGCAGTGCGCTCTAGTGAAGGGATGACCGATGAAGTGGTCCACTTGTATCACGCCACGATCGATCCCAGCGCGCGGACCCCGCAACATTTTGACCGCGACGAGTTCGTCACCAGTGAGCTGGTCCCGCTGTCCGAGGTGATCGCAGCGGTCAAAGACGGGCGTATCGCCTCGGCACAAAGCGTCTCCGCCTTGAGCTATTACATGGCCTTCGTGCGCCAAGGATAATTTTTTGACGTGAAGGGTTGACTTCTTTTTGAAAACGGCTATTATGATAGACATATTAAATAAACGTTAATCAAATGAAGTTGTGATTAGAAACCGCGTGTTGTTCAGGGTGTTAAGAGAGTCCCGTTAGCTGAGAAGGGATCGCTACCCAACACGTCCACATCTATGAACTTGGTGATTGAATCGAGTAGGTCGCCACGCAGGAATTGCGTTATCATAGCTACCGTTTTTGCGATCGCTTCGGCCGCCGCAGATCGGCAGTGTGAGGCTGACTTCGCGAGGAGTCGGCGAACAGAGGTGGAACCGCGGTGAATGAATCGTCCTCGATGAGCAAACGCTCATCGTGGGCGATTTTTTTGTCCCGTCACAACACATTCGAGAAAGAAGGTTCAATATGTCAAAACGTAATTTACCCGTTGGCACGCGCGACGAATTCGGTCCGGAAACAGAACGCAAAGCACAGCTGACCCAGCTCTTACAAGAACGCTTCACCCAGCAAGGCTTCCATCCGATCAAGACGCCGGTGATGGAATACCGCGCCGTCTTTGACGCTATGGCGCCAACACCGGAGAATGCCTACCAATTTCTCGAAGAAACTGGCGAGACCTTAGTCCTACGTCCTGACTTGACCTTACCGATCGCCCGGGTAATGAGCACCACCGGCATCACCCCGCCGACGAAGTGGTGTTACACCGGCGACGTGTTTCGAATCAAAAAGCGCCACTCCGGGGGGTACAACCAGATCACCCAAAGCGGCGTCGAGATCATCGGCTACCAAAGCCTCAAGGCAGAATGGGAATGCTTGTTGCTCGCAGCCGGCATCTGTGCCGAACTACAGCTGACTGACGTCACGTTAGAACTTAGCGATGCTAGCTTCGTTGACACCGTGTTGGCCCAACTGCCTGCAACTAACCAAGCCGCCTTGAAACAAGCCTTGTTCAACAAGGACCTGACCGCTTACGACCAACTACTAAAGCGCCTGCCAAAAGGGCCATTGACTGACTTCTTAGCGGATTGGCCTTGGCTATTTGGCCCAGCCGACCAAGTCCTAGCCAAGCTGCCAGCTGATGCGACCATTCAAGCCAGCGTGGCGGACTTGCGCAAAACCATCAGCTTCTTGCAGGCGAATTGCCCGGACCTACAGTTGACCATTGACTTATCCAGCCAGTCCCCACAACCGTACTACACGGGATTAGTCTTCCACGGCTACCGGCCAGAAGCGAACGACTACCTGTTCAGCGGCGGCCGTTACGACCGGTTGCTGTCCAGCTTCCAACAAACCCGTCAGCCTGCCGTGGGGTTCAGCTTCGACCTCGATGCCTTAGCTGCGACCCTGCCGCAAAAGGCGCCGGAGAAGCCGACCTTGATCTACTTTACCGATAACCAATGGGCGCAAGCGCAAGCCTTAGCCGCTAAAACCCCGAATGCGAGCCTGTGTTTAGCCGATTCGCTCGCCGCAGCCACGCGGCAAGCCCAAAGCTTAGGGGCGACGTTGCTCGATCTCAGTCAGGAGGCACCACAATGACGCTAAAAATCGCACTGACCAAAGGCCGTACCGAAAAACAGGTGCTGCCACTACTGGAACAAGCGGGGATGACCGTTGCGCCGATCCGGAACAAGGGGCGCCGCCTCATTTTCAATGACGATCCGCAATACCACACGATTCTTGCCAAAGGCCCCGACGTGTTGACCTACCTCAACCGCGGCGCGATGGACATCGGCATCGTTGGTAGCGATATTCTCGACGAGCAGCGCAACCCGCAATACGATATGCTCGACCTCAAAACCGGGCAGTGTCGGTTCGTTTTAGCCTCGACTGCGGATTTTGACCCGGGGCAGACGCGGCGTAAGATCATCGCCACCAAGTACCCGAACATCACCCAAGACTATTTTGCCACGATCGGCGAAGACGTCGAGATCATCAAGATCGAAGGCTCCGTCGAGTTGGCCCCGCTGGTCGGCTTGGCAGACGCGATCGTCGACATCGTCGAAACTGGTAGCACCTTACGCGAAAACAATTTACAAGTTTTCGCCGAATTACAGCCGGTTTCCACGCACTTAGTGGTCAACCGCCTTGCCTTAAAGCAAAAGCAATCCGAGATCCAAGCCTTGATCCAAAACTTACAACAAGCCATCCAGGAGGACTAACCATGAAAATTTTAACCGGTAGTTTTGAGCAACTCGCTCAACAAGTCACGCAACGCGAACAACAAGCCGCCAGCAAGCCAGAAGTGGAAGCCGCCGTCGCCGCGATCATCGACAATGTCCGCACGAATGGGGATGCGGCCTTAAAAGCCTACTCTGAACAGTTCGATAAGGTCCAGATCGATGATTTCAAGGTCAGCCAAAAAACGATCGATGCCGGCTATGCCAGCTGTTCACAAGAATTGCTCGACGCACTGTTGTTAGCGAAAAAGAACATCACCAGCTACCACGAAAAAGAGGTCTCGCGCGGCTTCATCGATAGCGAACAACCGGGGGTCATCCGCGGCCAGAAGCTGACGCCGTTAGCCGCCGTCGGCCTGTACGTGCCGGGCGGTACCGCCGCTTATCCATCAACCATCATGATGGCGGCCTTACCGGCTAAAATCGCTGGTGTCAAGCAAATCATCATGGTGACACCGCCGCAAGCCGATGGCATCAATCCCGCCGTGTTGGCCGCCGCTAAAATTGCCGGTGTTGACGCCGTCTACCAAGTCGGTGGCGCCCAAGCCGTCGCGGCGCTGGCCTTTGGGACGGAAAGCATCCCCCGAGTCGACAAGATCATGGGCCCCGGGAACATTTTCGTCGCG
Organism: Lactobacillus sp.; assembly: GCA_022651245.1. Classification (GTDB taxonomy): domain Bacteria; phylum Bacillota; class Bacilli; order Lactobacillales; family Lactobacillaceae; genus Lacticaseibacillus. Next base: position 22,887 of record JALCQM010000006.1, read on the forward strand.
ACGGCCAAGAAGCAAGTCTTTGGCCAAGTCGCCATCGACATGATCGCCGGCCCGTCTGAAATCGGCATCATCGCCGACGGTAAAGCCAAACCAGCACAAGTTGCCGCCGATCTGCTCAGCCAAGCCGAACACGATAAGCTGGCCCGCCCGATGCTCGTCACCGACAGCCAAGCCCTCGCCGACGCTGTCAACGGCGAGCTTGACAAGCAGCTCGCGACCTTACCGCGCCAAGCAATCGCCACTGCCAGCGTTAACGATGAAGGCTTCATCGCCGTCGTTGACAACCTGAACGCCGCCTTCAAGCTGATGAACTTGATCGCTCCAGAACACTTGGAAGTGCAAGTCGATGAACCGATCAGCTACCTCAACCAAATTCAAAACGCCGGCTCCGTCTTCTTAGGCCGCACCGCCTCCGAACCACTCGGCGATTACGTCGCTGGCCCAAACCACATCCTGCCAACCGCTGGCACCGCACGCTTCTTCTCACCACTAGGGGTCGAAGACTTCGTCAAACGCATCCAATTCATCCAATATACCCCAGAAGCCCTAGGCAAAGAAGCCAAAGCCATCACCACCTTAGCCCGCACGGAAGGCCTAGAAGCCCACGCAAGAGCAATCGAATCACGATTTAATTAAACCAGAGCGAAGCAAGCCGCTTTTAGCAATGTGTGTAAGGCGGCCTGGGTGCGTCGCGGTACGCGGCGTGACCGGGACGACTTACACGCAATTGCGTTGGCTTGCGCAGCTCGCCGAAGAAAACCCAGAGCGAAGCAAGTCGGTTTTAGCAATGTGTGTAAGGCAGCGTGGGTGCGTACCGGCAACGCCGGTGCGTGACCGCGATGACTTACACGCAATTGCGTTGGCTTGCGCAGCTCGCCGAAGAAAACCCAGAGCGAAGCAAGCCGGGTTTAGGAGAATGTATAAGATAGCCTGGTCGTTGTGCGGCAAAGCCGTGCAGCGGCCGGGATAGCTTATACGCTTCTCCGTTGGCTTGCGCAACTCGCCGAAGAACCCAAATCACCCCGCACCTAACCAAGGAGGTTACCCCATGCGTCAAGCAACTATTACCCGTAACACTAAAGAAACTAAGATCAGCGTCAGCTTGAACCTCGATGACTATTCAACAATCGAGATTGATACCGGCATCGGCTTTTTCGATCACATGCTCAATGCGTTTGCCAAGCACGGGCGCTTCGGCCTTGTGGTCAAAGCAGACGGCGACTTAAACGTTGATCCGCACCACACGACAGAAGACGTCGGCATCGTGATCGGCGAGTGCTTCAAGCAAGAGCTAGGCGATAAAGCGGGGATCGAACGTTTCGGGACCGCCTTTGTCCCGCTAGACGAAACGTTGAGCCGGGTCGTGATCGACTTATCCGGGCGCGCCTACCTCGTCTTTGAAGCCGAATTCGACAACCCCAAGCTGGGCGGCTACGACACGGAGGTCACGCAAGACTTTTTCCAGGCTTTCGCGTTTGCTGCGGAGTTGAACCTTCACGCCACCGTTTTGTACGGGCGCAATACCCACCACAAGATCGAGACGCTTTTCAAAGCCCTCGGCCGCGCCATGCGCGCCGCGGTGACGCTTAATCCAGAAGTGCAAGGAATCCCATCGACCAAAGGAGTGATTTGATGCTGGCAGTGATCGATTACGATACGGGCAACGTCCGTAACGTCAAAAAGGCTTTAGACTACCTCAACATTGCGAACACCTTAACCAGTGATCCCGTTGTGATTGCCCAAGCCGATGGTCTGATTTTACCCGGCGTGGGGGCCTTCCAAAAAGCGATGGCCGAACTCGAAAAGCGCCACTTAGTGCAAGTCTTGCAACAACAGGCCGCCGCCGGGCAACCGATGCTAGGCATCTGCTTAGGAATGCAATTGCTATTTGACCGCAGTGAGGAGTTCGGCGATTCGACCGGCTTAGGCTTATTGCCAGGTGCAGTGGTCGCCATCCCCGAAAAAGTCGGCTTAAAGGTCCCACACATGGGCTGGGACACCAACCAAGGCAAGGCGAATAACCGCTTTGGTCAAATCTTTGACCAAGAAGCCACGTACTTCGTGCACTCATTTTACGTTCAAACCGCGGCCAAAAATATTGCCGCTACAGTGAATTACGGGGTCACCATCCCCAGCGTCGTGCAACAAAACAACGTGGTGGGGATGCAATTCCACCCAGAAAAAAGTGGCCAAGTCGGCTTAGCCGGGCTCAAGGCCTTCAAGGAGATGTGTGCAGATGCAGCTTTTTCCCGCAATTGACCTCCTCAACGGTCAAAGTGTGCGCTTATTCCAAGGCGATTACGCGCAAGTCTCAACCATCAATGCCGACCCGCTAGTCCAAGCTCAAGCGATTCAACAAGCGGGCTTAACCAACCTCCACCTGGTCGATCTCGACGGCGCCAAAGCCGGACAACCGCAAAACTTAGCGACGATCACGCGGCTGCGCCAAAACACCGACTTGTTCATCGAAGTAGGTGGCGGTATCCGCACCTTAGCGACCATCCGCCAATACTTGGCGCTTGGGATCAACCGGGTGATCTTAGGCAGTATCGCTCTCAAAGCCCCTGACTTGGTCAAGCAAGCCTTGAGCGAATTCGGCGCCGATCAGATCGTGATCGGCATCGACGCCAAAAACGATCGCGTGGCGACAGAAGGGTGGCTCGAAACCAGTCGCACCACGACTGCAGACTTGGTCGCTGCTATGGCGCAGGCTGGCGCCACCACCTTCATCGTCACGGATATCGCCAAAGACGGCACCCTAGCTGGCCCTAATGTGACCATGTTGCAAAAGCTGCACACGCAGTTTCCGGCACTGACTTTCGTGGCTTCCGGTGGAATGCGAACCCCACAAGACCTGACCGATTTGCAGGCGGCAGGCATCGACCACGCCATCATTGGCAAAGCCCTGGCAGCTGGAAGTATCACCTTGGCACAACTCAAAGCATTGGAGGGATAAGTATGATCACTAAGCGGATTATTCCGTGTCTGGACGTCGACCACGGGCGCGTCAAAAAAGGTGTGAACTTCGTCGATCTCACCGATGTCGGTGACCCGACTGAAATTGCCGCCGCCTATGAGCAACAAGGCGCCGATGAACTGGTCTTTTTAGACATTACCGCGACCAAAGAACACCGCGGCGCGATGGTCGCGACGATCGAACAAGTCGCCAGTCAAGTCTTCATGCCCCTGACGGTCGGCGGGGGCATCAATAGCGTTGCCGATATGCAAGCCCTACTGCGCGCCGGCGCGGACAAGTGTGCCTTAAACTCGGCGGCTATCCGGCACCCAGAATTGATCACCCAAGGCGCCGAAAAATTCGGTCGGCAGTGCATCGTCGTCGCCATCGATGTGCGCTGGGAAGCGGCTAAGAACCGCTACCAAGTCGTGATTGACGGCGGCCACACGCCGGTAGACTTAGACGCTGTGCAATGGGCTAAAGAAGCCGTCCAGCTCGGCGCCGGGGAGTTACTGGTGACCTCCATGGACAAAGATGGCACCAAAAACGGCTTTGATCTACGCCTATACAACCTTTTGACCGCCGTCGTTAACGTCCCGATCATTGCCAGCGGCGGCTGCGGGGCGATCCAAGACTTCACCGACTTATTTCAAGAAACCACGGTTGACGCTGGCCTAGCAGCCTCCGTCTTTCACTACGGGGAACTAACGATTCCGGAAGTCAAAACAGAACTCAAAGAAGCAGGGGTGAGTGTACGATGACCCAACTGGATTTTGACAAAGGCAACGGCCTGATCACCGCAGTCGTTCAAGACGCCAACACAAAGCAAGTCTTAATGGTGGCGTACCAGAATCAAGAATCATGGGAAAAGACGCTAGCAACCGGGGAAACCTGGTTTTGGTCCCGCTCCCGTCAAGAGCTATGGCACAAAGGCGCCACGAGTGGCAACACCCAAAAAGTGATCAGCATCACCATCGACTGCGACGCCGACACCGTCTTGATCATGGTCGACCCAGCAGGACCAGCCTGCCACACAGGCCACACCAGCTGCTTCTTCACCAAGAGCGAAGCAAACCAGAGCGAAGCCGCACGATCTTAGGCATGTGACTAAGGCGGCCTGGGTGCGCCGCGGCACGCGGCGTGACCGGGACGACTTAGACGCAATGCCGTTGTGCGGTGTAGCTCGACGAAGAAACCAGAGCGAAGCCTGGCGCAATTAGCGGTGTGTGTAAGGCAGCCTGGTCGGTGTGCGGCGTCAGCCGTGCAACGGCCGGGATGACTTACACGCAACCGCGTTGCCCGGCGCAGCTCGACGAAGAACCCAGAGCGAAGCAAGCCGGTCTTAGGGGTGGGTATAAGGCAACGTGACGCGTTTCGGCGTCAGCCGGAGCGTGGCGCGATGCCTTATACACGACCCCGTTGGCTTGCGTAGCTCGACGAAAAAACCAGAGCGAAGTCGCACGATCTTAGGCATGTGACTAAGGCGGCCTGGGTGCGCCGCGGCACGCGGCGTGACCGGGACGACTTAGACGCAATGCCGCTGTGCGGCGTAGCTCGACGAAACCCTACACCTTTAATCAGGAGAAATGTCCATGTTGAAACCTAGCGTGACCCAATTGCACCCATATGTGCCAGAAACCCCGCTCCCCGACTTAGAAAAGCAGCTCGGCGTCAGCCCGATCGTCCGGCTCTCAGCCAATGAAAACCCGTTCGGGACGTCACCGGCCGTCCAAAAGGCGATTCAAGACTTTGACTTTTCGACCACTCGGCAATATCCCGATGGCGACGCAAACCAGCTCCGTCAAGCCGTCGCTAAGTTCACCGGCATCCCAGCGGAACAACTCCTGTTCGGTTGTGGCTTAGATGAAGTGATCGAGTTAGTGGCCCGCACCTTTTTAAGCCCAGGGGATGAAATGGTCGAGCCATGGCCAACGTTTGGCGAATATAAGATCCACGCGCAAATTGAAAACGCCACGATCATCGACGTGCCGGTGCTAGCAGACGGCCAATTCGACGTTGACGGCCTACTAGCGGCGATCACGCCGAAGACCAAACTGCTATGGTTGTGTAACCCCAACAATCCGACGGGGACCTTCTTGCCGCTGACCCAAATGCGCGCCTTACTCCAGCGTGTGCCTAAGCACGTCCTAGTCATGATTGATGAAGCCTACGTCGATTTTGTGACAGACGAAAGCCAACCCTCGGCCTTAGCGCTGATCCCAGAGTTCGACAACATCGTCGTGATGCGGACGTTCTCCAAAATCTACGGTTTAGCGGCGATGCGTGTCGGCTACGCGGTGATCCCGCAAGCTTTAGTCGCGGCCATGCAGGCGGTGCGGCTACCTTACAACCTCAACAGTATCTCGCAAACCGCTGCCTTAGCCGCCTTGGCTGACCAGGAATTCGTCGCGAACACGCAAAAGCGTGTCGCCAGCGCACGCACCCAGTGGGAGGACTTTTTAGCGGCCAATGGTTACCAATATGACCACTCGCAAGCCAACTTCATCTTCTTTCGTGCCCCACAAGCAGCGCAACTGAAAGACTACCTTTTGCACCACGGCTTTTTAGTCCGCGACGGGTTAGGCCCCGATTGGCTGCGGATCACCTTTGGCACCGACGCGCAAAACCGGCAGATCCAGGCGTTAATGACGGCCTTTTACGCCTAATCCGCTATCCATGCTATAATGGGTAGCATTGTGAGAAAAAGGAGCTGTACACGTTGCAAGATGTCAAATTAATCGCCACCGATATGGATCACACGTTACTGACTGAAGCAGGGGAGCTGCCACCAGCCTTTGGGGCGACCTTAGATGCCTTGGCAGCCCAAGACATTCAGTTTGCGATCGCCAGCGGCCGGCCGCTGTATACCTTAAAGGCACTTTTCCCCGAACACCAAGACCAATTGGTATTGATCTGTGACAACGGTGCGGTCATCGCCGATCGTGGTGAGATCATTGCCAAGCACCTATTGCCGCAAGCGACGCTACTGGATATCTGTGCGACCGTGACGCAAGCCACCAACGGTCATCCTTTGATCTGTGGTCTCGATCAAGCCATCGGCGCCAGTGCCGACCAACGCTTCGACAGCGTGTTTCGCGAGTTCTATCACCAATTAGCTTACATCGATGATTTACAAGCTTTCCAAGGCGAAGCCGATAAGGTGACCATCTACCTACCAGACGGCAACGCCGAAGAAGTGTTTGACCAGCTGATCCAACCAGGTTATGGCGATGATTACTCCGCTGCCGTAGCAGGCCCAGTCTGGATCGATATCATGCCCAAAAACGTCAACAAAGGCACCGCCATGGCCCAGATCGGCAAACGCCAAGGCATCTCCGCCAGTCAAATGATGGCTTTCGGGGATACGTTCAACGACGCGCAGATGCTGAGCTACGTCAAGTACGGCTACCTCGTGGCCAATGCCAATCCCGGCATGACGCCATACGCCCAATACCGTACCGCCAGCAACGATGATTACGGCGTGGTTCAGGTCTTGAACCAAGTCCTAGCAACGCGCGCCTAACCCATCAAAAAGCACTTGCCAAGTCGCTCCTGAAACCGGAGTGGCTGGCAAGGGCCTTTTTGGCGTTGTCGCCATGTGTGCGATAGACTGGCAGCTTTTTTTTCACAGGCCGGCCACACAATCATCACATTTCACCCCCAAGGCGACCGAATCGACTTGCTAGGCTAGTCTTATTCCAAACGAAAGTAGGTCAATCATGTCATATTCAGAACTTATTCCTTGGGTACCTTTGCTAGTAGGGGCCTTATTATTGGTGATGTACGCCTTTATGCGGCGTGAGGTCGCGCGGAGCTTACCAACGCCAAAAGCAGCTACCAAAGCCACGCTCGAAAGTCGCTTAGCTGCATACTTAAGCTTGCAAGACATTGCGCCTGGTTTGCGCAAAGCCACGCACCGCTGGGGTGGCACCACGATTGCCGCCATTTTAGTTTATGTCGGTGCGTTCGGGGCCTGGCTACCAGAAGCCACCGATTGGGGCGGCTTAGTTGCAACTTGGTGGTGGCTGTTACTCGCCTTGGTTTTGACCGCTTGTAGTGTGTGGTTGCACCTTTCGGTCTTGACGCTCCAGGCGCAAGCCATCGCTCAACTCCGGGAACAAGCGCCGCAAACCGCGGCGACTTTACCACTTTATGGGGATGGCCGCTGGTATGCCCAACTTCTGAGCACTGGCAAGTATTTACTAGCTGCAATTGGTTGCCTCAGCATCGGGATCATTTGCATTTTGGTACTGTGGTGACGACTTGTAGCAAGTCCCAACAAGCGTCAAAAGTTTAACCAAGTTCTCCGCACGAAAGCCTAATTTGAAGCCATCTGAAAGCTTGTGAAAAAATAGATCACAAGTTTTTTCTTTTGCCTCTTCATATTTCCTGGCGTATACTGCAATCAACACCATTGTAAACGCTTACGTTACGTTGCATGTGAATTTTAGGAGGGATTTTTGTCATGGCAACTAGTCCGACCGCACTCAAGCATTATCAGCTCTACTTGGATGGTCAATTCGTCGATTCTAGCTCGAAGGAAACCGGCATCGTCATCAACCCAGCCACCGAAGAACCATTAGCCACGTTCCCACTGGCGACCGAAACCGACGCCGCAGCGGTAGTGCTCGCCGCTGAACGGGCTCAGACCAGCTGGCGGCAGCTACCGGCACCGGCTCGCGGATAATACTTGACGAAACTGGCTAATGCTTTGCGGGCTCATGCGGAGACCTTCATCGACCTTTTGATTCGCGAACAAGGCAAGGTCTACAACTTAGCCGAAACCGAAGTCAACTTCTCTGCTGACTACCTCGATTACATGGCCGCCGCGGGCCGGACCTATGAAGGGGAGATCGTCCAGTCTGACAATGCAAACGAAAACATCATGATCGCTAAGCAACCAATCGGGGTCGCCGTTGGCATCTTGGCCTGGAACTTCCCACTGTTCTTGATCGTCCGCAAACTCGCACCTGCGCTGGTTACCGGCAACACGATCGTGATCAAGCCGAGCTCGGAAACTCCGCAAGTGGCCTTGGAATTTGCCAAGCTGGTGGCGGCAGTCGACTTACCTCACGGCGTGGCGAACTTCATCACCGGTCGTGGCAGCGTGATCGGCGAAGCCCTCACCGCAAACCCGAAGGTCGGTATCATCAGCTTGACCGGCTCTGTTAACTCCGGCAAACAGGTGATGGCGACCGCTGCCAACCACGTCGCCAAAGTCTCCTTAGAGCTCGGTGGCAAGGCTCCGGCGATCGTGGCTAAAGACGCTGACCTCGACTTGGCCGTGCAGGCGATCGTTGACTCGCGGATCGACAACAACGGGCAGGTATGCAATAATGCCGAACGGGTCTACGTTCATGAAGCCATCGCTGACGACTTCACCCAGAAGCTCACGGCTAAGTTGGCGGCAGTCAAGGTCGGCGACCCGGCAGACCGTTCCGTCGATATGGGCCCATTGATCAACCAAGCTGCACTGGAAAAGGTCGATGGAATGGTGCGACGGGCCGTTGCGCAAGGTGGCGTCGTGACCACGGGTGGCCATCCGCTGGCGACCGAACACGGGTTCTTCTACTTGCCAACCGTTATTACGCACGTGCAACAAGACTGGGAAATCGTTCAAAATGAAGTCTTTGGTCCTGTATTACCGATCGTGACGTTCAAGACACTCAAAGAAGCCGTCGCCATGGCCAACGATACCCGCTATGGCCTAACCAGCTCGATTTATACTCGGGACCTAGAAGCTGCCGCCTACGCTGCCAACACGATCGAGGCAGGTGAAACCTATATCAACCGGTATAACTTCGAAGCGATCCAAGGCTTCCATGCCGGCTGGAAGGAATCTGGTGTCGGCGGAGCGGATGGCCGCCATGGTGTCGAAGAATTCTTGAACACCCACGCCGTGTATTTGCAGCGCCATCCAGATAAATTGACCGATTAAAGAGGGGATGACCAGAAGTTAGCGAAATTTATGGTTACGTTGTTTTTGACTTAGGTTGAAAGGAGACAAAACCATGAATGTTCAACTCGTTAACTTTATTGATATCCACGCCTCACAAAACACCATTACGACGCTCTTGACGGCCCCTGATACCTTCGCTGACTGGATGAGTACCGTGGTCAAAGTCACGCGATTGCCGGAAGCCGTCGAAGTTGTCCGTAACAACTCATTTTTCAATCCGCGTGAACGCCTCCAAATCCAATCGCTAGACGGGGTGGTGCGCTTCATCAGCTCGGAAGGGTTGGTCCAATACCAGTTGCTGTTTCGACCGATGCCGTTTGCCCCAGACTGGACGACCGTGTATCAGCTGCTGATCCTAACGGAGCCACCCAAACTCCCGCTGGCCCTGTTGCACCCATTTTTACAAATGACGTTCAACACCGATCTCGAACAACTCGCCCAGTATGCCGAGGCCTACACGTCGTAACCAGCTAAGCGCGATAGTGATGATCACTGTGGCGCTTTTTTGCTGCATTTTTATCTAGTTAGCTTTACAACCTAGTGAAGACATGCGATACTGGCAGTAGTTAGTAAAACTAACTAGGGGGACAGCGATGAAACAGACGCAACTACTCAAAGGTGTGCTCGATGGGTGTGTTTTAGCTATTTTGGCGCAGCACGAAAGTTATGGTTACGAACTCATGCAAACGCTACACCACTATGGCTTCACCTCAGTCGTTGGGGGTACCTTATACCCGCTACTGGCGAAGCTGGAAAAACAAGGGGATGTGACTGGCACGATCAAGGCCTCACCAGACGGACCTGACCGCAACTATTTGACCTTAACGCCGCAAGGGGCCGCAACTTTAGCTGATTTTCAACAGCAATGGGCGCAAATTCAAGCGCAAGTCGCTTCAGTGATGGGAGAGGGACAACATGAGGCATGACGCACAATGGTACCGGGACCAGATGAATCAATTAGAAAAGCAACTGACGGCAACAGACCGCGAGTGGTTCGCTGAGCTGCGGGAATATGCGACTTTTGGTGCGCTACTGCGGGATGAAACGGCTGTGGACGCCCAACTCTACGCCATGATGACCGATCTGTTAGCGGCCGAGCACGATGGTGAGGATGCTGTGACCTTGTTTGGCAAGGCGCCGAAGGAGATGACTGACGCCATCCTCAAGCAACTGCCACCGGCGTCTTGGCAATCAAGTGTCCAACTTATCGGCATCATCACTGGCATCAGCTGGCTCGTGCTGCTGATAGGGGGTGGCTTGACAGACGGGGCGATGACGATCAACTTGCTCTCATACCTGGCTGTACCGACGCTGACTACTCTCATGATATTAGGCATCCTGAAGGCGGTCCGCGCCCAGATCTACACCACGGTCCGCTTATTAAAATCACGCGTGGTGGGCTTTTTGGTCCTCTGGTTGCTCATGATGCTGTATATCGGTGGCACCCTTGCGCTCGTAACGCTGATGCCGCCTGTGCTGGTGCTCAAGATTCCGTTCGGCTGGGACTTGCTTGTGGTCGGTCTCGCGACAGCTGTGGCTTACTGGCTCATACGCCGTGTTCACGACCAGTTATTCACACCAATGGCATTCATGGCACTTGTCATCGGCGCGATGACCATGCTACGACTGTGGTGGCAAGCCACACATTTTGTCCCGCGCTGGGTCATTGGGACGATCGTCGTTGTGGTCACGGTCGGCGCACTGATCATCTATAGCATTTGGATGCGGCGTGCCGCCAAACGGCAACAAGTTTAAGCCGAATTACAACGAATCCTCGTGGAACCGACTTGATGGTGACACGAGGATTTTATGTTGCCAGCGTAAATTTTTGGGATGTCAGATTAAACCGCGTGTAATAGGATTAACTGAACGTGGTCGTCGTGGTCCCGTGGGATGAAGTACCGTCATCATTTTTGCGAATCACTTGCAGCGCTCGCTGAGGCAGGCCGGCAGACACAGGGGGAGCCTGGGTCTGCATCCCGAGATTTAACACTACTTTTTAGTTTACATAATATATATTATACGAAGTAACATAACCGGACTTATCCCAAGGCACTGCCTTGGGATCTTATCTGGGCGCGCAAAAACGCGCCTGTTAGCCGTTTGGCTCACAGACGCGCACCTTACCGACATCACTCGGCGGCCAACCGCACTGTTTCGATCTGATGATTGGCTAAGATCGTCACCGCGTACGGATCGTTATGGTAATCGTTGGCGTAATAGATTTTGCTGACGCCAGCTTGAATCAATGCTTTCGTGCAGTTGAGGCACGGGAAGAACGTCACGTACACCGTTGCGCCACGCGTCGACACGCCGTTCAAGGCACATTGCAAAATCGCGTTCATTTCCGCGTGTAAGGTGCGAATACAGTGCCCATCACGCATTAAATGGCCGGCTTCGTCGCAATGTGGATCACCAGAGATGCTACCGTTATAGCCCGTCGCAATGATCCGGTGTTCCTTGACCAAAACCGCCCCCACCGTCGCCCTTTCACAAGTCGAACGCTCGGCCACGTTGGTTGCCAGCTTCATGAAATAGTGATCCCAGGATTCCCGGTGTGCATGCCGTGTTGACGCCACAATCTGATCAGTCATTAGCGGTACCTGCTTTCTTTAAAGGGTGATAATACGGGGCAAAACGTTGCCACTCCGGCGGCAATTGCGGTTTTTTGGCGGTCAGCCACTCCCGACCGACGCGGATCAACGCCCGGTGTAGTGTGATCCAAGTCGCTTGTGGCATTAAGGCCTCCAAGCGGGCCTGGATCTGATCTGGTGTCGCCGCAGCCGGTGCGATCCCGAAGCCGCGAATGATGCGGCTGACATGCGTATCTACGGCGATACCAGGAATATTGAACGCATCGGTGCGCACCACGGTCGCCGTTTTGCGGCCCACTCCTGGTAAGCTGGTCAACGCCTTATAGGTTTGTGGCACCTGACCGGCAAAATCCGTGACTAACTTAGCACTCAATGCCTGCAGGTACTTAGCCTTGTTGTGGTATAAACCGAGCCGGTCGATGTAGTGCTCGATTTGCGGCACGGCGGCTTGAGCCATGTGCTGCGGATCCGGGTACGCCGCAAACAACTTAGGCGTAACGGCATTCACCGCCACGTCTGTGGTTTGCGCTGACAACATGACCGCGACCAAGATCTCGAACGGATTACGCGCGTTTAGCGTCGGCTGTGCGTCCGGATAGCGTGCCAGCACGGCATTCAAAAAATCCTTGGCTTGCGCATCATTCATGCCGCCGACCTCCTTTTTATAGCTGATTGCGACGCTGGAGATAATCTTGCACTTGCTGCGGCGTCGTCAGGTGTAACTTCTCCCAGTTGAGCAAGATGCGATCGATATACCGCAGGGAATACTTCTGGTTCAAGACGGCCTCCCGTAGCGCCAATTGGATCACCAGCGGATCATAGTGATCGATATTGAGCCAGTCTGCGATCGTTTGCTGCTCGATTGGCGACAACGGGCGGGCAAACTCGATTTCGATCTGGTTGAAAACGGCACCCGAAGCGGTAGGTGCCGCGTGTGGTGTTGCCGGCGCCGGGGTGTCCAACAAGCGCCGCAATAATGGCGTGACGTCGTATTGATCGACGGTGTGCCCGTGGCCATCAGGTTGGCTGACCAAGGTCACGGCCTGCTTTTGCAAGAGGCTGTTGATCGTCGCGTACAACGCGCTAGGCGTCATTTTGACCATCGTTGCGAAGTGCTCTGGCTCAGGGGCTTCTTGGTGTTGTTGCGCCCACTGAGTCAAGAATAGGTAGACTAAAAATTCGCTATGCGTCAAGTCACTTTGCGCATAATGTTGAAATAAGGCAGTGCTGAAGCTGCTTTGACCTGCAGCCAAAAAACTGTTTAGGGCATCGGCCACATGAATCCCCTCCTTTGGGCACGACTAAAACAAGGTCGAGACCCAGTCTCGACCTTGTTTTGCCATTACGGCTTGATCCGGTTAATCATCCGTGGGAACGGAATGGTTTCGCGCAAGTGATCGAGGTGGCAGATCCACGTGATCGCCCGCTCGAGCCCTAAGCCGAAGCCAGAATGCGGCACGGTGCCATACTTACGCAGGTCCAAGTACCAGTCGTATTCCGACAGGTCCAAGCCTTTCTTTTCGATCGCGGCGCGCAACTTGTCGTAATCGACTTCCCGTTCGCTACCACCGATGATCTCCCCATAACCTTCTGGCGCTAACAAGTCAGCGCAAACATAGGTATCTTCACGCCCTTCTTCAGGCAACATGTAAAACGGTTTGATGCTCTTCGGATAATTCAAGATGAAAACCGGTTGTTCAAACTGGTCAGATAAGTACGTTTCTTCCGGAGAGCCGAAGTCATCGCCCCACTTGACATCGAAGTCTGCCTTTTGCAGCATGTCGATGGCTTCATCATAGCGGATACGCGGGTATGGCAGCTGGGTGTACTTCTTCAGCTGGTCGACGTCGCGGTCGATCAGGTGCAATTCGTATTCGCAGTGATCGATCACATTTTGGACCAAATACGCGATGTAGCGTTCTTGGATAGCCAAGCTTTCATCTTGATGCATGAAAGCCATTTCGGGTTCGATCATCCAAAATTCGGTCAAATGCCGCCGTGTCTTGCTCTTTTCAGCCCGGAAAACCGGCCCGAACGTGAACACCTTCCCATAAGCCATGGCGCCGGCTTCTGCGTACAGCTGCCCCGACTGGCTCAAGTATGCCGGCTTGTCGAAGTACTCGGTTTCAAATAGTTCCGTGGTGCCTTCTGGGGCGCTACCGGTCAAAATGGGTGAATCCATCTTGATGAAACCTTCTTGGTTGAAGAATTCATACGTTGCGCGAATGATCTCGTTGCGGATCTTTTGGATCGCAAATTGCCGCTTGGACCGCAACCAGAGATGGCGGTGGTCCAGTAAGAATTCGATCCCGTGTTCTTTAGGCGTGATCGGATAATCTTCCGAGTCGCCCACGACTTGGATGTCATGGACTTCAATTTCGTAACCAAAGTGGCTACGACTATCTTCGTGGATCACCCCGGTAATGGTCATGCTGGTTTCTTGGCGCATTTCCTTGGCCGTGGCGAATACCACTTCATCAACGGCATTTTTCAACACGACCCCTTGGAAAAAGGCCGAGCCGTCGCGCAATTGTAAGAAGGCGATCTTACCGCTTGAGCGCTTGTCGGTTAACCAAGCATTGATCGTCACCTCTTGGTCGACGTATTGTGAGGCATCCTTGATGCGAATCTGTTCAGTCATGTGTCAGTACTTCTCCTTACCCAAAATAATCAGTTATTACCGACGAACGCGGCGATGCGATCGAGGGCGGTCATCAAGCTATCCATATCTTTGGCATAGCTCAAGCGGGCATGCTCTGGCATGCCGAAGGCGCGTCCAGGAACTAATGCGACTCCGGTTTCTGCCAACAAAGCAGAAATGAAGTCGTCTACCGAGCCGTAATTGGTCAACTGCGCCGCCCGCCGGACGTTCGGGAAGAGATAAAACGCCCCTTGCGGCTTTTCCGCCAATTCAAACCCCGGAATCTGCGTCAGCCGGGCATACACGACGTTGAGCCGCTTCTCGAACGCTTGGCGCATCGTTTCGACCGGTTCTTGATCAGCCCCAAACGCGGCCAAGGCAGCATACTGCGCGACGGCGGTCACGTTACCAGTCGCGTGCCCCAACAGCGTGGCGACGGCATTGAGAATTTTTTCCGGTCCGGCCATGAAGCCGACCCGCCAGCCGGTCATCGCGTATGATTTCGACACGCCGGAGATCAACACAGTATTGGCGGTGATCTGCGGGTCGATTTCGATCATCGAGGTATAGCTGGCGCCGTTATAGATCAAATCGCGGTAGATATCATCTGCGACCACCAAAATATCATGCTTCAACGCCCAATTACCGATCAACGTCAATTCTTGGCGATCGTACACGGCGCCGGTCGGATTTTGCGGTGAATTAATGATGATAGCACGCGTCTTGGCTGTCCGTTGGGCTTCAAGCTCATCGACGGTGACTTTGAAGTGGTTCTTCGCCAAAACTGGCCGCGGGGTCCCACCGGCCAAACGCACCTGTTCAACATAAGAAACCCACCCTGGAATCGGGATCATGACTTCTTCGCCAGGATCCAGCAGCACTTGGAACAAGGCGTATAAGGCGAACTTGGCCCCGGTCGTGACCACGATCTGCTTGGGATCATAACGCACGTGCGTCTGGGCTTCAACATGGGCCGCGATCGCTTCACGCAACGGTAAGATCCCGACTGCCGGCGTATAGAAGCTGGTCAGATTGTCATGGATCGCTTGGATCGCCGCTTGTTCGATATGTTCAGGCGTCTTAAAATCCGGCTGGCCGATTGATAAGTCGATCACGTCTTCGCCACGGGCCTTCATTTGTTTCGTAAAACTGCTGACCGCCAAGGTGGCCGATGGCGCCACATTGATGATGCGCTTTGCTAAATGCATATTCTTCTCTCCCCTTTGATGCTGACTGGCTACAAATTAGCGACGGCAAACAATTCGTCACCAGACTTGAAGTCATACGTCACATAGCCTAGTTTACCAGACTTTGTGCGGTAGCCAACATCCCAAACAAATTTCTTTCCACGTTTACTTAACCCAACGGTCAAGATCTTCTTGGGGGAATAGCTCGCTGTTGCCTGTGAAATCGCGGTTTGGCGGGTGATTCCTGCCCGTTGCGACAGCACCGTGACCCGGCCATTTTTTTGGCGGATCAAGACGTAGACTTTCTGTTTTTTGGTGGTGGTCCCGGCAACGGTGAGGTAAGACTCACGCTGGCGGTCCCAGTAAAAGGCGCTGACGGACTGCACCTTGGCCTTTTTTTCGGCGATCGAAATCGCTTGGTCGCGGACTTGGTGCAGCGGGCTCAAGCCTTGGTGATAAATCCCCAAAACGATGGCGATCAGCACGAGGCCGGCGACGAGCCAGGCGGTGCGGTGCCATGTTGGGCGGTGTGCTCTACGCATGTTCTTCCTCCTTAGACAATATTGGGCGATGGCGCAACCAAGCATGGACGTATTGCGCGATGGTCTGGACCGGTAGCGCCATTGGCTTGAGATTCGGCAAGGCGTGCTGTAGCTGACGGCCATAGCGGGTCGTGGCGAAGCGCGGGTCCAGAACCACAAACGCCCCACGGTCGTGTTCGGTCCGGATCAGCCGCCCGAAACTTTGCCGTAGGCGGATCGTCGCTTTCGGCAGCGCATCAGCGGTGAAGGGGTCTTGGCCGGCTTGCTTCAAAGCCGCCGCCCGCGCCTTCACGACAGGATCGCTAGGCGAGTCAAACGGCAACCGGGTCAAGATCACGAGTTCTAGGAGCTTATCAGGGTAGTCGATCCCCTCAAAAAAACTCGCAGCCCCTAACAAAACGCTGTTATCGCCTAAAACAAACCGCTTGGCGATTTTTTCCGCCGAGCCCGTCACCCCTTGGGCTAGCAGTTCTTTTTGCGCTGCCAAGGGGGTCTGGGCTAAGCGCTGATGCACCGCCGCGATGGCTTTCAAAGACGTAAACAACACCAAGGTCTGCTGCGGCCCTTGCGCTAAGGTCGCGATCGCCTGCGCGAGGTAATCATAATATGCGGCTTCGTCTGCCGCAGGGTCCGGCGCATCGGGGTCAACAAAGACTTGCGCTTGTTGGCGGTAGTGAAACGGGCTGCGCAAGCGCAACGTCGCCGTGTCCGCCGGCAAGCCCAGCTGCTGGCGTAAATAATCGAAGCGGCGCGCCACCACCAAGGTCGCCCCGACAAACACCGGCGCCGTAAAATGCGTTAACAAATCTTGAATCTGGGGCGTCGCCGAAAGCAATTCCCAAGCGAGTTGCAAACTATACACATCATGTCCGTTGGCCAGCTGGAGCCGACACAAGCCGGCTTTTCCAGAGGCGATCGTGGCAGGCGTTAAGTCGGCTAAGGTCGCGGCTTGCCCGCTGATGGCCGCGCTTAACGCAGCAACCGCCTGAAAAAGCGCGGCATCCCCTGGCATAAAGTGCGCCGCATGCCCCGCGTGGTCGGCCACCAGCTGGTCACACACCGCGACCACCGCCGTTAATTGTTGGGTCAACTGCCGCCAAGGTACCGCCAACGTCTCTGCGACCCATTGTTGTTGCGCCGAGGTTAACGTCATTTCCACAAAGCCACTCGGCCACTCTTGCGCCTGGCTAAAATGCCGGAACAATTGCTGTTGTAACCCTTCGATCGCCCCGATTGCCGCGGTGATCGTCGCAGCCAGGCTTTGCAGCTGATAGCGCATCACCTGCGAATCGTCATACGCATCTTGCAAACTATGTTTATCCGGATGGCTCACCAGCCGCAGCAAGTGTTGCAGCCGGTTGCGCAACTTGGCAAAATCCAAGCTGCGGGCATGGGCCGCCGCGACGTGTTCAGCAAAATGATGCGCCTCATCGACCACTAAAAATGGCCTCTCAGTCCACGCCGCGCCGTGCCGCGCCAAGTAGGCGTGATTGGTGATCACCACTGTCGCCGCTTTTTGGCGTGCCTGCATGCGGCCATAAAAATCATACTCGGCGTAGACGCTGTCCGCCCGTGCAGGTTGGCCATGGTGGCGGACCCGCGCAAACAGTGGCGCACGGTAGCTGGTCAAGTGGAGCTCGCCTAAGTCCCCAGTTTGCGTCTGGGTCAGCCACACCACGAGCTTCATTTGCAATAAGCGGGTCAGGCGGTCCGCATCCGGCGTCGCCAGGGAATCCGCGAATTGCTGAAGATCCAGAAAATGGCGCGCACTTTTCACGATCGCCGTAGGTAATGGCGCCTGCAACAACGCCGCCGCCTGTTCGGCCTGCGCAGCGATCTGGTTTTGCAACACGGTGGTGCTAGTCGCCACCACCAGCTGGTGGTCGGCATCACTGCAATACGCATACGCCAATAAGTAGCCCAACGTCTTGCCGGCTCCAGTGCCAACTTCGATCATCATCGGCGCCTTAGCCGTCGTCGCGTTAGTGTACAAGGCATCCATCATCTGCGCCTGTGCCTTGCGCAAACGTAGATCTGGGGCCAACAACGCGCGCTTCGCCTTATCCGTTAAGGGGTAATAGCGGGTCGCAGGTGCCCCTACCGTCCCCTGCTGGGGGCGTTGAAGGATGAGGTCCCCCACCTGCACCAGGTTCTCGGCTAATGGCTGCGCCGGCGTCACCTGCGCCGCCAAATACGCGCCGGTTTGCCGCGCTAACGGCACACTCAAGCGCACCAGCAAATTTTGCGTGGCATGCGGCAGCGCTTGAAACTGCCCCGTCAACGTGCGCAACAACAAGGCGGTACTGATCGCATCACTATCAGCACGGTGTGGGTGCTCATGGTGAATCTGCAAATGGTGCGTCAAGTCGCTCAAACGATAGCTACTGAGCTGGGGCAATAAGATCTGCGCCAGCTCGACCGTATCCACCGCCGGATTCGTCAACGCCGGCAACCCGACGCGCTCAAATTCCGCACTTAAAAACGGATAGTCGAAGTTCACATTGTGCGCGACGATCACCGTATTCGCCAAGCGCTGAGATAATTGCGGCGCCAATTCGGCAAAATAAGGCGCACTGATCAAGTCGTCTGGGCGAATATGTGTCAATTGCTGGATCGCTGCTGGCACCCCGCGGTCTGGATTGACCAGTTGCGAAATTGTGTCGACAATTTGACCGTGCTGCAAAAAAGCACACCCAAATTGGATGATCCGGTCCCCATTTTTAACGGTGGTACCGGTAGTTTCAAGATCGAGCACCGCGTAGATGGTGTCGGGAGTCATGTCGTCACTCGTTTCTGTACAGATTGCCTCTATTTTACTATTCTTGTGGCCCCTTGGCTATCGTTACCACGCGTCCCGTTTCGAGAAGCACCAACTGGCGGCTGATCACCGGCTGCGGCTGTAACTGGCCCAACGCCTGGGCGTACAGCTGCAGCTGGGTTTGATAGCGCGCCACTAGCGCGGATTCGCTGGTCACATGATCGGTTTTGTAATCAAACAGCGTCACCCCTGCTTCAGTGGTCACGAAGCCATCGATGATCCCGTGGACTAAGACGTCATCTGTATGGGCCACGCGCTGGTCTTTGCCTAACGACGCGAACACTTGCGTCGCCGGCAGCAACAGTGAAAAGGCCACCTCCCGCTGCACCTGGTCGGGGTGCGCCCGTAGCAAGCGGCCTAGCGGTAACGAAAAGAAGCGCAACAAGGCGTCTTGGTCGATGCGCTTGGCCACCGCAGCGTCAATTTGCCCCGCTGCCACCAATGCAGCCAGCGTGGACGCAATGGTCGCGCTAGGATCTTGATGCAAGTCCAGGCGCTGCAACAACAAGTGCGTAGCGGTTCCAACGGCGGTGGCAGGAATGGTCTTAGCCGTCGTCAAAAACTGGGGCTTGGCAAAATCGCTCACGTAGCGGTTCCCTAACAATTGCCGCCGGGACTTGACCAGTTCCGTATTGTCCGGGTCTTCGCTTTGGGCGCGTTTGATCTCCGTCACGCTTTGAAAGCCGGTGGTTTGCGTCTCTGCAGCATAAGGATACGTCCAGTCTAACCACGCGTCTAAATCGACATCTAACGGGGGCTGGACGGCTTTTTCTGGGGCAGACGGGGCCACTTGGGGTTGCGGGTCAACCGTTGCGGTCCACGCGACCGTTGCGCCATAAGTGGCCACAGTCGCCGCCTGGGGATTGACTTGCGGGTGGCGGGCCAGTGCCAGCTTGAACCAATCCAAATAGCTGCGCGCAGACTCGCGCAAGTGTGCCGGCAAGACCTGATGGGTGGCCTCAGCCGCTGGCGACTCCGCCGTCAACACCGCCTCATCTTTGGCACTGGCGACGATGAACAAGCGCTGCTGCGCGCGGGTCAACGCGACGTACAATAAGCGCATCTCTTCGGCCAGCAGTTGCTTTTTTTTCGCTTGCTTGGCCAGTTGGTATTGGGGCAAAGCGTAGCGTTCTTGGGTCTGTGGGTCGACCCATTGGATCCCTGCTAGCGTTGGCGTCAAGATCTGCCGGACCTTTAAGTCTTGCAGGTTAAATTGCTTGTCTGCGGCCATCAAGAACACGACCGGAAACTCCAAGCCTTTACTCCCATGGATCGTGCGCAAAGACACCGCATCGGCGTCTGGTTGCAAGGTCACAGGCATCGCGAGGTCTTTGTCTTGTTTTTGCATCAATTCAATGAAATGGATGAAAGCGAACAAGCCTTTGAAGCCGCCATTTTCATACGCTGCCGCGCGCGCGGCCAGCGCCCGCAAGTTGGCTTGCCGCTGGGCGCCACCAGGTAAGCCGCCAACGAAGTCTAAGTAACCGAACACGTCGTAGATTCGCCAGATCAACGCGACTAACTCGTGTTCCCGGGCAAAGGCGCGTAATTCGGTTAATTGGTCCGCAAATAACCGGGCCTTGGCGTAAGTCTGTTGGCCTAGTGGCGTCGCACTGGGTTGGGCCAAAAAAGCGAACCAGGCGTCATCGAAGCTCGCCTGTGGCGCCGCTAAGCGGATCAAAGCTAAGGCGTCTGCACTCATCCCCACTAACGGCGAGCGGAGCACCGCGGCCAACGCGATTTCTTGCCGCGGGTTATCGATCAGCCGCAACAGGCTCATCATCGTCATCAGCTCAGTGGTTTTGAAATAGTTCTGCGCGTCTGCGACCACGATCGGCACGTTGGCCTTGGCAAAAGCGCTTTGTAAGGTGATGTTTTGACTCCGCGAGCGCACCAACAAGGTGATGTCGCGGTAGCTAATGCGATGGCTGCGCCACTGACCGTCAGCGTCTTGGCCATCATAGATCACCGCCTCTGGATCATTCACCAACGCTTTGATTTTAGCGATCACCAGCTCTGCTTGCGCCGTCGCCTTATCCATCGCCGCTTGGCTGAGATCGTCCGCGTCGGGATCGACTTCTGGTTGTACGGCCAACAAGAATTCGGTGGTCGGTGCCCAGTCTGCAGGGGCCTGGAAGGTGGCGCGCTTGAGCTCAGCATTTTGGTCATAGGCCATGTCGCCGACTGCTGGGTCCATGATCTGGCTAAAGACGAAGTTCGTGAAGTCTAAGACGTTACGGCTGGAGCGGAAGTTTTCGGCCAAAACAATGCGCTCCCCTTGGCTAGCCGCCTGCCCGAAGCGGCGGTACTTCGCCAAGAACAACTGCGGATCGGCCAAGCGGAAGCCATAGATGCTTTGTTTGACATCCCCGACCATGAACCGATTCCCCGGCGCTGCTTGGCTGATCACATCTAACAAGGCCTCTTGCAGGGGGTTGATGTCTTGGTATTCATCGATCATGATCTCATCGAAGCTGGCCTGAAAATTCACCGCGATCGGTTGCCCGGTTTGCGGGTCCAAGGTGTGCAAGATCTGCAACGCATGGTGCGCAATATCCCCGAAATCTTGCAGGTGCCGCTGATTTTTCTCGGCGGCAAACGCCAACAAGAATTCTTGGCACACCGTCCCTAAGGTCTGCATCAGCGGATAGGCATGTTGCAAGGCGCGGTCTAGATCCGTCGGTAAGATCTGTAATAACGCCCCAATCGCGGTGTTGAAGCGGTCTTTTAAGGCATCGCGTTGCGCCTTGGCCGCCGCCTTAACTTCCTTGGCCTCATCTGCGACCTTGGTCCGCGGCCACGTTGGCCACGTCACCGCCGTTGCTGCCGTGTAAGCCGCGGCATAGTCAGGCGCCGCCAACTGGGCCGCCTGCAAAACGGCTTGCTGCGTGGTGGTTAACGCCGTTTGCACCGCGGCCAAGCCTTTGTCGCTAGGGTCCAGGCTTTGGGCGAGCGCCGCCAACTGGTCAGCGATGTCCGCCAGCGTCGTCTGCAATGGTGGCCAAAGCTGCTGGGAAAACGTCTCCTTGAAGGTGTCTGGCGCATACGGGGTGGCCAACTGACGCAACCACCCTTGCGGATCGGTCGTCGTATTCGCGAATTGGGTTAGTGCAAACACGGTTTCCGCTAACCCGTCATCGTCTTGTCCGCGCGCAAAATTATCGGTCAACGCGACAAAATCTGCGGCTTCATCGCTGGCATACAACGTCTCGCGCAAATCGGCCCACACATTCTCAGCCAGCATCGTGCGTTCGACCTCGTCGCTCAAAAGCCGAAACCCAGGGTCCAGATCAATCGCGTAATAATACTGTTGCACCACCTGCAAACAAAAGGCGTCGAGCGTCATGATCGGGGCGGCATTGGCGATCGCGACTTGGTTGACCAAATGGCGGCGGACCGGGTCGTGGTGATCTGGTAGCGCATCGACGGCGGCTTTGAGCTTCTTTTGGATCTTTAGCTTCATTTCGGCCGTCGCCGCGGTGGTGAACGTCACGATCAACAATCGCGACAACTCCCCGCCAGCGCGCAACTCGGCTAGGATGCGTTCGACTAACACCGTGGTTTTGCCAGAGCCTGCACTCGCCGAGACGAGCACATCGTGGCCACGGTGCTGGATCGCTTGTTGTTGACTTGGGGTGTAATCAGTCATGCCGTTCCTCCTGGAGTTTTTGCCTCAGTGTCGCTTGATCTAACGGGGCGACGCGGTGATAGTGGTCAAAGCCGGTCGCTGGGTCAAAGGTCATGATCGCCTGGTAATCGCTGTTGGCGATCGCAGTGGCTTCTTGGTCGAACTGGATCGGCGCTAAGTCGATGTTCCCTGCTAAGATCGCCTTAGCCGCCTTGATGATCTCTTTGCGGTTATGGCCTAGATACAAGTCGAGGGCTTCTGGCGAAATCGCTTTGGTCGACGTTTTGGCGAAGCTCCCGTCTTTTTTGGTGCCGATCTGGACGATCGGACTAGCCCCGCTTTGCGTTGCCAACTGGGCGTCTAAAAGCCCCGCCAACAGCGTCGCTTCCGTTTCCGAATCGGGCAAGACTAACAAGCCGTACAACTTATACGCTTTGAAGCGTTCGGCGGCCACGTCTTGGTTGGCGGCGTATTTAACTTGTGGTCGGTGCAGGTGAAAATACACCGCACCGGCTGGGTGGCTGGTACGACCAGCCGCCGTCAAGCCATTTTGCACAGCGTCGATATACGTCAACATTTGCATCGCCACGCCATAATAGGCTTCTTCCGGATTGAACTGGCGGGCGCTGGACTTGTAGTCGACGATCAAGAAAAAGTCCTCGCCGTTGACGGCCACGGTATCTAAGCGGTCGATCTTCCCGCGCACCGTCACTTTCTGCCCGTCACCCAGTGGCAATTCGAGCGGGGCCAGATTTTGGCCGCTGCCGTCAAACGGCAACTCGGTGCGCTGGGTGCGAAACTGACCGCGTCGCTGTTGATCGTGAATCGCCGTTAACACCGCGATCAACATTTGGCGGGTGCGCGCTTGGACATACTGCATTTGGTGGCTCGTCGTCAAGATCTCCCACCCGGGTTCCTGCAGCAAGTCCGCCATCACCGTTTGCACCAATGCTGGGAGTTCGGCCTTGTCCAGGTCTGGCAGTGCTCGGCCTTTGGCTTGCAGCTGGCGGAACACGCGATTCAGCGTCTCGTGATAAAGCGAGCCGCTATCAGCTGGCGTCAAGGCGAATTCTGCCCGTGGTGTCAGACGCAAGCCATACTTGAGAAAATACTCATAGGGATTGCGGTAATACGTCTCAAGCCGTGACACCGACACCGCCAAGTGCCGGCCATAGAGCTTTTGGGCCAAGGTTGGATCCAGTTGCCCCGTGGCGTTACGGTACTGGATACTGCCTGCCAAGCGCGCCGCCAGCCCGGTATGATCGCGGGCTTTGACGGCGGCTAAAACGGCTTGCCAAGCCGGCCCTAACGCCACTTTTTGATCGACTGCCGCGCGTGCCACCGCCACAAAATCGCTCAATAAACTGCGGGCACTGCCGGCAACCGCGCTGATCGGCGTAGTCAACGCCACCGGGGCCCAGGACTGCTCAGTTAACCCCAGCGCTTGTTGAAGGCCCGTATAATACGGGGATGGTCGGTTTTCCCGGTCCCCATACACGGGGTAGCTGATAGTCACGCCATCGCTTGCCGCCATGATGCCGAGGTAGTTGATAAACGGATCGCCTAAACTCGACTGCGGGCCGTTGATCGGCAACCACGCGGTGTCTGGCAGCTGCGGTTGCAATTTTTCCCGGTCTTCTGCCGACAACAACCCGAGATCCGCAGGCACATCCGGCATCACCAAACTGGTGGCGCCGATCATGAAGACCTGCTTGAACTGGGGCAGCCGTGTGAGCGCCGTTTCGGACACCACGACTTGGTCTAACGTCGACGGGATCTGAGTGAAGGTCGCACTGGCAAACCCGGCAGTCAAAAGGTCTTCGAATTGTTGCTGATCAAACGGCTGGTCGCCGAGGATCGCCACATAGTCGTCTAACAGCGCAACAAACGTCTCCCACGCCTGCTCCCCAGTTTGACTCGCAGTCAGGTCGCCGGCCGCGATCGCTGCTTGGCGCCTGGCTTCGAGTTGCGCCACGACGCCGACGTCTAGTAGCCACTGGTACAAGGCACTCGCTGCCTCTCGGCCTGTAGTGGCCTGGTGCCACGCCGCAAACAACGGCGGCACCGTGGTTTGGACAAACTGTCGGATCACGTTGAGCTGCTGGCTCTTCTCATCGTCAGCGAGGACCCCGTCGTCTTCTACCCGGCGGCGGAAGTACTGCCAGTCTTGATCCTTGAGCCACCAAGAACCACTCATCCCCGTCCGCAGTAAGTGGTTATCGCAAACATCGACGGCATCCCGGAAGTCGGCCACAGCCAGTCCTTGGGGCACCACTAATTCCGTACGCAACCAGCGCATCACGTCCGCGTATTGATAATGGCGGCGCTGCAAGGCAAATAAGCTGTCCAACAAGGCCACTAAGGGATGGTGTTGCATCGGCTGTTCCCGGTCGGTAAACACTGGTAACTGATATTCCGCAAACACCGGTGCGATCAGATCTTGATACGGGTCTAAGTGCCGGGCGAGCACCAAGAAGTCGCGGTAGCGCGCTCCCGCATGAACGGCTTGGGCGATGCGTTGCGCCACGTGTCGCAGCTCCGTATAGGGATCGGCCGCCTTAGCCACATGGACTTGCGCGGTAACGTCTGGCACCTGGTTCAGCGGGACCATCGCCGTGTCCGCCTCGAAAAAGGCCTCGGTGGCCCGGATCCCGGCTTGGACTGGACGCGAATTCGCCGTGATCGCCCCGAGTTCTGAAACCCCTAAGCGCACCGCAGCCAAGTGTAGCCGGTGGTACAGCCGCTTAGCCGGTAAAAACAAGTCTGGTGCTTGTGGGGCCACATCCGCCGCAGTGTCGGCCGGTAGCGTCAGGCACATGGTGACTTGTTTGGCGGCTTGCATCAACGTCTCGACCAGGTTTTGCTCACTAGCCGACAATTCATTGAAGTGATTCAAGAAAAAATAAGTATGGCTGAGGTCTTGCGCCGCCAGCTCACTGGTCAATGCGGCCAGCAGGCTTGGCGCCGTCGCAAACGGCCCGATCGCTGCTTCGTAGGCTTTCAGCATCACGGTGAGGTCACTGAACTTTGCTCGGTGCCGATCGCCGACGGCTAGCGTCGCGGTAGCTTGCGCTAACGTCGCCGCATCGATGCGCCCTTGACTCAATTCACTCAGCTGGTCTGCCAGCTTCGCCACGAACCCCGGAGCATGGGCCTCCCCTTTGAATAATTGCAGCTGCTCGCTATTTTCCGCCAGCAAGCGCGCCACCAACATACTGTTACTGGCACGGTCTAGGCGGGGCTGCGCATAAATCGGCTGGTCTTTGAGGAAATACCACGCTAGGCGTGAAAAGGAAAACGTCTGCACCCGACTTTGGGCGACAACCGCCGAGTCGGCAGGACGCAACCCTTGTAGCAAACTGACTTCGGCATCAAACTTGACGTGGTTTGGGACCAGATAAAAAACTTGGGCTTGCGGATCGGCTTGCAACACCGCTTTGATCTTGGTGATCACCGCTTGCCGGTGGTCGCTGACTGCCGTGCCGAGTATGAATTGAATGGCCATCGAACCCCTCCTTTTAATCGTTTCTTAGTTTAGCACAACCTAGTGCCGCCACGCGCTTTGGGGTATGATTTAAGGGAATGCTTAAGGAGGGTCAACATGTTAAACGCCAGTGGTGAAAGTTTCGCCAAAATCATTTTGATCGGAGAACACGCCGTCGTCTACGGGCAACCGGCCATCGCCTTGCCGGTGAAAACCATCCGCCTAACCGCGACGATCACACCGCGCACCGACGGCCAGCAGCTGATTACCTCGACGTTTTACCGCGGTAGTCTGCAAGCGGCCGCAACCAGCGCGTTTGCGGGGATCGCCCACTTATTGCGCGCCCTTTTAACGTTTTTCGGGGCGCGCCAGCAAGGCTTCGACCTCAAGATCACCAGCGCCTTACCACCAGAACGCGGCATGGGCAGCTCGGCGGCGACCGCGACTGCAGTGGTGCGGGCCATGTATCAAGCTTTTGCAACGCCGCTGGCGCACGCGACCTTGCTGCGGTGGACGGCGATTTCAGAAAAGTTGCTCCATGGCAACCCTAGTGGTTTAGATGCTGCCACCACCAGTGCCACGCGCCCCCAGTGGTTCGTCCGCAACCAGGCGCCACACGCGATCGCCTTTCCCACCAACGGCAGCTTAGTGATCGCCGACACCGGCATTCCTGGTCAAACCAAGGCCGCCGTCGCTGCGGTTGCTAGCCGGCTACAACAAGCGCCGGCAACTAACCAGCCACGACTCGCCGCGATCGGCCAAGCCGTGCGGCAGGCGGCCCTCGCCTTGGCCGCAGACGACTTGGTCAAGCTCGGTGCCCAGCTAAACACCGCCCAAACACAGCTGGCAGCCTTAGGCGTCAGCACCCCAGCGCTAGACCGCTTGATCCAAGCCGCACGCACTGCCGGTGCCTTGGGGGCCAAGCTGACCGGCTCCGGCCTAGGTGGCTGCATGATCGCCTTAGCCACAGACCACACCGCGGCCGAAACGATCGCCCAAGCGCTGACGCAAGCCGGGGCGACCGCCGTGTGGCAATACGATTTTGTCCAAAGTGAGGAACAACAATGAAGACAGTGACCGCTCGCGCCCATACCAATATCGCCTTGATCAAGTACTGGGGGAAAAAAGATCCCGACTTGATCCTCCCGTATACCAGCAGTGTCAGCTTGACGCTGGCCGACTTTTATACCGATACGACCGTCAGCTTTGATCCCACGCTTAAAGCAGACCAGTTTCACCTCGATGGGATCGCCAAGCCGGCTGGCAAAGTCAGTCAATTTTTAGATTTGGTCCGCCACCGCGCAGACATCCCCACGTACGCACGGATCGAATCCCACAACCATGTGCCCACGGCCGCCGGCTTAGCCAGTTCGGCCGCGGCTTTTGCCGCCTTGGCGCTGGCGGGTAGCCGGGCTGCTGGCTTGGACCTCTCGCCTAGCGCCTTATCTCGCCTGGCACGGCGCGGCTCCGGGTCGGCTAGCCGGAGCATTTTCGGCGACTTGGCGATTTGGCATCGCGGCCATGACGACGCCTCCAGTGTTGCCGAAGCGCTACCACCGACGACCTTGCCCTTGCGCATGCTCGTGGTCATGGTCGACACCAGCCGCAAGGCGATCGGCTCCCGGGCGCTGATGGCCAATACCGTTGCCACCTCCCCTTACTACCCGGCTTGGGTGACCACGAATGAAAACGCGGTCCAAGCGATGGTCGAAGCCCTCGCCGCGAATGATTTTGCGCAAGTCGGCCACTTGACCGAACAAAGTAGCATGCAAATGCACGCGACCATCTTAGCTGCGGATCCGGCCTTCACTTACTGGCAACCTGAGACGTTGACCGCTTGGGCGATCGTGAAGCAGCTGCGCGCACAAGGCATCCCGGCCTACGCGACGATGGACGCCGGCCCTAACGTTAAGATCCTAACGCTGAGTCCTTATGTCGAGCAGATCAAGGCCGCCTTAGCTCCCACTTTTGGCGAGCGGCTTTTGACCACCGGTCCCGGACCGGCTGCCCGCGTCTTAACGGAGGTCCCCAATGCCTGAATCACAACAATCACACCGCAAAGATGAGCATGTTTTCTTAGCTGAAAAGTACTTCCGCGCCACGGCCGACGCTGGTTTCGAGCAAGTACGTCTGGTGCACAACCCGCTGCCAGAAACCGCCGTTAGCGACGTTTCCGTCACGCCACACTTGTTTGACTGGCAATGGCCTTTTTTGATCAATGCCATGACTGGCGGCTCGCAACAAACCGGCGTGCTTAACGCCCAGTTAGGCCGCATTGCCCACGCCTTGCACCTGCCAATCGCCAGCGGGTCCCAGTCCGTCGCGCTACGCGAACCCGCCTTAGCCAAAACGTTCACGCCTTTGCGTAGCGAAAATCCTGACGGCTTCGTCTTGGCTAACCTCGGTGCCAGCGCCACTTGGCAACAAGCCCAAGCCGCGGTGGCCATGCTCGACGCCAATGCCTTGGAGCTCCACATCAACGCGATTCAAGAAGCGGTGATGCCTGAAGGTGACCGCGACTTCCACTGGCTCGACGCGATTGCGGATATCGTCGCGCACAGCCATGTGCCGGTGATCGTCAAGGAAGTCGGCAACGGGATGACCCACGAGGCGCTCACGCAACTGACGGCCATCGGCGTGCAATACGTTGATGTCGGCGGGCGTGGCGGCACCAATTTTGCCCAAATCGAAAATGCTCGCCGTAGCGCGCCCGGCCCTTGGACTGCGCTGGCGGACTTCGGTCAATCGACCGTGGAGTCGCTGCTAGAGGTCCAAGCAAGCCCATTGACCGTGATCGCCACCGGCGGCGTGCGTTCACCTTTGGACATCGTCAAGGCTCTACGCCTAGGTGCCAGCGCTGTGGGCATCAGCGGGCAAGTATTACATTGGGTGATCCAAGATGGCGAAGCGGCCGCTCAAGCCCAGCTGGCATCGTGGCAAGCGACCTTACCGGTTTTATTAGCCGCCCTAGGTGCCGCAGATCTCGCCGCGCTCCGCCAATTACCCGTCGTTTTGGCCCCAGAATTGCGCAATTATGTGGCGCAACGCCAGTTAACCCTGCCGAGCCCCGACTAAATAGGCGTGACCCGCAACTTCCTTCATCAGAGGTTGCGGATCACGCCTATTTTTTTTATGGTTTCAATCAAATGTCAGTGATTCACGGCTGCCGCTGGGGTCTGGCCGGTCAAGCTGTCCGCGCTGAACAGGCGTGCGATCGTCGTAGCGGGTAACAAGTCTTGTTCTGCCAATAACGCCGGGACCGACCGCTGTGTCGCCAGCGCCGTTTTGATCAAGCGCATCGTGGGTTCATACCCCAAATACGGTACCAGCACCGTCGCCGCGATCGCCGAGTGCTCAACTTGGCGCCGGCAAGCCCCGGCATTGACTTGCAAGCCTTTGACGCACTTATCCGTTAGCATCACCAGCGCCTCTTGCAACTGCGTCATGCTGGTAAACAAGCTGGCGAAGATCACCGGTTCAAACGCGTTCAACTCCAGCTGACCCGCCTCTGCCGCTAGCGTGACGGTGAGGTCATTGCCGATCACCGTAAACGCGACTTGGTTGACCGCTTCCGGGATCACCGGGTTGATTTTACCTGGCATGATCGAACTACCAGCTTGGCGCGCCGGCAGCCGTAACTCGTTCAACCCTGCCTGCGGGCCGCTCCCTAGTAAACGCAGGTCGTTACAAAACTTGTTCAAGTTGACCGCCAGGGCCTTCAGGGCCGCCGAAAACGTCACGAACGCATCGACTGCTTGCGTCGCATCAAACCGGTCTGGCGCCTGACTCAAGGTCAACTGCGCCCGGTGATTGACGGCATCAACGATGTGCCGCTGGTAATACGGACTGGCGTTGACGCCTGAGCCGATCGCCGTCCCGCCTAAGTTGACGCTTTGTAACGCCGTGGCCGCTTGGCGCAGCCGCTGCACATCCCGCGCAAACATACTGGCATAGGCGTCAAAGCTGTGGCCCCAGGTCGTGGGAACCGCATCTTGTAGCTGCGTACGGCCGACTTTCAAGACGGCTTGGGTGGCCAAGGCCTTTTGCCGCAACGTCTGGCTGAGTTGTGCGACTGCCGCGAGCAATCCCGGCAATAAGGCTAACGTCGCCATTTTCCCCGCCGTCGGGTAGACGTCGTTGGTCGATTGACTTTGGTTAACGTCATCATTGGGATGCACCGCCACGCCGCTTGAGCGCGTCGCCAACTTGGCGATCACCTCGTTGACGTTCATGTTCGTCGAGGTGCCGGCGCCGCCTTGAATCGCCGCCAGCGGAAAGGCCTGGGTATAGTCGCCGCTCAGCAGTTGCTGGCAGGCATGGTCGATTGCCTGGGCGCGGGCCGGTGGTAACGTCCCCGCTTGTTCGTTGACCGCCGCGGCGGCTTGTTTGATCAAGATCAGCGCCTTGATCAGCGCCGGGTGGACCTTTTGTTGGCCGATGGGAAAGTTGTCCAAGGCGCGCAACGTGTGCACCCCGTATAAAACATCGTCTGGCACTGCCAGGCGACCGACACAGTCTTCTTCATAATGCATTTGATAATCCTCCAGTCACAGCTGAAAATTAATTAACAAACTCTTTTTAGCTCAAATTGTTAACCAGTATCCCACATCCCCCAGCCACTGTCCAGTCTCACTTGGCGAAACGGCGCGTCCCATTAAAAAAAGGCGAATCGCTTGCCGACTCGCCTTCACCCAACCTAATGACGTAAACCTTTGGGATACAAATTCTTGATCGTCCCGTTGACCAACTTGCCTAACGCGAAACCTTTTTGGTCACACGTCAGCAACACGAACCGCTTGCCTGTCAGCGCACTCGGCAGCAAATCACCATGCCGGTATTGCCGGTACTCGTCGGTAGAGACCGCCACCACCTGTTGGAACATCTCAGGCGCAAGCGCCGTCGCCAAACTATGCGATGGCTCGAACCGATTCTTCTTGAAGGTCCCGAGGTGCAAGCCGGCGCGGACCACCCGAACACGGCGCCAATCCAAAGCGGTTTCTGGTACCGCAAACAGCTGGTCTTTGACCGCCAACAAGTGTCCAGCAGGGGCCTGCGTCAAGTTAGCTGCGACGAACGCGTCATAATCATGTCGCTGCGTCGCACTCAAGCGGCCCCACTGCGGCCCTTTACCGCGTGCTGGGGCGTCGCCCGCCTTGACGAAGCGGGCGACAAAATGGCCTTCCCCTTGCAGGTCTTGCGGCCACAACCGCGCCGTATTCGCCACGGCCGGATCCCCTTTTGCCCACTCGGGACGCCCTGAGGCGATCCCGGCAGACTTTGCGATTGGCACTAAGGTCAGCGGTAACGTCGCATTCGCCCATGACGCGATCTGTTCGTCTTCTTCCGGGCTGAAGGTGCACGTCGAATACACCAAGGTGCCGCCTGGCCGTAACATTTTCTCCGCCATCACTAAGATCTCGCGCTGCCGCTGGGCACACTGCGCTGGATAGTCTGGGGTCCAATACTGCATCGCGTCAGGATCTTTGCGGAACATGCCTTCACCAGAACACGGGGCGTCGACTAAGATCCGGTCAAACGCCTCTGGCCAAGCAGCGGCGAGGCTATCCGGATCATTGTTCGTGATGACCGCATTGGTGAGGCCAAAACGTTCAACGTTGCTGGCTAAAATTTTGGCCCGACTGCGGTTGATCTCATTGGTCACGAGCAACCCCGAGTGGCCCATGAAACTGGCGATATGCGTCGTTTTGCCACCTGGTGCCGCGCATAAATCCAAAACGCGCTCGCCAGGTTCAGGCGCCAACACCGTCGCCACAAATTGCGCGCTAGGTTCTTGGCTATAAACATAACCTGCAACATGGTCGATCCCATTGCCATCGACCTTACCGTAATGCCCCCAGCCACTCCACGGAATCGCCGCACCGGCTTGGGTGAGCGGTGCTTCGGGCTTCAGCGGGTTCGTCCGGTAGCCGCTAGCAGCAGGCCGAGTAAACGTCGCCAAAAATGCCGGGGCATCGGCGCCTAATAACTGCTGATATTTAGTTTCGAATCCTTCTGGAAATGGCATTATCGATTCCCTTCTCGATGATAGCGGGCGCGTAGCCCATAATAGGTGCCGGCACTAAACAGCGCCCATAACCCGGCGACAAAAAAGAGCAACCGCCCATAGACGGTCAAATAAAAGGCGCTGGTCGCGATGACGCTGCCGATCAC
This sequence comes from Lactobacillus sp., assembly GCA_022651245.1. Classification (GTDB taxonomy): domain Bacteria; phylum Bacillota; class Bacilli; order Lactobacillales; family Lactobacillaceae; genus Lacticaseibacillus. The sequence continues at coordinate 54,867 of JALCQM010000006.1, forward strand.
AGCTACGATCGCCGTATGCAACGTCGCTCGCGCCCATAATCCGCGGATGAAGCGCTCGGCCAACACGCTGTCCATGCCGCTGACTTGCCGCAGCGGCGCCATCCGTCCCAATAACCAGCTCAACCCCAACGTAATCAAGGCTAAAGCCAACCCTGACAGTAGGGTCACTAAGTTTTGCGTCCACCAATTCTCGTCGCTGGTACCCGTTTGGTACCGGTACTGCGAAGTTGAAGACGCCTGCACGGCCCGCTTAAGTTGGTTCGCTTGCCGCTTGATGTTCGGCCCGTCCGCAATCACCGTCAACTGTTTCACCGTCGGGGCGTTCGTGGCCGCACTCGCATTCAAAAACTCGGCCCGGTTCAGTGGGCTATTGCGGCGCGTTGCCACGATCCCAAGCACCGGAATATAGTTCCCGGCACGAGGCCAATAACGTTGATTACTACCAGTATATAAGCGCTCGCTATCGGCGCGGCCAACCACGGCGACCGGCAACGTCGAGCGCAGATCCCCATCAGAAAACCACTGCCCTGACGAAACGGGCAACGACGCGTAGTCGCCTTTCCCGTAAAAATACACTAATCCGCCAGTGGTCTGAAATTGGACCTGCACATTATTGACCTTGGCTGCAGTCAGCCTGGTGACGGCCTGTGCCGGGGTCAACGCCGCAGATGTGTGTAAAACCAGCGCGTTGTCACTTAACCCGTTATGCGCCAGCCGGTCTGCATATTCCGCTTGATCGTGTCCCGACCAGGTCAACCCGGCCAACACGACCACAGCCAGCCACAGCAGGTCGATAAGTAATAATCGTTTCACGACGGCCTCCTGTCTTATTTCATCAAATAAAGTCGTTCATTGATCGCATCAAACTGCGGCAATGCCCGGTTCAACGCTAACAACCGCCGGTCAGGCACAAACTGTGCTTGCGACCAGAATAACCGGCTGTTCGTCGCCCCCTTACGCTCACCAATGACAAAAAAATGCAAATGGGGATAATGGCGGCGAAGCGTCGTCAAAAACTGCACATCATTCAAATCATGGTCCGGGCTCCACGCCATCACCACAGCGTCCACCGCAGCGCCATACTGCCACAATGCGGCGGTCGCACCTAATGGCTGGATCGGCACCAACGGCGTCCGGCCCGTCATGTTCTCTTGCGTCCAGCTTAATGGATCCGTTGTGATCACGTGATTACCTTGCGCCTGCAAGCCAGCACTGATATAGCCATTGCCCGCGGCCACTTCTAAGTACCGCTGTGGACCAAAAAGCTGCTGCCACGTGGCAAACAACGATTGGGTGACAAAGGACCACATTCCATAATGATAGGCCACGTACTGACGAAAATTGCGTAACAACGCATCCAATGCTTGCACCGCCGCAGGGTCGACCCCTGCAAGCACGGCCTCGGCGTAATCCGCAGGGGTAACGCCGAGGCGCATCAATGGCCGCTTTGGTAGGCGGCGTTGCCGTAAGGCCGCACGAAACGCGGTCGCGGCAACGACTTGCTGATGAAGCGCCAAAACGTTGACTTGTTGATCTAGCTGCACCAAACGCGGCCAATAGTCCACGTGCAATCCTCCCTTCGACGCCAGAAAAAAACCGCCACCGGCGGTTTTAGTGGATCCCTAACGCCATCTTGGCATAGCGGCTCATCCGCTCTGGCCCCCAGGCTGGGTACCAAACCAAGTGGATATCGACGGATTTGATGCCATCGATGCCCAATAAGGCGCGATGGATGTCTTCATCCAAGATATCGGTCAGCGGGCATCCCATGGTCGTCAAGGTCATCTCAACGTCACAATGGCCGTTTTCATCCAAATCGACCCCATAGATCAAGCCTAAGTTGATCAAATCGATCCCTAACTCAGGGTCTATGACCGTCTCTAAGGCTTCTAGGATCTCGCCTTTCATCTTGTCAAAATAAGCGCTATCGGTAGTCGTCGATTCTGGTTCTGTCGCCATAAGCGCTGCCTCCTGTCTACTATTCGTCAGCTTTCAACACACCGCCAACGGCATAGTGCTCTTTTTGCATTTCGTTCAAGACGACATGGATATGTTCCTTCGGTGCGCCGGTGTTCTTGGCGATCGCCTCTGTGACGTCTTGGACCATCTGCCGCAGTTGCTCGCGTGAGCGGCCTTCGATCAAATCAATGTGTACGAGTGGCATACGAATCCCCCTTCAACTTGTATGCAATCATTCTAGCACAGGATGCCGAACAAGGCCACGTTAGGTATAATAGACAAAAAAGGAGGCAGATTATGCCAACACGTAGCTCATGTACCAGTATCTTGATCGGAAAAAAAGCCAGTGCCGACGGGTCGGTGATGATCGGCCGCAATGAAGACAGCAAAGCGGCCTGGCCAAAGCATTTGGTTGTGCGGCCCGCACAGCCAGCCGCGCAAACCTTCACCTCAGAAGCCACCGCCTTCCAGCTTGATTTGCCAGCAAACGCCTTGCAGTATACGGCAACGCCAGAATGGACCGACGAATTCGGCGTCTTCGAAGAATCTGGCATCAACAGCGCTGGCGTCGCCATGAGTGCTACCGAAAGTGCTTATGCTAACGCACGCGTTTTGGCCTATGACCCCTTCGTCACAGACGGGATTCTCGAAGAAGCCATGGTCACCGTGGTGCTACCGTTCGTGACCTCCGCCCGCGCTGGGGTTCAGCGACTAGGCGACATCATTACCACTTACGGCACCGGCGAAGCCAATGGCGTGTTATTCGCCGATCACGACGAAGCCTGGTATATGGAAATCGCCACCGGCCACCAATGGGTCGCGCAACGCATCCCCGATGACCAATACGCCGTCGTCGCCAACCAGCTGGCCATTCAAGTGATCGACTTCGCTGCGCCGGACGTCATGACCAGCCCAGGATTGCAGGAATTCGCGCAGTCTCACCACCTTTGGCAGCCTGGGACGCCATTCAACTTCCGCCAGCTGTTTGGGACGTACAGCGCTTTTGACCGCACGTATAACACTCCCCGGGTCTGGGACGGACAACGCCGCTTGACGCCTAGCCGCCCGGCTGAGCCGACCGCGAGTGACTTACCGTTCACCTTACGGCCAGATCGCCCGTTGCAAGTCGATGACGCATTTGCCGTTTTGGGTAGTCATTATCAGGAAACAGCCTATGACCCAGCTGATCCTAACGCCAGCACGCCGCACCGTTTTCGCCCGATCAGCTTAGCCAGAACCCAAGAGGCCCACGTCTTACAACTACGGCCAAACTTGCCGCAGGCGATCGCCGACATTCACTGGCTCGCCTTAGGGGTCGCCGCAGAAAGTCAATTTGTGCCTTTCTTTGCCGGTGCCCGTGAATTTCCTGCCGACTATGGGCGCGGCGGCTTGCCTGCCAGCCTTGATTCGGCCTACTGGCAATACAAGCTCGCCGGCGTCTTGATCGACGCCCACTTTACGCGCTTCAGCCGTGATCTTGACGCCGTGCAACAACAGACCCATGCCCGGCTGCTTGCCAGTATCGCCCAAGCGGATCAGGCGAGCACCGGATTGGCTGCCGACGCGCTGGCGGCTTTGGCCACAACCGCAAGCGCCGCTAATGCCGACATCGCCCGTAGCGCCTGGCAGGCCTTCACCATGCAGCTGCTACAAACCAGCACCGATCTCAGCCCCTTGAACTTCAACACCGATGCCAATCTATAACAAGCGGCCAAAAACCACACCGCGATCGGCTATGCGGCTTATCAGCCGGTCGGGCCGTGCTGGCAAAGCAACTCGCACAAGGTCCAAAAAGAGAGGACAACCCCTGACGGGCTCGTCCTCTCTTTATTTTTACATGAACGTAAAAGGGTCGGTGCTCAGTTGTGACGGCACGACCGTGAGCGGCCAATCAGCCGCTTGTGCCCACTGCCGCAATAAAGCAGTCACCTGGGTTTTCATGATGGCTTCGATATGGTGACCAGGATCAATCACGGGCAGGTCATAGGCCAACATGTCGTGGCCGGTATGGTAGTAAACATCCCCGGTCACATACACGTCTGCGCCTGCCGATTGCGCCGCGCGGAAAAACTTCCCGCCATCGCCGCCTAATACCGCCACTCGCCGCACCGGACGCGCCAAGTCGTTAGCAATCACCCGCAACCCGTTTAGCGAAAAGGCCGTTTTCACTTGTGCGACAAATGCGGCTAAACTCATGGTTTCCGGCAGCTCGCCGATCCGGCCCATGGCGGCTTCCGGCCCGTCATCGATAAACGGTTGGACTGCACTCAGTCCCAATGCCGCCGCCAACCAATCATTCATGCCGCCGGTGGCGCGGTCTAGGTTCGTATGCGCCGCGTAGACCAGCAAGCCATGCCGCACGCATTCGGCATACATTTCATTTTGCGGGACGGCTAGGTCAAACGGTTGGACGGGCCGAAACATTGCCGGATGGTGTGCAAAGAGCATGTCTGCACCGGCGGCCACTGCTTCTTGCACCACTTCCGGACGGACATCCAACGTCACCATGACCTTATGCACGGATTGATCCAGGCGCCCGATCTGTAAGCCGATCGGATCTCCTGGAACCGCCAGCGTTTGCGGTGCAAATTGTTCAAAACGAGTGATCAAAGTTTCAGCGCGCATCCCGAACCTCCTGTAAAATCGCCAACCGGTCAGCCTCAGCCGCCACCTTCTCCGCAGAGACGCTATTCGCCTGCCGCATACCCGCCAGGACCCGTTGTGAAGTCGCGATCAGGCGGTCAAGTTGAGCTAAGAACAACGGGCTACGTTTTTGCCGCAACACGGGCCCTAAAATCAGATCAGCCTCCGTATACGGCACTTCTGGCTTCGTTTGCCCCGCCACGATGATCGGATAGACATGCCCTTCATCTTCTAGCAACGCTTCATCTAAAATGCCAAACTCATGCGCCGCCAACCACGCGCGCACCGTGTAATCGTCCCGATTCGGCTCGAGGATCAACGTCTCGGTCCCATCCAGGTGGGCCGCGCCTGCCGTCAAAATATCACCCATCAGCTGGCCGCCCATACCGGCAATGATCACGGTATCGATGCCATCTTCTGGTCGCAGTCCTTCTAACCCATCGGCTTGGCGGACCACGATGCGGTCTTGGACGCCAGCGTTGGCAACGTTAGCCCGGGCAATCGCACAAGGCCCAGCACCGATATCAGACGCGACCGCAAAGGCGATCATCTCGGCTTGGGCTAAGGCGATTGGGATATAAGCATGATCTGTGCCAATGTCAGCGAGACGGGCACCTGGTTCGACGAAGCTGGCGATGCGTTCAAGGCGCTTGGATAAGTGAATAGTCATAATGCACTCCTTTTGAAATAAACTACTCTCAGTATACAAAAAAACCGCCGATAACGGCGGTTTTTCTCCACGCTATTCCAAGAAATCCTTGAGCTGCTTCGAACGGCTCGGATGGCGTAGCTTCCGCAACGCCTTGGCTTCGATCTGGCGAATCCGCTCACGGGTCACGCCAAAGACCTTCCCCACTTCTTCCAGTGTCCGTGTCCGCCCGTCATCGAGGCCGAAGCGTAACCGTAAGACGTTTTCTTCACGGTCCGTTAAGGTATCCAAGACGCTTTCTAGTTGCTCTTTAAGCAACTCGTAGCTGGCATGGTCTTCTGGTGAGGTGGCATCTTGGTCTTCGATAAAGTCCCCTAGATGCGAATCGTCCTCTTCACCGATAGGCGTTTCCAAGGAAACGGGTTCTTGCGCGATCTTCAAGATCTCACGCACCTTATCGGTTGGCATATCCATTTCGGCACCGATTTCTTCTGGGGTAGGTTCGCGGCCCAGATCCTGAAGCAGTTGCCGCTGGATCCGGATCAACTTGTTGATGGTTTCGACCATGTGCACAGGGATACGGATCGTCCGCGCCTGATCGGCGATCGCACGGGTGATCGCCTGCCGAATCCACCAAGTGGCGTAGGTGGAGAACTTGAACCCTTTGCGGTAGTCGAACTTCTCGACCGCCTTCATCAAGCCCATGTTCCCTTCTTGGATCAGATCCAAAAACTGCATCCCCCGGCCAACATACCGCTTGGCGATCGAAACCACCAACCGTAAGTTAGCTTCTGCTAAGCGTTGCTTGGCTTCTTGATCGCCTTGCTCGATCTTCAAGGCCAAAGCCACTTCTTCATCAGCCGTCAGCAAGTTGACCCGGCCGATTTCTTTGAGGTACATCCGCACAGGGTCGTTGATCTTCACGCCACTAGGAGCGCTCAGGTCTTTCATTTCTTTTTTGGTGACCGCTTTGGTCCGCTTGAGCGCGTGTGCCGTTGGGTCACCATTCTTGTCGACGATCGAGATCCCGTTGTCTTCTAAGCGCTGCATCAAATCATCAACAGCTTCACTCTTCAGCGAAAACGGCTTAACGATCTTATCGACTAAATCGTCGTTCGTGATCTGCTTTTCTTTCTTGTACTTTTTGATCACATCTTTAACCGCAGCATCATATTTTGGATCTGTCTTGGTCGTCTTTTCAGCCATTAAAGTTCCTCCTTCGAGGCGGTCGCCCGCCTCCTTAAACGTTACTGTTGGTCTTATAAGCGCGCATCAAGTCGAGGTATTGAATACTCAGCTTCGTGACCCCAGTCTTATCCCCCAGCTGCTGCGCTTGTCGCAAGGCCTGCTTGACTTGTTGCAACTGCGAATAAGTCTGGTTTGCCTCGATCAACGCAATCAGGTCATCGATCAACTCAGATTCCGGCTCCGGCAACTGCGCCTGCATTGACACATCGGTCGCCGTTGTCATCAGCTCGGGCGGGATCTGATCGAGATACGCCGCAAACTCTGGTTGCGGCGTATTCGCCGTGTAGGCGATCCACGCCGCAAAAAGTTGCTGATAAGGCGGATGCGCAAACTGAAAATCGCGCGTATGCAACCGGCGGGCGATCGTCGGTTCCTGCCACGCGTAAAATAACAACTCCCGCTCGGCCCGCTCAAACTTGTCATAATGCGGCGTTGCAGGTGCTGTCGTCGCGGGTTGCCCCGGATAATCCAGCACCGGTGGCGCCTCATCTGGCAGCGGTGGGGCGTCACTCGGTAGCGGGGCAACTTGCGGTAGCGATAACCGCAAATCGGCGACCGCCACGTTCGTCACGGCACTGACTTGCTGCAGATAAACCGTCTGTGCTGCCGGCTCTCTGACCCGCGCAACCTTTGCTAAGGCGGCGTCGATATACGCCAGCCGGTCGCGATCATTGGTCATGTCCTTATTGCCTGCCATGAAGTGGAGCTGGAAGGCCAGCGGGGTCAGCACCTGCTGCAACTGTTGTTGAAACGCCTCAGCACCATGCGACTTGATATACTCATCAGGATCTTGTTGATCGGGGAGCACCACGACGTTCGTTTCAAGGCGTGGATGCGTCCCCACCAGCGTTAAGGCGCGATCCGTCGCTTTTTGCCCCGGCGTGTCCCCGTCGTAACAAATGATCAGCTGGCGCGTCTGGTGCGCGATGATCTGCACTTGTTCTTGCGTCAAACTCGTGCCCATTGAGGCGATCCCGACCGGTACCCCGGCTTGATAAGCCGCAATCACATCCATGAAGCCTTCGAACAAAACCGCCGCGCCGTAGCTTTTGAACGCCGACTTAGCGGCATCGAGGTTGAACAAGACGTCTCGCTTATTAAACAAGCTCGTTTCGGGACTATTCAGATACTTGGCCTGAGCGTCCCCCGCCAAGATCCGCCCAGAAAAGCCGATCACAGCCCCATTGGCATCTTTGAGTGGAAACATGACGCGATCTTTGAAGCGGGCGTGTAAGGCGCCTTCTTGATTCTCGACGAATAAGCCGCTGGCCCGCTGCGTCGCGTAGTCGATCCCTTTTTCCTTCAAAAACGCCAACATGAACGCGTTATCCGCAGGCGCGTAACCGATCTCAAAGTGATCGATCGTCTCCCGCGTCAGGCCACGCTTGGTCAGGTAAGCCAAAGCCGCTTCACCACTGACCGTGTTCACCAACAAATGGTGGCACAAATCCGTCACCTCGCGCAGCAACTTCTTTTGCGCCGTTTTTGCTGGGTCCTCTGGCGCCTGATTGCTAGTGGTTTGAATCTGCACGGGGATATGAGCGAAAGCCGCTACCTTAGCCACCGCCTCGGGAAAGCTGAGGTGGTCATAGTCCATCACGAAGGTAAAAACATTCCCGCCACGGCCACAAGAAAAACACTTAAAGATCTGTTTTGATTCATTGACCGAAAAAGAGGGCGTATTCTCATCATGGAAGGGACAGCGCCCAAAGAGGTTCTGGCCCTTCGACTGGAGCGACACATACTGGCCTATATAATCAGCGATATTAACCGTGGTCCGAATCTGATCCACCGTAGCTTCCGGAATCATGCCTGCCACACGCTCACTCCTTCCCAAAGCCTGAATAGCGGTAAAAAGTCGCACTTCGAGGTGAAATGCGACTTCATTGACCGTTTCGTTGCACAATAATGCAACCTATAGTATAGCTGATGCGCGAAAAGAATGCAAGTGGGACGTCGGCGAGCCGCGCATGCCCAACGCGGGGGCGTTTAAGGCGGCCTGGATTGCTTCGTCGAATTACGCAAGCCAACGGGGTTGCGTATAAGTCAATCCCGGTCACGTCGCATACTGCGACGCACCCAGGCTGCCTTAGTCACATGCCTAAAAACGTGCGGCTTTGCTCTGGTTTTTCTCCTCGAGCTACGTGGCGCATGGGGGCGCGTTCTAACCGGGCTCGGCGGCGTGCGACTGTCGCCACCCACCACCAAGCCCTGTTAGCCCGTCCCCCATACCCGCGCCACTTCGCTCTGGTTTTTCTCCTCGAGCTCCGCAAAGCAACGCGATTGCGTATAAGTCGTCCCGGTCACGCTTTGGCTGCGCCAAAACGCACCCAGGCCGCCTTATACACATCGCTAAGGGCGCTTTGCTCCGCTCTGGTTTTTTCTCCTCGAGCTCCGCATGCCAACGCAATTGCGTGTAAGTCATCCCGGCCGCTGCACGGCTTCGCCGCACAACGACCAGGCTGCCTTACACACATTGCTAAACCCGGCTTGCTCCGCTCTGGTTTACTTGACAATGACTTGTGCGACGTCGCCGAATTGGTGGATCAAGGTGGCGAGAGCGGTTAGTTCACGTAGGCGATTGGTGCGCACGTTGGCGTCTTCGGCCATAATCATGGTTTCCGTAAAGTAATCGGTGATCACTGGTGTTAAGCCGGCCAGAGCCTGGTAGTTGGCCTCGCTTGGCTGTGCGTCAAATGCGGCTTGCACGTTGGCGACAGCAGCATGCAAGGCTGATTCGCTGGCATTTTCGAACAACTTGGCATCGACAGCACCGGTTGCCGGAGTCTTGTCCGCGATCCGGGTCACGCGGCCCAAGGCTTCCATCACCGGTTTGAAGTTGGCGTCTTCGGCGTGGTCGTTCAGCAGCGCCGCAGCGTCGATCATGGCCTCAACATCGACGGTGTGACTAGCGGCGACAGCGTCCACGATGTCGTGGCGAATCGCTTGACCACCTAGGTACTGGTTGACGCGATCGCGGAAGAAATCGGCCACCGCTGCTTCGTTCTTGGCAAAATCCAACCCATTGAGCTGATCGTTTGCCGTCAAAGCGGCGACGATCTGCTCTTGCAAGGCGTTGATATCAAAAGCAAAATGATTTGCTGCAACCATCCGCACGATCCCATAGGCTTGACGGCGCAGTGCGTACGGATCGTTGGAGCCACTCGGGATCAAGTCGACGGCAAAGAAGCTCATCAAGGAATCTAGCTTATCTGCCAAAGCGAGTAACGTGCCGATCATGCTGGCAGGTAATTCACCGTCGGCAGAAATCGGCATGTAGTGTTCACGGATCGCTTGTGCAACCGCCGGCGTTTCGCCAGCTAGTTGCGCATACACCTCGCCCATTGTCCCTTGCAGTTCTGAGAATTCACCGACCATCGCGGAAACCAGATCGAACTTGTAAATCGCGGCAGCCCGCAGTAATTGCGCCTTATCGTCAGCGTTCAAGCCAAAACGGTCGGCCAACAACCCAGCGATTGTCGCCGTGCGCGCCATTTTTTCTGTCATCGAGCCGATTTTGTCGTGGAAGCTGACGGTTGCCAAACGCGTTACGAAATCAGCGATCGTCTTCTTTTGATCCTCAGCGTAGAAGAAGGCGGCATCTTCCAGACGCGCCGTCAACACCTTGACGTTGCCGGCGATGACGTTATCCAAGTACTCACGATTACCGTTGCGGACTCCGATGAAAGCGTTGACCATCTTGCCTTGGGCATCTCGAGCGTAGAAGTAGCGCTGGTTGTCCTTCATCGACGTGATCAACACGGCTTCTGGAATCGCCAAATACTTTTCATCGAAGCGACCGGCAAAAGCAGTTGGCCACTCGACCAAGTTATTGACTTCTTCTAACAGGTCCGCGTCCAAATCGATCGTCCACTGATTGTCAGCGGCGATCTGGGCGATTTGATCCGCGATCAACTGCTTGCGTTCTGCTGGCGTGACAATCACCTTTTGGGCACGCAAGGCCGTAACATAATCACTCGCGTCTTGCAAGTCCACGGCTTCGCCTAAGAAGCGGTGACCCTGTGTGGTTCGACCGGCTTCAACATCTAACAGTTGCATCGGCACCACCTCATGATCGAGCAAGGAGACTAGCCAGTGGATCGGGCGGATATACTCGAAGTCATAGCTGCCCCACTTCATCCGTGTGGGGAATGTCAGCGACTTGATCACCGCGATCAACCCGCCTAAGATCTCTTTGGCCGGTTTGCCAGCGATGGCCTTATGCAGGTACACATACTCGACCCCTTTGAGTTCACGGAATTCAATGTCATCCACCGTCATCCCTTGCCCACGAGTGAAACCGATCGCCGCTTTGCTCCAGTTTCCTTCAGCGTCTTGGGCGATTTTTTTGGCTGGGCCTTTGACGTCTTCTTCAACGTCAGCTTGCTTGTTTGCTAAGCCGGTGATGTAAAGCGTCAAGCGCCGCGGCGTCGCGTACTGTTCAATTTGGTGGTAATCGAGATGGTTTTCTTTGAGGTATTTGGCCGCTTTTTGCGCGAATTGGGCCAAGCTAGGCGTGACAACATGCGCTGGCATATCTTCCAGGCCGATTTCTAATAGGTAGTTTGCCATTATTTTTCCTCCTCTTGCTTGTGGGCGAGCAGTGGGAAGCCGAGCTTCTTGCGTTCTTCCACGAAGGCCCGCGCGACCTTGTGCGCCATCTTGCGGATGCGGCTCAAGTAACCGGCGCGTTCCGTGACCGATACCACGCCGCGCGCATCCAGCAGGTTAAAGGTATGGCTGCACTTGAGGATGTAATCATAAGCCGGATGAACCAAGCCAAGGTCCATCAACCGCCAAGCTTCCTTCTCATAAGCATCGAAAAATTGGAGTAACATCGCCTGGTCTGATTCTTCGAACGAATACTTGGAATGTTCGTATTCTGGTTCCTTGAAAATGTCGCCATACAACACGCCATCACCCCATTCGAGGTCAAACACGTTGTTCACGTCTTGGATGTAGGAAGCCAGCCGTTCGACCCCGTAGGTGATCTCACTGGTGACCGGCGAAACTTCTAGGCCGCCGACGACTTGGAAGTACGTGAACTGCGTCACTTCCATGCCGTCCAGCCACACTTCCCAACCCACACCGGCGCACCCCATCGAAGGGTTTTCCCAGTTATCTTCAACAAACCGAATGTCGTGTTCCAACGGCTCGATTCCTAATGCCCGCAGCGAATCCAAGTAGTAGTTTTGGACTTCTTTAGGGGAGGGTTTGATCACGACCTGGAATTGATGGTGTTGGTAAAGACGGTTCGGGTTCTCCCCGTAGCGGCCATCAGCCGGCCGCCGTGATGGTTCCACATACGCCGCCGCCCACGGTTCTGGCCCAATGGCGCGCAAGAACGTGTACGGGCTCATCGTCCCTGCTCCTTTTTCGGTATCATAAGATTGCATCAGCATGCAGCCTTTATCGCCCCAAAACTGCTGTAACGTCTGGATCATTTGCTGGACAGACATTTTCTTGGTCATGGTTATCTCCTTTTTATTTCGGTGCGGCCAACAAAAAAAGCGCCACTATGCCAAAATTGACATAGGGACGCTTCGCGCGCGGTTCCACCCTACTTCAAGTCATCCGACTTGCGCTCACTTGCCGGTTCGAAAACGCCAATCAGCCGTCGTTTGGTGAGGCTCACACTGCCCCTCACTCGCTGTTCAACCCAGCGGCAGACCCTTTTTCTCATCACCGAATATTTAGGTCTAGTATACCCTATTTCCCCGGTGTGTCAATATTTGCGGATGGTCGGCGGGGTGTAATCGGCAAAAAACGTCGCGATTTCTGGTAGCGTTTCTGCGAACAACAGCTTGCTGCGGTGTTCGGCGGTCAAGAACTCGTCACTGACCATCCGATCAAACATCGTCGCCAAAGGGTCCCAATAGTGCGCCACGTTATAAAAGGCACACGGGCTGTCATTATCCCCGATCCGAGCCCAAGAATAGGCCTCAGCAATTTCTTCTAACGTGCCTGGTCCCCCTGGTAACGCGATACAGGCATCTGCCATGCGCAACATCGTCTGCTTGCGCTGGGTCATGTCTGGCACCACCGTGAGGTCTTCGAGGTCCTCGAGCGCTGCGCCTCGTTCATACAAGTTCTGCGGCATAATGCCAATCACGCGGCCATCATGCACCAGTGCCGTCTTCGCTAAGACACCCATGAGGCCGACGCCACCACCGCCATAAACGAGCGTGTGGCCATGATCTGCCAGCCAAGCCCCTAATTCCTTAGCCGCGGTGATAAACACCGGCTGATTGCCTGCGTTGGCCCCACAAAAAACTGCGATCCGACTCATGCCAGCGTCCCTCCATTCTCTAGAATCTGGGTGATCTTCTTGGCGACGGCGAAATCGCCATTACTGCCGATCCGCGCCGTTGCGTATGGGTCAAGCTTTGGCGTGGCCGCCGCCACGATGTAGCTGTACCCGGCCACCTGCAACATCTCGGTATCATTCAGGTTATCGCCAAACGTCACCATTTCTGCAGGCGTCACGCCTAACGTGTCCCCTAACGTGGTGATCGCGGTCCCCTTGTTCACCCCTTGATGCATGATATCCAAGAAGTAATCCCCGCCGATCGTGACGTGAAAGCGGTCGCCTAATGGGGTGTGGTAATCAGAAAAGGCGGCGGCGGTTTCTTTATTGGCGAAGAACACGGTGTACTTCGCCACTGGCACATCGAGTGCCATGAGGTCGTCGACAAATTCATATTGCCGGAAGAATTGCCCTAAAAACGGGGCCATCGCTTTAGCCGACGCATCGATATACGCACGCTCTTTGGCGCACAAAATCGGATACCCTAACCCTTGGGCTTTTGTGTAGTGGAGCAAAGCGGTGACATCAGCCGCGTCGAGGTATTGGGCCGCCACTTCTTGCCCGTCACGAACCACGAACGCCCCGTTTTCGGCAATCAAGCTGACACAGTCTTGCACCGGCGCAAACATCGGCTGCAAGGTGTACAACGCGCGACCACTCGCGGCAACAAAGTGGATCCCCGCCGCGTGGACGCGCCGAATTAAGCGATAAAAATCTGGTGGCAGTTCACCAGCATCGGTCAACAACGTATGATCAAGGTCTGAAGCAATCAGTTTAATGGCAGTCACAAGCGACATCCTTCCTAATTTAAACTACCTCCCCAGTATACGCGAAATCTGCGCGCAGACAACGCCCGGTGCGCGCTGTTGATATAGGAATGCGCAACCGCACAAATGGCGCCCCCCAAACTCATGGGAGGCGCCATTTAAACTTAGCCTATTTGTGTCACGTTAAGCTGCTAGCGATCACTTATTTTCGTCACGATTGTGCCAATCGATCAGGCTGATCAGCCCTGACATGGTGACCGGTAAGATGATCACTAAGATCACTAACCCGATGATGACCCCTAAGGCCACCTGGATCAACGTCGTGACGCCACTTGGGATCAAGGCCGCGAAGGTCCCGCTCAAGATGATCGCCGCTGAAATCACCACCGCACCGATCGTCGTCGCTGCTTGCAAGATCCGCTGACGCGCATCAGGCGCGTCATGGTTGTCCTTGTAGCGGATCATCAAGAAGATACTGTAATCCACCCCTAACGCCATCAACATGATGAAGGTGAAAAACGGTGTATTCCAACTCAAGAGGCTATCGCCTAAAATATGGCTCGAAATCAAGCGGGTGATCCCCATCGAGGCGAAGAAGGCGGCAACCAATGTACCGATGATGGTCAGTGGTTGTAAGAGTGACCGTGTCACCACGATCAACGCGATGCCGATCCCGATGATCATGATCGTAGCGGTCCGCTGGAAATCGCCATCGGCTAAGGTCCGTAAATCATTATCTTGCGAGGTCTGCCCGCCGATCGCCACGGTCGTCCCTTTGAGCGCGCCGTGCTTGAGTTGCGCATTCAGATCCGTTTGTAGGGTCTTGAACTGCGCGTTGGCCTTGGTCGAATTCGGGTCCCCTTTGAAGACCACCGTCAATGTGGTGATCTTTTTGCCATCGGCCATATAGGCATCTAACGCAGGCTTGAAGGCTTTAGATTTGATTTGGGCCTTTGGCAGGTAGAACTTTTGCCCCATGTAGGAGTCTTGCAATTCGCTTAGGTAAGAACGCATCGTCTTACTGCCGTCGCTGATCGTCTTCAACCCAGCATCGGCATCGGTCAAACCGTCGCCAAGCTGGGACAACTGCGTCGCCATCCCCTTGAGCTTGGTATTGACTTCTTGGACGCCACCGTTGACTTGATCAGCGCCTGAGTTCAACGACCCGCTCTTAGCCGCCAACGCATTGGTGCCGGCAGCGCCTTGTTGCAACCCAGCGGTGACCTGGCTAGACCCGGCCGTCACTTGTTGAGAGCCGGCGGCCAAGGCCCCAAGCCCAGAAGCGAGCTGTTGGTTGGCCCCTGAGACTTGCGCGGCCCCTTGGTTGGTTTGCGCCGCACCAGAAGCCACTTGGCTGGCCCCTGCAGCTAAATTGTTGACGTTGGTGGTCAATCCTGGTAACGCGGCGTTGAAACTGGCAATCCCGGTATTGAGACCTTCCGTCCCCGTCGTTAACTGACTGATCGCAGTGGTTAATTTCGCCACTTGTGCTTGCGCGGCGGCCCCCACGATCGTGCTCGTGGCTTGATTCTGGTTATTGGTCAACATCTTCAAAATAGTTTGCGCTTGTGCTTGCAAACCGGCTACCGACTGATTCAAAGTCGTCATCTGAGTCGCTAATTGGCTACTGCCATCCGTCAAGGTCTGGACGTTACTGGTGAGATTTGGTAGCGAATCGGCTAACGTCCCAGTCCCGGTTGCGACTTGGCTGGTCCCAGAAGCCACTTGACTAGTCCCGGAAGCCACTTGTGCCGCACCATTGGCAGTTTGGTTCGCGCCACTCGCAGCCTTGCCTAGGTTGTTGGTGACCTGGCTGGAGCCGGCGGTCACTTGCTGGGAGCCAGAGGCCAACTGGTTGGTCCCCGAGTTCACTTGCTGTACACCGGCAGTATATTGTTGGACCCCTTCTTGCAGTTGGCTACTGCCGTTGGCCAGCTTTTGCACTTGCGCCACTTGACTAGACGGGTCGCTGCTGGCCAACTGGCTATTGGCGCTGGCCAAGCCCTTGCGGATCTTGGTCAGGCCTGCTTGTGACGACTTTAAGCCGCTAGTGATCGACTTGAGCTGATCGCCTAAATACAGCTGGGAAATCTTCTCGCCACCTGGTTGTGTGACCGAAGCGACGGTTTTGATCCCCGGTTCTTTTTGTAAATACTGCGTCAGATCATCGATCGCCGCCAACTTGGCAGGAGTCGCTAACGACGACTTACTCTGGATATAGATCGTCGCAGGGGCGGACATCCCCTTGGAGAAGTGATCTTGAATGACCAAGTAGCCTTTTTTGGATTGGTAGCTGGTTGGCACTTCGTCGGCGTTGTTAAAGTTCAGCTCCGAGTTATAGGTCAACACGAATGGCAACGCTAAGGCCACCACCACGATCAAAGCGATCGCAGGCCGCCCAATCGCGACGCGTGACAACCCGTGCCACAACTTGCTGGAGCTTTGACCATCGGCGATCTTGCTGGGCCAAAACATCTTCTCCCCTAACGCCGACATGAAGAACATGTTCAGCGTCAACAGGACTGGCAATAAGATCAAAACCCCGATCGCCACGGCACTGGCGCTTTGATAGAAGGTAAACTTCGCCAACCACAAAACTGAGAAGCCGATCAACACGGACAAGCCACTATATAATACCGTGCGGCCGCCATGCTTGCGCGTTTCCCGCGTCGCCTCAAGCGGGTCTAGGCCACGCGCAAGCTCACCTTTGAAGTAGTCATATAGCAGGATGTTGTAGTCCGTCCCGATCCCGAATAAGACCACCACCAAGAAAACTTGGGTGAAGTTAGAAATCGGGAAGTTAGCGTGTGCCGCCAGATTCATCACGATCGACAAACTGGTGATGAAGGCCACCCCAACGTTAAGTAGTGAGATCAATGGCACGATCGGAGAGCGGAAAACCAAGATCAAGACGATGAAAATGAAGACCACCGCGATCAGTTCCGTTTTCTGGATTCCTTTTTCCGTGACGGTCGAGAAGTCGTCATTCAACGCGTCGACCCCTGTGATGTACGTCTTCAACCCCGAAAGCCGCAGCTGGTGTTGCAGCTGCTTGACTTGCGTTTTGATCTGGCCATCTTTTTTGACCGTGATCTGCGCCAGCTGCGTGGTTTTGTCTTTCGAACGTAACTGTTTTTTGGTTTGAGCGTTGTCGTTAGGCCCCATGATCGTGGTGACCTTCAAGCCATTGACATGATGCAACGTCTTTAATTTGGCGTCAATGCGCCGGCTTTGTGCGGCCGTGATTTTGTCGTCGCCATTGCTGAAGACGGCGGTGTACGTCCGCACCGACTGATTTTTATTCGCCTTTTTTTGAATGTGGGTCGCGACTTGACTTTGCACATTCTCCGGTAACTTGACCGCGCCATTATCCCGGACCAATTGAGAGACATTCGGCATAGCGAATATAGCAATGCCGACAATCACGATCCAGGCGATCAACGCGGGATAATGTTTTTGCGTGAACTGCTTCATATAAAATCCCCTCAATCGTCAAAATTTAGACAGTTGTAAAACCACAAAATTCATGATAGATTCGAGTTAAAGGTTAGACAAGGTACAAACCTTAGCTAAATGTTAAGTCTTAGACAATTCGGGTAGGTTTGTCTAAATGTAAGGGGATTATTTTTATGAAATATGCACCTGGGCAAAAAATGAACCGCAATGCCGCGCGTACACTCGCCGCGTTTTCGGAGACGATGTTCATTTTGCTAGGAGAAAAAGAGTTCGATAAGATCACCGTCAACGAAATTTGTCAGCGCTGCGATTACCCGCGCGCAACGTTTTATAATTACTTCGATGATAAATATGACTTAGCCGACTACTGCTGGTATCAGCTCAGCAAAGACATTCACCTGGATATCGTCCAAGCCAGCCCGTCTAACGAGGCCTTGCTGAGCGTGTTCGATGAGGCGTTCCAACTATTCTCAACGCAACGTGATCTTTTGAACCGCATCGTCGTGCATAACCCGATCGATAGCCCGCTGATCACCCACTTTCTCAACCACTTCACCCGCGCCATGACCTCGATCTTGGCCGACTGTTTGACCCAACGCCAAGGTCACACCCCACTGAGCCTGGTCGCACAATACTACGCCAACACCGTGTTGCTAGTTTTGAAGTGGGTCTTCTTGGGCCAACACGACACCACCCTCAAAGAAGCGCGGACTTACTTAGAAGAGCTGCTCACCAAGCCATTTTAAGCGGCTAAAACAGCATTTACTGTGACAAAAGCGGCACCCCCTGCCAAACCCGCATTCGGGTTTCACGAGGGGTGCCGCTTGTTTTTTCACCTACGCGGTGGTGAGACTTTGCAGCTGGTGGTCCAAAAATGCGACCAGCTGGGCGGCTGGCACCTCAAGTGTGCCCGCCAACCAACTGGCGGCAACGCCCACCCCGCCGTTGACCGTGTACTGAACAGCTAAAGGCGGGCCAGCAATGACTTGACAGAAACCAGTCACGATCTGGTCGCGCACCGGGCCCGCCTGCGGACTGCGCCGGATCATCGCAAACAACGCCCGCTGTTGCTCAAGCGCGGCAACAAGACTGGCCAGCCAGTCTTGATAGGTGCCGTTGATTAAAGGCGGCGCTTGGGTCGTAAACTGCGTCATAAAAACCGAAACGCGCGCCGAAATCACTTGCCGTTGAAGATCGGCCACATCTTGATAATGCAAATAAAACGTTCCGCGGCCCACATCGGCTAACGTCGTCAATGCCGCGACGGTGATCTCATTCACCGGTTGCTGGCGTTCCATGGCTAAAAAAGCTTGCTCGAGTGCCTCCCGCGTTTTCCGTACCCGCCGATCCATCACATGGCCTCCGTTCGTTAATTGACGGTTGTTCATTAATAACCACATTATACGCAGGATCAGTTTGTAAGACAACCCGCTAGTCGTACCTAATCTCGTTCATTAATAGACAGTCGTTCACTAACGGACCGTACCGCAACTCGTTAAAAATCTTTTAAAGCCGGTCGTCAACTGCTTGTACCGCATAGGCCAGCGGCTTACGCTTGAAGGTGAAAGCGGGTGACACAATGATGACACAATGGGGGGCAACGCTCGACTCAGACCAACCCTTACCTGAATACCCACGACCACAACTCCGCCGCCGCAACTGGCGCAACTTGAACGGTCCCTGGGACTATGCGATCACGTCTACAAAAACCGAGCCGGCGACTTGGGACGGCCAGATCATCGTGCCATTTTCCCCGGAAAGCCCCTTGTCTGGTGTGGCGAAAACGTTACAGCCTGACCAGACCTTGTGGTATCAACGGGAGGTCACCTTACCGACCGTCCGCGGTGGTGAACACCTCTTGCTGCACTTTGGCGCTGTCGATCAATTCTGTCGCGTGTTCGTCAACCGTAAATTAGTGGGAGAACACGTCGGCGGCTACTGGCCGTTCACGTGTCACATTCCCGCCCGCTACCAAGGGCAAACCGTGACGGTGATCGTTGCGGTCCAAGACCACACGGACCAAGGCAGTCAAGCATACGGCAAACAGCGCCTGCAAAATGGCGGCATTTGGTACCCACCGCAAAGTGGGATCTGGCAAACCGTGTGGCTGGAAGTCGTGCCCCAGACGTACATCACCGACCTCACAATCACGCCTGACTTGCCCTCCCAAAGTGTCACATTCACCATCGCCGTTAACCGCCTGGAAACCGCCGAGTTATTCATTCAAGTCAACGCCGGTGACCAAGTCGTCGCCGCGTGCGAAGCAGACAAGCGCCGCGTCACGCTACACTTGCCCACCGTGCAGCCGTGGACGCCTGAGACCCCATTTTTATATGACGTCACCCTCACCTTAGGCAATGACCGGATCACGTCCTACTTTGGGATGCGCTCGTTTTCACGCGGCCAAGATGCCGCCGGGCGGCCTGTGTTCTTGTTGAACGGCCAGCCGTATTACCAATCCGGCCTGCTCGATCAAGGCTACTGGAGTGATGGCTTCTATACGGCGCCAAGCGATGAGGCGCTCACCAGCGAGCTGACCCAAGTCAAGGCCATGGGCTTTAATATGCTGCGCAAGCACGTCAAAATCGAGCCGCTACGGTGGTATTATCACTGCGACAAGCTAGGCCTTTTGGTGTGGCAAGATTGCGTCTCCGGCGGCGGTCCTTATTCTCCGGCCGTGAGTCAAGTTCTGCCGTTTATCGGCATCACGCTAGCGGATACGCGACCAGGCTTTGGGCGGGAAGATCCGCAAGGCCAAGCCGCGTTTCGCCGCGACTTGCAGCGCACGCTCGGCTTGTTGAAAAATGCGGTCGCGCTTTGCACCTGGGTCCCGTTCAACGAGGGGTGGGGACAGTTTGCGACCCGGCAAATCGCCCAAACGATCGCGACTAACGATCCCAGCCGCCTCGTCGATCACGCTTCTGGCTGGCACGATCAAGGCGCCGGTGATTTCAAGTCTTGGCACATTTACTACAAGCATTTTCACCTGCAGCCAGATCCCCACCAGCGCCTACAAGCCTTGACCGAGTTCGGCGGTTACAGCCTGCCGTGGCCTGACCACACGCAAGGCAAAGCGTTCGGCTACCGCTTCTACCACGACCGCGGCAGCTTGACCAAGGCCTTGCGACGCCTGTATCAGCACCAAGTCGAACCCGCGATCGCCAAGGGGCTCGTCGCCAGCGTCTACACGCAAGTCAGCGACACCTTCGGCGAAGTCAACGGCCTGTGGACCTTCGACCGGCGCGTCTTAAAAGTCGACGCTGAGGCCATCCGTAAACTCAACGCCAGGCTACAAGCCGCCTTCATCCAAGCCCATGCCTAACAAAAAGGCGCTACCAAGCCCCGAACATCGGGCGTTGGTAGGGCCTTTTCCATTGCGTCAGTCTTCAGGCGGTAGCCATTTTTGCATTTGGTCTAAGAACCGCTTGGCCTTGGGCTGGACGCCAACCATGTCGCGGTAGATTCGGTCTAAGACGCGGCGCAGCTCCGCTTTGGTGGCGGTGCTGACGCTGATGCTGTGCAATTGCGTTAACTCTAACACGGAGAAGCGGCGTAACAAATACATCGCCTTGGGTTGGACGCGGAAGCGATAATCATCGAGGTGCCAGTGTTCTTGGCACAAGACGCCGCCGTAGCGTTCGGAAAAATCCAGTGGCAAATCACTGCGCCCGTCCACCACGCACCCGGCCCATTGTGGCTGTACCCCGAAGGCCTGTAACAGTTGGACTTCAATGATGTTCGTCACGACAGCGGGGTCGAACCCATCATCGATCAGGGTCAAGGCTTGTTGCGCCGCCGCAAACCACCGCGGAATCGGCTCGCCGTCTGGATACGCCTGATCGATCAAGCTGAGAATATAGGTGGCGTAGGCGTTCAACGTGATGTCTGCGCTGATGGCTTGAAACTGCCGCACGTCTTTGAGCGCCGCCAGAAAACTCAAGCCGTCGCTGTTGACCGTCCCCACATACGTTGCCGCAGTGAAGGGTAAGATGCCCGCCGCCAACCGGAAGCCCGGCTTACGCGCCCGCTGCAACAAGAACATTTTCTTGCCGAAGCGATCCGTCAAGAGCTTGACCAACATATCCGATTCGCGATAGTTATGCCGCGCCAAGACCAATCCGGAAAACTCGGCGTTAGCCTTGGTCATTTCAAGTCCCTGAGGTTATAGCCGAGGCTGCGCAGGTACTGGTTGTTGTCCCGCCAATTTTTTTGGACGCGGACCCACAACTTCAAGTTGACCCGGTCGCCCAGCAACAACTCGATCTCCCGGCGGGCGCGCGTCCCGATCTTCTTGAGCATACTGCCGCCTTTGCCGATCACGATCGCTTTTTGCCCGTCACGCTCGACGATGATGTAGGCTTCAATGATCAGCTTGCCGGCGTCTGTCCGGTCCTTCATGCGCTCGACTTGCACCGCCACCGAATGCGGGATCTCTTGGGAGGTCAGATGTAAGATCTGCTCGCGGATCAATTCCCCGACCACAAAATACTCCGGATGGTCCGTCAGCTGGTCTTCAGGATAATACTGCGGGCCTTCCGGCAGCTTGTCACTCAAGTCGGCCAACAGTTCCTCGACATTGTTGCCTTCCGTGGCCGAAATCGGGAAGACCCCGGCAAAATCATGGGCCTGGCGATAGTGGTCGATGAACGGCAACAATTCATCCGGGTGGACCAAGTCGATTTTATTCACGACCAAATACACCGGCTTGGTGACGTTGGCCAACTGGCTGAGGATGTACTGATCCCCAGCACCTGGCCGCTCGTCAGCAGGCACCATGAACAACACCGCGTCGACTTGGTTGAGCGTCGACAGTGCGGCGGTATCCATGTAATCGTCTAAGGCATTCTTCGGTTTATGGATCCCTGGGGTATCCACGAACACAATCTGCACGTCAGGCGTCGTGTAAATGCCGTTGATCTTATTACGCGTGGTTTGTGCTTTAGGGGACATGATCGCGATTTTCTCCCCTAAAACCCGGTTCATGAACGTCGACTTACCGACGTTCGGCCGGCCAATGATCGCAACAAATCCAGAATGATGAGTCAAGTTAAATCTCCTTTGAGAAAAGCACCAGGCAACAGCGCGCCGACGGTCGTCTGCGTGGTGTCGCCACGTAAGTTAGTCAAATATACGGGGGTCGTTGGCGCGGCAAATTCGCTCAGCACCTGCCGGCACGCCCCACACGGGCTGATCGGCCCATTGGTAGCGCCGATCACCGCCACGGCGACGACGTCTCGCGCCCCGGCCGCCACCGCCGCAAACACGGCGTTGCGCTCAGCACACATGCTTAGGCCATAGCTCGCGTTTTCGATATTGCACCCGGTGAAAATGCGCCCGTCTGCCGCCTGCACCGCTGCCCCAACGGCAAAGTGCGAATACGGCGCATAGGCTTGTTGGCGAGCCGTTTGGGCTGCCGCGATCAGTGCCTGCATCATCGTCCTCC
The DNA here is from genome assembly GCA_022651245.1 of Lactobacillus sp. Lineage (GTDB taxonomy): Bacteria > Bacillota > Bacilli > Lactobacillales > Lactobacillaceae > Lacticaseibacillus. The sequence continues at coordinate 77,339 of JALCQM010000006.1, forward strand.
TGCTATTAACGCCCACACATGCGGGCCAAAAACGTACACGCCACAAGCCAGCGCAATGACGGCGGCCAACAAAACCGCTCCGGCGGCCATGTCCTTGATCAGCTTGGCTTGCGGGTCATAATGTGGCCCGACCACGAGATCGACAAGGGCTTCGACGATCGTGTTGGCGAGTTCAAATAAGAACACCAAGCAAATCGCGACCACGATCAACACCCAATCAAAGCGCGTCACCTGAAAGTACCACCCCGCCGCTAACACCACGAGGGCCGCCATGAGTTCGCGGCGAAAGTTACCTTCGTGGTGCGTGACCGCCCGCAACCCGTCTAGCGCATGGCGCAAAGACGCGAGAAAATGGCGGTTCTTTTGGATGCGCTTATCGGGTGAGGCCATAAGCATCCAGGATCTTTTCTTGCAGCGGGATCATGACCGCTTCGTCTTCAGGTTGGATGTGGTCATAGCCATTCAGATGCAAGAACCCATGGACGACAGTATAACCGAGCTCGCGGTCAAACGAGTGGCCGTAATCTTCGGCCTGCAGCGCCACCTTGTCGGCATCGATGAACAGATCGCCGATATTCTGCGGCAACCCCGGCACGTCAGGCAACTGGTCTTCACCGTCTTCGATGGCAAACGAGATCACGTCCGTCACGCGATCGGTATCGCGATACTCGCGGTTGATGCGCCGGATCTCTTCATCAGAAACCATCGTGATCGACATTTCGGTGTCGGCGGCCAAGTCGAGCTGTTCGCCGCAAAACGCCACCAACTTTTTCACTAAGGCCGTGTGTGCCGCATCGAGGCGGTGGTCGTCGTCATAAAATTCTAAATCCATCAGTCTTCCCCTTTGGTTAATTGCGCATCTGCGTCGCCATAAGCCTGAATGATCTTAGCGACGACCGGATGCCGGACCACATCTGCCGCCGAGAACTCGGTGAAGGCAATGTGGTCAATGTTGCGTAGCAAACGCCGCGCCTGGACCAAGCCAGACTTGGCGTTATGCGGTAAGTCAATTTGGGTGATATCCCCATTCACGATCATCTTCGAGCCAAAACCCAGTCGCGTCAGGAACATCTTCATCTGCGCTTGGGTGGTGTTTTGGGCTTCGTCTAAGATGGCGAAGGCGTTATCCAAGGTCCGCCCGCGCATGTAGGCCAACGGCGCGATTTCGATCACGCCGCGGTCCATCAACCGGTCGGTATGCTCTTTGCCTAACACAGCGTATAAGGCATCATAAACCGGCCGCAGATACGGGTCGACTTTTTCCTTCAAGTCCCCAGGCAAAAAGCCCAGTGACTCGCCGGCTTCGACGGCGGGCCGAGTCAAAATAATCTTGTCCACTTCGCCGGCCTTCATCGCCGCCACGGCCATCACGACGGCTAAATAAGTCTTCCCCGTCCCAGCCGGGCCGATCCCGAACGTGATGTCGTTGTGGCGAATCATATTGATATATTGCCGCTGACCAAAATTCTTGACCCGGATTGGCGCCCCTTTGGCGTCTTTGATCAAAGTCTCCGAATACATCTCAGCGAAGTACTCTAAGGTACCGCGCTTGGCCATGGTCAAAGCGCTGGCAATGTCAGGCCCTGAAAGTTTGATTCCTTGTTGTAACAGCTGCTGGATCTGCAACAAAAGCTGGTAAGCCAAACTCGTGGCTGCTGAGTCGCCTTTTAGGCGCAGTTCTTGACCGAAGGGGGCGATGGTGACCCCCAAGCCTTCTTCGATCATCTTGAAATACTGGTCGTTGATTCCTGCCATCGTGATCGCCTCTTCAGGGCTGGATAGCAAGAATGTCTTATCGGTGGTATTTTGAGCCAAATATTTTGGCCTCCTCTGAAATAGTCGTATGCGTTTAGTTTACCATACCCGGTGCGTTGAGGGGACTTAGCAGGCACCAAAAAAGCCGCCCACAGGCGACTTTTTCTTAGCTAAGTTTTGCTTTGACGATGCGGTTGACGATTCCGCCATCCGCTTGACCCTTCACCTGAGGCATCAGAGTCTTCATCACCTTGCCAAAATCCGCCTTACCGGTCGCACCGGTCTCTTGGATCACAGAATCGACCAATGACGCAACTTGAGCTTCGGTCAATTGCGCCGGGAGATAACTCTCGACGATCTTGATCTCACCTTCCGTTTGCGCCACGAGGTCATCTCGACCGCCAGCCTTGAACTCCGCAAGGCTTTCCTTGCGTTGCTTCAATTCCGAGGCTAAGACACTCTTCTCGTCTGATTCCGTTAAGTCATGTCCCAGTGCGATCTGCTTGTTTTGCACAGCAGCCTTTAACATCCGGACCACGCTCAAGGTCTCTTTGTCCTTGGCCTTCATCGCGGCTTTCATCTGAGCGTTAAGCTCATCCATTAGCGCCATAATTCACCAAGTCCTTTAACTAAAACTTACGCTTCTTACGCTTACGTGCAGCTTCTGACTTCAGCTTACGCTTAACGCTCGGCTTCTCGTAGAATTCACGCTTACGGTATTCGGACAAGGTACCTGCCTTAGATACGGTGCGCTTGAAGCGCCGAAGAGCATCATCGAGAGATTCGTTTTTCTTAACGACCGTCTTTGCCATATGATATCCCTCCCTCCGACACTGTGTAACCACTGACAGATATCTTACGCCAACAGTTCTAAGCTATTATACCGGACTAAAAAAACCGCGTCAATAAGGTGCGAGTGATTTATGTCAAAAGTTTCCCTTATCCCGAAATCCCCGCCAATGTGCTATGATAGCGTTAAATCTGCAGAACTTGGAGGCCTTTCGATGACTCAAGAGCTGAACTTCTACATTATTTCCGACTCGATTGGTGAAACTGGTTTGAAACTTGCCCAAGCGATCGCCGCGCAATACGAAAACATTGCCCCGCGCTATTCACGCGTCCCTTTTGTCCACACGGAAGCCAAACTGACGGCCACGATCGATGCGGCCAAGGCTGACGACGCCGTGGTGATCGCCACCTTGGTCACTCCAGGGCTTGGCCAATACGCCCGCGAATATGCACGCCAACAAGGGGTGGCGCTGACCGACGTCATGACCCCGCTGCTCAAGGCCGCTAGCGCCAAGACCCACGCCGAACCTAGCGGCATCGCCGGGGCGGTCCATAACCTCAACGCGCGCTACTTTGATCGGATCTCTGCGATGGAATTTGCGGTGTTATATGACGATGGGAAGGACCCCAAAGGCTTCTTAGAAGCCGATATCGTCTTGCTTGGGGTGTCGCGGACCAGTAAAACGCCACTATCGCTGTTCCTCGCCAACCGTAACCTGAAAGTGGCCAACTTGCCGCTCGTGCCCAACGCTCACATCCCAGACGAGATCTGGAAAGTCGATCCCCACAAGATCTTCGGCTTGACGACTGACGCCTCTGTGTTGATGGAATTCCGCCGCCAGCGGATGATCGCCTACGGGTTGAACCCCGATACCGCTTATTCTGCACGTGAACAAGTCGCCCAAGAGCTCAAGTTCGCCGACGACTTGTACAAAAAAATCGGCTGCGAAGTGATCAACACCGCCCAGCGCTCGATCGAAGAAACCGCCACGCTGATCCTAGAAAAACTGGGCTTCGACGAATTCGATAACCAGTAGGAGGCTGAGACATAAAGCGGGTTTAGCCCAAAATACAAGTGCCCCTGTGCCACGCTTTGCACTATGCCCTGTCAAGTTGACAGATGAAATAATATAAAATTTTGTCTGTTTCTAAGCGGCTTCACCCCAGTATTCATCTGGGGTGAGGCCGTTTCTTTGTGCCGACCGATTGTG
>JALCQM010000007.1 GCA_022651245.1 Lactobacillus sp.
TTTTGTCGGACTGTGACAAAAGGCGCCACTTATACGGCTGGGGTTTCAGCTGATCAGGGAATCGGCGAAGACTTGTCATGCACGATGAAGGGCTTTGTCATGGGAGGACGAGATGAATTTTGTCAGCAGCGGTTATTTAGTGATCTTAGCGATCGCAATCGGCGTGAGCTTGTGGCTGCGGTTACACTTGGTGTTTCGCGCGCGCCCGCGGGTGGTCACCCGCAGCTTGTACCTCGCGGCGGCACTGGTTGTGGCTTTCGCGACGTTTTGGACGACGACCACTTGGGCGGCTAGGATCCCAGGCATTTTTATTGCGGGCATGCTCTTGGTGTTCGCCACTTGGCAACGTGGGTTGACCACCACCAGTGTGGTCAACGGGTTGGCCAGCGTACGAGCATATGGCAACCTGACCGCGATCCAGCTACAAGCGGTGCCTGCAGGCGCGACGTTGACTGCGATGGTAGGTTCGATGCCTGTGGTCCGACTGCAATTTAAAGAAACACCAGAGGTTTTGGCCGAATTTTTACGTCAGTATGTGGCACCCAAGCGTGTGATCATCATTCAATAGCTTGCGTGTTTGCAAATCGTAAACAGCCGTGTATAATGCTTGGTATGTGTCTGGAGGGAAAAAATGCAACAAGAAGACGATACAAAGTTAGCACGCAATCTTAAAAGCCGTCATGTGCAGTTGATGGCGATCGGTGGCACGATCGGCACCGGGCTGTTTTTAGGGGCCGGCCAATCGATCCACCTCGCAGGGCCTTCGATCTTACTGGCGTACCTGCTGGCCGGCGGGATGTGTTTCATGCTGATGCGGGCGCTGGGGGAATTGCTGATGTCCGACTTGAGCAAGAATTCCTTCGTCGACTTCATCGGCCAATACTTAGGTGGAAAATGGGCATTTGTCACCGGTTGGACTTATTGGATCTGCTGGGCGGCCTTAGCGATGGCGGAGGTCACTGCGGTGGGGACTTATATCCGCTACTGGTTGCCTGGTGTGCCGCAATGGGTGCCGGGCTTGATCACGTTGGTGTTGTTACTGCTGGTCAATCTGATTTCGGTCGGGCTGTTTGGCGAGGCGGAGTTTTGGTTCTCGCTGATCAAAGTAGTGGCAATCATCGCGTTGATTGCCGTTGGGATCATCATGATCGGGATGCGCTACAAAACCGATTCTGGCCATGCCAGTTTGCTGAACTTGGTCAATTATGGGGGATTTTTCCCGCGCGGTGCCGGGGGCTTTTTCATGGCCTTCCAGATGGTGGTCTTTAGTTTTACGGGGATCGAATTGGTGGGCTTAACGGCGAGTGAAACGGCAGACCCGAAAACCACGATCCCAGATGCGATCAACAAATTACCGGTGCGCGTGATCTTGTTTTATATCGGTGCCTTGCTGGTGATCATGGCGATTTATCCATGGAATACGATCAGCCCAAGTAATAGCCCGTTTGTCACGGTGTTTTCGAATGTCGGGATCCGCGCAGCCGCCGATGTGATCAATTTTGTCGTGCTGACTGCCGCGGCTTCTGCTTGTAACTCGGGGCTGTACAGTACGGGACGGATGTTGTTTTCCTTGACCTTGACGAGTGACAATCCGCGCTTACACCGGCTGTCGAAATTGTCTCGGCGGCAGGTACCTGCCCGCGCCTTGGCCGCTTCTGCTGGTGTGATCGCGATCGCTGTGATTCTCAACATCTTTTTACCCGCGTCGGTGTTTACGCTGGTGACCAGTGTGGCCACGATCAGCTTCTTATTCGTGTGGGTGATGATCATCTTAGCGCACCTGTGCTTCCGCAAGGCGAACCCTGCAGGCGGCGCGTTCAAATCACCGTTACATCCGCTTGGCGATTACTATGTGTTGGCCTTCTTGGCTATGGTCGTAATCGTCATGTTGTTCACGCGTGAAACGGCGATCGCTGAAGGGCTAGCCGTCGTTTGGATCGCTGGTTTGTACTTCAGTCAACGACGAAAAAAATAGGTTGCTGTCACCACTTATAGTGCTGCCACCCCACGATTGTTCGAATCGTGGGGTGGCAGCATTTTTTTGCGTGGAAAATTTGGAAATATCAAAAGTGCAGCACCAATAAAATGAAATGAATAAATTTAGCCAGTGCTAAGTTGTCATAATTATAGCAACCGAGAATTTAATTTATATATTTAGATATTGATATAACAAGGGTAATTTGCTTGTATGCAAAATACGAGTTAACATAAATTTGTTACGAGGCTAATTGAAAGGAGCTCATTTATGCAAACCGTATCGCTCAAAGTCACCGAAACAGATATCGCGATCACGAGTCCCCAAACAGATACACAGCAGTGGCGGCAGCTAAGGATTGCCTATGATCCCAAGCAAACCATTGGGGCTAATCTTGAGAATATTCGGGTCCAGCTCGTGGGGCGTCGTTTTGACGCGATCATCATCGAAAATCCGTTACTCTATCCTTTTTCTGACACGGTGGTCGGGTTGGATCACCGCCGTATCGATATTGGGTTGGCGTTGATGAATATGTTCAACAAACCAGTCGTGGCGTTGCCAACCGTCCAGAAGCGCGGTTTGCAGCAAGCCATCGCCGACAAGCAGCAGTATGCGGCGTGGCACCTCGACTATTATGGGCAGTATCAAGGCCCGCGCAATTATGGTCAAGAGGCCTTGCTGACGGTTGGCAATGGCTTCTTTGGGTTGCGTGGGGCCTATGTCGAGGCGGATGGCGACCAGGATAATTATCCAGGTCTATATGTTGCCGGCGTGTACGATCAGGCGACCACACCGGTTGCGGGCCGCAATGTGGTCAACGAGGACCTGGTCAACTTGCCGAATCCGCAGTATTTAAGCTTTGGGATCGATCACGGGCAACGGTTTGTGGTCCGTGGCCAAGATATTCGGGATAGTTACCGCAGTCTTGATCTGAAAACGGGACAGCTCAAAACGACGCTTGAAGTCAGTTTAGCGACGGGCCATAAGCTGCAAGTCGAGGCGATCAAAATTGCCGATATGCAGGATTGGCATCGTGGCGTGATCCGGTATCGGCTCACCCCAGTAAATTTTGCGGGGAGTTTGCAAGTTTATGCGGGGATCGACGGGACGGTCGTCAATGGGAATGTTGCCCGTTATGCGCAGTTTGAGCAGCATCATTTGGCCATCACGGAAATGGGCAGCGTTGGCGAAACGGCGGTCATGGCGGGGCAAACCAAGCAGAGTCATTTACAATTTGCACTCGCCAGTCGGCTAACAGACCCCGATGGGCGGCTGCAAGGACGCGTCAAGATGGTCACGCAAGCGCAGCGACTGGAACAGGTGGTCGATGTGCAGGTGCAGCCCGGACAAACCTATACCTTCGATAAGAATTTCGCAATTTGCACCAGTCGCGAAACGGAAGGACCGCTGGGCGAAGCCGCCAGTCAAGAAGTGGCCAAAAGTGATTTTGACCAGGTCGCGGCGCACACGCGCGACTTTTTCCATGGCGTCTGGGCCGATGCTGATGTGACGGTCGTACCAGACATCATTAACCAAAAACTCTTGCGGGTGAATATTTTTCATTTATATACGGCGAGTGCTGCCTTGGCATCGGGCAAATTGGACGCATCGGTCGGCGCGCGTGGCCTGCATGGCGAAGCCTATCGTGGCCACGTGTTTTGGGATGAGTTGTTCATGATGCCATTTTATGCGCAACATGCGCCGCAAGTGGCCAAGCAAATGTTGCGGTATCGGTATCACCGCTTGGCTGCCGCACAAACCGCAGCGCAAGCGGTCGGCAAGCAAGGCGCGATGTACCCTTGGCAATCAGGGGCGAGTGGGGATGAGCAATCCCAAGTCGTCCACCTGAATCCGTTGACGGATACCTGGGACCCGGATGAATCTAGGCGCCAACGGCACGTCAGTTTAGCGATCGCCTACAATATCTGGTTGTATGACCACCTTAACCAGGATCAGGCGTTCATGGCTGGGCCAGGGGACCAGATGTTAACTGAGATCGGCCGGTATTGGTTGAGCATGGCGACGTACGACGAGACCGACAAGCGCTATCACATCGCTGGGGTGATGGGTCCCGATGAATTCCATGAGAATTATCCGAATGCTGACGTGGCCGGGTTGCGAGACAATGCCTATACCAACTTGATGGTGGCGTGGCTGTTTGACTTATTGGTGAAGCGGCAGCCTGCAGGTTTGACCGCGGCCGAGCGCCAACAGATGGCGCAGGTGCGGCGGCGACTGACGATTGTGCTCAACGGTGATGGCATCATCGGCCAGTTTGCCGGGTATTTTGACTTACCCCAGTTGGATTTTGATGCTTATCGCAAGCAGTATGGCGATATCTCGCGCCTTGACCGGATCTTGAAAGCCAACCACAAGACGCCAGATGCCTATCAAGTGGCGAAGCAAGCCGATGCGTTGATGGCTTTTTACTTATTCGATGAAAAAACGCTCACGCGGTTACTGACGGAAATGGGTTACCACTTACCAGCAGATTATTTTGCCCAGAATCTGCAATTTTATCTGGATCGCACGACGCATGGCTCGACCCTTTCGCGGATCGTCTACGCGGCGTTGGATCACCAAGCGCACCATTACGATCAGTCGTGGCAATTGTATCGGCAAGCGTTATTGTCAGACTACTATGACATTCAAGGCGGAACGACGGCAGAAGGCGTTCATTTAGGCGTGATGGGCGCGACTTTAGACGTGGCGGCACGATTTTATGCAGGAATCGACTTGTTAGGGGAACAGGTCCGCATCACGCCGCACTTGCCAAGTACCTGGACCGAAATGGCGTTGACCCAGCATTTTCGCGGGGCGACCTTGCGGCTCAAGTTAACGGCACACACGGTGACGATCACCGCAGACCAGGCACTGACCGTCTTAGTCGGTGATCAGCGCGTGACGTTGTCAGCCGATCAGGCACAAACGGTGACGTATTAATGAGAAAGGAAGCAGTGTATGAGACAGTGGCATGATATCAAAGGCATCTTGTTTGATCTAGATGGGGTGATCACGGCGACGGCCCGCTTGCATTCGCAGGCCTGGCAACAAATTGCAGAGCAGGTCCAAGCCCCTTGGACAGCCGCCTTACAAGAACAGTTAAAGGGGATCGACCGGATGCATGCGCTCGATTTGATCTTGCAAGCGGCTGGTAAGCAAGCGGCATATTCGCCGGCAGAAAAGCAGCAATTAGCGGCTGCCAAAAATACCAAGTATCTGGAACTGGTCCACCAATTGACGCCGACAGATATTTTGCCCGGGATCCGCGTCTTTTTGGATCAGCTCCAGCAACACGGGTATCAAATTGCGCTAGCGTCTGCCTCAAAAAACGCCCCCACCGTGTTACACCAGCTGGGGTTAGCCACCTTCTTCCCTGAAGTCGTCGATCCTAGCACGTTGACCCAAGGAAAACCGGCCCCAGAAATCTATCTTAAAGCGGCCAGCCTCATTGGCTTGCGGCCTGAACAATGTATCGGGATCGAAGATGCGGCGGCAGGTGTGGCCGCGATCAATGCCAGTGGCGCGCTTTCCGTCGGTATTGGCGACCGGCAGACCTTAGCGGCTGCTGACGTGGTTTTTGCCAGCACGGCTGAGCTCACCTTGCCGAATTTGCGCCAAGCGATCGGGGGTGTCGCGCGTGGTTAAAGCGGTTGTCTTTTTCGATTTAGATGGGACCTTGTTACAAGACGATAAATCGCTGGCACCGGAGACGTTGATGGCGCTACGCCAGTTGCAGGAAAACGCGGTGTTGCCCGTGATCGCCACTGGGCGTAATCGCTTCGAGATTCAATATATTCTCGACCAAACGGGGATCGATACGTTAGTTGCCGCCAATGGCAGTTATGTGCAAGTCGCAGGCCGCCGGCTGTTTGCTGAAGTCTTGCCCCAGTCGCTGATTCGTGCCGTCACGGATTATGCGGCGGCTTTGGGGGACCCGGTCGGCTGGTACAACGAGGCAGGCTTTGCCTTGAGTGCCGAAAATGCCGATACGCACGAAAATTATCAGCTCTTACACCTGACACCGCACGTCGATCCGCAGTGGCCGGCTCACCACGAGGTCAACTTTATGTTTGTTTTTGATCGTGGGCGCGATGCACAGCTACAACACGCCTTCGCCCAGCAGTTGTCGCTGGTGCGGAATAATCCGCGCGGGTTGGATACCATGTTAGCCGGCGTTTCTAAGAAAACGGGCATTCAGCGCTTATTAGCGGACCCCACGCTGGTTGGGGTGCCGACGTATGCGTTTGGGGATGCGGCCAACGACTTGCCGATGTTGCAGTTGGTCGACCACCCGGTGGCCATGGGCAATGGGTCTGACGCCGCCAAGCACACCGCCGAGTTCGTCACCACCAGCAATATGGCTGGGGGCATCGTTAATGGCCTCGCGCACTACCAGTTACTGGGGTGAACCATAGAATCAAAGAGAAGAGGCGCCTTCCGTGAAACCTTAGGTTTCGCAGGAGGCGCCTCTTGTGCGCTTACGATAGTGGCTCAGTGTTCGAGAAAAACTAGGTGGTCTTCGTCGCTCAAGGTCTCGGTGTAATGGTAATCCGGGTGGTCGAAGGCCTTGATGCCGGCGATGGTCGTCACATTGTTTTCAGCGAGGTAGCGCACCATTTGCCCGCGGGCCATTTTGGCCAGCGTAGCGCGGGTCTTGACCTTGCCCTCGTCTAAGCGGCCGAAAACGACGGTGACGAAGCGGTCGTGTGGGGTGAGGTAGTGCTGAATCGCCTTGGCGTATTCTTGTGAGGCCAGGTTCACCACCGGCTGGCGCCAATCGAGACTACGATAAAGCTTGTCTCCCCAAAAGCCATAGAGGTTGGTGGATTCGGCGACTGCCAGTTTGGCCCCAAGCTCAAGCCGGTAAGGGACGATGCCGTCGAATGGCCGCAGACTACCGTAGAATCCAGACAGGATCCGGAGGTTGGCTTGGATGTACGCTAGTGCCGGCGCTGTGAACAAGTCAGGGGCCATGTACTGGTATTGAATGCCCACGTAAGCCAAGATCGCCGGCGTCAAGGCGCGCGTCAGATCCATCGTGGCCAACCGCGCAAAGTTTGGTTGCGCCAGTTTGTCGCTACAATGCCACAAGGTTTTGGCCTGTGTGTAATCAAGCGCCTGCATTTGGTGCAGGAGTTGATTGGCCTCGGCCAGGTACTGCGGTTGTGCTTGGGGCAAGAAGGTATCCGTGTCGACTTGCATTTGTTTGGTTGGGGAAATGATGATCTGCATATGCTGCTCCTTTAGGGAAAGTCCTAACGTTAGCAAAATTAACAATTGGAAGCCAAGTTTTTCTGTGAAGATTCCGGAAATAGTGTTAGAATTCAATTAAAATGTGGTGAAAGAAATTGGGCGTGTCCGATTTTGCGCCGTGTTTTACATACTATACCTGAAAGGGGCGTTTCAAAATGGCTAATGACGAATCACTAAAAGATTATCGGATTCGCAGTCATGTGTATGATGGTATCGTGAAGTCAGCTAACCGCGCAATGATGCGTGCCACTGGCATGCAAGATGAAGATTTTAAGAAGCCGATTGTCGGGGTCATCAGTACCTGGGCGGAAAATACGCCTTGTAATATGCACTTAGACGGGTTAGGCCGCCAAGCCAAAAAAGGGGTTCAAGAGGCTGGCGCTTGGCCGGTACAATTCGGGACCATCACCGTTTCTGATGGGATCTCAATGTCGACGCCGGGGATGCGCTACTCCTTACCGAGTCGAGACATTATCGCGGATTCGATGGAAGCGGCGGTCGGCGGGCACAACGCCGACGCGTTAGTGGCCGTCGGTGGCTGTGATAAGAACATGCCAGGGAGCTTGATCGCCATGGCCAATGCCGACATTCCGTCAATTTTCGTTTATGGCGGCACGATCATGCCAGGCAAACTCGATGGCAAAGACATCGACCTCGTGTCTGTGTTTGAAGCCGTCGGGGCGATGAATGCCGGCGAGATGTCAGAAGAAGAGGTGCGGCGCATCGAATGTAACGCCTGCCCAGGGCCTGGGGCCTGCGGTGGGATGTACACGGCGAACACGATGGCTTCTGCGATCGAAGTCATGGGTATGAGCTTGCCGGGCTCCGCCTCTCACCCAGGTGATTCTGAAGAGAAGCGCCAGGACGTGGAAGCAGCCGGCAAGGCCGTCGTGAATTTGTTGAAAAAAGGCATCTACCCTCACGATATCTTAACCCGCGAAGCCTTCGAGAACGCTTTGACTGTGATCATGGCACTGGGCGGCTCAACCAATTCCGTCTTACACTTGTTGGCGATCGCGCATGCGGCCAATGTCGAAATGACGATTGACGACTTCAACACCTTCCAGAAGAAAGTGCCACATCTCGCTGACCTGAAGCCATCTGGCCACTACGTTATGTACGACTTGTACAAGGCGGGCGGGGTGACGGCTGTGGAGAAGCTGTTGCTGAAGAATGGTTACTTGCATGGGGATTGCCTCACCTGTACCGGTAAGACCGTGGCAGAAAACCTGGCCGAATTCCCAGATTTGACCCCTGGCCAAAAGGTGATCATGCCGCTGGATAAGCCACTGCGTGAAGATGGTCCGCTGATCATTTTACATGGGAACTTATCGACTGAAGGCTGTGTCGTTAAGGTTTCTGGCCTGAAGACGCGCCGCCATGTCGGCCCAGCGAAGGTCTTTGATAGCGAGCAAGCGGCGATTGACGCCGTGATGGCCGATGAAGTCGTTCCTGGCGACTGTGTGGTCGTGCGCTATGTTGGCCCTAAAGGCGGCCCAGGGATGCCAGAAATGCTGACATTGTCCGGCTTGCTGAGTGGGAAAGGGCAAGGGGAATCCGTTGCCTTACTGACTGATGGCCGCTTCTCTGGTGGGTCGCATGGCTTCGTGGTCGGGCACATTGCGCCAGAAGCGCAAGATGGCGGTAATATCGCCTTGTTGAAGACCGGCGACACGATCATCATCGACCAAGACACCCGTGAGTTGACCATGGACGTCTCAGATGCCGAATTGGCAAAACGACGCCAGCAGCTTAAGTTGCCACCGCTGGAATCCCGCGGGGTCTTAGGCAAGTACGCCCATATCGTTTCGAGTGCCGCACAAGGTGCTACGACCGATTTTTGGAAAAAGTAACCACCTGGTAGACGTACCGGGGGACCAACACCATCATGCCCGTTGAAAGGATCGGATGATTATGCGAGACGATATTAAAGTAAACGACCGCGCTGCGGCGCTTGGCGATCAAATCGCCGAAAAACTGGAGACGATCTACGACGACGAGCTAGGCGTGGATATCTACAACTTAGGGTTCATTTATGAAGTCTATCTGGATGAAAACAAACACTGTGACTTGGTTTTGAGCTTTTCAGAAATGGGGTGCTCGTGCCTCGATGAAGTGCCAGGACAGATCACGGCGGCATTGACCCAGTTGGCAGAAATCGATACGGTCGACGTTAAAGTCGTCTGGTCCCCGGCTTGGCAAATGACCCGGATCAGCCGCTATGGCCGTATGGCTTTGGGGATCAGTGTTCACTGATCCCCAGACGCCCACGATGGTGCGCAGTGCGTAATGACTAAAAAGCCGCTTATCAGCCTGATTTTTCAGGTGGATAAGCGGCTTTTTGTCGTCTAGAGGTCCCTAACTGCGTTCTGTGACATGGCTCAGCAGAAGGTTAGGCAGTGACCGTGGTGGTGCTTTTGATCGCGGCCTGGGCGGCTGCGAGGCGGGCGACCGGCACGCGGTAAGGTGAGCAGGAGACGTAATTAACGCCTAATTGGTTAAAGAAGGCAACACTGGCAGGATCACCACCGACTTCGCCGCAGACGCCGATCGGCAGTTCTGGTTTTGTTTGGCGACCGCCGGCGATGGCCAATTTCATCAAGGCGCCGACGCCTTCTTGGTCAATGTGTTGGAACGGATCGGCTGCGATCAAGCCTTGTTGACGGTAAGCTGGCAAGAAACTAGCAACGTCATCTCGCGAATACGCAAACGTCAACTGTGTGAGGTCGTTGGTCCCGAAGCTGAAGAAATCGGCCGCATGGGCGATCGTCGCGGCGGTGACGCAGGACCGCGGGGTTTCGATCATCGTCCCGATTTCTGCGTGCACGTTGAGACGATTGCCGGCCGCGATTGTGGTGATCACTTTTTGGACTAAGTGCCGCATGGCCGTCATTTCGGCTTCCGTATTGGTCAACGGGATCATGATGTGCGGGTTGACGGTCAGGCCTTCGTGGTCTAGCCGCACCACCGCGTGCATCAGGGCGCGGACTTGCATTTGGTAGATTTCTGGGAAGGTGACTGCGAGCCGGTCGCCACGGTGGCCGAGCATGGGATTGACTTCCTTCAAGGCCGAAACGCGGGCAGCCAAGGCTGTGCGCGTCAGCCCTAGTTGCTTAGCCACGGCTTGCAGCTCGCGGTCATCATGCGGCAAGAATTCATGTAACGGCGGGTCGAGCAGGCGCACCGTGACCGCTTTGGTCCCTGCGAGCTTATAGAGGTGGTAAAAATCGTCTTCTTGCATTTTCTCCAAAGCGGCCAAGGGTGCTTGACGCGCTTCGGTGGTCTCTGCGAGGATCATGCGGCGCATCTGCAAAAGTCGCTCTGGTTGGAAAAACATGTGTTCCGTGCGCGTCAAGCCCACGCCGTCGGCACCAAATTCGAGGGCCCGTTGCAGGTCTTGGGGGGTGTCGGCGTTGGCGTAGACTGCTAAAGTGGCGCGGTCTTTGGCCCAATCCAAAAAGGTGGTCAAATTGCTTTGCACGCCGGTGGCGACGAGCGGTAACTCGCCAAGGTATAAGGTGCCACTGGCACCATCGACCGATAACCAGTCGCCCGTATGCAACGTGTGGTCACCAATCTGCGCTTCTTCGCCGGTAACGCTCAAGGTTTGCACCCCGACAACGGCGGTGGCCCCCATACCGCGGGCAACCACGGCGGCATGGGAGGTCATTCCCCCACGGGCGGTTACGATCGCGGCACTGGCGATCATCCCATCGATGTCTTCTGGGGACGTATCTTGGCGGACCAAGATCACGCGTTTGCCTGTTTCGGCGGCTTCTTTGGCGGCTTGAGCGGTGAAGTAAATTTGTCCGGCGGCGGCGCCTGGCGAAGCTGGCAGCCCTGTGGCCAAGGGATTGGCCGCCGCTAAGATCGTGGGGTCAAATTCTGGGTGTAACATGTCGCTCAAGGCCTCTGGCTCAAGGCGCATCAAGGCCTCGTCTTTGGTGATCAGGCCTTCGGCGACTTGATCACAAGCGATCTGTAAGGCGGCCGTCGTCGTTCGTTTGCCCGCACGCGCTTGTAGCAAGAACAGGTGGCCGTGTTCGATCGTGAATTCCAGATCTTGCATGTCATGGTAGTGGATTTCGAGCTTGTTGGCGATGGCCACTAATTGTTCATAAACGGCAGGGAGGCTGTCTTGTAAGGCAGCGACGGGTTGTGGGGTACGGACACCAGACACCACGTCTTCGCCTTGCGCATTCATTAAGTATTCCCCGAACAGCGCATGGGCGCCGGTAGCAGGGTCGCGAGTGAAGGCGACACCGGTACCAGAGTCGCAACCGGCATTACCGAAGACCATTTCACAGATGTTGACGGCCGTGCCTAAGGTGTCAGGAATGTGATTTTGGGCGCGATAAACTCGCGCACGGTGATTGTTCCAAGAAGAGAAGACCGCAGTGATCGCGGCTTCTAATTGTGCTTTAGGGGATTGCGGGAAAACCCCGGCATCGGTGTCGTGGTACAAGCCTTTGAATTGCGTGACGATCGCTTGGAGATCCGCAGTGGTCAAATCGAGATCGGAGTCATAGTGGTGCGCCTTTTTAACGGCGGTCAAAATATCATCGAAGCGCTGCTCTGGGATCCCATAAACGACATTGCCGAACATCGCCAAGAGCCGCCGGTAGCTGTCATAGGCGAAGCGCGGATTTTGCGTGAGTTCCCCTAAGGTGTCGACGGTGCTGTCGTTAAGGCCGATGTTCAAGATCGTATCCATCATGCCTGGCATCGAAATCGGGGCCCCGGAGCGCACGGAGACTAATAAAGGACCGACTGGATCATCGAAGCGCTTGCCAGTGGTGGCGGCCAACGTATTCAGCGCCGTTGCTAGCTCCGCTTGGAGACCTTGGCTGAGTTCGTGGTGTTGTTGGAAGTCATGGCAGGCGGCTGTTGTGATCGTGAAGCCGTGGGGGACTGGAATGCCTAAGTTCGTCATTTCAGCCAGGTTAGCCCCTTTGCCGCCGAGTAAATCGCGCATGTGCATGTTGCCTTCTGTGAAGGTATAGATTTGTTTAGTCATATTAACCCTTCTTCCACGTTATTAAGACGTTATATATTTACGATTTACAATGTATTATTTTTAGACGAAAAAAGCAAGCGTTTTCAATTAAAAATTGGTCTATAAGTAAATCTTAAACATTTTGGTCCGTACCACCGGCGATTTAGGCATTAAAAAAACCGCTCATTGAGCGGCGGTCTACTTGGCGGCTTCGACGAAGTACGCGAAGATGCGATTTTTCGTGATTTTGCCGATGGCCCGCTGGGGATCATCGGGTGAGACAACGGGTAAAGAGTCGACATCGTGCCTTAGGAGCAGTTCACTGGCGGTTTTGATCGTGGTTTCCGGCGTCACCGTGATGACATTTGGCATCCGCGTCATCACGATGCTGGCGACTAAAGATTCTGCGTCGCGACTGGTAAAACTCGCGCGCAGCAAGTCTTTGCGAGAAATCAACCCGACCAAAGCGCCATCGCTGTCCACGACGTAAAGCGAGCCCACGTCGGCGAGAAACATTTTGGTCACCGCTTCTTCTAGGGTCGCGTTTTGGCGGATCTCCGTGGTTGGTAGCATGATCGTCTGGATCGGGGTCGCATATTGATCAGCGGAGACGCTGGTTGCCGGTGGTTGCTGATAGCTGTAGCCGACTTTAGGGCGCGACGTGAGCAGCTCTAATGCCGTCAAGACGCGTAAATCCACGCGGATCGTGGGGATGGCCACCCCCAAATGGGAGGCGATGGCTTCACCCGTCAAAGGGCTTTGTGCCTTGAGCAACGTAAGAATTTCAGTTTGGCGTGCAGTGAGTTGCATGACAGGTCCTTTCTAAACTAATTGCCCTTATTATACCATCGTTAGCTGACGTGAGGCCGATTTGGGTGAGATAATTCGCTTAATCTGTTGGCCTAATTAATACGTCGTGACGAATAAGTAGCCAGCTAAGCCGAAGGCGGCCAAGGCAATGAGGATGCGCAGCGGGCGGACCGGCACGATGCGCACGATTTTTGGCCCCAACCAACCGCCGATCAAAAATCCGATCCCCATTTTCACCACCAGGTCCCAGTGGATCGCCGCTGTAAAGGCGTAGATTAACATGGCTAAAAAATTGGCCGAGAAGCTGACGAAGTTTTTGATCGCGTTGGTAGTGGCAAACGGCAGGTGTTCTGTGAGGATCAAGATGGCCAGCATGATCACCCCGGCAGACGCACCGAAGTAGCCGATGTAGATCCCCACCACGAACACAGCGGCCCCTCTAAGCAAGGGGTGGGAGGTCGCGATGCGGGCCGGACGGGGCTTGGCAAAAAGCGCGTAAAGCATTAAGCACCCGGCAAAGGCGATCAAAAACGGGACCGCTTTGGCAAAGGAATCGGCCGGCGCGACGAGGAGTAAGACGCAACCTAAGACGCTACCGCTCAAAGCCCATGCGGTCACGATGCCAGTCGTGCGTTTGGCAGTATTTAATTCGCGGGTGGAGCTCAGCGTTGAGCCGATCCCTGTGAAGATCTGAGCGGCAGTATTCGTCACGTTGGCCGCCACCGGAGGGAGCCCCATACTTAACAAGACAGGATAAGAGACGAGTGAGGCCATTCCGGCGATCGTACTGAGCAAGCCGGCTAGGATCCCCGAGACGATGAGATATAGATCGATCAGCAAAAAATGCATTTTATCACCTCCACCTTCGATACTTTCCAGTATACTGAATTCGGAGGGAAAGCGATGACAGAATTTTATTTTGTGCGACACGGGGAAACTCAGATCAATCTGCGTAATGGGTTCAACGGTGGCTTGAGTGACTCACCACTGACGGCCAAAGGTCAAGACGGTGCGCGTGCCGTCGGGCAGGCGTTGGCAGGGGTACATTTTATCCAAGCGGTCAGCTCGAGTATGCCCCGAGCGTTGACCACGACCCGGTTGATTTTAGCGCCTAACGCGTATACGACGCCGGTGGCACCTGCCGATGGCTTGCGGGAGATGAAGTTAGGCCGGTGGGATGGGCAAAGTATGGCCACGGTCAACGAACCGGCGTTACTAGATCTGTACTTCCACGACCTGCACGGGTTTGATACCCGCGGTGCGGCCAAGGTTGGTTCAGAAACTTACAGCGGCGTTTTGGCGCGGAGTTATGGTGTGATCGCCGCGACTGTTGCGGCCCACCCGACCGGTAAAGTTTTGGTGGTGGCGCACGGGATCGTTTTTCAGCTGTTACTGAATACGTTGGTGGGCGTCCCGTTCGAGCGGTTACGAGAACCGGCGATGATTCACAATACGACGATCACGCGGCTAACCACGCGAAACGGGCGTGAATTCGAGCGCTTGTCTTGGGACGAGGCACCTCAAAATTAAAAAAATCTCACGCAATCCCTTGACGGGTCTCATTTGACAGCGTATGGTTAGCCACATACCCGAATCACAGACAGGAGTGTTGAGCATGACCAAGCACCTAACAACACAACTGAATACTTATTACGGCGGCTATTACGGATAGCGGGCTTGCACATGGATGTGAGCCTGCGCGCTTGCATCCATGTGGCCGTCGCATTTAACATGCCGATAACGCCACATGGGGAGAATTCTCTCATGTGGCTTTTTCTTTCCGGAAAGAAGATGGCCGGTCACGTGGGAGTTTCCCAGTGACCGGCCATTTTATTTTTTGGAGGACTTATCATGAAAAAAATTATTTTTGGGCTTGCCGCCGCCATGTCTCTGCTTTTATTAGCCGCTTGTGGGAAAAGTAGCAGTCCCCAGTCGAAGAGTGACGTTAAGATCGGGATTTTGCAACAACTCGATCAACAAGCCTTAGACGATACGGAAAAAGGCATTCGCGAAGAATTGAAGGCCAAAGGCTACGGGAAAGCGAAGATCAAGTTGCTCAACGCTCAAGGGGACCAGTCAAACCTCAACCAAATGAGCCAACAATTGAGCCGGATGAACAACACGGTGAACATCTCGATCGGCTCTGCGGCCTCGCAAGCCATGGAGAAGGCAGGCAACAAGACACCGTTGATCTTCTCAGCAATCACCGACCCGGTGGCTGCGGGTCTGATCACCAAGTCAGCGTTGCAGGCCCCCGACAAGAATGCCACCGGCGTCACCGTTTTGGCGAACGTTAAGATGCAGTTGGAATTGCTTCACAAGATGTTCCCCCAGGCCAAGAAGATCGGGATGATGTACGATGCCGGTGAACCTAACGCGATGGCGATCGTCAAGCGAGCCCGCAAGGCGATGAAGCAGCTAGGGATGACGCCGGTTGAAATGACGGTCGCCTCTGCTTCTGATGTTGAATCTACGGCCCGGGCGCTGTGCAAGAAGTCCGATGCCTTGTTTATTCCCAATGACCACGTGGCCGCAGTGGGGATGGCGACGATCGGTAAAGTCTCCGAAGCCACGAAGGTCCCAGTTGTCAACACGGACCCAACAATGATCCAATTCGCCGGAGTGGCAACTAAAGGGGCTAGCTTTGAAGATATTGGCAAGCAAACTGCGGACATGGCGATCAAGATCATCAAAGGCAAGAAAGTCAAAGACATCCCAGTCGAAGGCCCTAAGCACATCAAGTTGGTCACGAACGCTAAGCGGATGAAGCTTTTCGGCGTTACCAAAGACATGTTGAAGTAAACCACCGGTGAACGACAGGCTTTTGGGTGAATGTCCCAAATCACCTTGACATGAAGTTTTGATGAGCGTATTCTCAGACACGTACCAGCTAAGCGCTGGGCCGAAGGAGTGTTGATAATGACTAAATTAATGCCAACACAACTTAATCACGCTTATTACTACGGCTATTACGGATAGCGGCTTGCATTCGCCAAAGGATGCAAACCGCGTTGCAGGTTTGCATCCATGATCGGCGTAGCACTTAACATGCGATTAACGCCACATGGATGAAGTGATTCTCCATGTGGCTTTTTCTTTCCGGAAAAAGAAGCGGCCGGCCACTGGGGAATCTCAGTGGCCGGCTTTTTGTTTAGCCTGAGTAGAAAAAAATTTTTGGAGGAATCATGATGAAAATGAAAAAAGTATTGGTGGGTTTGACCACGA
The DNA here is from genome assembly GCA_022651245.1 of Lactobacillus sp. Taxonomy (GTDB): domain Bacteria; phylum Bacillota; class Bacilli; order Lactobacillales; family Lactobacillaceae; genus Lacticaseibacillus. The sequence continues at coordinate 16,263 of JALCQM010000007.1, forward strand.
TCGTGGCGGTCGCCAGCCTGGCCGCCTGCGGCAATAAAAGCGCGAAGAAAAGCGACACCGTCAAAGTTGGGATCTTGCAGTTGATCGATCAAAGCGCCTTGAATGCGGCGCGCAAAGGCTTTACGGAAGAGCTGGCCAAAGAAGGGTACAAAGGCGATAAGATCAAGATCGATTACGTCAACGCACAAGGCGATCAAGCCAATTTGAAGTCGATGAGTCAACAACTCAAGCAAGACAAGAACGATTTGAATTTGGCCATCGCCACGCCAGCGGCCCAAGCGTTGCAAAAAGAAGATGCTGACACGCCAATGTTATTCACGGCGATCACGGATCCTAAATCTGCAGGCTTAACCACCAATCCTAAGGCACCAGATAAAAATGCCACCGGAGTGACCGATATGGTCGACGTCAAAGGCCAAATCGACTTCACGCACAAACTGTTCCCGAAGGCTAAGAAGATCGGCTTGCTGTACAACGCGGCTGAAGCCAACTCGGTTTTCCAAATCAAGCTAGCCAAACAAGAAATCAAAAAGTTAGGCTTGACGGCCGTGGTCAAGACGGCGGCAACCACCAATGACGTGCAGCAAGCGGCTGAAGCCTTAGCGGGACAAGCCGATGCGATCTACATCCCGACAGACAATGTGGCGGCTGCCGGCATGGCAACGGTCGGTAAGGTCTCTGAAAAGTCGAAGGTGCCCGTGGTCAATGCGGATGCGACGATGATCAAACTGGCCGGCGTCGCGACGAAGGGGATCAACTACGAAGACCTCGGCAAACAAACGGCGAAAATGGCCGTCAAGATCCTCAAAGGCAAGAAGGTCAAGTCGTTACCGATCGAATCGCCTGCTAAGACCGAATTGGTCTCCAACGCCAAGCGCATGAAATTGTTCAACTTAACGCAAGCTGACCTCGAAAACGCCGCTAAATAGCGCCTCAAAACTGAATAGCCTCCCCCGTAAAAGCCGTAATGTTAGAATCTGGGGTTGACAGTCAGATCTTCCCATAGTATTCTCATAAACATACCAGCAACGCTGGGCAAAGGAGTGTTGAACATGAACTTATTAAACCCAACACAACTGAACACAGTCTTTTTTACCGGCTTTTTCGGATAGCGGTTTGCATCATGGATGCAAGCCGCGGCTTGCATCCATGATGGCCGGTACCATTAAACGTGCGATCAATTGCCACATGGATGAACAGAATTTCTCCATGTGGCCTTTTCTTTTCCGGAAAAAATGAATGGCCAGCCACGTGGGGATCTCTCTGAACGTGACTGGCCTTTTGATTTGGGCGTGTTGCTAACAAATCAGGCATTTTATCTGGGAGGATATTACATGATGAAGAAGTTATTATTAGGCCTTGGGGCAATCGCAATGTTGGGCTTGGCGGCTTGTGGCAAGCAAGCGGCGGCCAAAGACGACACGGTCAAGGTCGGGATCTTGCAATTAATCGACCAAACTGCTTTGACAGATGCGCGCCAGGGATTCACGCAAGAGCTGAAGGCACAAGGGTATAAAGGCGATAAAATCAAAATTGACTATGTGAACGCCCAAGGCGATCAGGCGAACTTGAAAACCATGAGTGAGCAACTCAAAAAAGACAAGAACGACGTCAATTTAGCGATCGCGACCCCGGCGGCACAAGCCTTGCAAAAAGGCGATCCAGAGACGCCGATGGTGTTCACCGCCGTGACCGACCCTAAGGCGGCCGGCTTAGTCGATAACACCAAGGCGCCAGGGACTAACGCGACTGGGGTAGTGGACATGGTCAACATCGCTTCGCAGATCGCCTACATGCACAAGCTCTTCCCGAAGGCCAAAAACGTGGGGATGTTATACAACGCAGCCGAACAAAACTCGATCGTCCAGATCAAGGCGGCTGAAAAGGCCGCTAAGAAGTTGGGCTTGAAGGTCGTCAAGCGCACCGTTGCCTCCACTAACGATGTCCAATCGGCGACTGAATCATTAGCCGGACAAGCCGACGTGATCTACGTGCCGACTGACAATACGGTGGCGGCGGCGATGAGCACCGTTGGCAAAGTTTCCTTGGCTAAAAAGGTGCCGGTGGTCCCTGCGGCTTCGACCATGGTCAAAGATGGTGGGGTGGCCACGATCGGGATTGACTACAAGGATTTAGGCAAGCAAACGGCCAAGCTCGCGATCAAGATCTTGAAAGGTAAGAAGGTCAAAGACCTCGCCGTTGAAACCCCAGCGAAGGTGACGGTCATCAAGAACCAGAAGATGATGAAGGCGTTCGCCATCACCGATGCAGACACCAAGCAATAATCGGACCTTGGTTGCCTGCAGCAACTGTTTCTCAATCACTGCCCGCTTGTTGCGGACTGCCAAGAAGGAGTAAATACCAACATGAGCATCTTAACCTCTAGTGTCTCGCAAGGTTTGTTGTGGTCGATCATGGCGATCGGCGTCTACTTGACCTTCCGAATTTTGGATATCGCCGATATGACAGCCGAAGGGAGTTTTCCTCTAGGTGCGGCGATCACCGCGCACAGCCTTGTGCACGGCGGCAATCCGATCCTGGCGACCCTATACGGGTTCTTGGGCGGGGCGTTAGCCGGTTTTGTTTCTGGTTTCTTGCATACCAAGTTGAAGATTCCTGATCTGTTGACCGGGATCTTGACGATGACCGGGTTGTATTCCGTCAACCTGTTCATCATGGGCCAGGCCAATTTATCCTTGTTGAGCAATATTAAAACGGTATTTACCCTATTTTCGACCGGCGATTCGACGTTAGACACGATCGCAGTCGGGGCAGTCGTTTTGGCGATCGTGATCATTTTGTTGGTGCTGTACTTTAATACCCAAATGGGCTTGGCGGCACGCGCGGTCGGGGATAATCAGGCGATGTCTGCAGCCAACGGGATCAATAACGACAACATGAAGATCATCGTCTACATGGTCAGTAACGGTCTGATCGCGTTATCTGGGAGCTTAATGGCCCAAACCAACGGCTACGCGGATATCTCCATGGGGATCGGGACGTTGGTGATCGCGCTAGCCGCTATCATCATTGCGGAAATCTTGTTACGTAACTTGAGTTTTGGCCAGCGCTTATTAACGATCATCGTCGGGGCGATCATCTACCGCTTGATCATTGCCGGCGTCTTGGAACTCGGGGTCGATCCTAACGCCTTGCGCCTGTTCTACGCCTTGATGTTAGTCGTCTTCTTGTCCTTACCATTGATCCAAAAAGAATTCAAAGTGATCAAGGCACGGCGCGAAAATAAACAGCGGATGGGGGATTAATCATGCCAGCTTTAGAAGTTAAAGATCTACATCAATATTTTGCCCAAGGCACGGTCAACGAAAACCATGCGCTCAAAGGCATCGACTTGACCCTTGAAGAAGGCGATTTTGTCGCGATTATCGGTGGTAACGGTGCGGGGAAATCAACCTTGCTAAACTCAGTAGCCGGTTCCTTACCCGTCACGCATGGGCAAGTGAAGATCGCAGGCAAAGATGTGACCTATCAAAGCGTCGCCAAGCGCGCTAAGCTGATTTCCCGCGTTTTCCAGGATCCGTTGTCAGGGACTGCGCCGATGCTGACGGTGGAAGAAAACCTCAGCCTGGCGATGCAGCGCGGCACGTGGCGGAATTTCTGGAGTGCCGGGGTGCGCAAGTCCGATCGCCAGTTATTCCAAGAAAAGCTGGCCAGCCTCAACTTGGGTCTGGAAAGTCGTTTGACCACCGAAATCGGGTTGCTGTCTGGGGGCCAACGCCAAGCCATCACCTTGTTGATGGCGACCTTGAAAGCGCCGGAACTCTTGTTATTAGATGAACACACGGCGGCGTTAGACCCGCAAACTAGCGCGACTGTCATGCAACTGACGGAACAACTGGTTGCGGCGCAGAAGATCACGACCTTGATGATCACGCATGATATGCAAGATGCCTTGCGTTATGGCAACCGGCTCATCATGCTCGATCACGGGCAGATCGCGGTCGACATTCGTCAAGACCAAAAACAAGGGCTGACCGTCCCTGATCTCTTACGTTTGTTCAAAGAACAAAGCGGCAAGGAACTCAACGATGATGCGGTATTGCTCAGCTAAACTGATTTGAAAAGCGCCTCCTGACTGCGATTCGGTGAATTGTCGTCGGGAGGCTTCTTTTTGCTATCGCTCTAGGCGCTAGTGTGATAGGCTAGGGCTTATGAAAGGAGGGTGAAGACATGACTTTTGAAGCAATTTTACCTCAGCTTAAGACTGGGGCTAAAGCGGTGCGTCGTGGCTGGAATGGTGGCGAAGAATTCATCACGTTGGTTGATGGTCAAAATTACGACGGTATTCCAGTGACTCCGTATTTTTTGATCAAGGTTCAAGGTGAAGGCTTCAGTGTCTGGGAGCCGACCGGGTGTGATGCGTTGGCGACCGATTGGCAAGCCGTATGAGCCAGTTTACGGGTCAAAGAGTCGCGGTGACCGGCGCCGCTAGCGGTATTGGCTTGGCCCAAGCGACCGCCTTTGTGGCCGCTGGCGCGCAGGTCTTGGCCGTAGATCAAACGCCGCTCACGACCGCTGGTGTGCGCCCTTTGCAAGCAGATGTGACGGCACCTGCAACGGCTGAGTTGATTGCTGACTTCGCACCCACGATCGTCTGTAATACGGCAGGGGTGTTAGATGGCTACCACACGGTCCAGGAAACAAGTCTGGCGGAGTGGGATCAGATCATCGCGGTTGACCTCACCAGCCAGTTTCGCGTGATTAAGGCGGTTTTACCGGCAATGTTGGCGCAAGGCCACGGGGTTTTCGTCAACATGTCGTCAATTGCTGGCCTCGTCGGTGGCGGCGGTGGTATCGCCTACACAGCCGCCAAGCACGCGGTGATCGGCATGACGAAGCAGCTGGATCTCGATTATGCGGCGCGAGGAATCCGGGCCAACGCGATCGCCCCTGGGGCGATCGACACGCCAATGAATGCTGCTGATTTTGCCGGTGATGGCCAGATGGCGCATTGGGTCGCCGAACAGACCCCGGCTAAGCGCTGGGCTAAGCCCGAAGAGGTGGCAGCGCTGACCCTGTTTTTAGCCAGCCCTGCGGCGGATTATATCCATGGCGCCGTCGTGCCGATCGATGGTGGCTGGTTGGCAAAATAACGTTATTAGAACGAGCTGGATCAGGCATCCGCTCACTGCGACACTTATGATCCTTTGGTCGCAGTTATCACTAACCGTTTTGGTTATAAAGGAGAACAAATATGCAAACAACGACAACACGCAGTTCCTGGTTACACCTAACGCAAATCGCGATCATTGCCGGTATTTACGTGGTTTTGACGGTGGTTTTCGCGCCGCTATCTTACGGGGTGGTACAAGTTAGGTTTTCGGAGATGTTGAATTACCTCGCTTTGTTTAAAAAGCGCTATCTCTGGGCCGTGACACTGGGTGTTTTGATTGCGAATTGCTTTAGCCCGACTTGGTTGATCGATGTGCCAGTGGGGACGATCGGCACGCTGATTTTCTTGTGGTTGAGTCGGTGGTTAGCCAAGAAGACCCAGCGGCGGTGGCTGAAGTTCCTGATCATGGGCACCTTGTTCACGGTGTCGATGTTTACGGTCGCTGGTCAGTTGGCGATCGTGAATCACCTGCCATTTTGGGCGAGTTATGCGTCGATCGCTTTAGGCGAGGCGCTTTCGATGGCGATCGGGGCCGTGTTGATGCGCGCCGTGGTCGCGATCTTACCGTTAGATAAGTGAGTCGCAAAACTGAAACAGTACGCTAAGTGTCCTCATAGCACGATTTTGTTCCTGATAATCGTGGTGTGAGGACTTTTTTTGTGAAAGTTTAGCACTCGTGTTGACAGAGTGCTAAATAGATGCGATAATATATTATGTAAACAAGAAGACCGTAGCGGTCCGACTATAATTAGGAGGCACCGCTACGGGTCAGCGGTGCTTTTTTAGTGCCGTCACCAGAGGCTCACGTCTGTTGGGCGTGTTAGGAGGTAAGACAATGGCAAATTTCAATGACCCATTTTTCAATAACGGGATGGATGATTTCTTTGATCAATTGATGCGGCACATGGATGGCAATGGCCAGCGGCGGTACGTCGTGAATGGTCATGAGTTGACGCCTGAAGAAGTCGCACAGCTACAGGCGCAATCAGGGCACGAGATTCCGGTCGCGACTAAGACGCCAAAGCAAGAAAGTATTTTAGATAAATTAGGCCGCAACTTGACCCAGGCGGCTAAAGATGGCCTGTTGGACCCGGTGATCGGCCGGGATGAAGAGATCCAAGAAACGGCAGAAGTCCTCAGCCGGCGGATCAAGAATAATCCCATTCTCGTTGGTGACGCTGGGGTCGGCAAGACGGCGATCGTCGAAGGCTTGGCCCAAGCAATCGTCGCAGGCAATGTGCCCGAAGCGTTGCGTGATCAGCAGATCTATTCTATCGACTTAGCCAACTTGGAAGCAGGCACGCAGTATCGTGGCGCCTTCGAGCAAAACATCCAAGAGCTCGTTTCCGCAGTCCAAAAAGCGGGCAACGTGATTTTATTCTTCGATGAGATCCACCAGATCTTAGGTGCTGGCGCGACAGGGGAAGGCGGCAGCAAGGGCCTTGCAGATATCATTAAGCCCGCCTTGTCGCGTGGCGATCTGACCGTAATCGGGGCCACCACGCAAGATGAATACCGTAACACGATCATGAAAGATACCGCGCTGGCGCGGCGCTTCAATGCTGTCACGGTGAATGAGCCGACGCCGGCCACCACGTTGCAGATCCTCCAAGGGCTGCGTAAGCTCTATGAGAACCATCATCACGTCACCTTGCCGGATGCCGTACTGCAAGCTTGTGTGGACTATTCGGTGCAGTATCTCCCGCAGCGGACGTTGCCCGATAAGGCGATCGACTTGTTAGATATGACCGCGGCCCATTTAGCCGCGAAACATCCGGTGGTTGATAAGGTCGCGTTGGAGAAACAGATCAAAGACCTCACCAGCCAAAAGGAAGCGGCGGCCAAGGCAGAAGACTTTGAGAAAGCAGCGCAACTCAAGCAAGCTGTAGCAGACGCGCAACAGCAACTGGCGAAAAATCCTAATGAGCAGCCGGTGACCGCGACCCCAAATGACGTCGCCCAAGCCGTTGAACGCCTGACCGGGATCCCGGTGGCCCAACTTGGGGCCAACGATATCCAGCGGCTGCAAGGTATCGGCAAGCGGTTGCGGGGAAAGGTGATCGGCCAAGATGAAGCCGTCAACTTGGTGGCCCGCGCGATTCGGCGTAACCGGGCAGGCTTTGATGAAGGCGACCGGCCAATTGGGAGTTTCTTGTTCGTTGGTCCAACCGGTGTCGGCAAGACCGAATTGGCCAAGCAACTGGCCTTAGACATGTTTGGCAATAAGGAAGCGATCATTCGCCTGGACATGTCTGAATATAGCGATCGCACAGCTGTCTCCAAGTTGATTGGCACCAGCGCCGGCTATGTCGGCTACGAAGACAACGGCAATACGTTGACCGAAAAGGTTCGTCGTAACCCGTACGCGATCGTTTTACTCGATGAAATCGAAAAGGCTGATCCGCAAGTCTTGACCTTGCTATTGCAAGTCCTAGACGATGGGCGCTTGACCGATGGGCAAGGCAATGTCGTGAACTTCAAGAATACGATCATTATCGCCACGTCTAATGCTGGGTTTGGTAATGAGGCGCTGACTGGCCAAAAGGCGCAAGACACGGATCTGAAGACCAAGATCGCGCCGTTCTTCCGTCCAGAATTTCTCAATCGGTTTGACGGGATCGTTGAATTCTCACATTTGACCAAAACTGACTTGGGCAAAATTGTGGACCTGATGTTAGCCGCAGTCCAAACGACCTTGGCCAAGAAAGGCATCACTTTGGCGGTAACGCCTGCCGCGAAGCAGTGGTTGATCACCCAAGGGTATGATGAAGCGATGGGCGCTCGGCCACTGCGCCGCGTGATCGAACAAGCGATCCGCGACCAGGTCACCGACTTCTACCTGGATCACCAAGACGTAAAGGCGTTGAAGGCCGATGTCAGCGATGGCCACATCGTGATTGCAGCCGCTTAAAGACTGCCGTCGGACAATCGGTATTTACTGGTTTAGGTCAGTGTTATAGATCGAAGAGAAACAGCTTGTGTGAGCTGTTTCTCTTTTTATTTGGTTAAAATACGGCCAGTAAACGTTTTTTTGAATGCGCTTTTATGGTACGATAACCACAGTTTTACAAAATTGGTCTACCTGTATGGAGGGATTCGATGACAGACCCGACGGCACCTTACCAAACCATTCCAGAAATCACCACAGAACTGATCAACTTGACGGCAATCATGCACCTGCCGAAGCCGACTGAAGCGTTCATGAGTGATATTCACGGGGAATATAATGCATTCCAGCATGTTTTGCGTAACGGCAGTGGCAATGTCTTAGCCAAGATCCGGGAGTGTTTCCACGGGGAAATGACAGAAACGACACTTAAAGAAGTGGCTTTTTTGGTGTACTACCCGAAAGAACGGCTAGCAGCCAGGCACCAGGAATTGACTGGTGAGGTACTGGACCAGTGGTATTTGACCACGGTCCAGCGCTTGGTGCGCTTATTGGCGTTTACGGCGACCAAGTATACCCGCTCGAAGGTGCGAAAAGCCATGGCGCCGGCTTTTGTCTACATCACCGAGGAGTTGTTATACAATTCCGCTGACGATCCCGACAAGCTCGATTACTATTGGGCTATCATCAATAACTTGATCGCGCTGCGGCAAGTCGATGAGTGGATCATCGCCACGTGTACGACGATCCAACATTTGACGGTCGAGCATATTCATATCGTGGGCGATATTTATGATCGGGGCCCGGCGCCTGATCAGGTCATGGAAGCCTTAATTCAGCGCCAACACGTCGATATCCAATGGGGCAACCATGACATTTTGTGGCTCGGGGGGGCGGCGGGCTCGCCGCTGTGCATCGCCAACTTAGTGCGCATTTGCGCGCGGTACAATAACCTAGGCATTCTAGAAGATCGTTATGGCATCAACTTACGCCACTTGGCGCGGTTGGCGGAGCATTATTACCAAGACAACCCGGCTTTTCGGCCAAAAGGCGCCGAAGACCTCTCCGCAGATGAATTGCTTGAGATCACGAAGATCCATCAGGCGATCGCGATCATTCAATTTAAGTTAGAAGGACCGGTGATTCAACGGCGGCCAGAATTTGAAATGGGACACCGGCTGATGTTAGATAAGCTTAGTGCCGATCGCACCAGCATCGCCTGTCATGGGCACCGTTACCCGATCCAAAATGGTTGCTTCCAAACGGTGGCCGAAAAGGACCCGTATACCCTGCTGCCGGAAGAACGCCAGGTGATCGAACAGTTGGTCAACGCGTTCACGCATTCGGAAAAACTGCATCGGCACATGGACTTTTTGGTCGCCAACGGGGGGATGTACTTGCGGTACAACCATAACCTTTTGATTCACGGGTGCGTGCCGGTTGACGCAGCTGGCGACTTCATCGGCTTAACGATCAACGGGACGACGTATGCCGGGCGCCAATTATTCGAGATGCTTGAAGCCAATCTGCGCTTGGCTTATGCCAACCCGAAGGAACAAGCCGATTTGGCGACGGACCTTTTGTGGTATTTGTGGACTGGTCCGCATTCGCCGCTTTTTGGCAAGCACGACATGACGACCTTTGAGCGTTATTTCATTGCTGCCTCCGAGACGCACGAAGAACACCCTAACGCCTATTATCAGCTGCGGCATGACGAAGGCTTCGTGCGCAAACTCTTGAGCGCTTTTGCGCTGGACCCAGAACTCGGCCATGTGATCAATGGCCACACTCCGGTGAAAAAAGGCAAGTCGCCGATCATGGCGAACAAGAAAATGCTCGTGATCGACGGTGGCTTTTCTCGTCCGTATCAAAAAACGACTGGTATCGGCGGCTATACCTTGTTGGATAACTCTTATGGGATGCAGTTAGTGACGCATCAGCCGTTTGTCTCAAAGCAAGAGGCATTGGCTAATTTGACCGATATCATTTCGACGAAGCGGGTCGTGGAAACAGAGGCCAAACGGCGCACGGTGGCTGAAACCGATATTGGGGTGCAACTGAACGCACAGATCAAGACGTTGAAGGCTCGCTTGGCAGAATTACAAGGTATGGTATGATTATTATAAGCATAAGAAATTAACGAAAAAGAGGTGACCTATGCAAAAGTTTTTCCGAACCACGCTTGGTCGCGGCACCTTGATGGTCGTCGCGTTAGGGTTAATTGCCATCAGTATCAATTGGTTTTACGCACCGCATGGGGTGGCGGCTGGTGGCGCCACCGGGATCGCAATCTTAGTGCAAGAGGCTTTTGGTGTCCCTGTTGGGGTGACCACGCTGGGGGTCAACGTTTTGATGTTGGGGCTCGCTTGGTGGTTACTCGATTCGGGGACCACGCGCCGCATTTTGATCGGTAGCTTGTTGTTGCCGGCGATGTTGGCGGTGATCCCGCAAGCCGAAGTGGTCTCCGACCGTCTGCTGGCGGTGGTGGTGGGGAGCATCATTTTTGCCGTAGGGGTGGCGATCAATTACCGCATCGACGCGTCAAGCGGCGGTACCACGGTTCCCCCGCTGATCTTGAAGCGGTACTTGGGTCTTAAACCGGCGTTAGGGCTGTTCATTATCGATATGGTGGTGTGCCTGTTCAACATCCCGGTTTCCGGGGTCGAGGCCTTTGTGCTGGCCGTGTTTGCGATCGGTTTGACCAGTCTGGCGATGACGTATGTCGAAACCGGCTTCGATCGCAAGAAGGCAGTGTACATCATGAGCGGTGACATCGAAACGATCAAAACGGCGATCCGTGACCATAGTGATCATGGCCTCACTGTCCATTCGGTGGTTGGCGGTCACTCTGGCCAAACGATGGAAATGTTGATGGTGGTGGTTGAACAACCTGATTTCAAGCACCTCGTCGATAAGGTCCGAGCGATCGATCCGACGGCGTTTATCCTTGCGACTGAGGCGACAGAAGTCCACGGTGGCAGTTTGGGTTAACGGTTGGTCGTTAGCAATCTGGACGCAAAAAAGGCGGGTCATCAGCCGTTTCGTAGCTGATGACCCGCCTTTTTTGCGGTTTAGTCGACTGGGAAGATCCAGCCTTCTGGCGCTTTGACATCCCCAAATTGGATGCCGATCAGTTCGTCATAGATCTTTTGCGTCAAGGGCCCAATACTGCCATCGCCGAAGGTATGTTCGTCGTCACCGTAAGTGATGCTTTGAATCGGGGTGATGACCGCAGCGGTCCCGCAGGCGCCGGCTTCACTAAACTGGTCTAGGTCATGGATGGAGATCTGAGTTTCTTCCGTTTCGAGACCGAAGCGTTCTTTAGCCAAGTCGAGGATCGAGTACTTGGTCACGCTGGGTAAGATCGATGGGGACTTCGGGGTCAAGAGGCGTTTGCCGTCTTTGGTGATCCCAAAGAAGTTGGCGCTGCCGACTTCTTCTAAGTATTCATGGTGAATCGGGTCGAGGTAGATCGCATCGCCATAGCCGTGTTCATGCGCATACTTGCCGGCTTGAAGGCTGGCGGCATAGTTGCCACCGACTTTGGCACCACCAGTCCCAAAATGGGCCGCGCGGTCGAAATTGTCGGCCACGATGAACTTGGTTGGTGCCATACCGCCTTTGAAGTAAGGGCCAACGGGCATCGCAAAAATGGTGAACAAGTATTCTTTGGCAGGAGAAACGCCGATGTTTTCCCCGACCCCGATCAAAATTGGCCGTAAGTATAAGGTGGCGCCAGTCCCATAAGGGGGCACGTAGTCTTCATTGGCCTTGGCTACTTGCTTGGCTGCATTGATGAATTTGTCTATCGGCACTTGTGGCATCAATAGCTTGTCGGCGGAGTCTTGCATCCGCTTGGCGTTGCGGTCGACACGGAAGAGCTGGACGTGGCCATCTTTGGTCCGGTAAGCTTTCAAGCCTTCAAAAGCGCCTTGACCATAATGTAAGATGGGCGAGCTTTCATTGATCGTTAACATGTTGTTGTCGGTCAGCTTGCCGTCATCCCATTGGCCGTCTTGCCAATGCGAAATGTAGCGGTAAGGGAGGTTCATGTATTCAAAGCCAAGGTTATTCCAGTCAATATTTACAGTCATATTAGGTCCTCTTTTCAAGTATGTCGCATAACATTAGACAAATATTAAAATATAGTGAGGAAAAAAGCAAGGTAAATCGCTAAATTAGTCGGTTTATTTTTGTGCAAGGCCGCGGTGACGGCATCACTATCATAACGAAGATATTCTGTGAAAACTAGTGATTATTCAGAAGTTCTGGTACGCTTACATTGGTAGGGTGTCCCTGAATCAATGGCGAATGGCCGTGGATAATCGGAAACTGTGAATTAATCATCTGAATATTGATTTAAATATTCTGAATAAGTTTCCTTTTACGTCCCGACCTGGAGTAGACTAGGCAGTGAAACGCGTTGACAACAAAGCTTGGAGGCGGATGGCATGGGAGATCAATATTCAAAAGCACAGCAGGCGGCGTTACAAGAATTTCAATCTGACATTGGTCATTTGAACGCGCTGGCGAATCCGAATCGGCAGCGGCTACTCATGATCTTAGGCACGATGCAAGAACCGCATGGCCTGATGGTCAATGACCTCGCCAAAGCGATCGGGCTTTCGCAACCGGCGACCTCTCATCATCTCAAGGCCTTACGGGATATTGGTATGGTGGCTTCACGGCAAGAAGGGAACATTGTTTACTATTATTTGACCCTAGATGATACGATCGCCCGTTTAGAACGCTTGACGAGTGCGCTCAAGCGGCAGGCCGAGCACGCCACCAAGTGGTAATAGCTAAGGTGAGGCCGACGAAGTGATTGCAACCTCAAGACAAACAAATGCCCTCGCACCACGATTCCAAGAAGACGAATCGTGGTGCGAGGGCATTTGCGTGCGTGGCTAAAAATAGTGGTTCACTCAGCCGTACACTACATCACTTGCCCGATACCATAGTGGATCGCCATCGTGATGATGCCGATGATCACATTGCGAATGATAGCAGTTTTGACGAGGCCATCGCCGAACTTGGCGGATAAGAACCCGGTCAAGCAACTGGATAAAATAACCGCCAAGATCGTGCCTGGCCAAGCCCAAACGCCAGGCAAGAAAGTCATCGCCACTAACGGGAAGATCCCCCCGCTGGCCGCAGAGATCAGTGACGAAAACGCCGCGTCCCAAGGGTTCATGAAGTGGTTTTCTTCCAATTGGTACTTAACGCTGATCACGGTACCTAAGGCGTCTTTTGCCAGCAGCTGATCGGCGATCTCACCGGCCGTTGCGGTGCTGACGCCGCGAGCAATGTAATGCTGCACCACGGCATCGCGTTCGCCGGCGTAGTCGTCAACGAGCAGTTGCTTTTCTTGGGCAACAACGGCTTGTTCCGTGTCTTTTTGTGAACTGACACTCGCGTATTCACCGCTCGCCATCGAAAACGCACAGGCTAGCAGGTCGGCTAGACCCGCGATGAAAATCGTGAAGTGGTCAGTCGTCGCGGCGGCGACAGAAAACAGCACGCCGACAACCGTTAGGATGCCATCATTGGCACCAAGGACACCGGCGCGCAAGGTGTTGGCGCGCTCGGCCATCGTCGGTTTATTTTTCTTCTTTTTCAACGTAATCGTGGTCATAGTGGGCCTCCTTTCAGCGCGCAAACAGCGAGCCGACGCCGTAAGTGACTAACATCGTCAAAATTCCTGAAACGATGTTACGCAAAACGGCCCGACCGCGGTTGGCTTGCCCTAAGGCGGCTGCGGAATAACCGGTGATCGCCAAAGCAAGCACCACAGCAGCGACAGTGGCCCAGATCCGGATCGCCGTTGGGAAAAAGGTGATCGCGACGAGTGGTAAGATCGAGCCGATTGGAAATGAAATCATCGACGCTAAGGCCGCTGCGATCGCACTGGTTTTCTCGTGTGGATCGAAGCCGTAGCGCTCTCGAACCGCGACGTTGATCGCATCGTGGCTGAGCATTTCGGTCGTTGCCTTGGCAGCGAGCTCCGGCGTGATCCCGGTGTCGATGTATTTTTGCCGGATCAGTTGGATTTCACCGGCATAATTATCATCTAACAAGCGACTTTCCTGGATCACGGCGTTTTTCTCGCTGTCTCGCTGGGTATTGACGGAAACGTATTCGCCCATAGCCATTGAAACCGTCCCCGCAAGCATACCGGATAATCCGGCAAGTAATATTGCATATCGATTGCTGGTCGCACCTGCGACCCCAATGACGATCCCCGCAACAGAAAGGATACCGTCATTTGCCCCCATAACGCTGGCCCGCATCACATTGATCTTTTCTGCTAAGCTCATTGTGTGGCCTCCATAAATCTAGATTGTAATAATTCTAATCTAACAAAGTCTATTATAAGGCGTTGTTAGTTGAATGTAAACCACCTTCCCATTAATATTTTGGCTCTCCTAACTATTTTTAATTATACCGTGCCTAGGGCAGTCAAAGAAGCCTGAAAGCCGACTGCTAAGCATGAAGACAATTGACAACAAGCCGGGTTGTGCTAAACTATTGCCAATAGCAAACCAAGGGTCCAGTAGGGCTTGATACGGGAGTGCAGAAAGTTGGCGGTCGCTGCGAGCCAACCCCGTATTGAGGCTGAATTACAGCCCGTCCATATTGGTCACGGGTGATGCCGCTATCCATCATCAAGAGGTGGCTTCGGCCATAAACTGGGTGGTACCGCGGAAATTTTCGTCCCTGTTCGCAATGCGAGCAGGGGCTTTTTTTGGCCCAAAAACATTTTAGGAGGAACAGCGATGAGCGAGAATATTTTAGACGAATTGGCTTGGCGCGGCGCGCTGAATCAGATCACAGACGAAGACGGGTTACGCCAGTTGACGAGTGAAAAACAGGTGGGCATCTATGTTGGGACCGACCCGACAGGTGATTCGCTGCACGTGGGGCATTTGATCCCGTTTATGATGCTCAAGCGGTTCCAGCTAATGGGACACAAGCCGGTGATTTTAATCGGCGGGGGGACCGGGTCAATCGGGGATCCGTCCGGACGTAATTCGGAACGGGTCCTGCAGACGATGGACACGATCAACCATAATAAGGAAAAGTTGACGGCCCAAATGGAGCGTCTTTTCGGCCGGAATAACTTCCGCATCGTGGATAACTACACGTGGTTGAGCAAACTGTCGATGCTTGAGTTTTTGCGCGATTACGGGAAGCTATTCCCAGTCAACCAAATGCTGGCCAAGGAAGTGGTCGCGTCACGGTTAGAAAAAGGGATCTCTTACACCGAGTTCACCTACCAAATCTTGCAATCGATCGACTTTTTACAACTCTACAAGCATGAAGATGTGCAAGTGCAGCTAGGGGGCGCCGATCAGTGGGGGAACATCACTGCGGGGATCGATTTGATCCACAAGGTCGAAGGCGCCGAGGCCAAAGTCTATGGGTTGACCAATCCGTTGATGTTGAAAGCCGATGGCAGCAAGTTCGGGAAGTCAGCCGGTGGCGCTGTGTGGCTGGATCCAGAAAAGACGAGCCCTTACGAGTTCTACCAGTTCTGGTACAACCAAGACGATGCGGATGTTGAGAAGTTCTTGAAGTTCTTCACCTTCTTGTCCAAAGAAGAAATCGCCAGTTTGGTCGAAGCCACGACGACACACCCTGAAAAGCGGGCGGCACAACGGCGCTTGGCCCAAGAAGTGACCAAGTTTGTCCACGGACAAGCAGCCGTCGAACAAGCCGAAGCCATTAGTGCCGCACTGTTTTCCGGCGCAGTACAAGACCTCACCGCCGCAGAGATCGAACAAGGCTTTAAGCAGTTCCCCGACACCACTGCACCCAAAGACGCTGAAAATATAGTGACGTGGCTTGTGGACACGACGAAGATCGAAAACTCCCGACGCCAGGCCCGTGAAGACGTTCAAAACGGCGCCATCACGATCAACGGCGAAAAACAACGGGACCTCGACTTTGTGGTCGATCCGACCAGCCATTTTGATGGTCAGTTCGTGATCGTTCGCCGAGGCAAGAAGAAGTACTTCTTAGTCCGCGTCCAAGACTAAGCCTGACGTCAGCACCTGTAATCCGGTTCGAATCTCGAGCCAGGGGTTGCGGGTGCTTTTTTTTTCGCCCACCAAGACGTTACGGGCTGTGACGCAAATGTATGGCGATGGTAATTCACCTGTAACAAGGGTGTAACACTCTAGCGGTAGACTGCATAACAGTGATTAACAAAAAAGGGTGGAAAAAAATTCTATGAAGTTACAAACGATCCTCACCACAATGATTACCGCAGTAACGTTGACGGCATTTGCTGCGAATACAGCGCAGGTGTCCGCAGCTAGCGACACCCAATCCGCAATTTCTTCTAATAAGAGTGATACAGATAAGTTGGTTGCTGAACTTGAATCGGCTAACGCTGAAGTGATCAAGCTCAACAGTCAAATCGATGCTAAGAACACCGCGATCTCCGATGCGCAAGCGAAGATCACTTCGACGCAAGCACGCATCACCGCTTTGCAAGGCGAAGTGGCCAAGGCGCAAACCGAATTGGCAGCGCGTAAGTCCGTGTTGAAGAAGCAACTGGTTTCCTTGCAAAAAGAAGCCGGGGATTCGGTTACAGGGAACGTCTATGTTGACTTCGTGCTCAACTCCGACGACTTGTCCGATTTGATCTCTCGGACTTCGACGGTCAACAAGTTGAACCAAGCGAACAAAGATGCCTTGAGTGCAGTCGATGCCGCCAAGACCAAGTTGGCCGGTTTACAAACTGAACAAGAGACCAAGAAGCAAACCTTAGTTTCCACCAAAACCACGTTGGAAACTGAAAAGACCCAATTGGTTAGCTTGAAGTCGACTGCAGACACCAAGTCTTCCGCGTTGAACGATAAGATCAACGCTAACAAGGCGACCTTAGTTGCTTTACAAACCAAGGCGGCGCAACAAGACGCTGCGGCTAAGGCAACTTTGGCGAAGCTGAGTGCTAAAACCGCGACAGTTGCTGCTAGCTCGTCTGCAGCAACGGCAACGCCAGCTAAGAGCACGACCACCAATGCAACGACCAGCACCAACACGGCTAAGGCAGCAACGACGCCAGCAGCGATCAGCAACACCGGTAGCACCCATACCTCTAGCGATTCTGCGGGTAACGCCTACGCTTACGGCCAATGCACCTGGTACGTGAAGTCAGTGGCACCTTGGGCCGGTAACCATTGGGGCAATGGCGCCCAATGGGGCAGTTCCGCGGCTGCTGAAGGCTTTACCGTTAACAACAGCCCAGCGGTTGGTTCCATCGTCGTCTTCGCTGCCGGTCAATCTGTCGGTGGTCAGTGGACTGCTGATGGTTCTTACGGGCACGTGGCTTATGTCGTTGGGGTCAGCGGCAATTCCATCACGATTCAACAAGGCGGGATGGGCTTCTCCACACCAGGTGGCCCGAACACGCAAAGTGTCAGCGGCGCATCGGGTTACACCTACATTCATCGTTAAGCCAATAGAAGTGCATGCTAAACTCGCTTTAGCGCAGGACTGCAAAAAGACGCCTGATAAAATCCAGTTTTGGATTTTGCTAGGCGCCTTTTTTGTGCGGAGAGGAGCGACGTGTTTGGCGAATTCTTTAAATGGACGTGTAGGCTTAACTGTCGTGTTACAGTCCTGTAATAGTCGTTTGCTACACTGTTAGATAGAAACTTAGAGGAGAGCGAACCCATAATGAAACTGATGAAAACAGTGACCCTGATCGCAGCAGCAACTGTTTTAACTGCGGCTGGTGCTGGTATCCAAGGCGTTTCTGCCGCTAGTGTGAGCGAAACGAAGTCGGCCTTGTCCAGCAAACAGTCTGAAACCAGCACGTTGCAAACGCAACTGCAAGCCGCACAGGCCCAAGTGGCCAAAGTGGATGCGCAAGCGTCTGCAAAAGCGCAAGAAATCACCACGGCTAAGGCCACTATCACGACCGCGACGAACCAGATCGCCTCTTATGACACGCAGATCGGCAAGGCCAAAGTGGAATTGAGCGACCGGACAGCGGCCATGAAGAAACAATTGCAATCGTTACAAAAACAAGCCGGGGACTCTGTGACCGGGAACGTCTACGTCGATTTTGTCTTGAACGCGGACAACTTCTCTGATGCGGTGTCGCGCTCCTTTACTGTGGGCAAGTTGAACGCGGCCAATAAGGAAGCGCTGAGCGATGTGCAAGCGGTAAACCAGAAGCTGTCTGACTTGAAGGACGCCGCGGTAGCCAACAAAGCGACCCTAGAAGCAAATGAAGCGCAACTGGAAAAGGATCAAGTCGAACTAACGAAGTTGACCACGACCGTCCAGGCGAAACAAGCCGCACTGCAGGCCAAAGTGAGTGACAACCAAGCCGCCGTTCAGGCCTTACAAGGCGACCTAACGAAGGCCAATGCGGAGGCCAAAGCTAAGGCAGCGGCAGCTGAAAAGGCCGCAACCGAAAACAAGACGACCACGCAGACAACTGCGCCAGCTAAGGCTGCGAGTGCCACAAGTGCCGCGACTACGACCAAGACGACCGCCGCTTCTTCGAGCAGTTCGAGCAGCGTTGCCACCGGTAGCCTCAGTGGCATCGGCGGGATCGCGGCCAAGTATATCGGCGTCCCGTATGTTTGGGGCGGCAGCACGCCAAGCGGCTTTGATTGCTCCGGGTTAGTGTGGTATTCCGCTAAGCAAATGGGCATCAGCCTGCCACGGACTTCGCAAGCTATGAGCACGATCGGGAGCAGCGTTTCCCTATCTAGCTTACAAGCCGGTGACTTGTTGTTCTGGGGTGGTGTGGGCAGTGCCTACCACGTCGCAATTTATATCGGCGGGGGCCAATATATCCACGCACCAGAACCTGGTCAAAATGTCACGATCCAAAGTATGTCTTACTTCGCGCCGAGTTTCGCCCGACGCCTTTAAAAGTTTCGCTCGCCGCGGGGAACCGCGGTTTTTTCTTTGCAGTGATGCTATACTAAAGTAAATGCGAAAAGAGGCGTTGCGGATGCAATATAGTGTAATTGGCGCGAGTTACCAACAAGGCTCGCTGGCTGTTTTCCATTCAGGGTTAGATGATGAGCCACTAGCGACTTTTGCCCAAGCGACGCAAAAGGCGCTGCGGCTATTGGTCAATGAATTAGCGGCGAGCACCTTGGCGGATGTTCATGCGCTGTTAGATCAGGTGATGCACTTTTTGAGCCAGCACAAAGGCAACGTCCGGCAGTTAGCCGCCGCAACAGCGGATACCTTGACGTTGAGCTGGTTTGATGATGATCATTTTGTGATCAACGTGATGGACCAATCAGAAGCGTACCAGCTCCACGTCGAGGTGGTGCCGATGACCGTGAATGGAGGACAATCAGGTGAAGCATAAGTTGATTGTGATCACCGGCGCAACTGGGACCGGTAAGACCACTGTCAGCCGGTATCTGACGACCCAATACGCCATTCAACGGGTGATCACCCATACGACGCGGCCGAAGCGGGTCGGCGAAGTGGACGGGGTGGATTATGCCTTTGAAACGCCCGCGAGTTTTGCCCACAATCATTATATTGAACACGTGACGTATGCTGGCTACCAATATGGGAGCTCTTATGAGTCCTTGTATGCGGCGTGGGCCAAGGCTGCTTTTGCCAGCATTGTCTTGGATACTAAAGGCGCGATCACGTATGCGCAAACCCTCGGGGATGCCGTGGCGACCTTGTTTTTGACGATTGATGAGCCGAAGATCTTGAAGCAGCGGCTATTGGCTCGTGGCGATGCCCCTCAAGCCGTGGCGCAGCGGCTCGCCAGCCCAGAGTACCAGCGCGACTTGTTGTTGCCGCCGGCGTTGGCCCAAAATGCGACGGTGATCGCCAATGATGACTGGGCCCAAGCCCGGCTTGCAGTTGACCGCTTCATGAAGACGCTAGCGGTGACCATGGCTGACAAGTAGGGGCAAGCATGTTAGACTGAAGGCGAAGAAAAGGGGGATGCGGATGTCGAATACGACCATTGCAATTGAACGCATGAAGGCCAGTGGCATGCGCGTGACGAAGCAGCGGCGCGATTTGGTCGCGTATTTAGATCGCCACGCCGATAGTTATGTGACCGTGACCAGTATCGATGCGTATATGCGCGAACAGTATCCCGGGTTGTCACACGATACGATTTATCGCAACGTCAAAGCGTTCCAAAAACTCGGGATCCTGGAATCAGAAGTCCAAGGTGAGCAGGCGATCGTCAAGCTTCAGTGTGACTATCAGCACCCGCATCACCATCACTTTATCTGTACCAATTGTCACCGGGTCCAAGAGTTACAAATGTGTCCACTTGGTTTTTTTGAAGACCAAGTGCCAGGCGCCAAAATTGCGAGCCACAACTTTGAATTGTATGGCCTGTGTGCTGATTGCGCGAAGAAAGCAGAATAACTGGGGCGACCTCGCCCATAACAAGCGCCTTTGTTCGATGATCCCGACTCGTGGATCGCGGACAAAGGCGCTTGTGTTGTCAGGGCGGACTGGAACTTTGCATTTCCTTAACTGAGCCAAGGCGTCGAGTGCGGTACAATGAAGTTATGTTGTTTTAGTGAAAGGAGTCCGCTCTATGGCATACCGGACAGCGCCATTATTATCACCAGCGGCCATCGTGTCGCTGATCATCTTGATCAGTGGGTTCAATGTGATCAATACCACCGTTAACCCTAGCAGTAAGCCGAAATCGGCCGCATCGCAAAGTGCGTTGATTTCAAAGCAAAAAGCGGCCACTGCCAGCACCACGACCAGTACCTCAAGCAAATCGGCACCAACTAAAAGCAAACCCGAAGACGAAAAAACGACTTCTTCATCAATGCCGTCTGCGTCTCAGTCATCACAAGGACAAACCTCTCAAGGTCAAACCGATGACACCCAAGGCAACGGCACGACGACTGGGAGTGGGCAGGGAACCGATGACTCGGCAGATAGCAGCCAGTCCGCTTCGTCTTCCGGGCAAACGAGCGGCAACACCGGAGCCACCGGTGACACGACCGACGCCAGTTCGGGCTCTAGTGATGGAACTGGGACGACGGAGACGACGAATTCGGCGTCGAGTTCACAACAAACGACGACAAACCAATAGGGGGACGTTGATATGCTGACCTTTTTAGATATTCTCAACCGCCTGTTGGGGTACTTCAATATTCAAGACAAGGCGAAAGGTAAGGCCTTTACGATCGTGGCGTTCATCGCCAATTTTTACCTGTTATATGTCGCGATCCAAGGGTTGCGCTATAGTGGTTACCGCATCCAAGGGTTGCTGTTTTTAGCGGCGTTTTTGGTATTGGAATACTTTATCACGTTGAATTTCTTTTATTACTACACGAATAAGCAGCTGAAGTTCGATATCTCGCCGAAAATCGAAAAGGCGCTGGGAGGCAACCAGGCGCAAGTCAAGGCAGCCGAAAATAAGCTGGCCCAAAACACGATGAGCGGCCCGGCCAGTGGGTTGTTTGAAGACGATAAGCTACTGCCCACGGCGGTTTTAGTTTCGGCTTCACAGCAAGCCAACTTAGACGCGCTGGTCGAACGCTTGGTCCAGCAAGGTAACTTGGCGGCCAATTATTCCGGCCTGGATGAACACGCGGTTGCGCGCGTCGCCCAAAAAACGCATCAGCCGGTGTCTGCGTTAGGCGCGCTGGTCGAATTACCGTTTTTTGAACTGCGCCAAGAATCCGGACAATTGTTAGTCTATGCAGGGGTGAATTCGCTTTCGGCAGTAGCAGTCGCAACGATTCAGCGGGTTGGATTATTACCCGTAAAGGCCGCTCAAAATGAATATCAATTAGCCGTGGCTCATGTTTATTTGACCGGTGGTGAAAGCAAGCAAATGGGCCGTAGATCCTTGATTGTTAAGCATGAACCTTATGGTGTGACGGTTCAATTGGCCTACCGCGCACATGACACGAACAAATAATCAAGTGTAAAGACTAGCTTTCATGAGTGAAAAATGATAAATTATTCATAATCACTCACGTCAATGCCCGAACGATATTCGTGGCACCGAGGGGTGAAACACGATTAGAGGAGGGGATCACGATGTCGATGATCGAATTTCACGATGTCGAGAAATACTACGGCAAGTTCCATGCGCTGAAAGATATTAATCTGACCATCGATCGCGGGGAGGTCGTTACTGTTATCGGCCCATCCGGTTCGGGGAAGAGCACGCTGTTACGGACGATCAATGGGCTAGAACGCGTCCAATCAGGGCAGCTGATCGTCAATGATTTTGATCTCGCCGACAAGAAAACGGATATGAACCGGATCCGTAAGAACGTCGGCATGGTGTTCCAGCACTTCAACTTGTACGCCAACAAAACCGTGATGGATAACATCACCCTAGGCCCGACCTTGGTCTTAAAGCGCAACAAAGAAGAAGCGCACGAACAAGCGTTGAAGTTGTTAGATCAGGTGGGTTTGCGCGACAAGGCAGATAGTTATCCCTCTGCTTTGTCTGGTGGGCAAAAGCAACGGATCGCGATCGCGCGTAGCTTGGCGATGAACCCTAAAGCCCTTTTGTTTGATGAACCGACCTCTGCGCTGGACCCGGAAACGATCGGGGACGTGTTGGACGTTATGAAAGACATCGCACAACAAGGCATGACCATGGTCGTGGTGACCCACGAAATGGGCTTTGCGCGCCATGTTGGCGACCGGATCGTCTTCATGGCCGATGGGGAGATCCTAGAAGACGCAACGGATGTTGGTGCCTTCTTTGACCACCCGAAAGAACCGCGGGCCCAGGAGTTCCTCAGCAAGATCATCAACCATTAAGGGAGGGCTAGCTATGAAAAAACGCTTATTACCCTTAATGGTTGCCGCGTTGTGTGGCATGTTGCTGCTAGTGGCAGGGTGTGGCAAGTCGATTGCTGACCAAGACGTTTTGCAACATGCCAAAAAAACCAACACGATCGTCTGGGGCGTCAAAGCAGATACGCGGTTGTTCGGGTTAATGAACACGAAGTCGGGGCAGATCGAAGGCTTCGATATTGACATGGCCAAGGCGTTGACCAAGGAGATCTTAGGCCCAAAGGGGAAAGCCCAGTTGGTCCAAGTGACCTCTGATACCCGGGTGCCGATGCTTAAAGGCGGGAATATTGATGCGATCATCGCGACGATGACCATCACGCCGGATCGGCAGAAGGTGCTGAATTTCTCGCAGCCATATTTTAATGCGGGGCAGTCGTTGCTGGTGAAAAAAGGCAGTCGCATTCACTCCGTCAAAGACCTGAAAAAAGGCGATAAAGTGATCGGGGTGCAAGGGTCAACTTCTGTGGATAATATCCAAAAAGCCGCACCTCAAGCGACGGTTTTGCAGTTGTCTGACTACGCCCAAGCCTTCACCGCGTTGAAGTCTGGCCAAGGGTTGGCTGTCACAACGGATAACGGGATCTTGTACGGGATGTCCGAGCAAGATCACCGCTTCGTCGTGGTTGGCGGGACCTTCACCAAGGAGCCATACGGGATTGCGATCAACAAAGGACAAACCGCGATGACCAAGCGTGTGGACCAGGCGATCAACACATTACGTCGAAACGGGACGTACGAGAAGTTGATCAACAAGTGGTTCGGCTCGGTGCCAGGCTTTGATATCAAGGAGGTGGAGTAGATGTTCACGATACTCGCGAATAACTGGTCGACATTGCTGTCTGGCCTGGGCTACACCTTGATGGCGAGTTTGATCGCTTTAGTCGGTAGCCTCGTGATTGGGACGCTGTTTGCCTTGATGGAGATCTCGGCACACCGGTGGGTCGCGGTCATTGGTCGGGTGTATGTCGAAGTCGTGCGGAACATTCCGCTGCTGGTCATCACCATGGCGTTTTACGTGATCGTGCCGACGTACTTCGTGCAGATCGATGGGTTTACCGCCGGGACGATCGGCTTGACCATTTATACCAGCGCCTTCATCGCCGAAACCGTTCGGGCCGGGATCGAATCGGTCGCCGTCGGCCAGATGGAAGGGGCACGTAGCGTGGGGATGACCTACACGCAAGCGATGGTGCAGATCATTTTCCCGCAAGCGATCAAGATCGTGATTCCGCCGTTAGGCAATCAGTTCATCAATTTGGTCAAAAATTCCTCGATCCTGGCTTTCGTGGCCGGCTTCGACTTGATGTATCAAGGTAAGATCATCGCGAATACGACCTTCAACACCTTCGATACGTATCTGGCTGTCGGCTTATTGTACCTGATCTTGACCATGCCGTTGTCTTATTTCATGCGGCATCTGGAAAAGAAATGGAACGTCGCCTAGGAAGGAGGACCTGCGATGCAAAACTTTATTGATGCCTATTCACAGGTGAATTTGAATTACTTGCTGCAAGGCCTCTGGGTGACCCTAGAAGTCAGTGTGACCTCGATCTTCTTCAGTTTCATTATCGGGACCCTGCTCGGGGTGGCGCGGTATGTCAAGGTACGCTTCTTTAGCGCGTTCGTCGGCTTCATTATCGATTTGATCCGGAACCTACCGCTGCTGTTGATCTTATTCTTCACTTACTTCGCACTACCAAATATCGGCGTGCGCCTGCCGGTGATCCCAGCTTCAATCGTGGCGATGACGGTATTTGAGTCGGCGATGCTAGCTGAGATCGTCCGTTCGGGGATCAACGCGGTGCCGACAGGGCAAATGGAAGCGGCACGGTCGAATGGGTTGACCTATACGCAAGCGATGCTGTATATCATCTTGCCGCAAGCCTTCAAGGCCATGATTCCACCGATCGTGTCTCAGTTCATTTCGCTGGTCAAAGATACGTCTTTGGCAACGATCATCTTATTGCCGGAGTTGACCTACCATGCGCAGATCATCTATGGGCAAAACATTAACTACATGATCCCAATGTTCGTGGCCTTGGCCGTGTTGTACTTCATCGTCAACTACGCGCTATCTGTGGCGTCACGCGCATTGAATCGGCGGTTATCTTCGGGTATCCGTTAGCCTTGAAAAAGGCCACCAAAAAAACGCCGTCCCAGCGCGAGTCAATCGTGATGGGACGGCGTTTTTGGGGTGTCTTGCAGTGGTGCTGAGCGCACCTTCAGGAGTTAGGCTTGACTGGCCATAAACTGCATAATCGGTTAGAAGACGTGGAAGTTGTAAGGCGCCAGTTGTGTCAGCCGTGAAGCTTGTTCACGCACAACAAAGACACGTCAGGTTTCCCCAAACGTGTCCCGGGCAATTCCCCAAATGAAGAGGCGCGGTTGCCGACCCGCGAAAACCTTTGATTACGGTGCCTGAGTTTGCACTCAGGACTGGGATAACAGCGGCCTCACGCGGGTTGATCCCGCCATGAGGGTCATGCTACCAGATGTCTCGCCCGTGCCCGATCAGTTCCAGGCCATTTTCAGGATTTATCCCTTAGCGCGTGTGGAGGCCGACAAGGATCATCGACTGGTACCCCCACTGTTACAACTGGGAAAGCATATGGAGTGCGCACCACCATACCCAGCTGTATAAGCTAAGGTCAGTATACCAGCTTTTGCCGATAATGGAACCCCTTACACAAACATTTACATAACATTTACAATAAGTAAGTAAATGACAAATTACAGGTGATCTCATCATTGCTCTGCATCAATTTAGCGCAATAAGCATAGACAAAACAATAAAATGACGAGATTCGGATCAAACGGCACAACGGTAGAAACAAGCATTCCGCAGTGCTAAAAGGGCGGCAATAGGGTATGTAAGTTGACGCATCTGAAAAATTTTAAGGTCATTCCTGAAGACTAACAAAAAAGACCTCGGCGCAAAAACTCGACGAGGTCTTTTTGTTAGTCTTCGGTGAGGTACTCACGTAGTTGACCAGCTTGGATCGGGTTGACTGTGGTGGTGATCTTCGTTCCGGTTTCGGTGTAGTCTGTGGCGCTAACACTGGTTTCGCGGTTGATGAAGTCAACGACGGCGCCTTTTGCAAAGGGGATCAAGTAGGTGTTGGTTTGATCTTGGGCGAACAAGCGCGCCTTGAGTAACTCGGTAAGCTTTTCCAAGGAGGCGTGATCGCGGGCGGAATAGATCAAGTCATCGCCGTTGACCTCGGGGTAATGTGCACCTTCACGTAAGTCGGCTTTGTTGTAGGCGACGATCATCGGGATGTCGTGCACCCCGACGTCTGCCAAGGTCTTTTGCGTGACGGCCATCATTTCCGGATAGTGTTCGTCGGAATAATCGACCACTTGGATCAAAACGTCTGCATTGGCGGCTTCGGCCAAGGTCGCCTTGAAGGCGTCGACTAGCGTGTGGGGCAACTTGGAGACGAACCCGACGGTGTCAGAAAGCAAAAACTTGCGGTTGTCGGGTAACGTGATCTGGCGAACCGAGGTGTCCAAGGTGGCGAACAGCATGTCTTTTTCGAAGACTTGCTTAGTTTCTGGATGCTCGGCGAACAGTTCGAGCAAACCGTTCATGGTGGTCGACTTGCCAGCGTTGGTGTAGCCGACTAAAGCGACGGTCGGCAAGGCCTTGTCGTCGCGTTGCGCGCGGCGAACGGTTTCGCCGACATCGGCTTCTTTCAGTTCCCGGCGCAAGCGGGCGATGCGCTTGTTCAGCACGCGGCGATCCATTTCCAACTTGGTTTCGCCGGCCCCACGGTTGGCGAGACCGCCACCGCCACCTTGCTGGTCGAGTTTATTGGCACTTGGATGCAAACGCGGTAAGGCATATTGCAGCTGGGCGATCTCGACTTGCATTTTGGCCGCCTTGGATTGTGCCCGGTTGGCGAAGATCTCCAAGATCAGCTGCGTCCGATCGACGATGTGCAGCTTGGTTTCACGCTCCAAATTGCGCAGCTGTGACGGCGATAGCTCATCGTTGACCAAAACGGTGGTGGCACCGTGGGCGTTCGCTAATTCACGGATCTCGTCGACTTTACCGCTACCGAAGTAAAAGGCGGCTGTCGAGCGATCGAGGTTTTGGCGCAGTTCGCCGACGACAGCGTAATTGTTGGCCTTAGCCAATTCGACTAGTTCGGTCATGGTGTAATCAAAATCGTCCTTGCCGCGAGAAATGCCGCTGACGAGGACTTTTTCAGGTTGTTGGTGTAAGTCTTGCATAAAACTCCTTAATGGCGCACCACGCAAATAGGTGCGTCTGACGTGGGGAAACTATCTTGCCCAGCCGGCAAACTTCAAGCGTAAGTAGCGCATGCGGCTGTATATACCCTGCCAGCCAATTCCTCTCGGTAATTGATTGCCGAGAGGAATTGGCGTTTAGGTAGGGCATTATCATGGCTTTTTTAGAATAATTATTTTTTGAAAAGTAAGCGAGTTTAGCTTGACTAGGGAACGTACGTTTGTTATCTTCTGGGTACACGGGAGGTGACGTGACAATGAAGCCGAAATCAGTTGATAAAGCCAGGAAACCGCGCTTTGCCAAACTTGACTATCACTTTGGCATCAAGCTTGTGGCTTTCCCTAGTGCCGATCAAAAGACCACGATACGCCACAATTCTGATGCTGCTAGGTTCGTCTACAATGAATTCGTTGCGCTTGGTCGAGAAGCTTGGCACTTACGACGTTTAGAGAAGAGCCTATTTCAAAATCAAGCGTGCTCGACTAATCCAGGTTGGTTTGAACAACCGATCAAATTAGTTGCCGCAAGACTGGCAGTGATTGGTGACCAACTTTACAATCCAACCCATTTGAAACGCCGCTTTAAGTGGCTGGATAAGAACAAGCGGTTAGATTCAATGATGTTTTACGCGACGTTAAATTTCTATCGCGCTAGTTGGCACATGTTTCGTCAAATTCACTCTGCTGGTGTTCCTAAATTTCACAAGAAGTCAGACCGCCAACGCTACTCAACGTTAAAAACAAACAACAATATTCGCATATTAGACCAAAAGCATTTACAGATTCCTAAGCTTGGCAAGATTCGAGTGGTTAAATTGCCAGATTGGTTGCTAAACCGCACCGATATCGAAATCGGCGGCGCCGCCGTGAAGATGGATGCCATTGGTCGCTACTCGATTTCACTAACCTTGGGTTCAGAACAGGCGTTTAAGGACGCATTACCGAAGACCGGTTCTAAAGTTGGCATCGACGTTAACGTTGAGAATTTGCTTACTGACTCGTTTGGTGAGGTCGTTGAGAACCCTCGCTTCTACCAGAAACAGTTACAGCGACTCCATCGTGAACAACGTAAGCTAGGTAAGCGTGCCGCTCGCGCGAAGCAAGAACACCGGCCACTGCGAATGGCCAAGAATTATCAAAAGCAACGCCAGGTCGTCGCCTCCCTTCACCGGCGCGTTTATAACCAACGTCAAAATTTCTTGCATCTTGTTTCCACGGCATTGATCAAGAACCACGATCTCGTCGTGGTGGAGAAGTTGCAAGGAAAGAATCTGCTTAAAAATCACGCCTTGGCGCAACGGCTCCAAGATGTCGGCTGGGGCATCTTATTTGAAAATCTTGCTTATAAGGCCGAACTCTATGGCAAGGGATTTGTGCAAGTCGATCCGAGATTGACCACCCAAACTTGTCACCGGTGTGGTTTTGTGATGGGGCGGGCTGGCACGCGTAAGTTGACCTTGGCAGACCGAATTTGGGTGTGTCCACAATGCCAAACTAAGCATGTGCGTGACCATAACGCGGCGATTAACATTTTGAACAAAGCAGTAGCGTAACCATTTGGGGCGCGGCAACCTGCCTCGTGAGTTTGGGAACTCCTGACTTGGAGATCGCTAGTCAGCATGCATAGTGATTTCTGTCTCAGACTATCCAAATAAATTATGATCGCCTTAGAGGTTACGAGGGCTAAGGCACTTACAAGCCTGCGAATTTATTCGCGGGTGGTTAACTCCCTTCATTATCAATTACGTTCAGTGTAACATGTGACCGCAAACGTGCCTAGCGTTGACGTGGGGAGTGGTAAAATGCCCAAAGATTTAGGTGGCGGGTGCAGCAGACATACATCTATGCGCAGAAAACCCCTGTCGGGGACAATCCACAAAGTTTTGGGATTGGCTCGGCAGGGGTCTGTGACTGGTGGCTAACGTTTAGTTTTGTTTCAGCATGGTCGTGGTGATCAGCTTGACTTGGCCCTTCAAGGCGTAAGGGTCGGAGTAGTACATCTTGTTGAACGGTAAGGACACGACGTGGTTATTCTTGACGGCTGCCAGGCCTTGCCAGACGGGGTTACCTTTCATATCGTCGATGGCTTGATCGTTGCCGGTTGCCGTGGCGGTCGTGTTGGAGAAGAACAGCCAATCTCCTGCGTAGGTCGGCAGCGACTCAGTCGAGATCTGCTTGTAACCTGCACCGTCTTGCACTTTTTGGCCTTCTGTGGTGAGCTTGAAGCCCATTAAGGTGACTAAGGCCTCGCCACCGCGACCCCAGCTGGACCCGTCGACGTAAAGCTTGTTGCTTTGCATGTCGAACAGGCTGATGGTGGTCTTGCTTGGCGTGATGCCGGCCTTCGTCAACTTGGTAGTTGCTTGTTTAGCAGTGGTTTTCAGCGCGGTCGTGACCTTTTTGGCCTGCGCTTTGCGGTTCAGTAAGTCGCCGAACTTGGTTAAGGTTTGGTAGGCGTCGCCGGTACTGCCGAAGGGGATGTAGAGGACCGGAGCGATGTCTTTGAGTTTCTTGACGTCGCCTTCGTTGCAGGTGACGATCAAGTCGGGCTTGAGTTTCAGGATCGCTTCGGCGTTCATGGCGTTGCCTAGGTCCTTGATGCCTTTGGTGTCAGTTTTGCTCAACCAAGGGCTTTGGAGGTCCAAGCTCGTGGCGCCGACCACGTGCACGCCCAGAGACAGCAGTTCTGGGGAATAGACGGTCGAGACGACGCGCTTGGGGTGCGTCGGGATCTTGACGTTGCCTGTGGTGGTTTTAACGACGCGGGTGGCGGCGCTAGAACTCGTGGCGGCAGATTTGGTTTGACCACAGCCCGCGAGGATAAGACCGGCGACAGCGGCGATGAGTAAGAATCCTTTTTTCATAGACAAAACGCTCCTTATTGGCGAAAAAGTAAAAAGAGAAAGTATGGCATCGTAATAACGGCAATGACCAAGCCGACGGGTAAGACGGAAGGCAAAAATACATTGTTCGCCACGATGGTTGCAAGCAGCATGAGCGCTTCACCGACCATGATCGTGACAGGTAAAAGGGCGGCAAAGCGGTGTCCGCACCAATGCTTGGCGATGTTTGGCGCCATGAGGCCGACCAGGCTGATCGCCCCGCCGACAGCTACGGCCACCGCTGCTAAGGCGATAGCCAGCAGTAAGGCGCCACGCTTGACTCGCGCGACGTTGACGCCGCTGGCGGCGGCCATGTCATCGCCGAGCACCAGCATGCCTAATGGCCGCGTCATGGCGGCAACGATTCCGATCAAGAGAATCGCGGCGATGCCGTAGTGGCCTAAAAACGCCCAATCGATATTCCAAAAGCTGCCGGATAGCCATACGAGCACGCGGTCGAAGTCAAAACTGTTCATATTGAGCTGGAGCATCAAGATCACGCCGTTCAACAAGGCGGTCAAGGCGACCCCGCGCAGTAGCAGTTGCAAGCGACTCCCTGTGCCGCGTTGGCCGGCAACGATCGCTAGGCTCAAACACGCGCCTAGCAATGCCGCTACGGGCAGCCACGTGTCGGTCGAAAAGCCGTGGCGACCCGCGCCTAAAGTGATCAATAAGACAGCGCCAAGGCTGGCGCCGGCGTTGACCCCGAGAATACTGGAATCGACTAAGGGGTTGTGCGTCAGCACCTGCAGCAACAAGCCGCTGACGGCGAGGCAAGCACCGGTAATCAGCGCGGCGACAACGTAGGGGAGGCGCATTTTCCACACAACGATGGTGGCGATGCGATCGTGACTGCCGAATAAGCCGGCTAAAACTTGGCTCAAGCTGAGGTGAATGTCACCGAGGCTGAGGAGCAATAGCGTCAAGCCGAGCATCACGACGGTAGTCAAGGCCCAGCCCAAGAATGCTTTTTTGGTCATAGGCGTTGCCCCCGGGGATGAGAAAGAATAATGAATAAGAAGCAGCCGCCACAGATCGCACTTAAAGCCGACAAGGGCAACTCGTTAGGGGCAGCTAGCGTCTTGGCCAAAATATCGACGACCAACATGAAGGCGGCACCGCCAAGCATCGTCGGCGCCACGTTTTTTTCGAAGCGGTCGGGGTGGAGGTAGGCGATCACCTGCGGGACGCCGAGCCCGACGAAGCCGATATTGCCTGCGATTGCAACGGCGATGCCGGCACAGATCACGACCAAGATGGCGGCGAGCAGGCGCACGCGGCTGGGATCGACGCCGAGGCTGCGGGCAGTGGTGTCATCCAGGACCATCAAGGAGAGTTCCTTGTGGGCGAGTAAGGTGATGACCAGCACAAGCACCAAGCCGGCGCAGGCGAGTAGCGCTTGGCTGCGCGTCGCGCCGGTGAAGCCGCCGACTAACAAATTGCGAAACTGCGCGGTGCTGTTGGTCAGCAAGCCCACGGCGTACGACAAACAGGTGATCAAGCTGGACAAGACGGTGCCGCCTAAGATGAAGCGCAATACATCGAGCGCGCCGCGGCGCATCGCCAAGGCTAAGACGCCTAAAAAGGCGATCGCTGCACCCAATAAGCTGAGCCATAAGGTGTTGATAATGTTCAGCGATAAGCCGCCTAGTGCGCCGAGCATCAACAGCAGCGTGGCCCCGGCATTGACGCCGAGGATCGACGGGTCTGCGATCGGGTTGCGCGACAGCCCTTGCATCAGTTGCCCGGCATATGCCAGCAAGGCGCCGACAGCCGCCGCCGCAAGCGCACGCGGCAGCCGAATGCTCCACATGATCGGCGTGACGAGCTTGCGGGTCGTCCATAAGGCACTCGGCGCATACCAGTGCACCCCAGCACTAAGGCTGATCGTGGCCAACACGAGCACGGCCGCCAAGAGCCCGGCGTTCAGGGCCCATGACCGGCTGCGCATCATGCGCCTACCAGCGTCTGGCAATTCAATAATTGCGGGTAATCGCAGTCGGTTGGCGTGACCACTTCGGCACTAACTTGGAACACATCAGCGAGTAGTGGCGCGGTCAAAACGGCCTTGGGGGTGCCGGTAGCAACGACTTGGCCAGCGCGCAAGCAGAGCAGTTGGTCACAGTAGCGTGCGGCTTGATTAAGGTCGTGTAGCACCACGATCACCGTTTTGTTGGCGGCTTGGTTCAGGTGTTGCATCAGGTTCAAGACATCGAGCTGATGCGTGAGGTCTAAGTAAGTGGTCGGCTCGTCGAGCATGATGATCGGGCTGTCATGTGCGAGCGTCATCGCGATCAGCGCCCGTTGGCGTTGGCCGCCAGAAAGACTGGCTAAGGGGCGATTGGCGAGGTCGGCGACTTTGGCTTGGACTAAGGCCGCCCGAACCTGGGCCTCTTCTTGCGGGTCTTGGCCAAAGATGCCGCGGTGATAGGCGTAACGCCCTAGCTTGACTAACGTGGCCACCGTCAAGTCGCCAGGGACATCAGGGGCCTGCGCCAGGTAGGCGAGTTCTTTGGCTAAGGCTTTGGGCGATAGGCTGGCTTGGGCTTGGCCGTTGATCGTGATCTGGCCGTTGCGGATGGGGTTGATCCCGGCGAGGGCTTTCAGTAAGGTCGATTTGCCACTGCCGTTAGGCCCGATCAAGCCGGTGATCTGACCGGCTGGGACGTGTAGGGATTGGTGATCGAGGATCGTTTTGCGACCATAGCCGACGACCAGGTCTTCACCTGCTAAGGCATCAGTCATAGGGCACCTCCTGCAATTGCTGTTGAAATGGCGCGAGGGTGGTCGGGGGTAGTCTTGGGGACGCTGGACGATGCTGGTATCGACCACGAAGGTGTCTTGGTAGTCAAGTTTCAAAAAGTCGGCCAGCTGTGCGATCGCCGGGGTAATCCCGGGTGCCGTGGTGGCCGGGTCTTGAGTCCCGTCGATCAGAACATAGGTGGGAATATGGCTAAAGTCGAGCTGTTGGGCCACCAACGTGCAGCGGTCTAAGAACGTCTTCAAGAGGCCGGTCATGTCTGACCAATAAACCGGCGTGCCGATCAACAGCGCGTCACAGTGCGCGATCGTTTGCGCCAGCGCGAAGAAGTCGTCAGCTTGATGGTTATGCTGGCCTAATTGCGCGATGTGATAGTTGACGAGCGGCCAGTCAGTGTAAGGACGATCGGTCAGAAGGTACTGCGCAAGGGACGCGGTGTGGCCTTTGGCATTTGGACTCCCATTTAAAAATCCCCATGACATGATCATTCCCTCCTTTTTGTGAAAATTAAATGACAATGTAGTGTGAATTATATGGCAATTCTTAGAGCGAGACAAGCGGCGATTGGCCAAATAATGTCCCGGTACCGCTTGCAAACGTTGCCGTGACTAGCATAGCAGGCTAAACAGAAAAGCACAACTTTTTTTGTTCAATAACAGTTTTGTCCGTTTTAATAATACTCATTCTAATTTATACCGTGTGTTATGATGTGGCGCGACAAAAAAACACCTGGCTAAACCCGGGTGCGGGTTTAGCCAGGCGCTTGATGGCTAGTTACTGGTGGTGCCGTGGCGACCGTTGGCGGTAAACTGCAGGATCACGGCTAGCAAGATGAGATCGACCACGATGATCGTCCCGTAGCGCAACGCAGCGGTGGCGTGGGCGAGCAGGCTCGTCGCGATGCCGTAGCTTGCTAGACCCAGCAAACCGACGATCAAGAGCGCTGTGAAGGCCCACCAGCTGCTTTGGCCAAAGGCATTGCCTTGGCTTTGGCGTTTGGCGATCCAAGGCATCACGAAGCCCAAGATGACCATGCCGATAGGGACGACGATGTTCAGTGTCAACATCAAGACGAAGGTCTGCTCGTTGGCGTCGGTAGGGAAAAAGCCTAAAACCGCCAACAAGAAGGTAATGATCAGCATCCATAAGCCGACGATGACGCCTAGTTTATCGGATTTGATGAAGGTGTAATCCGGCGTCGGGAAGCGGTCCGCATGGCGCCGGACCATCAGGTAAGACCAGAATAAGAAGCAAGTGGAGAAGGGACTGACGATCCCGTTAAGGTTCAGTAGCCAATTGAAGATGTCGTTGATCTTCGGTAACAAGCCGCCTAACGCCATGATCAACGCGCATAAAACGGTCGTTAACCAGTAACCGTTGATCGGCAAGCCATCGGCAGTTTTCTTGGTCAATTGGCGCGGCATGAAGCGCTTAGCGACGTCTGATAGGAAGACACGCGTCGATGCGTCAAGGATCACGGCCAGCTGCGCGAGCATGTAGACCCCTTGCACGACAGCGAATAAGTACATTAAGCTATTGCCCAAGCCGAACTGTTTGCCGATCGCTTGGAACGCATAGTAGGAGCCGTTCATTTTCAAGTCATTCGGCAAGTGGTGGGCGTTGAAGTACACCCCTAACGAGAAAGTGCCGAATAAGGTCAAGAACATGGTCATGATGGCGATCATTTTCAACGCTTTCGGGAAGTCCTTGGCCGGGTGCTTCATGTCGGCAGTGTACGGCGCGGCGAGTTCCGAGCCGTTCATCGCGAAGACGAACAGGCCAAACGTCGAAAGGAAGCTCAAGGAGAAGAAATCCTTCGGCATGAAGCTCGAGAAGTGGAAGGGGTGCGTGGCGATCGGGTTGCCGTGTGCTAAGCCGGCAAACGTCATGATCACGAACAGCACCGTCATGATGAACATGGCTCCGCCGCCGATGGTGGACATCACCTCTAACGACTTATTCTTGAAGAAATGTTGTAACCAAATGAAAACCACGAAGATCACGGCGGTCAAGATCCCAAACCAGGCGTTACCCAGGTTTTCTTGAATGTTGCCGTTCCCATTCAAAATCCAGCCGAAGGAGATGACGACGGAATTGGCCACGTCGACCACGTATGGCAGCCCGGTGATCCAATAAAACCACGCGGCGAAATAGCCGACGGTGTCGCCGTTGGTCTGGCGCATCCAGCTGGTGATGCCTCCGCCGTGTTCGGCGAAGGTCGACCCCATATGGGCGACGATCAGGTTATACGGAATCACGTAGAAGATGGTCATCAGCACCCAGCTGGTGACGGCGACTAAGCCTTGGTTCTGGAAATTATAAATAATATCGTCAAAGCCGATGACGGTCACGAAGTCCATCAAACCGACAATGATCCAGGGAATATATTGTTTTTGCTTGGTTTCAGGTTGCATGCTAACCTCCATGGTCAAAAGGTGACGACGACACGGCTAGCACCTGGCGCCTTATTGCGGAACATAAGCGCGATCCTCCTTTTTTGCACAATCGTCTCATTGTACCGAAAATAGCGGGGCTTAACAAATTCTTAACGCCTTACAGCTTTGTTAGGTGATGTTCGGCGCAAAGTGGCCGGAATACGGTAACATGGACTTATCGAAAAAACATTGGAGGCATATACATGCAAACTCAACCTGTCGTCGCCGTTAACGGCGTGACCAAGACTTACGGCAAGCCGAATGAGAAACAATTCCAAGCCCTAAAAGGGGTGACGTTCTCGGTGCAACCCGGTGAATTCGTCGGGATCATGGGCGCGTCTGGCTCTGGGAAAACGACGCTGTTAAACATTTTATCCACCTTGGACCGGCCAACGGCGGGTACCGTTGTCATCAACGGTCAAGACGTGACGGCGCTCAAAGGGGACCGCTTGTCGGATTTCCGGGCCAAGCAGGTCGGCTTTATCTTCCAAGACTTCAACTTGTTGGAGAACTTGACTGCGCGTGAAAACATCGCCTTACCGCTGGCGCTACAAAATGTCAGCCACGCCAAGCAAACCCAAGCGGTGGAGAAAATCGCCGCGACTTTGGGGATCGAAGCGGTGCTCGACCACTACCCGACCGAGTTGTCAGGGGGGCAAAAGCAGCGGGTCGCTGCGGCCCGGGCCTTGGTCCAAGAGCCAGCGATCTTGTTCGGGGATGAACCGACCGGCGCGTTGGATTCCCAATCGGCTAAGGAATTATTGAACACGATGGCCAGCCTCAATCAGGAGCAAGACGTCTCGATTTTGCTCGTGACCCACGATCCTTTCTCAGCGAGCTATGCCCAGCGAATCTTATTCATCAAAGATGGGCAGATCGGCCAGGAACTCGTGCACGGGGACAAGAGCCAAAGCGCGTTTTATCAGGAGATCTTAGACACGCTGGGGACGTTCCAGCAGTAATTGGTCGCGCCACTTTGGGGAGGAAAGTATGTTACGCAAACTTGCACTCGGCGGGATTCGCTCCCGCTTCCGCGACTACGCGGTATTGTTTTCAGGGTTAGTGATCGCCAGCGCCGTTTTCTACATGTTCATGGCCTTGGCCACGAACGACGCCTTTTTGAAAAGTAATTCGCCTGTATCGATGACTAGCTTCATCTTCGGTTTCGGGGAGGTGTTGCTGGTGATCATCACCATGGTGTACATCGTCTACGCCAACACGTTCTTGATGAGCATGCGGCAGCGGGATTACGCCATGTTCATGATGCTAGGAGCCAAAGGGCGCAAGATCGCCCAACTGATCTTCATCGAAACCGTCAGCGTGGGCTTATTGGCGGCGGTGGTGGGGGTCGTGATCGGCATGGGCTTGACCGGGCTTGCCGGAAACCTGCTGATCTCGATGCTACACGCCCCGGCGACGCACTTCTCGGTTTTCTGGGCGCCTGCGCTGTTATGGACCTTCGGCTTTTTCCTGGCGATGTTCGTGCTCGCGGCGATCGTGAACGCCATCCGGTTATTGAAAACACCGATGCTGGATCTGCTACACGCGGCCACAACGCCGAACCGGATCCAACAAAAAAAGACCGTCTTGTTCATTCAGGCGGTGTTGGCGGTCATCTTGTTGGCTATTGGGTACTGGGCGATGACCCAGTTGGCGAAGTTGCAGATGATGGCGATCGGGGTTGCACTAGTCACCATTGTATTAGGCACGTACTTCTTGTTCAATTCGTTGTTGGTGTGGCTGATCGGCTTGTTGAAGCGCAATCAGCGCTTCGCGGCGCGGGGGCTACATACGTTCACCTTGAGCCAGTTGAGCTTCCGTATCCGGGATTACACCAAGATTCTATCCGTGGTGGCGATGCTATTTGCCTTGGCTCTCGGGGCACTCACGGTGGGGCTGGGCTTTCAGCGTGAGATCCCAGAAATGGCGCG
The DNA here is from genome assembly GCA_022651245.1 of Lactobacillus sp. Lineage (GTDB taxonomy): Bacteria > Bacillota > Bacilli > Lactobacillales > Lactobacillaceae > Lacticaseibacillus. The sequence continues at coordinate 53,352 of JALCQM010000007.1, forward strand.
GCACCAAAACGCGTATGATGTGGTGACGATCGCGGCTAGCGCCAAAACGCAAAAGGCGGCCAAGCAATTGACCGGTGTCACCGCCAAAACCGCGTATACGCAAAAAGTCACCGCCAAGGCCGTGTATTTCGACGCGGATCAGCTCAAGGCGCAGCCGCTGCAGTTTGAGCTGTTTGATCAAGGCAAGTGGCAGCACGTCACCGTGACGGCGAAAAACTTTGCCCGCTACGCCGAAGACGGGGATAGCCAACTGTTGCAATTCCGCATTCCAGCCGACAATGCGCGGCGATTGCAAGTGGTTTCGCATGCGGCGTTTATTGCTGCCAGCGGGCAGACGCGTCAGGTCATGACCTACCAAGTCCGGAATTTTGCGGCGAACTACGACACGATCGAAACCATGGTGACCCAACAAAATCGCCAGTTCGGGGTGAAGTCGTCGGATCAATCAGGCCAGAAGTTCACCGTGTATGCGTTGATCAACAGCTTGTATTCTGGGTTAGCGTTCATGGGCTTCTTCTTAGGCATCGCGTTTTTGGCGATGCTCGCCTCGACCTTGATGTTCAAGATCCTCAGCGGCGCGAGCTTCGATGCTAGCCGGTACACGATGCTCCAAAAAATCGGGGTGCGGCCGAGTCTCTTACGGCGTTCTGTGCGTCAAGAAATCGGGGCCTTGTTCTTATTCCCCGGTGTCCTTGGGATTACGCACGTGTTGTTCGGCTTGAACATGTTTAAGGGCCTTTTGCAACAACCATATGGCAACTTGCTGCTACCGTTTGGGATCTTCATCGTCTTGTACGCGGTGTATTACGCGCTTACCGTGTGGCTCTACGAAAGCATCGTGATCAAACGCGACCGCCACGAGTAGACCAATTAAATGAGAAACGGGTAGGCCAAGTTTTGGCACTACGGCGGCCTGAATTAGGGCGCACGTTATAGCATAGAAAAAGGCTGACAGTCGCTGTCAGTCTTTTTTGGTCTATGAGAAAAGGGGATGGCATGGGCGCATTCTGTGACTGGTCTAGGGGACGGGAACACGCGGCAGAAGGCTCATCATTAATGACGCAAAAATTATAGATTAACAATCATAATGATTGTGGACTGCGTTAGAAAGTATTCATATAGTGATAAATTGATTGACGTTAACCTTTTTAACTTGATAGGGTGGTGCTATAAGTCGTATCAAAAAAGAGGAAAATATCATGAAATATTTGAGTTCGTACTGGTTACTGACGCTCCCTGCAGCTGGGATCATGCTTACCACCAGTTTGTCGGCCCCCCAGTCAGTGACCGGCACGACCGTCGCAGTGTCTCGCCAGCGGTTGGAATTTTCGGTCAATCACATGGACATGCACCTGCCAGACGCAGAAAACATGGCCAATTCGGGTATTCCGCGAGTGGCCTACGGGCGGGCCTATGATGGCACCATGGTCATGCCATACACCAACGCCAACGGGCCGGTGCCGGTTGAACGGCTCCAGTTAGTCAGCGCTAACCCGCAAGTCACGGTTGAAACGTTAGGCGGTCGCGCCGTGGTCGCGCCGGATAACGCCCATAGTGGAACCATCACGATGCAAATTCGGGTGACAGTCGCGACAACCGCGCCTGATCCCGTCTTGGCAAACATCAGAGTTTATGTTGACGGAAAGCCATGGGCCACCGGAACGTCGCAAACGCAAAAGTTTATCCGCGTGCCGGTGGTGCCAGAACCAGGGGTAACGCCAGAACCAAAGCCGGACCCGGAACCAGGCGTAACACCAGAGCCGAAGCCAGACCCGGAACCTGGTGCCACGCCGGAGCCAAAGCCAGATCCAGAACCAGGCATCACGCCAGAGCCAAAGCCAGATCCAGAACCAGGCATCACGCCTGAACCGAAGCCGGACCCGGAACCCGGTGTCACGCCGGAGCCAAAGCCCGACCCGGAACCAGGCGTCACACCAGAACCGAAGCCGGACCCAGAACCCGGCGTCACGCCTGAGCCGAAGCCGGACCCAGAACCGGACATCACGCCGGAGCCGAAGCCAGATCCGGAACCTGGCGTAACACCAGAGCCGAAGCCAGACCCAGAACCAGGCGTCACGCCGGAGCCGAAGCCAGATCCAGAACCAGGCATCACGCCTGAACCGAAGCCGGACCCGGAACCCGGTGTCACGCCGGAACCAAATCCGCAACCAGCGCCCGGCCAGCATCAAGAAGCAGCGCCAGACCCACGACCTGTTTTAAAACCTACGCTACAATTGATCACGTCTGGTGATACTGTGGCAGGTAAAGGTCAGACCCCGAAGCCAGTGGCGTTGTCGGCCGCATCGCAAGCGTCAGCAGTTTTGCCGCAAACCGGTAGCCATAAGGTCCGAGGGCTCGCGGTCATTGGGGTGGTCTTCTTAGGCTTGTTGGGGCTCGTGATCAAGACTCATCGTCGCGAAGACTAGTTTGCCGACTGGTAGACTGAGCGGATAACCACGCGCTACCGATAAGTTAAGGGCGTCCAGATCGCGAGTGGGCCCAGAACATGACAATAGGGGGTGAGTCAGTCGGCTCACCCCCTATCGCTGCTTAATGGTTATAGACTGGTTTGGTTGTAGCTCAAGATCTTGACGCCTTCTTCGGTCAGCGCGATCTTGGTGACGGAACCGTTCAGCGGCGACTCGGTGACTTTGAACCCGTCTTGTTTACCGAATTTGTCGACGATGCTACGGATCGTCGTGCCATGGCTGACCAACAAGACGTTGTCACCATGTTGATTTTCTTGCCGCAACAACTTGAAGCCTTTTTGCAGGCGATTCCAGTAGGTCAAGGCGTCTTCGGCGTCACCGAAGGGGTCGGCCTCGTGCATGAAGTCTTTTGAGGCGTCGACGCCGTACTTGGTGATCAGTTCCTTGAAGGTCGGCGTCCCGTGTGGTGCCCCGACGGCGTACCAGACTTTAGGGGAGTTTTCGCCTTCGTAATAGCCGTAGAATTGTTCACGGAAAAATGGCGTGATGGTCAGCTCAACGTTGCTGTTCAAGTTGAGGCTGAGGATCTTGCGGGCGGTGTTGCTGGCGCGCATGGTATCACTGGAGTAGGCGTGGGTGAAGGTAATGTGTTTGAGCATTTGCCCCGCGCGCTCGGCGTCTGCCAAGCCTTGTTCGGTCAGCGGGGAGTCAGACCAGCCTTGCATTTTGTTGAAGTGGTTGAACCAAGTTTGACCGTGCCGCACTAAGTATACCGTGACTGTTTTCATCTTCTTGCCTCCGATTCGTTTGGCTTTAGTTTAGCACAAAGCCGTGGCACTTGCGCCAGTGTCCTGATAGACTGAAGGTAGGAGGACAGGCAAATGAATCGCTTTCAAAAATTGGTCCAAAGTGCGGGCACGCAAGGCGCATCTTCGGGAAGTTACTGGCTGGTGTCGGCGGTGATCGCCTTAGGTGGCGGTGGTTATGTCACCTACTGGTTATGGCCGAAACACCCGCTTGGCGCTGTGATCGCAGGCGCCGTGTTCTTACTGGTCGGCCTCTACGACTTGAACTTGGCGTGGCGTGCCCGCAAACAGCGCTAAAAACTGGCTGAATAGGCCAGTTTTTATTTGTTTTTTTATGGCAGGCGTGGCACTCTAGTCAAGAAGAGGTGGGAAAGAAAATGAAAATTTGGCAAACAGCGACGCTTTTGAGCTTGGGGTTGGTTTTGACCGGTTGCGGTGGGCAGCAAGCGGCGAAGTCCTCAAACACGAGTAGCATGAGCAGCGTGATCAAGTCAAGTAGTGCCAAGACGACTGGCGTTAAACTAGCCTGGGATGATACCAAGGCTAAGAAATTAGCGGCTTTCATGCAGGATTTTGGGACCACGATGAATCAATCCTATACGCAAGTGGGCGCGACGACCCACGCACAGTGGCAAGGGACGGACCTGGCGACGCTGTCTAAGGGGCAAAAGCCGATCAACTTAGCGGGCACGACGACCAAAGTGACCTGGTTGCCACAAACGGGCCAAGCCAGCAAGACGCAACCCAATGTGGTGGCGGTTTATGTCGATAATGCCGACAAGATCTTATACTTATTCACGTTAACCGCAGACGGCCAGGCAAAGGCGTTAGTCAGCCAAGCCGCGGCCAATGCCGATGTCTTAGCGGTCAAGGAGACGGCCAACACTGACCTCGCCGGTGGCTTCAAGGCGATCGCGGCCGGGCAAGATGCCGCAAACGACACCTCCAGCACAGCGACCGCCGCCAGCAGTAGTAGCTCTAGCAGCAGCCAGCAAGCTAGTCCTAAGGCATCTGCGAGCGATGTGGTCTTCAACAGTAGCTATCAACATACGTGGTATACATACGATGATGCCAGCAGTGAAGATGAAGATAGTAGTGTCCACCAAATACAGTTTACCGCTAATTCGAGGGCTTATGATGGCACCACGTCACCAGTATATCCAGCTTCGAAACGGACAGCGGCGGATGAAGCAGTGCTTAGTGGCGACACGTCGCAAATGGATGAAAGTAAAAGCAATTGGGGAGCGGCTGGTGAACTGACTGATGACGGCGGGCGACATTGGATTAACGTGCGTGGTTGGTATCAAGGCGCCGGCGATGGCACTTATTACCGAATCGTTCAGCGTAATCTTGATGGTCAAATGGCGCCTGTGCTAGAAGTTGCTAGTGGTGCTGAAATGTGGCATGACAGTAACTACTTCTTGACAGAGGCGCAGGCGCAAAAGTACAAGGACATCACTTATGATGATGAGCACGCTTATGATGATTGAGGTCACGTTCAAAAAAGCAGGTCACCCTTCCCAGGGCGGCCTGCTTTTTGAATAAAACAAAAAGCGCCCCTGCACCGCGATTCAATGAGCAAATCGTGGCGCAGAGGCGCTTAGTTTATCGTCCAGGTAACGCGTTAATGTAAGCTGGTCGCGACGCGAATCAAGTTCAACGCATCGACGCCGTTAGCGGTGTACAGTGCGTTGCCGCTACGCCAGGTGATCGTGTTCAAGCGCATGCCGCCTGCGTTGACTCGTAAGTTAACGGCACCGTGTGTGGCTGGAGCAGGAAGCGCCAGCGTGGAGAACAAGGCCACCGCCTGTTTGGCGAGTGGTAAGCCGTCTTCTTGGGCCATGTTGTTGGCTTGGACGGTGACCGACCAGCGGCCTTCGTTCCAAGTCGTGTACGTCGACCCTGCGGCGCCTTGTTGCATCGCCTTGAGGTTATCGCCAACATCGATGGTCGCATTGGCGCTGTCAACGGCTTGATAGTTGATCGCCGCTTCTGCGCTGGCCGCATTGGCGTAAGTTTGCTTGCTCAACTCAATAGCCGCAGCGTTGGCATGCACACTGGCGGTATTGAACGCTAGTGCTTGACCACTCGTCCCATAATAAATGTGGTAGTTGGCTGAGTTGCCGGTGTAGCTGGCGTTGAGCACTTGGCCACCGGTTGGATAGGTGGCGGGTAATAAGGCTCCCGGCAAGGCCTTAGCCAATTGTTGATTCAAGGTGGTCAGCCGGTCACCGGTTGCTTGTGGTGCCGTTGAAGTCGCAGAACTACTGCTACGACTGCTTTGAGCGGCAGCTTGACTACTACTGCTACTGCTGTTACTGGTGGCGGTGCTACTCGTCGACTTGGAAGACGCGACGCTACTAGATTTAGCCACTTTTTTCTTGCTGGTTTGGGTTTGGCGCGTGCTGGATTTGCTGCTTGAATCCGTTGATTTGGCATCGTTGTTGCCGCACCCCGCAGCGACTAACATCATGGCCAATACTGGTAAGAAGACCCAACTTTTCTTCATAATACCGCCTCCATTTCTAACTTCATTATACCGCCAAGTGCGGGTTAAGAAAACGCCCCAGCAGAAGCTGAGGCGATTCTTAATTAATCATTGAAGTTGCCAGTTTCGACGTCTTGGATGAATTGCTTCAAGTGGGCGAAGTAAACCGGTGCATTGTCGATCATATGGTGATGACCACCGTCAGGCGTTGTGACTAAGCGCGCGTGGGGGATGACTTCTGCCATCCGTTGTGCGGACTTCATCGGCATGGTTTCGTGTTCGCCGAAGGTCAACAAGGTGGGCACGGTGATCTTGTGGATCTCTTTGGAGATGTCCCAGTCTTTGAGCTTGCCGGTGACGACGAATTCGTTATCGCCTTGAAAAGCGTTGTAAACGGGTGTCGCCATGGTCGAGATCAAGTGGCTGATCGCTTTAGGTTGCTTGCGGTCAACGTAACCGGCATTGAGAACGTCGACGTATTTTTGATACTGCGCATCGTCCCACTTGCCTTCTTTTTCGATCTTCTTCATGTATTTGACGGCTGAAGGTGGCAACGCCTCTTCACGGCATAAGTTGACGTGTTCGAGGTATTCGTTGATGTTGTCGACCATGCTGGAGACGATCGCCCCTTTGAGGTGTTGCCCGTACTTCAAGGCGTACAGTTGCACCAAGGCACCGCCCCAGCTTTGACCGATCAGGTAGAAGTTATCGAGACCCAGCTTTTTGCGAACTTCTTCGACTTCATCCAAAAAGTAATCGGTGGTGAGGTACTTTTGGTTCTCTGGGTCAGAATAGTCGGGCTGGTCGGAGTAAAAGCTCCCCAGCTGGTCGTACATATGGACTTGAACGCCGAGATCGGCGAGTTCTTCTCCGAAGTTCTCCCAGTATTCATGGGTGCCGCCCGGGCCGCCATGAAGGCAAAGCAGATGGATGTCACCGGAGCCTTGCGTGTTGGTCCATAAGTGATAGCCGTTGTCCAAGGTCAAGATCGTCGTTCCTTGTTTCATGTTGATCACCACTTTCTATAATTGCTTTTATTGTAGCACGTACCGCTTAGTTGAGCTTTTCCATTTGCTGACGGATCTCGGCCACAGCACTTTTATCGCCAGAAAAAATGATGTGATCGCCCAAATGAATCTGAGTATCCCCATGCGGCGCGATGAAATGCTTGTCACGGTAGATCTGGCTGATCGTGATCTCATCGACGAACGGCAAGCTCTTGACTTCCATGCCGGTGAAGCGGCGATTATGCACGGTGATTTCGAAGATGCCGGCCTTGGTATCGTCCAAGATCTTCAAGGTCGACGGACTTTCGATCAAGGAGCGCAAAAGCGATATCGAAGCGTCGATGGTGCTGTAGACTTCGACACCGGCGTCGCGAAGCTCATCGTAACGCGGATTTTGCACGTTTTTGGATTCGAAGCGGGCGATGATGCGCGGTACCTTGGCGGCCAGCGCCCATTGCGCCAGCTCGAAATTCTTGTCGTGGTCAAAATACGCCAGCATCACGATGTCGGCGTCGTACGCCCCGGCTTCCATCAAAGCGCCTTGCGAAAAGGCTGGCATCAACTTGACATTGGCTTCGGAATTGTAGGTCCGATACTTTTCTGGGTCGTCGGTGAACATGGTGATCTCATACAAGCCGGAAGCGAGTTGTTGCGCGATCGGCACGGTCAAGATGTTGGTGCCGATGAAGTGGACCACTGTTTTCTTGAAGTCGTCTTTTTCTGCGCGGTAGAAGCGGTTGAATAGGATCGGGCTGAAAATACAGGTGATGATTGCGGCCAAGGTGAAGGCGCCGGATTGTTGGGTGGTGATGATCCCCAACGAGCGGCCGATGGTCAGTGCTGGGACGACTAAGGTGATGGTTGTCGACACCAGGAAGGTCCCGGCGAGCGCGTTTTCTTTGCGGAAACGCAGGCGCAATAGTACCATCAGCAGGGCTTTGGCGAGGAAGAACCCGATGAGCAGCAGCGGGATCAAGGCGAGACTTTGCGGATCCGAGAGTAATTGCTTCAAGTCGATTTTGGCCCCGGTCATGATGAAGAAGATCGGGATGAAGAAGCCGTAACCGAGGCTGGTCAGCTTATCTTGCGTCTCTTCACGTGGACGCAGGAGTTTCATCACGATCCCGGCTAAGAAGGCGCCGAGAATATTTTCTGCGCCAACGGTTTCGGCGACGGTGACGAGCGTGATGATCAAGAAGAAAGCCAGGCGGATATCCAGTTGCGTGGTCGACTTATCGATGCGGGCGAAGAACTGATACGGGCGGCGAAACCGCATCAATAAGAAGATCGCCACAGCAAAAATCGCCAAGAGCCACCAGACGCTTTTGCTTGAGGAGCCGTTGATCGAGGCGTAAACCGTCAGCGACAGCAGGGGCAAGACTTCTCCCAGCGCGGCGATCAGCAAGATAGTTTGCCCAAAAGGCTTGGAGAGTAATTCTTTTTCCTTCAACGCCGCGATCACGACCCCTAGCGCAACTGTGCCATACACGATCGTAGCGAAAACAGCGTGGGTGAACAGGCCCGTGAGTTGCAAGACGAAAGCAAAGGCTCCTGCCATGGCAATGATGCTGGCGTAGCTGATGATCGCTAGCTTAGCCGGGCCAATCTGCGTCGCATTTTTTTGCGGCTTGAATAGGCTGAAGTCGATTTCCATCCCCGAAAGAAACATCAACACAATCACGCCAAGGCTGGAGAGTTCGGCTAAGACGTCGTTGTTTGTGACGACGCCCAGCAAACTCTTGCCCAAAACGATTCCGGTCACGATTTCGGCAACCGCCGTCGGGGTGCTGGTGATCTTGAACTTAGCCATGACCAAAGGAATGGCCAAGGCCGCAAACAAGACGATCAGTAACGATAAACTTTCCATGAGACACCTCCATGCATTCTAGGATAAGATACCGCAAAATGCTGGAAAACAACAGACCAAGAGCGAATCAACCAGAGCGAAGCAAGGCGGTTTTAGCAATGTGTGTAAGGCGGCCTGGGTGCGTCGCGGCACGCGGCGTGACCGGGACGACTTACACGCAATTGCGTTGGCTTGCGTAGCTCGACGATGGAAGAAAAGTGACCACATCCCGGCACTTTTCGTCGAGTTACGTCCCCCATAACCGCGCCACTTCGCTCTGGTATTCGCTCTGTATATTGTGAAACTGCGGGAAAAGTGGTACCATATTAAAACGATTATTTTGTCGCGATTAAGGGGGAGGCAGCCTGTGGCAGATTTGGAGCAACAATTCGAACAGACCCATCTTGACGGCATCATGGATGAGCTTGGCCAAGCCGATAAGCGCTTGAGTGCCGAGATCGACCGGACTAAGGCCGAACAGAGATCATTGAACCAGAATTTCTTCAGTGATTTTTCGATCAACTTAACGAACGATGCTGAAACCATCGAAACCGCGGCTAGTATCCAGCAACAACAACAGATGCTGGATGAACGGGCGAATTCTTGGCAACAGTCTAGCGCGCAATTGAAGACGGTCCGCCGCTTGCGGCAGAACCCGTATTTTGCGCGGATTGATTTTCAAGAAGGGCAGGAGAAACCCGAGACGATCTATATCGGCTTGGGGTCGTTCACGAACGCGCAAGGCAAGTTTTTGATCTATGACTGGCGCGCGCCAATCAGTTCGATCTATTACGATGGTGGCTTAGGTAAGGTTACGTACCAGACGCCTGATGGTCCGCAAACGGTGCAGGTCAACTTGAAGCGGCAGTTCGTGATCGCGAATGGCCAGATCCAGACGATGTTTGATACCACCGAGACGATCGGTGATCAGATGCTGCTCGAGGTGTTGGGGGAGAAGTCCGACACCCAAATGAAGAGTATCGTCACCACCATCCAGCGCGAACAAAACCAGATCATCCGCGACACCTCGGCAGAGTTACTCTTCGTCCAAGGGGCGGCGGGTTCTGGGAAAACGTCTGCGGTGTTGCAGCGCGTCGCTTACTTGCTGTATCGCTATCGCGGGAACTTGAACGCCAGCCAGGTGATCATGTTCAGCCCGAACCAGTTGTTCTCTGATTACATCGGCAACGTGTTGCCAGAGCTTGGCGAGCAAAATATGGTCCAGTTCACGTTCTACCAATACGTGACGCGGCGGGTGCCGAACATCGACGTGCAAGACTTGTTCTCACAATTCGAAGTCGTGCAGACGCCGGCGCAAAAACAAGTGGCGAAACTCAAAGGCAGTCTGGCATTTTTTGACGCGACCAAGGCCTATGCGACCAGCTTGGAACGCAGCGGAATGAAGTTCCGTGACATCCGCTTCCGTGATACCGTCTTCTTCTCCAAGCACCGTATCCAAGAGATCTTCTACAGCTTCAACGAAAACTACCATTTGGGCAACCGCTTGAGTGCGACCAAGGAGCGCCTGATCAGCATGCTCAATCGCAAGGTCGAGTCGACGATGAAGGCTAAGTGGGTCCAAGAAGAAGTGGAAGACCTGTCGGCTGAAAAGATTCGCGAACTGCAAGCGAACGGTCCCGCAGAATTCAAGAACTCTGACGACGAGTACCGTTTCTTCGCCCGCAAGATCGTGATGGATGCCTTCAAGTCGGTCCAACAAGCGATCGTGCGTAATCATTTTCTCAACACTCGCGGCCAATACCTGGCCTTCTTGAAGACTGCCGGTAAGTTCGTTGATTTGTCGGCTTTTGGGTTGGATGAAGCAGCGTGGCAAGCAGACGTTGAGACGTTCTTAGGCGCGTTCAAAAAGCGCCAGCTGGCGATGGCCGATGCGACGCCGTACCTGTACCTGTACGACTTGATGACTGGGCGCCACGGCGAGCGGAACATGCGCTACGTCTTCATTGATGAAATTCAAGACTACACGCCGTTTCAGCTGGCGTATTTGCGAACCAGCTTCCCGAAGGCCAAGTTCACGTTGTTAGGAGACTTGAACCAAGCCATTTTCACCAAGTCGGAATCGCATACGTTGATCCAAGACGTGGCGAAGCTGTTCGATCCGGAGAAGACCCGGGTGATCCAATTGACGCAGTCGTACCGCTCGACCAAGCAAGTGACCGACTTTACTAAGGCGATTTTGCGCTCGGGGCAGGCGATCAACGCGTTCGACCGGCAAGGTCCGCTGCCAACGATCAGCGTGCGTCAGGATGAAAAGACGCTGGTGCAAGAGTTAGTGGCGCAATTAGCCGTCAACGACGAGGCCAAGCAAAGCACGGCGGTGATCGCCAAGACGTTGGAAGAGTCAGAGCACATTTTCCAATTGATGCAAGCTGCCGGGATCGCCGCCACCTTGATCAAGAGCGAAAACCAGCGCTTGGCGGCCGGCGTGATCGTCGTGCCATCTTATTTGGCCAAGGGCTTGGAATTTGATGCCGTGATCTTGTGGCAAGCCAACGCGCACTTCTTCCACGAAGAAGACGAGCGGGAGCTGTTATATACGATCGCGAGTCGGGCGATGCACCGCCTGACGATCTTAGCCAGTCCAGACCTATCGCCGCTGCTTGAACAAGTCGATGCGGCGTTGTACGAAAAGAGGTCATGAGCTTTGAAACAAAGTGCCACGAAGTCAGTTTCGACCCATCGGATCTTCCAAGGGCAAATGAATGAACACGACAGCTTGTTCGGCGGTCAAACGTTAGCATGGCTCGACGAAAGTGCATCGATCGCGGCGCACCGTCTGGCCCGACGCCAGTTGGTGACCGGGAGCGTGGATTCGATGGTTTACGCCAATCCGGTACTGATTGGCAATGCGTTAATTTATACCAGTCTCGTCACCGGTGTCGGTCAGAAGTCACTGGAAGTTTTCACCAAGCTCGTGGGCGAAGATTTGGATACTGGCGAGCGCTACCTGGCGGGATATGCATTTACCACGTTCGTGTCCACCACCACGGTGCCGCTAGCCACGCTTGAGTATGACGAAGCCGAAGGCCAGGCGCTGGCAGCGGGTTACACCAAGCGTCGCGCGGCCAACCGTCAACGCCGCGCCGAAGCACCACAAGTGAGTTTAGATTGAAGACTCTGCCGTCCCTGGCGCCACTTGCGCCACGGGACGGCTTTTTAATTGGTCTGATTCTTTGGTGATCAAGGTTATTGTATCCGCTTACGGTGCAAATTAAATTGATTGTGCACAAACGATTGTATGCAGATGACTAATTTTTGTGCTGAACTATGATTCAGCCGGCTAATTTTGTGAAAAGGCCCACAGCTTGCCTTAAAAACGGTACACTGAAGCTAATTGCAGACCATAGGAGGCGCGTGGTATGGAGACCCTGACAACATTGCGGCAAACCGGCGACTACATCATCATGGCAGTCACGGGGCGGGAACGGTTGAATAAGCACTTGGCCGAACTCGGCTTGTTGCCGGGGAAGCGGATCACGGTGATCCAAACCACCTCGGGCGACTCGGGGATGCTGGTGTATTTCCAAGGCCAGCGCTTGGCGATGAGTGTTGAGATCGCCTCCCAGATCCAAGTGCGGCCGCTAGATGCTGATGCAACGGCCGACGCGATCCCGTTGGCGACCTTAGCCGTGCACAAAATGGGGATCATCGCCAAGCTCGATGGGCGGCCGGCCTTGCGCCACCGCTTGATGGATATGGGCTTGACGAAAGGCACGCTGATCAAGGTGTACAACGTGGCCCCTTTGGGGGATCCGATGGAGTTGGTGGTGCGGGGGTACAAGTTAAGTATCCGCAAGCAAGACGCGCAGGCGATTTTAGTCGAGGAGGTCGGGTGAAATGGCAGATGAAATGACCATGGCACTGGTCGGCAACCCGAACTCAGGGAAGACCACGTTGTTCAATGCGCTGACCGGCGCCAAGCAAGCGATCGGCAACTGGCCAGGCGTCACCGTTGAACGCAAGGCGGGGCGGTTGCGCAAAGACAAAACCGTTGTCTTACAAGACTTGCCGGGGACCTATTCGTTGTCGCCATATTCCAGCGAAGAAATCGTGACCCGCAACTTTTTGATCGATGGTGCGCCGACGCGGGTGTTGAACGTCGTGGATGCGACTAACCTGGAGCGGAACTTGTATCTGACCTTGCAGGTGATGGAAACCGGCCGCCCGCTGATTTTAGCGTTGAACATGATGGACGTGTTAGCCAAAGAGCGGCGGCGAGAGATCAACCTCAAGAAGTTGAGTTACGTGTTGGGCGTACCGGTGATCGGCATCAGCGCGATCAAAGGCGATAACGTCGAAGAGCTCGTCGATCAGATGCTAGATAACGATCCGGAGTGCGGCTGTTACCCGTATCCAGAGTATGATCCGCGCGTCGAGTCCGCTTTGAGCATGATTCAAGACCAATTAACGGCACTCCCACAAGAAAAGCGCCGCTGGTACGCGATCAAGTTGTTCGAACGTGACGAAGCAGTGCAAAAGGCCGTGACCTTATCCGCTCAGCAAAAAGCCGATATCGAGCAAACCATCGAGACGGCTGAAGGGCTATTCGCCGACACCTCGGATTCGATCATCGTCAATGCCCGCTATGACTATATCGCCCGGATCATTGCGATGTGCGTGGTGGATCAAGAAGACTTTTCCGAAAGCATGTCGGACAAGGTCGACCGAATCGTCACCAATCGCTGGCTGGCGTTGCCGATTTTTGCCATCGTGATGTGGGCGGTGTACTACTTGTCGATTCAAACCGTCGGCACGATCGGTTCAGATTGGCTCAACGACACGGTGTTCGGGTCTTGGCTACCAAATATGGCGACAGGCGCACTGCACAGCCTGAATGTCGCCCCGTGGCTGGAAAGCCTGATCGTCGACGGCATCATCGGTGGCGTCGGGGCGATCCTAGGGTTCTTACCGCAGATCATGATGTTGTTCTTGTGTTTGGGGATCTTGGAAGACTGCGGGTATATGGCCCGGATCGCGTTTGTGATGGACCGGATTTTCCACCGCTTCAATCTGTCGGGTAAGTCGTTCATCCCGATGCTGATCGCAACGGGCTGCGGGGTGCCAGGAATTATGGCGACGCGGACTATCGAGTCGGATAAAGACCGGCGGATGAGCATCATGTTGACCACCTTCATGCCGTGTTCTGCAAAGCTGACGGTGATCGCGCTGGTGTCAGGGACCTTCTTCCCACACCAGTCTTGGGTCGCGCCTAGTGCCTACTTTATCGGCATCATGGCGGTGATCGGCTCCGGCGTCTTCTTGAAGAAAACGCAGCTGTTCGCTGGCCCGCCTTCCCCGTTCGTCATGGAGTTGCCGGCATACCATCTGCCCAAAGCCAGCAACATTTTCCGCTCCGTCTGGAGTCGCAGCCGGGCGTTCGTCTATAAGGCGGGGACGCTGATCTTTGCGTCATGCGTCTTGTTGTGGTTCTTGGCTAATTTCAACTTCCGTTTACAGATGGTCGATCAAAACAGCAGTATGCTGCGGGTCATCTGTGGTGCGATCGCCCCATTGTTTGCGCCACTGGGCTTAGGCGATTGGCGCGCCACCGCGGCGATCTTCTCAGGCTTGATCGCTAAGGAAAATTGCGTTGGCACGTTCCACATTGCGTTTGGTTCGGGCAGCATGGCCCAATTTGAAACGCAATTGCGTGCCACTTATGCGCCGATGGCCGGGTACGCGTTTTTAGTCTTCAACTTGCTGTGTGCGCCGTGTTTTGCCTCGATCGGGACCATGTACAAAGAATTCGGCGAAACCCGCTGGACTTGGTACGCTGTCGGCTACCAATGCGCGATCGCCTATATGGTCGCCACCATTGTGAACCAAGCCGGCGCTTTGGTGGCCGGCACCGCGACGGTGTGGGGCTTGGCTTTGGCCGTGATTGCATTGGGGCTGATCGGTTTTGGATTATTCATCAAACGCGCGCAAGCGGAGAAACCGCTGACCGCGCAAGCTATGTAAGGGGGATTTGCTGATGGCGACACTTATCATTGCTGTGATCATTTTTGCTGCTGTGGGGTTTGTGGTCTATAACCGCTTCTTCCGCAAGCGTAATGGGGAAGGCTGTAAGAGCTGTGGCGATAGCGGTTGCCCGCTATACGACCAGGCACAGGCACTCCAGCAAAACAATAAGAAACACGCGTAAAGACGCGAGTGGCGCCTCCTGTGAACCCGGAGTTTGGGGTTTGATTGGAGGCGCCATTTTAGTGGCGTCAGCACAGCGGAATGTGTGTTTTTTTAAGGTTTAATCACGATTTTTGTGAGCGTTACCAGTGCGCATGGTGTACACTAGTAACATGTCTGGCATCAGGCCGGATGGTGAATTTTTGTCAGCATTGGAGATATTATGGAATCCCGAATGAATTATTATGTTTTCCCGCGTGATGAGTGGGCGACCTTCCACACGCATAATTTTGCTTCGGTCAGCGATGAAGAATTGGATCAGTTGCGGTCATTGAACGATGAAGTCAGTATGCAAGACGTTAAGGACATCTACTCCCCGTTGCGCCATCTCCTCCATGTCCGGTACCGCGACTATCAATTAGCTGAGTACAACTTGGGCCAGTTCATCGGCACACACGATCACAACCACCCGTTCATCATCGGTATCGCGGGTTCTGTGGCAGTGGGCAAAAGCACTACGGCGCGGTTACTCTCGTTGCTTTTGAGCCGGGCGTATCCGGATAAGCGCGTGCAGATGATCACCACTGATGGCTTTTTGTACCCGAACGCGGAACTCGAGCGACGCGGGATTTTGAACCGCAAGGGCTTTCCAGAGAGTTACGACATGGACCTGCTGATCCATTTTCTGAACAATGTGAAAAACAACCAGGGCGTGGTGCGCGCGCCCAAGTACTCGCACCAGATCTACGATATCGTGCCAGATGAAGAAGAAGTGATCGACCATCCCGATATCTTGATCGTCGAAGGCATCAATGTCTTGCAACTGCCGAGCAAGCAGCCGATCTATATCAGCGATTACTTTGATTTCTCCGTGTACGTCGATGCCGACCCAGAGCTGATCGAACAGTGGTATCTGGAGCGGTTCGGGATGTTGCTCGAGACGGCGTTTACCGACCCGACCAACTATTATTACGAGTATGCGATTGGCGACCGGCAAGCGGCGTTTGCGATGGCCAAACAGGTGTGGCGTGACGTCAACTTGAAGAACTTATCGGAGTACATTTTGCCCACTAAAAATCGGGCCGATGTGATCTTACATAAGACCACTAACCACGTGATCGACCGCGTGGCGTTGCGGAAGTTTTAAGGGTAAGGAGCGGTAGAAGCGTGGACGCGGTCTGCGCTTTTTTTGGTGGGATGGAGGCGAGCTGCATGGCGCAAAGGCATTGCGTCTAAGTCGTCCCGGTCACGCCGCGTGCCGCGACGCACCCAGGCCGCCTTAGCCACATGCCTAAAGGCGGGCGGCTCCGCTCTGTTTTACATGAGAACTTTCACATCACTGATTGACCGGGGCTATATTTATCAGTAGAATTAATTCAATACTGAAAAGGAGCGTGGGGAAAGCTTGGCAAACCAAGACTACGACAAGATCATCGTGCTTGATTACGGCAGTCAATATAACCAGTTGATCACACGGCGTATACGTGAGTTTGGGATCTATTCTGAACTTAAGCCGCACACGATCACGGCTGAAGAGGTAAAACAGATCGCGCCTAAGGGGATCATTTTCTCCGGGGGCCCGAACTCCGTCTACGATGACGGGGCATTAGGTGTTGATGAGGACATCTTCAAGCTCGGGATTCCGATCTTGGGGGTTTGCTACGGGATGCAGTTGATGGCGCAACGCCTCGGCGGCAAAGTGGAACCGGCTGATAACCGCGAATACGGCAAGGTCGATATCACGGTGACGGATGATACCGCCAAGCTCTTCCAAGGTTTGCCGACGCAACAAACCGTTTGGATGAGTCACGGGGACTTGGTGCGTGAGGCGCCGGCTGGTTTCCGCGTGACCGCGACGAGCACCAATTGTCCGATTTCGGCGATGGACGACGACGTGCGCAAGTTCTACGGCATCCAGTTCCACGCTGAAGTGCAACACACCAAGTATGGCCATGAGATCTTGCATCATTTTGCCTTCGACGTTTGCGGCGCCGAGGCGAACTGGAACATGGGCGACTTCATCGACGACCAGGTGAAGGCGATTCGCGAAGAAGTCGGGGACAAAAAAGTCCTGCTCGGTCTTTCTGGCGGGGTCGACTCTTCCGTGGTGGCCGCCTTACTGAACAAGGCGATTGGCGACCAGCTGACGGCGATTTTTGTCGATCACGGCTTGTTGCGCAAGAACGAAGCGGATCAGGTGATGGATAGCTTAGGCAAGGGCCTCGGGGTGAAGATCATCAAGGTCGACGCACACGAGCGTTTCTTGGGCGATCTCAAAGGGGTCACCGATCCAGAGCAAAAGCGTAAGATCATCGGACGCGACTTCATCGAAGTCTTCAACGCCGAAGCGCGCAAATTGCACGGGATCGAATACCTGGCGCAAGGCACCTTGTACACGGACGTGGTGGAATCTGGGACGGATACGGCGCAGACCATCAAGAGTCACCACAACGTTGGCGGCTTGCCTGAAGATCTTCAGTTTAAGTTGATCGAGCCATTGAATAAGTTGTTCAAAGACGAAGCCCGTGAACTCGGTGAACGTCTGGGGATTCCGCACGCGCTCGTGTGGCGCCAGCCGTTCCCAGGCCCAGGCCTCGGGATTCGCGTCCTCGGTGAAGTCACCGAAGACAAACTGGCAATCGTGCGCGAATCCGATGCCGTCTTGCGTGATGAAATCAAAAAGGCCGGCTTGGACGAAGCTATCTGGCAATACTTCACGGTTCTGCCAGGCTTCCGTTCTGTCGGCGTGATGGGTGACGGTCGGACCTACGATTATACCATCGCGATTCGTGCGATCACCTCGATCGACGGCATGACCGCCGACTTCGCCCGCATCGACTGGGAAGTCTTACAGAAGATCTCCGCCCGTATCGTTAACGAAGTCGGGCACATCAACCGCGTGGTTTACGACATCACGTCCAAGCCACCCGCAACGGTCGAATGGGAATAAAATGCAGGTATCACTTGAAGTGAAAAGCTTGATTTAACGGCATTTCAGACGAAGTGAAACGGGTTGAAATGGGTAGAATTTACTTGGTTCCCTGCCAAAATCCTGCCAAACTTTAGAGCCAGTTCAGAGAAATCTGGGCTGGCTTTTTATCTTACCAAAATTGAGTAGAACGTAGGTTTGGTGTATAATTTTAGTGTTTGGAAAGATAATCTCTAAGAAAAAAATGAGGAAGTGAAATTACTGATTTGTCAAAAAACTTACTTATTAGTGCAGCAGATCGTCGACTGCTACAACAGAGCGAGTACATGCATTTAAGTCCTGAACATGAAAAGCTCATTGTGTATTTGGGTAAGGAGTACAGGAAAGATGAGGTTCCAGAAGATATTCTAGCGCAGTTTCGATTTCATCATGACTGGGTTGAACAGGCGAAGAAAGAATGGCGGTTATTTCCGGGAAAAGCATACTTGAATAGGGAGACAGCTTTTCCGGGTGGAATGCGTTGCGAGATTTGTGATACGAATCTTCCGAAAAACGTTGTTCATGTGATTAACAAGAAAAATCATCGTGAAATGTATATCGGGCTGAATTGTGAGGGTAATGTTCTCAATGGAAGTGTCGTCGTCGGTCATAACCTTTCCATTGAAGAACAGGCCCGATACGAGAAATTTGTACAAGAGCACGAAAAGGTAATCGCATTGATTGATCATCCTTACTCACGTGATTCGATGTTTGAGCTGTCGAAAGTACTCAAGTTAAAAGAGGATTCTTTGATAAAGCAGGCAAAGCTCCTTTTGCGTCAGTACCTTAAGGATGGGAAATTATCCCAACTTGAAATTCAACAGTTGCTGGAGAAGTCAGATGTATTGCGAGCTAAGATAGATGCACAGAATCGCCGATACAATGATGATCGACCGGGATTAAGTGAAGCGTTAAGAAACAGAATCAAAAAAAGTCAGCCGGAAGACGTAAAAGTAATTGTACGGCTGGTTCAGAATGATGATGGGTACGTAAAAACAGATGCGGCAAGTAGAATTTTAGATGAACAGTTCCTAGATGAGTATGCTCAGCGGGTCAGACAAACCGGTGGAATTGGGAGTAGTTTAGATGCCTCTTGTACGCAATCAGCACGTATTAACCTTTCTGCACCGACTTTAGACGGTCGAATCTTACTCTCATTTCCCAGCAGAGATGTGATACAAGAGATGGGGTTTCCTGAGGTTATGGTTACTGCGAAGACATTAAGCCACATTGTTGATCGCAGTAAGTCCATTAGATTGGCCAATGATAATCAAAAGCCATTAGCGGCCATTACGGGAATTCACCAGTTTGAAAACCTTGGTTTTTCTTCTGTAAAAATATCGTATCAAGATTTTGCAGCGTTTGTAGGCCAGTCTGAAGCGAATTTGAAGAAACAGCAACGAACAAAATTGTCTCCTAAGAAATATGAATCACTGATCAGTGGAATCACTTTTCTAAAGACTGAAGACCGTTATGTACAGATTGGAACCGGTGAATTGATCGAAATCGGGTTACGTGCAATTATTGGTAATATTCGACAGTTATCAAGTGCCCTTCCGTCAATTCAAGTAGCTACATTATCGGATATCCTTAAGTCGCTATATGATTCATACGTTCTTAAATATGACTAGACACTGTCGGCGAGATACCTTGCTGGGCTTACGTTGGATTTGATAGCATATATTGATATTACGGCTAAATGGGTGTATACTAAACTCATGGAAAATCCTAAGTTCGAGTTTTACACGCGTCCAAGTGGACACAATGAATTCCAAGAATTCTTAGATGACTTGAAGCCGGTGGAGAAGCAGAAGCTGGTCACCGTCATTGCCAAGACACAGAAATTCGGTTTGCAAGTGGCGGCACGTCAAATGTGGATCAGAAAAATCTCAGATGGTATCTTTGAGCTCCGGACAACGGGATCGAATATCCAGCGGGGTTTGTACTTTCACGTTGAAGGTCCGCGTTATGTGATTACGCATGGCTTCACGAAGAAGACCCAGAAGACGCCGGTATCTGAACTTGATCACGCCAAAGAACTCAGGACAGAATACTACGATAATTTGGGAGGTAAGTAACATGGCAAAGAACATTCTTTTTGACGATTATCTCGCTGAACAACTGAAAGACCCTGAATTTAAGGCAGGCTTTGATGCCGAATCTGCTAAACTTGAGAGTGCGGTGGCGCTGATGAATGAGCGTGAACGTGCTGGCTTGACCCAACGGGAACTCGCTGAGCGGGCAGATGTACCGCAATCAACGATCGCAAGAATTGAACACGGCCAGAATACCAGTTTTGATACCATGAGCAAAATTGCCTTTGCACTGGGAAAGAAGCTCAAAGTTGAATTCACTTAGAATATAGAGATGTCCCAATGATTGTGAGCGTCAGTTTTCGGAACTTTCGAGACTGGCGCTTTTCTTTATATGATTGATGCGTGATACTTGAAATATAATACTGACGAATCGAGGCTGTTTCATGAAGGAAGCAGATCAAAAACGAGCCGCCACAGCTTTTTTCAAACGTTGGCAAGATCGTGGTAATGAACGACAGGATAGCCAGACTTTCTGGTTGGACTTGCTGGAAACTGTCTATGATATCCCCAATCCCGGTGAGTACATCAGTTTTGAAGACCGAGTAATGCTGGATCATACCAGCTTTATTGATGGTTTCATTGATACGACCAAGGTACTGATTGAACAGAAAGGTCGCAATAAGAGTTTATTTGATGGTATCCGTCAATCTGATGGCAGTTTGCTGTCCCCATTTGAACAAGCAAAACGCTACTCCGCTAATCTACCGTACTCCAAGCGGCCACGCTGGATCATTACGAGCAACTTCACCCAGTTCTTTGTATACGACATGGAGCAACCTAATGGCGAGCCGGCAGTGATCAAGCTTAAGGACTTACCAACTGAGTATTACCGTTTGGACTTCATCGTTGACCAGTTGAACCCACATCTTGATAAAGAGATGGAGGTTTCAATGCAAGCTGGTGAACTGGTCGGCAAGATTTACGATGAACTTTTCAAGCAATATCATGATCCGACTAATGCCAGCAGTCAGCGTAGTATTAACGAGTTGTCTGTGCGGCTAGTATTTTGCTTGTACGCCGAAGATGCCGGTATTTTTGGCCATCACAGTATGTTTCACGACTATCTCAATGAATTTGAGACCCGGCATCTGCGTACGGCGTTGATTGATCTATTTCGTGTATTGGACACACCAATCGATAAACGTGACCCGTACTTGGAAGAACAACTGGCAGAGTTCCCGTATGTCAATGGCGGTATGTTTGCCAATGAAGAGGTTGAGATTCCCCAATTTACTGATTCGTTGCGGGCTTTGATTTTGGATCAAGCCAGTAAGGAGTTTGATTGGTCAGAGATTAGCCCAACAATCTTTGGCGCGGTGTTTGAGAGTACCTTGAACCCCGATACACGACGTGAAGGTGGCATGCACTATACCTCGATTGCCAATATCCATAAAGTTATTGACCCAATGTTTCTAGATGGTCTCCGTGATGAGCTGACTGAAATCAAACAGATTAAGCAACGTAAGACCATGATTCAACGGGCAACAGATTTTCAAGCACGTCTTGGTAAGCTACGTTTCTTTGATCCTGCGTGCGGCTCAGGTAACTTTCTGACCGAAACCTATTTGTCATTGCGGAAACTCGAAAATCAGGTTATCAGCTTGATTTATGGGAATGAAAGTATGCTGGCGGTCGATGACGATTTGATCAAGGTGTCCATTCAGCAGTTCTATGGCATTGAAATCAACGACTTTGCGGTGTCCGTCGGTAAAACGGCGCTGTGGATTGCTGAATCGCAGATGATGGAAGAAACCGCGGCGATTATCTACGCGAACATGGACTTCTTACCATTGAAGACTTATACCAACATCACAGAGGGGAACGCCATCCGTCTTGATTGGGAAACGGTCGTCGGTGGTGAGCGGATCACGTACATCATTGGGAACCCGCCATTTTACGGGCATGAGAAGCGGACACGGGCGCAAGCGGCGGATATGGATATTGCGTTCCATGATTTTTCCAAGTACGGCAAGCTGGACTATGTGGCGGCTTGGTACAACAAAGCGGCAGACTTCATTCAGGGTAAAACGACCGAAGTAGCCTTTGTCTCCACTAACTCGATTACGCAAGGTGAGCAAGCCCCAACACTTTGGCCAAAACTATTTGAGAAAGGCATTGAGATTCAATTTGCGTACCGGACATTCCGATGGAGCAGTGAGGCCAAGGAAAAAGCACAAGTTCATGTCGTTATCATTGGATTCACCAGCTACCCACGCAAGGAGAAAAAGCGTCTGTATGAAGGCGGCCAGATGAAACTGGTCGATCATATCAATGCGTACCTGACCGCGGGAGCTGATGTATTTCCACAGCCACGTCGAAAGATCAGTATCTCTGGTGTCAGCTTTCCTGTGATGTCTAAGGGAAGTCAGCCAACAGATGGTGGTAATCTGATTCTTTATCCAGCGGAACGAACTGAGATGATAAAACAGTATCCGCAAACGGAAGGTTATATTCGACGTTATGTTGGCTCCAGGGACTTTATCAATAATGTTGAGCGTTATTGTATTTGGCTAAAGGGTGTATCACCAAGTCAATTTCGATCTGTTCCACCAATCATGACACGTTTGGCTGCGGTCGCAGAGATGCGGCGGCAAAGTCCGACGAAATCTGTACAGATATTGGCTGAGACTCCGGCTCTGTTTACCCAAATTAGACAACCAGATTCTAATTATCTGGTTGTGCCTGAAGTCTCCAGTGAGAATCGACGCTACGTGCCGATTGGCTGGATGACACCGGATATTATTGCCAGTAACACGGTATATTTAGTGCCGAACGCAGATTTATTTATGTTTGGTGTGATGACCTCAAATGTGCATATGGCTTGGATGCGGACGGTTACTGGACGCATGAAAAGTGATTATCGCTATACGCCATCGACGTACTCTAACTTTCCATGGCCAGAAGTCGATGACAAGCAAAGAATGCTAATCGAACAAACGGCTCAAGGAATTCTGGATGCCCGTAAGCTCTATCCAGATAGTAGCTTAGCTGATCTCTATGATCCGTTGGCGACGGTTCCAGAACTGCGTAAGGCTCATCAAGACAATGATCGAGCGGTTATGCGTGCGTACGGGCTGACGATTAAAGGAACCACCGAGAGCGATACCGTCGCCATGCTATTTGAACGGTATCGGCAACTGACCGAATAGAATTGCGAGAAAAAAGACTACCCGTTTAGATTGGGTAGCCCGGAGTGTTTCTATTTTGCTTGTGGCGTCACTAATTCAATCTTTTCTGCCTTGTAATAGATGGGGTTGCCAACCATGCTTGGTTCTAAACCAGTAAAGCGGCATTTGACGCTGTCGCGTTTCATGATCTCTGTGTTGTTGATTGGACAGTCGAGACCTGCCACGGTGATTTGAGTGGATTTCTTACGATGTTCACCTTCCAGAATCGTGACGGAATACTTATAGCCGACAATTTCATCGGTGTTGAATTTCCGTGGTGTGCCATCATTGCCCATGATTTTGTTGCCAGAATCATCGAGACGTTCTTCGGTTGCCATCTTAGGGGTGACTTCGTCTAGTTCAAAGATGTTGCCAATCTTGGAGTAGTCAAAGTCGCGCATGCTTAACATTTTAGCCATAGTGTAATTTCCTTTCGTAGTTGAGTATACTTGTCATTGGGTATTTGCCTAAGCCGTTCACTGTTCAGGAGTGAGCGGTTTTTTGATGCGTCTTTGAATCAATGGAACTAAGTCTGGCCGGTCATTGACGATCACAAAATCAATCAACTTGTTGGCAAGCTCTGAGTTCCACAGGTATTCTGGGTTCTCTGCTAGCAGTGTAGGCGGAACAACCATTTTGTGGCTGACCAAGAAGTATAGTGCTTGGGTGATTGCAAAGCCGCCTTGGTGTTCAAATGTAAATGGCGGTCGTAAAATGTAGGATAATGGCGATTTGAAATTGTCGGTTTTCCTACATTTTTTGATATCATCAACCACATCGGATCCAAGGAGGACAACGATGTGAGAGAAGATATTCGAGAGG
>JALCQM010000008.1 GCA_022651245.1 Lactobacillus sp.
CTCTTTCAAATCTGGGTGCCGCGGCGCTTTTGTTTATTTTACTAGGTCTTATGGCGCCGGCCTAAGCAGGTTATTTATGGCGTTGTTGCTTCCCGGCGTTGCGATTACGCTTGGTCACACCTGGTCGTGCTGGATTGAGTGGTGCGCTTGGTGTCGTTGCGGCAGTAGGGGCGGCTTCGAAAGTATGTTCATCAACGACGACCACAGGAGGATTATTCTTGAGTTCTTCGTCCATCTTTTTGCGGATGTTCGGTGTGATGACGTAGGTGACGATGATTTGCTGGATCAAGATGATGACCCCGCCTGCGAGGAAGTACAGGCCTAAACCGGCGTTATACATCAAACAGAACCAAAACGTCATGATCGGAGAGATCAAAGCGCTTGTTTGCATCGCCTTACGTTGCTCAGGCGCCACGCCTTGCAACATGATCCAGCTTTGAATTAAGTATAGGATCGTTGCGCTGATGGTAATGATCAAACTTGAGTGGCCAAGCTGGATGCCAAAGAATGTGCTTTTAGAAATCTCTGGTGAGTAAGCGACCGCTTGGTATAACCCTGAGAAGATCGGTAGCTGAATCAACAGTGTCAAACAGCCCATCGATGGAATCATGCTCGTGCCATTTTTCTTGTAGACTTCTTGCATGAGCTGATTCAGATGCATGGTTTCTTCTTGGCTAATACCAGGCTTCTTCATTTGCTTTTGGATGATGTCCAGTTGTGGCTTGAGGATCTTCATCTTTTCTTGAGAAGTGGTCATGTTACGCTGCTGGTTAAGCATTGCAGGTAGTAAGACTAAGCGCACAACTAGCGTGATCAAGAGGATCGCGATCCCGTAGCCGTTGGTGGTGCTGCCGACCATACCGGCGATCCATTCCATGACGTGTTGCAGGGGTTTGCCGATAATATTGTAAAAAGCCCCGAAGAATCCTGTTGGGGGTTTTAGTTGTGTCGTTGACTTATGGCACGCACTCAAAAGCAAAGCGAGAGTTGTGATCCCGCCAAGGGTGGCCCATTTTTTTATTCTATGCATGTTGTCTGTCCCTTCATCTCGTACTGAAAATAACTATACTTGAAGGAACACAGGCTTTCAACCGGTAACCCGAAAGTCGTCATATGGGAAATCTTTGGTCAAAACGTGTTCTTCGTAGGTGGCAACGCGACCGCTAGGGGTCGGACTGGCTTTGATCGCGGCGGCAAACTTTGCCATCGCTAGCACCTCCCCTTTGGCCTCAATGTAAACAGAACCGTCAAAACGATTTTGAACGTAACCTGTAATCTTCAATTGGTCGGCAACCATTTTGGTCATCCACCGAAACCCGACACCTTGAACGCGACCGGTGACCCGCATTGATTTTGCAATTTCTGCCATGAATAATTCCTCCAAGGCTATTTTATCACAGTCACCAGCCGTGGTGTCGGTCGCGGAATACTGCTATACTCATAAAGAAACTATAGGGGGATTAACATGGAATACATTGCATCACCAAAAAACGAGCATATCAAGGCGGCTAAAAAGTTAACGGTCAAAAAATATCAAAAGCAAGGAGACGCCTACCTATTAGAAGGCTGGCACCTGGTCGAAGAGGCGCTCAAAGCCGATCAGCAGCCGCGGCGCATTTATGCGACGAACAAATTCTTAGAAGAGCGGGCGTTGCGACCATATTACGAGCAAATCACTGAAATTAGTCCTGAAGTCGCGAAACATCTCAGTGAAACGCCGACACCACAAGGCATTTTCGCGGTCATGCCGCGAGTTTTAGGCACACTTCCAGAAAAAGCGGCAGGCGCTTATTTATTACTAGATGGCATCCAAGATCCCGGTAACGTTGGGACTTTGGTTCGGACGGCGGATGCTGCAGGGATCCAGCAGGTCGTTTTTGGCGAAGGCACAGCCGACGCCTTTAATCCAAAAGTTCTGCGCGCCATGCAAGGCAGCCAGTTTCATGTCAACATCACGACAACGGCTTTAGGGCCGGTAGTGGCGCAATTACAAGCAGCTAATGTCCCGGTATACGGGACGGAATTAAATGTGAATGCGAAGTCATATCGGGAGATCCAGCCGACCGCGCATTTTGGCCTGATCGTCGGCAATGAAGGCAACGGGATGTCAACGGCGCTTCTAGAGCGCACAGATGTGAACTTGTACATCCCGATCCGCGGTGACGCGGAATCTTTGAACGTTGCGATCGCAGCGGCAGTGGTCATGTTCCATTTGACGGCCTAACCGCTGGCAACAAGCAAATTAAGAATCTTTAAACCATATGCGCAAGTGGGCCTAAGGCTGTTATAATATAGGTGTGTTGAACGATAACCGCATATGAAGGGGACTTTGAATGAGCACTAAGCGTGATTGGACCACCGACGCGGAGTATCTGGGTTATGTCAGTGACTTACTGGCACAGCCGGCAGTACAAAAATTGGCCGACTATACCCAGCATCATTATTCCAACCGTTTGGAACATTGTATCAGCGTCTCTTACCAAAGCTATTTGCTTGGTAAGAAGTGGCATTTGAATGTTCGTGCACTCGCTCGAGCAGGTTTGTTGCATGATCTGTTCTATTATGACTGGCGGGTGACCAAGTTCGATCTCGGAACCCACGCCTATATCCATCCGCGAATCGCTTTACGAAACGCGGAGAAGTTAACGGATTTGACCCCAATGGAAAAAGACATTATCGTCAAGCATATGTGGGGGGCGACGACGGCTTTACCGAAATATAAGGAAAGCTTCGTGGTGTCCTTAGTTGATGATTATGCTGCGATGGATGAAGTCTTAGTTCCTTGGCTCCAAAAGGTGCGTCATCCTTTCCGGTACCATTTAGAACGATCATAATTAGTCGGAGGCGTGTGGCTTTTGCCACGCGCCTTTTTAAGTGCTACCGCTTGCTTGGCGAGTGTGTTCGAGAGTGGTTGCAATTTAAGGCCAAAGCGTTATACTGATACTATATATTTGTAAGTGAGGCTTTATGAGGTGACTAATATGACAGCGACTGTAGTAGCAACCAGTAATTGTACCGAAGAACGCTTAGCATTGTGTCCGAAGTTTACGCAGACATTCAAGATTTTGGGAAAGAAGTGGAACGGCTTAATTCTCGAGGTTTTGTTGCAAAACGGGCCGTCGCGCTTCAAGGATGTTGCCGGTACGATCACGAAATGCTCTGATCGTGTCTTGGTAGAACGGCTGAAAGAGCTGGAAGCAGAAGGTTTGGTCGATCGGCGGACACATACCGACTCGGCTTTGATCGAGTACGTGTTGACAGCCAAAGGTGAGGCATTGGCGCCTGTGATGGCAGCTGCGCATACTTGGGGCGATGCTTGGCTGACAGATCAAGAATGTGAATAACGTCTGCGACGGTTCGCCCTTGACGAACCGTTTTTTTTTTGCTAGCCTAAGTTCAACTAAACAAATCAAATACTGTGAGAAAAGCGCAAGCCGGCGGACTAGTCAGGGAACAGCACTCAGCGACTGAGAGGTGCTGATAGGATTAAGGCTCGTATTCACTTTTTGAGTAGACGATCGTAAGGTCGCTCCGGTACTGCCGTTAAGTTGTTGAGTTGTTTTGCCTATGTCATAGGCATTGAACAAGGGTGGTACCGCGATGCTTCGTCCCTTTTTAGGGATGGGGCTTTTTTTGTGCCACTGAATTGAGAGACGCATAAAGGGAGGATTCCAAATGGATCTCAAGTCTAAGTTGGAAGAATTATTCGAACAGAATCAAGCGAAGATCAAAGGCCTCAAAGACCTTGATCAATTGAATCAAACGCGCGTAGAACTGTTAGGTAAAAAAGGGCCAATCACCGAAGTTTTGCGGGGAATGAAAGATCTTGACGCCAGTGAACGGCCAAAGGTCGGCGCGTTCGCCAACAAGATCAAAGATGACTTGCAAGGCGCCATCCAAGAGCGTAAACATACCTTGGAACAAGCTGTGATCAACCAGAAGCTGGCTGAAGAAACGATCGACGTCACGCTACCAGGCGATGCGGTCGTTTCAGGAACACCGCATATTTTGGCGCAGATCATGGATGATATCGAAGAATTCTTTATCGGCCAAGGGTACCAAGTGATCGATGGACCAGAAGTTGAAGAAGACCACTACAATTTTGAAATGCTCAATATTCCCAAGAACCATCCTGCCCGGGATATGCAAGACACGTTTTATATTGACGACCAGCTGTTGATGCGGTCGCAAACGAGCCCTGTCCAGGCGCGGACGCTGGAAGTGCACGACTTTTCCAAGGGGCCGCTGAAGATGATCTCACCAGGACGCGTTTACCGTCGTGATACGGATGACGCCACGCATTCGCACCAGTTCCATCAGGTGGAAGGTCTGGTCATTGATCGGCATATTACGATGGCTGACTTGAAAGGCACCTTGTTGGCCTTGGCACAACATGTCTTCGGGGCTGATCGGAAGATTCGGTTGCGGCCAAGCTTCTTCCCATTCACGGAGCCTTCAGTCGAGGTTGATGTTTCCTGCTTCCGGTGTAACGGGGCAGGTTGTGCGATCTGCAAGTATTCGGGTTGGATCGAAGTGTTAGGCGCTGGGATGGTGCATCCCAACGTCTTGAATGCGGCAGGCGTCGACGCAACTGTTTACGGCGGGTTTGCCTTTGGCTTGGGACCTGATCGGTTTGCAATGTTGAAATACGGGATCGATGACATTCGCAGCTTTTATCAAGGGGACCAGCGCTTCTTGTCTCAGTTCCAGCAGGAGGGTTAATCAACATGAACGTATCATATGAATGGTTAAAAGAGTTAGTCGACGTGCCCGTTGACGCGGATACGCTAGGAGAAAAAGTTTCGCGAACTGGGATTGAAGTCGATAGTGTGACGCACCCGGATACTGGCTTAAAGAAGATCGTGATCGGGAAGGTCGTCGAATTACGAGAACATCCGGATTCTGATCACCTGCACATTGCCCAAGTCGACACAGGCGATGACGACTTGCGGCAAATTGTTTGCGGGGCGCCTAATATTGCGGCTGGCCAAACGGTGATTGTTGCCTTGCCCGGCGCGCGAATTGGGGATAACGTCAAGATCAAGCGTAGCAAAATGCGTGGTGAAGTCTCCGAGGGGATGATCTGTGCGTTGCAAGAATTAGGCTTTTCGGATTCGATTGCGCCTAAGGCCTATGCGGATGGTATCTACGTGTTCAACGAACCCCTGACGCCTGGCAGTGATGCTTTGGCCGCGCTAGGCATGCATGATGCCATTTTAGATTTTGAAATCACACCCAATCGAGCAGACGCCTTGGGCATGCGCGGGGTGGCTTGGGAAGTCGGCGCCACCTACGGAGAGCGTCCACATTTTGACGATCAACCAGTCGTTGAAGGTGATACCCCCATCACCAGTTTATTGTCCGCCAGTGTGACCGATGCAACAGATGCCCCAAGTTACCAAATGCGCATCGTCCAAGGGGTCAAAATTCAAGACAGTCCGCTGTGGCTACAACGGCGGCTATGGAATGCTGGTGTGCGGCCGATCAATAATATTGTCGACATCACCAACCTAATCATGTTGGGTTACGGCCAGCCACTCCACGCATTTGATTATGATAAGTTAGCAAACAAGCAGATCGTTGTTCGCCGGGCGCAGGCGAAGGAATTGTTGACCACGTTAGATGGCAATGACCATGAGCTGGATCCTGAAGATATCGTGATCACAGATGGTGAAAAGCCGGTTGCTTTAGCTGGTGTCATGGGCGGCTTGAACTCTGAGATCACCCCTGAGACGGTCAACGTCGTGATCGAAGCGGCTAGTTTTGCGCCAGTCAATATCCGCAAGACGGCATTGAAGTACAACCTTCGCTCTCAAGCCTCATCCCGGTTTGAAAAAGGGATCGATGTGGCTAGCATCAACTTGGCGTTAGATGAAGCGGCGCGTTTAATGGCCGATCTTGGTGACGGGACGGTCGCTAAAGGCCACCTCAGTGCGTCGGCCATTGTTCCTGAACCGGTGGTTGTGCCAATCACGTTGGCACGGATCAACCATGTGCTAGGGACCGCGTTGAGCAGTACAACCGTGGCTGCTTTGTTTGACCGGTTAGGCTTTGGGGTCGAGGTGGATGATGACACCTTTAGCGTTTCAATCCCGCCACGCCGCTGGGATATCCACATTGATTCTGACCTGATCGAAGAAGTGGCGCGTCTGTACGGGTACGACAACCTGCCAAGTACGCTGCCAACGACGACGATGACGATCGGTCAATTCACCCCTAAGCAAAAACGGCTGCGGCGCACCCGACAGCTACTCGAAGGGTTGGGGTTGAGCCAGGTGATTACGTACAGCCTGACAAGCGTGGACGAGGCGAGTCAGTTCACCTTGAGTCCTGCCGCTGGGACCCAAGTCGCCTTCCCAATGACGCAAGACCACGCCAAATTACGCGAAAACCTGATTGCGGGGTTGATCAACGCCGAAAAGTATAACGTGGCGCGGCAACAAGTTGATCTGGCGCTCTACGAACAAGGACGGGTTTTCCCACGGACCCAGGGCCATTCTCGTCCTGAAGAAAAAGAATACGCGGCTGGCTTGTTTACGGGGAACTTGACCAATAAGAACTGGCATCAAGCCGCTCGTGCCGTTGACTTTTACTATGTCAAAGGGGTCGTTGAGCAGTTATTGCGGGATTATCGTTTGGCCACACCGGTTCACTACGAGGCAATTCGCGATAGTCAAGACCTTCATCCTGGGCAAAGTGCCAAGCTGGTGTTAGGCGAGCAGACGATCGGGTTGATCGGGCGCTTACACCCAGCGTATGAACACGCTGCTGGGTTGCCCCAAACGTATGTCTTTGAACTGGATCTTGAGGCTTTGATGCAGGCGCCGCGGACCGAAATGGCCGCCAAGCCGGCACCGAAATTCCCTTCTGTGACGCGTGATGTGGCGATCCTGGTCGCCCAAACGGTTGAAAATGCCGCAGTTGAGGCCGTGATCACGGCTAACGGGGGGAAGTTCTTACGGGACGTGACCCTGTTTGATGTTTATGCAGGTAAGAATATTGCCAATCATCAAAAGAGTTTGGCGTACACGCTGACTTATCGACGCGATGACCAGACACTGACTGAAGAAGAGGTCAACACCGCTTTTGCTAAGGTCACGACCGCATTAGAAGAACAGCTTGGGGCCACGATTCGCTGATCATGAACCTGTCGCTTTTTGCGGCAGGTTTTTGTATACTAAAAGCAGTATGTGTCAGCAGGAGGATAATGTTGAGTAAGTTAGATACACGCAAAAAGGCCTTGCACACGGCGGAAAAGCAGGCGGTCAACCGCATCGTGGCTTGGGTGGTTGGGATCGTCATCACCGTATTGGTGATCGTCGCGTTCATGGGGTATCGGTATGTCCACCGGGCATTAGGGGCGGTAGATGCCAATGATAAACAATCGGTGACCGTGACGATTCCTAATGGTGCGACAACCAAAGCGATCGGCACACGGTTAGAGAAAAAGGGTGTGATCAAAAGCGCCTTGGTCTTTAATTACTATGTCAAATTCCACAATGTTTCTAACTTTCAAGCCGGTGATTATTCACTGACGAAAGCCGAGTCACTGCCTGCAATCATCCGCGTCTTACGTGGCGGTAGCGCAACGAGTGATTCGGCGGGGACCGTCTTGGTCAAAGAAGGGGTCACGGCAGAAACTGTCGCGGACTCTGTGGACCAGTTGAAGACCAAAGATTCGCAGTATACCAAAGCGAACTTCTTGAAGCTGTTAAAAGACGAGGCCTTTTTCGATCAGCTGAATAAGAAATATCCGCGACTGCTTAAGAGTGCTAAGGCGGCCAAAGGGGTGCGTTACCGCCTAGAAGGGTACTTATTCCCAGCCACCTATACGGTGACCAAAGGGGAAAGCCTCAAAGCACTGATCACGGCGATGGTTGCGAAGACAGACAGCGTGATGCAGAATTACTACGGTAGTCTGGGCAAACAAGGCTATTCTGTTCAAGAAGTGCTAACCTTAGCCAGTTTGGTCGAGCGTGAAGGGGTTTCTGCCACAGATCGGCGTACGATCGCCGGCGTCTTTTTAAACCGGATCGATGCTGGGATGCCACTGCAATCGGATATTTCTGTGATGTACGCCTTGAATACGCACAAGACGCATTTAACGAACAAAGATACCAGCGTTGATTCCCCGTATAACTTGTACGTCCACACCGGGTATGGTCCGGGACCATTCAATTCGCCGAGTGAAACGGCGATCCGCGCGGTCCTTAGTCCGAAGGAACGCGATCGAGGTTACTTGTACTTCGTCGCTAACTTGAAGACTGGTGAGATCCTTTACGCCACCACCTTGGCACAGCACGAACAAAATACCGCTAAGTTCTCTGCAGATAATGGCAATTGATCGGGTTTTTTAAAACAATCAAAACCGCATGGCAGTGGCATTGAGGTGCCGAAAGTGGGCACTGGGTTGGCGGATATGCCACTAATCAGCGGGAAAAAAGTTGACAAGTTGCTTATATCTTCTTAACATCGTAGTTTGAAGTCACATCTAAATCATGGAATTGAGGGATTCATATGGCAGACAAAGTATACCCGATGACAGCAGCGGGTAGGCAAAAGCTGGAAGAAGAGTTAGAGACAATGAAAACCGTTAAGCGGCCGGAAGTGATCGAACGGATCAAGATCGCACGCGGTTTCGGTGACTTATCCGAAAACTCTGAGTACGAAAGCGCCAAGGATGAACAGTCACAATTGGAGTCGCGTATCGTGACGATTGAGACTCAGCTGCGCTATGCGCAAATCATTGATTCCAACGCGGTCGCGGCGGATGAAGTATCCTTAGGCAAGAAAGTGACGTTTGTCGAAGTCGGTGACGATGAGGAAGAAACGTACGAAATTGTTGGCGCAGCCGAAGCGGATGCGTTTAACGGCAAGATCTCTAACGATTCGCCGATCGCGCAAGGCTTAATCGGTAAAAAAGTGGGCGATGAAGTCGGCATCAGTACCCCTGGTGGCGAAATGCAGGTCAAGATCGTTAAGGTCGAAGGCTAATTTAACCAGAATCTGGGACAGCATTAAGCGCACGACGCGCCTTAAGGCAACGTCCTAAAGCCCAAGTGGCGCCTCCTGCAAGATCCAAACGTGGATTTTGTAGGAGGCGCCACTTGGCTTTTGGGCTAAAATCACTTTAGGGCTTGGCGTGATCGCGATTATCGGTCTTGCGCCCCACGGCAAGGGTGTGGTGATAGGGTATAATAACAACAAACTAAGCAGGAAAAGGGGGAGCGCATGACACGACGTTGGCAGTGTTTTTGGCTCGTGGAAGTGGCGTTGCTGTTACTATTGTGTTATCAGATCGTCACTAGTCCACCATTGCTAGTCGGGGTGGTTAGCGGCGTGCTCGCTTTAGTATTAGGTGCACACGTCCATTTTTGGAAGACGTTTTGGTTGACCCTTGGGAGCCTGCTGATTGTGATCTCAGTTTTTGTTAACCCGACAGTTTGGATCATGCTTTTCTTGGCGGTCCTGGCGGGGATGCACTTATTTACGGGGCGCACGAGTAGTTTTGGCCCTTGGGCCCGCAAACACTTCATTGCCGTCACCACGCGTGAGCCTTGTGATAAAGCCGGACAACAGCATAAGCAGACGTGGTTTGGGGATACGGCGATCGGCCAGACGCAGTTTGAATGGGATGACATTAATATGATCGTTGCGGCAGGCGATACGATTATCGATTTAGGAAACACGATCTTGCCTAAAGGCGACAATACCATTGTCATCCGCAAAGGCTTTGGGAAAACCCGGGTATTGATTCCGGTGGGGGTCGGCATTGCGATCGATCATGCAGCGTTGATTGGGGCATTGAGCGTTAATGGTCAAGAAGTCCCGCTAAAAAACGAACAGGTCACCTATTACAGTGATGATTACGATGTTGCGACTCGCCGTATCCACCTCTTGACGAACGTGCTCGTCGGTGATGTGGAGGTGTTGGCAGTATGATCAAAGGACAACGGATCGCTTGGCAGTTTTTTTGTTTGTTTGGATTAGCGGGGTTATTAGAAGTTGGTATCGTCTTCATGGTCAACTACCCCACGAAGCGGAATTTTGGTGAGACCCTTTTGACGACGGTGTTTTCGGCACCGTTAGTGACGTATTTGATCGGTGGCGCCATTGTGATCGCAGGCGTGGCGACAATCATGAGTTATGGCGTCGCTAGGCGGCAGCACAATCAGCTCACGAAGCGCCTAGCCGCATTATCAGCGGGACAATTAGAAGCGCCGATCCTGGCGCGCCAAGGGCAAGCCACGACGCTTTTAGGTGCGGATGTGGCCGCGATGCTTGAAGACCTACGACAAAAAATGATACGCTTACAACGAGAAATCGAACGGTACAGTAATACGCCGGTGCTGGTCGCGGGGGAGACCAAAGAAGAGATTCTGACGCAAGAACGCCACCGCCTGGCCCGAGAATTACACGATTCGGTTTCTCAGCAGCTATTCGCGGCTATGATGATGCTGTCAGCTTTGCGGAGCGTGATGGGGCAACAAGAGCCTGATGATCCCCAACTCCAGCAGTTGACCACGATTGAAGGCGTCATCAACGAAGCACAAGCAGAAATGCGCGCGCTGTTACTCCATTTGCGCCCCACCACGCTAGAAGGCAAGTCACTACGCAGTGGGATCATTGCCTTATTGCAAGAGTTGCAAACGAAAATTAAAATCCAGATTTCTTGGGAGTTAGCAGATGTGCAGCTGGGCGCAGCGATCGAGGATAATTTGTTTCGAATCGTCCAGGAGTTGTTATCGAATACGCTGCGTCACGCCAAGGCGAAGAGCCTGGAAGTCTATTTGAAACCCGTGGCGAATAACGTTGTCTTACGCGTCGTGGATGACGGGGTTGGTTTCGATCCCCAAACAGAAAACACGACGGGGAGCTATGGCTTGTCCAATATTCAAGAGCGGGCCGCCAGCTTGGGTGGGACTGCCAAGGTGATCAGTTTTCCAAATCAAGGGACCAGCGTTGAAGTGCGGGTGCCGATAACAAAGGAAGTTGCAGATGATTAAGGTATTAATTGTAGATGATCACGAAATGGTCCGCTTAGGCATTTCCACCTATCTGGGGGTCCAGCCTGACCTTGAGGTGGTTGGCCAGGCGACTGATGGCCAACAAGGATTAGATATGGCGCTGACGTTACGGCCGGACGTCATTTTAATGGATCTCGTGATGCCAAATATGGATGGCATCGAGTCGACGAAGCGAATCTTGAAGGCTTGGCCTAAGGCACGCATTATCATCTTGACGAGTTTCATCGATGATGAAAAAGTCTACCCGGCAATCGAAGCGGGGGCGGCGTCGTACATATTGAAAACGGCAACCGCGGCGGAAATTGCTGATGCCATTCGGCAAACGGCTGGCGGAGAGTCCGTGTTGGAGCCACAGGTCACCACGAAGATGATGAATCGGCTGACACAAAAACAACAGCCGGCTTTGTATGATGATCTGACTAATCGTGAGCGCGAAGTGTTGCAACTGATCGCGCAAGGCAAGTCTAATCAAGAAATTGCGACGGCCTTGTTTATCACTTTGAAAACGGTCAAGACTCATGTTTCCAATATTTTGGCGAAATTAGAAGTTGAAGACCGAACGCAAGCTGCGATTTATGCGTTTAAGCATGGTCTGGTTAAAGATGATCAGGCATGACATGAGGTGGGTATTACCCTTGATGGTCACCGCTCCTAAAGTTGCGCCGTCACAATAAAGGCTCCTGCAAGTCCCCAAATCGGGTGTTTGCAGGGGCCTTTATTAGTTTGCTAGACGATCACAACTTGTCGTTTTAGTCGCGTTTTGGCACTTTGGGGGTGGCGGTATTGGCTGGGACCTTGGTGACCCGGTGACTATGGCGTCCGGTCGGTGTCAATAGCCACCAAAGTACGCGTAAGCCAATGCTAATCAGCGTGATGGCGACCCCCCACCATAAATAAGGGGGCGTGTACTGCATCTTGATGGTGTGCTGGCCACGCGTTAACGGAATGGCCATGAACAAGCCTAGTGCGGTTTTAGGGTGTACAACGTGGCCGTCAACCGTGACGTGCCACCCCGCGATATTTGGGATGGTTGTCATTAAAACTTGCTGCGCCGCTTCAATTGAAATGGTCCCTGTGAGGTGACGATCACCGCGCTGGGTCACGTCTAGCGGTGATTGCTTCAATTGTGATAGCTTAGCACTAACAGCGGCGTGATTGAGCCGGTATAACAAAAGCTGGCCAAAATCGGCGGAGTCTTTTAACAATGTGAAGGTCAGCGTCTGTTTGGTCCCAGGGGCTGTCGGGGTGACATTGAGCAGTAGCGGGTCGCGGAACGTATCATAAATGGGGACGTTATGGCCGTTTTGCGTGAGGGAGACGACGCTGTCCGTAAAGCTTGCCGGGATCTGCAAATAATAAGGATCGGTCGTTGTCGCAGTGAAGGTATAGGTGACTGTGGCGATGGCACTGCCCGTTTTTTTCACGGTGGCACCCGACCAGCCAGCCCCCTTAAGGGTGGGGTCAGCTAGCGGTTCTTTGCTAAATAGTGTCTGGAAACCAGTCCCGGTTAAACCGCTCAGGAGCAATTCTTGATTGACAACAGGCATCCCATCAATGAGCTTAGTTTTTAGGATCGCTTGATCAGCGGCGAAACCGATCCCTAAAGCGTAGGGGTTGGTGTACAAGTTGAAGTCAGCGGTTTGCCCGCTTTTCCCATAGCGTTGCAAGTCCGGGCGGGCGGAAACCTGAGGCAAAAACGTGTGGCGTTTCGTCAGCGGTTTAGGATCAAGCCAGTACTTCAGGTCCAAAAAGGCGTCTGTGATCTCTGTCCCATTAGTATAAGCGACGAAGCCGTCTCCCGCAGCTTGTCCAAGTTGCCCAAAGAGTTTTGGAATATTTGGTTCAAACATCGAATTAAACTGATCGGTTCCTAGGTAATCGACTTGCATCGCGTCGTTTTTGGTTCGCAAAACGGTTTTACCGATACGGTAAGTGCCAGCATGTTTGGCTTGCACTTTGGTCACGCCAGTACGCAACGCTTCTGTGTAAGTGTGGTAATCGGAATGACTCACGTAACTGAGCTGATTAAGCGTCAAAACGGCATTACTGGCACTTTCAGCAATCAAAAAAAACATGAAGACTAAGGGCGTATAACGGCGGGTATCACTGCGAACGGACAAAAGCACCAAGGCAAAGAAGGCAAATAAGCAAGTCGTCAGCACTTGGCTATTGGTGAGGTAACTGAACGACTTGAGGTGCAACCAAACATAACCGCCAGCAGAAAGAATGGCGGTCAAAGCCAATGCCAACTGCCACCAATTGATGCCTTCGGGTAATAGCGCCAGCGCGCGCGTGGCAAGGACCAAAAGCCAAAAGCAAACGACGTAAGAAAAACGGTAAGGGTACCAAACTGGAAATTGGAACCCGTGCCACAGAAGGTCAAGTGGCTCGACCATCATGGACAGCGTCAAGAAAATGGTCCATAGGCCTGCGACCAAACGCTCGCGCCAAGGAATTTTGGCCAGGAAAAAGAATAGGAGCACGCCGATCAAGGCCAGGCTGCCGACAAAAAGGTTAGGCTGGCCTTTAGGCATTTGATCGAAATTAAACGCACCTGCGAAGAATTTGCCTAATATTTTGATCGGCGCGTATTCGAAGCGCCAATGGACCTTGGTGACCGTGTAAGTGCCTTTGGATTGCGTGAGTTGGTACAAGGTCGGCAATAGCACCATCGCGGCGGTTCCTGCTGCCAAGAGGCTGCCGTACGCAAAGCGCCAGCTGACTTGCCAGGTACTGCGCCAACTGTGTTGATCGCGGCATAACACATAGCCCCAATAACCACAGATAAATAGACACGTCATGTAGGCCATGTAGTAATTAGTGATGATACTGATGGTCAGCCAAGTGATAAAAAGCCCTGGTCGGTGGGTGGCGCTGAGGCGATCGAGGCCTGCGGCAATCAAGGGTAAACAAATGACGGCGTCAAACCACATCAAGTTGAGTTGATTGGCTAACATCCAGCCACTGAGGGCATAGGTCATCCCCCAGCCCGGCAGCCACAGCCCTTGCCAGCCTCGTCGGTAGAGGTAATAGGCCATAGCGAGGCTGGCAGAGGCGTACTTGGCCAAGGTGATGACAACGATTGCCACATCCAGTAGGCTTTTAGGAAACAAGCAAACGATCAAGTTGAATGGGCTCAACAAATAATAGGCGAAAACACCATACATGTCGCCGCCTAGGTCTTTGTTGAAGGCATAAAAGAGTTGCCCAGGATGGCCAAGGACAGTTTGCCTAAAATAGCTATAAAAATCGATGTATTGTTGTCCCATATCGACCGTCAACAGACTGCTGTTACCGAAAGGGTAAACGCCGCGGCCAATAAAATAGACGCCCATTACGAGTATCGGCAAGCAAAAGGCGACGACCAACGCGTGGCGGGACAAGGTGCGATAAATGCGCATATAACCTCCGGAATTGGTTAGGGTCAAGGCCCTAAAACGTTAACTTTACTATATCATACCAGTAGAACCATGGCGTTGTGCGGGGCTTTTTGCTACACTCGTAAAGGATGATCAAACAGTTTCATGACAGTTAAGGGGTTTATGACCGGTGAAATACATTCGTACACCAAAGCCGAAACGGGCCAAGTCGCATATTCCGTTCCGGCTCAACTTATTATTCTTTTTTGTTTTCCTGTTGCTCGCCGCATTAGTGGGGCAACTCGCTTATTTGCAGATCCTAAACGGGAGCCGGTTTGCTGCCGAAGTTGATCGGACGGATCAAACGGTGGTGACGGGCTCTGTCCCGCGTGGCATGATCTATGACAGTCAAGGGCGCGCGTTGGTTACGAATAAGGCGAATAATGCCATCACTTATACGAAGAGTCTTGATGCGACGGCGGAATCAATGTACCAGACGGCCAATCGTCTCGCTAGGTATATTTCGCTGTCCACAGACGGCCTGCAAAAGCGCGACTATGCTGACTACTACCTAGCCAACACCAAGGCGGCTAAGGCGGTCACCAAAGAACTCCCTGCGGCCCAGCAAAAAATCACGTCGTCGAGTAAGTTGTACAAGTATCAAGTGGCGTATGTTGAAAAACACCTGCCAGAATATAGTGCGAAGCAAAAGCAGGCGATCGCAATCTATAAGATCATGAATGGGGCGACGGCGCTAACGACGGTATATATCAAAAACAGCGGGGTCAGTGAGGAAGAAAGTGCCACTGTTGGCGAAAACTTGACGGCAATGTCTGGGGTCAACTTAGGGACAGATTGGGAACGGTATTATCCCAATGGCGCTTCGATGACCAGTGTCTTGGGGACGGTGTCATCGACAAAGTCAGGGCTCCCATCAGACGGCTTGAAATCATATTTAGCCAACGGTTATGCCCGTAATGATCGGGTCGGCATTTCTTATTTGGAAAAAGGCTATGAAAGTGTCCTTAAAGGGGCCAAGAGCCGCACACAAGTTGAATTAGGAACGAATAATCAGATCGTTAAGCAGGTCCAGACCTTTAAGGGACAACAAGGTGGCAATCTGAATTTGACGATCGATTCTGCCTATCAAAATAAGGTCGAAGCCGTTTTGAAGTCGACGTTTAGTTCTGCCCTTTCGAGTGGGGATGCCGCCCACTCAGACGGGGCGTATGCGGTGGCGATGAATCCGAAGACGGGGGCGATTTTAGCCTTAGCTGGGGTGGCACATAATGCCAAGACTGGTAAGACTTCAGACGATGCGCTGGGTGTTTTGAATCGTTCCTTTGCGATGGGGTCCGCGGTCAAACCGGCGATGGTGCTAGGGGCTTTGCAAGACGGCGTGATCAGCGTCAATAACAATACGCAAAGTGATGATCCTATTTACTTGCCGTCTACGCCGGTGAAGAAGTCTGTTTATCCGGTCGGGACGTTTGGCTCACTGAACGCGACGACCGCCTTGCAAGTGTCGAGTAACATCTACATGATGCGGCTAGCCATGAAAGAAGGACACGCACAGTACGTGGCCCACACGTCGATGACGATGGATAACGATATCTTCAC
This sequence comes from Lactobacillus sp., assembly GCA_022651245.1. Lineage (GTDB taxonomy): Bacteria > Bacillota > Bacilli > Lactobacillales > Lactobacillaceae > Lacticaseibacillus. The sequence continues at coordinate 16,007 of JALCQM010000008.1, forward strand.
CAAAATGCGGCGATATTTCTCTGAGTTTGGTTTGGGCCAAACCACAGGGGTCGACTTGCCAGGTGAGGTGAAAGGACAATCGGGGGCGACCACCACGAATGGCTCGCTGGCTGTGGGCTCGGCACTGGATTTGTCTTACGGGAACTATGATACGTATACCTTGATGCAAATGGCGCAGTATGTGTCCACGGTGGCCAATAATGGCTATCGCATGAAGCCGTATATCGTGAAGAGCATTAGTCAGACATTGAGCGATGGCAGCAATGGCCCGACGTTGACGACTACGAGTCCGTCAGTTCAGGCGAAGATTCCTAATACGCAAGCGCAAATCGATTTAGTGAAGCAAGGTATGTGGCAAGTTGTCCATGGCACGAACGGCTGGACGACGGCGACCGCGTTGAACACGCTCAACCCTGGGGTCGCCGCTAAAACCGGGACGGCCCAAACGTTCACGCGTTCTGATCCGACGAATACGAGTTCTGAATTGTTGGAAACGACGACGTTGAGTTTTGTCGGCTTTGCACCGGCCAAAGATCCCCAAATCGCGATTGCGGTCGTGGTGCCTAACTTAACGACTGACAGTAGCAACTACAATTTAACCATTGGTAAGCAGATGATCAGTGATTATTATTCCCTGCATAATATCAAGGGCGACAGCGGCTATAGCGCCCATCAAAGCAGTATCAACGGCTAGGCAGAGCGCTTAAAAAATGCTACACTAGCTGTTGAATGTTGGCACTGCCAACAGGAGTTTTGTACTTGTTTGCGGGCAATCACACACCAACAACAGGTTCGCCTGTTGTTTTTTTGTTGGACGGAGAGGAGATTCGGATGCGTCATCCTTATTGGCGAACGCGGCTTGCCAACACACCGATCGTGACTTACGCGTTACTAGCGATCACAATCGCCGTATTTATTGGTGAAACCCTAATGGGGGGCAGCACGAATACTCTGGTTTTGATCGCGTTCGGTGCGCGCTGGAACCAGCTGATCGATGCGGGGCAGTGGTGGCGATTCGTCACACCGGCCTTCGTTCACATCGGGTTGATGCACATCATCGTCAACGGGATCTCCCTTTATTATTTAGGGGCGATTTGCGAGCGAATCTTTGGCCACTGGCGGTTTGCCATCATCTACTTAGTGTCTGCGGTTGCTGGGAACGTTGCAGGCTACGTGTTTGCGCCAGACATACCGTCTGCAGGCGCGTCAACCGCGATTTTTGGCTTGATGGGCGCATTTTTGATGTTGGGGGATAGTTTCCGCGATAATTCGATGGTGCGCTTATTGAGCCAGCAGTTTGCAATGTTGGCGGTCATCAACTTAGTCTTTAACTTGTTTTCTAGCGGTGTCGATATTTCTGGTCATATTGGCGGTTTGATCGGGGGCTTTTTGATTGCCGGCACGGTTGGGGCGCCACAGTTAGGGCGCATGAGTAAGATTCGGCAAGTCATTATGGCCACCGTTTTGATTTTTGCTCTGGCAGCGTTATTGGTGCTAGGCAGACGTTAAAAAGGAGTGAGCCAAAACGTGTATCCAGAAATTCGGACATTTTATGATGTGCTACAGCTTTTAAAACGGTTTGGGACGTTCATTCATCTTGGCGACCGCCTATGGGATATCGAACTTGCGGCGGTCGAGGTCGACCGGCTGCATGAGTTACGGTTGATCCCGGACAAAGAGTATGCGACGGCCAAAATCGTGTTGCGGCATGCCCACGAACAAGAAGCAAAACACCCACTAAATTCAGACCTACGGAGGAATCAAGATGACTGACAAGAAGTTATTAGGCGTCGATCTTGGCGGTACCACGGCCAAATTTGCGATTTTGACGCAAGACGGGGAGATCCAACAACGTTGGAGTATCGATACCAATATTTTGGATGAAGGCCGGCATATTATCCCTGACATCATCGCCTCGATTCAAGATCACTTGCAGCTGTACAATATGCAAGCCAGTGATTTTCAAGGAATCGGGATGGGGACGCCAGGCACTGTCGATACCGAAGCCGGTACGGTGATCGGGGCTTATAACTTGAACTGGAAGACCTTGCAGCAGCCGAAACGAGATATTGAAACGGCGACAGGAATTCCGTTTGCCATCGATAATGACGTCAATGTCGCTGCCATGGGCGAGCAATGGAAAGGCGCCGGTGAAGCTGCAGACAACGTGACTTTAGTGGCGTTAGGTACCGGGATCGGCGGCGGGGTCATTGCCGACGGGCACCTCTTGCACGGTGTTGCGGGTTCAGCGGGTGAGATTGGGCACGTGACCGTTGATCCTAACGGTTATCTGTGCACTTGTGGTAAAAAAGGGTGCTTGGAAACCATCGCCAGTGCGACTGGGGTCGTTCGTGTTGCCCGGGATATGGCAGAAGAGTTTGCAGGTGATTCACAACTTAAACAAACGTTAGATGATGGCGATGAAATCTCTAGCAAGATCGTGTTTGATTGTGCACAAGCAGGCGACAAATTAGCCTTGATGATTGTCGATCGGGTCAGCTATTTCTTAGGTTTGGGCTTGGGCAACATCGGTAACATGCTGAATCCTGAATATATCTTGATTGGTGGCGGCGTCAGCGCGGCCGGGGACTTCTTGTTGACACGAGTTGATCAGTACTTCAAGCAATTCACTTTCCCAAATGTTCGCGAAACGACGAAGTTACGACTCGCGACGCTTGGCAATACGGCGGGTGTTATTGGTGCAGCAAGTCTGGCGCGACGGTAAGGAGGCCAGAGCATGTTAAGTTTCTTATTGATCCTAATTGGGGCGGGGCTTTTAGCCTGGGCATTGAACTGGTTGTGGGTGTGGTACCGCAAATCGCAACTTAAGGCAATCGGCGGTGAAATTGAGCCGGACGAGTTTGAGGCGACGATGCGTAAGGCCCAGATCATTGATCTGCGCGAGAAAAAGGACTTCGACGCGGGCCACATCTTAGGGGCCCGCAACATGCCCTATTCGGTTTTGAAAGAGCGAATGAAGGAATTGCGGCCGGATCTACCGGTTTACCTTTATGATGCCGCAGGAGAGTTGTCTGTGCGTGCTGCGGGCAAGTTGAAGAAGGCGGGCTTCACGAACGTTGAATTTCTGAAGAAGGGCTACCAGAACTGGTCCGGCAAGACGAAGAAAAAGAAGTCTTTCGAGTGATGCGGTGACGCCGTTATCGGCGTCGACGCCAGAAACTGAAAGCTAGAAACAGCAACGCCCTCACCCCACGATTCATTTCACAGAATCGTGGGGTGAGGGCGCTTGTGATTGTCGTGGTGCGCGATACTAGCTACGAACTAGCCTTGATGCGCAGCGTGCCGTTTGCGGTTGGCCTTACGGCGGTTGTCATTGATCTCTTCGACCTTGGTTTCAACGGGTTCGATGTATGACTTCTTAAATGCGACGACGCTTCCAGCGACGGCGCTGATGGTCATCACGGTCCCGAGGAAGAAGCCCTTAGCAAATTTATGTTTCATGATTTTCCCTCCAGATACTGAACTTTGTCGCTATCTTTATTATACTATATAACGGGTTTTACAACAAAACGAGGCCATTTGTGCGCTCGTGTGAGGAGGTCAGCCATGCAACCACAGGTTCTCATGATCGGCGGGCCGACGGCGGTGGGGAAGACCGCATTGTCCGTCCAGCTTGCGCAAGCATTAAATGGGGAAATCGTGAATGCGGATGCGTATCAGATCTATCGCGGGATGGATATTGGTACCGCCAAAGCAACGGTCGCCGAACGTGCTGGCGTTCCCCACCATCTCTTGGATATCGTGACACCAGGGGAACCCTATACCGTCGCCCAATTTAAGCGCCAAGCAACGGCTGTGATCGCAGAGATCCATCAACGGGGACACTTACCGATTGTGGTTGGTGGTACCGGCTTTTATTTGAATGCCCTTCGCCTGGGTTTACCCCTAGGCGGTGAAGCCCCGCCGAGTCCGTACCGGCAGCAGCTACACGCTCAATTGACGACTCGAGGGCCCGAGTGGTTATGGCAGCAATTGCTGGTGCAAGATCCGCAGGCAGCTGAAAAAATTCCCGTTGGCAACAGCAGGCGTGTGATTCGGGCGTTAGAAGTGATCGCGCTTACCGGGCGGCCGTTTTCGCAGCAACCCGAACCGAAACCAGCGTATGATGCTTTGGTCGTGGGGCTGACCACTGAGCGGGCGCAATTATATGCTAGGATCAATGCCCGCGTCGAGCTAATGGTTCGCTCTGGACTAGTGCCTGAAGTCCGCCGGGTCGTGGCGCTAGCGGGTCCCGATGCTCAGGCCCTGAAAGCAATCGGGTATAAAGAAATGCTGCCTTACTTGGCCGGAACCGCCACGCTAGCGACGTGTGTGGCGGCGATCCAGCAACATTCGCGGCAATACGCCAAGCGTCAGCTCACGTATTTTCGCCACCAAATGCCGACGCATTGGTTTGACTTGATTGCCGCACCGAATCAATACCAAGCGATTTTGACCTTAGTGTCAAAGTGGTTTAAAAAAGGAGTTTTTTGATGAGTTGGAAAGATGATTATGACCCAAAACTGGTTGCGTTAGTTGACCAGATCGATACCCAAATCGCACTGCGATTGGCGGCCATTGATGCGCAAATCGTTGAGAATCAGGCTAAGGTCTTGAAGAGTTTTCAAGCGCACCACGTGGCTGAAAGTGATTTGAATGGGACCACTGGCTACGGCCATAACGATGAAGGGCGTGATAAGCTGGAAGCAATCTACGCCGATGTGTTAGGGGGTGAAGACGCCTTAGTACGCCCACAATTTGTCTCGGGGACTCACGCTATTGGGGTGGGCCTTTTGGGGTTGGTGCGCCCTGGCGATGAGATCTTGTACATTACAGGCGAACCATATGACACGTTACAAGAAGTCTTAGGGTTGGCGGGCAATGGGATCGGCAGCCCTAAGGAGTATGGGATCGATGTTGATTACGTTGATTTACGTCCCGATGGAGAAGCTGATCTGCCTGCGATCAAGCAGCGTTTGCGCCCGGCGACTAAGGTTGTCGCGATTCAACGGTCGCGCGGTTATGCGACGCGGGAATCGTTCACCGTAGCTAAGATTCAAGAAATGATTCAAGCCGTGCGGGCCGTCATACCAGAGGTGTGGATCTTTGTGGACAATGCTTACGGTGAATTCTCTGAAACGCGTGAGCCATTGGCTGTGGGTGCAGACCTCATGGCAGGCTCACTGTTCAAAAATGCCGGTGGGGGCTATGCGAAAACTGGTGGCTACATCGTGGGTCGCAAGGATCTGATCGAACGCGTTAGCTACCGCTTCACCGTGCCAGGTATTGGTGGCGAAGAAGGCGCGACGGGGAGTGCCTTACGTGACATGTATCAAGGCTTCTTTGTGTCTCCCCAAACCACGGGGAATGCGATCAAAGGCGCAATCTTTGAAGCTGCCTTGCTGTCTGCCTTGGGGCTCACCGTTAGCCCTAAGTGGGACGCACCCCGTACCGATCTGATTCAAACGGTCAACTTCGGCAATCCAGAAGATATGATCAAGTTTGCAGAAGCCGTGCAGCGGCATTCGCCGGTTGATTCATTTGTCACACCGATTCCTGAGCAAATGGCAGGTTATGAAGACCAAGTGATCATGGCTGGGGGATCATTTGTTGCAGGCGCCACAGTTGAGTTCTCGGGTGATGGGCCATTGCGTCCGCCGTATACGTTGTATATGCAAGGGGGACTGACCTTCGCGCACGTCAAGTTGGCGATCATTGGGGCTGCACAAGAAACTTTTTTTGAAAAAACAAATTAATCTTTACTGTGATTGTTGACACTTAATCATGAGAATGGTTTAATGATAACAACATTCAACGGGAGGACAACATTATGCGCTTAAGTTTCTGGCAATTTGAATATCGTTACTATGCACAAGCACACTAATTCGCTCGTTAGGATACGGGCGTTCATCGTCCGTGTCGACTGCGCATAGTCTATTCAGATGCCAGCTAGACACGCTGTCTAGCGCATATTGTGTCATCGCCAACTAGGCAGAAACCTAGTTGGCTTTTTTTGTACTCATGAAGAGAGGAAGATTCACATGGAAAAAATGACGCGTCGATGGCGACAAAAATTAGCAGGTACGCCACAAGAGCAGGCACTGACCATCGTGCGTGAGGAGGTGACGGCGATTGATCATCAGCTGGTCACGTTGCTCGAGCAGCGATTTTCTGCCGTGGCCACGATCGGGGCATTGAAAGTGGATCGGTCACAGCCGGTCCGTGATCTTGATCGCGAAACCGCAGTATTGCGCGATGTGGCGGCTCAGTTAGAGAAGCCGGCATTGGCGCCATACTGCCAAGCAATTTTTGAAACGATTATGCAAGAATCGCGGCGCTTGCAAGAAAATAGTCGTGAAGAGGGAGTGAATTAAAATGGAATTTATGACAGCAGGCGAGTCCCATGGGCCGCAACTAACAGGTGTGATAACGGGGATCCCGGCCGGATTGGCACTCGATGTGGCGGCGATCAACGCACAACTGGCCAAGCGCCAGGCGGGTTATGGGCGAGGTGCCCGGCAAAAAATTGAACATGATCACGTCCAGATCGTTGGTGGGGTGCGCCACGGCATCACCATGGGTGGGCCTATTGCTTTGGTTGTGGCGAATCGGGATCATGATCATTGGCAGGCGATCATGGATCCGGTGGCACCGGCAACGCCTGAAAACACGCTCCGTCAGGTGCAACGCCCTCGAGCGGGTCATGCTGACCTTGTGGGTGGCCAAAAATATGGCCATCGCGACTTGCGCAATGTGTTAGAGCGATCATCGGCTCGAGAAACGGCGATGAAAGTCGCCATCGGGGCCATATGCGAACAATTGTTAGCAGCGTTAGATATTCAGCTCGTCGGGTATGTGCAAAGTGTTGGCGGCCATGCTGGCGGAGAAGTTGCGACTGCGGATGTGGCGACGATCCGAGCGGCAACGGCGACGAACGACTTACGCATTGTTGATGAGACACAGGTGCCGGCAATCCATGCGGCGATTGATGATGCCCGTCGCGCAGGGGATACACTAGGTGGCGTGATCCGAGTGGTCGCGACTGGTCTACCTGCCGGTATCGGTAGTTACGCGACTGCGACGAGTAAGCTTGACGGTCAGTTGGCGGCAGCCGTGATGAGTATCAATGCCATCAAAGGGGTCGCGTTTGGCGACGGGTTTGCGGTGGCGGAACGGCCAGGCAGCACAGTGATGGATGCGATCACCTGGGATGCCCAACAAGGCTACCAGCGAACCACGAATAACTTGGGCGGTTTAGAAGGGGGCATGACCAATGGGATGCCTTTAGTGCTCACGGCAGCGATGAAACCGATCCCGACGCTTTATCACCCCTTGCCAAGCGTCAACATTGAGACGAAAGAAGTTGAGTTAGCGAATGTTGAACGATCAGACACCACCGCGATTGTGCCGGCGTCATTGGTGGTTGAAATGGCAGTCGCTATCACGTTAGCGCAAGCGCTTTGTGCCCAGTTTGATGACAGCAACCTCGAACGAATGCAGACCCAATTGGCCGCATACCGAGAGGAGTTACGGCAGTTTTAGGAGGATGTTATGACGGTTTTAACAGCAGCACCGACACAAGGACTACATGGTAGCGTCCGCGTGCCTGGCGACAAGAGTATCTCACACCGAGCCTTGATGTTGGGCGCGCTGGCGCAAGGCACGACAACGATTACGCATTTTTTAGCCTCTGCCGACTGTCTCAGTACACTGGAGGCGTTACGGGCATTGGGGGTGCCGATTACTTATGGGGCACAGCAAGTGGTGGTCCACGGCGGGACGGGGTTGAAGCCGGCACATTTATCTCTGAATATGAATAACGCCGGGACGGCGACGCGTCTCTTGATGGGATTGCTGGCCGCACAACCATTCACGAGTAAGTTGTTTGGCGATGCGTCATTGAGTCAGCGACCGATGACGCGGGTCACATCCCCGTTAGCGACCATGGGCGCTAAAATCACGACTGAAGATGGCCACTTGCCGGCCGTCATTCACGGACAGCAGCTACAGGCGATCGACTACACCTTGCCGGTCGCTAGCGCGCAGGTCAAAAGTGCCATTTTACTTGCCGGATTGCAGGCGCAAGGCACCACTGTGGTCCGGGAGCCATTACCAACGCGGGACCATACAGAAAAAATGTTGCAGGCTTTTGGGGCCACCGTTAACGTGAGTGCAGACCACCATACGGTTAAGTTGCAAGGGGGCCAGCTGTTAACGGGGACGGCGGTTGCTGTACCAGGTGATATGTCGAGTGCCGCATTTTTCATCGCGGCGGCAACACTGGTGCCACACTCACAAGTGCATTTGCCGAGTGTGGGCGTTAACCCAACGCGGACAGGCTTTTTAGAAGTCGTTAAGCGAATGGGGGGGCGTGTGGAGGTGACGCCGGTGGAGACGCCAGGGGAGCCGCAAGCAGATCTAGTCGTCACTGCGGCTAGCTTGCAACCGATCGAGCTTACCGCTAAGGACATTCCGGCAGTGATCGACGAGCTGCCATTAGTCGCTCTTTTGGCGGCGCACGCTGACGGCGTTAGTCACATCCACGGTGCCGAAGAATTACGGGTGAAAGAAACGGATCGTATTCAGACTATCGTTAGCGAGTTGCGTAAACTAGGGGTCGCCATCACCGAATACCCTGATGGTTTTGCCGTTGATGGCCGTCAGACACAGACGGTCCTTGATCCGGAAGTTGATAGCCATGGTGATCACCGAATCGGGATGATGTTGGCAGTGGCGGCGTTAGTCGTCGAGCGCCCCTTGGTGTTAAAAGATGCCGAGGCAATGACGGTATCTTATCCAGACTTTTTGGATGATCTGGCCCAGATCTGTCAGGAGGCGTAGTATGAGTCGAGTTTTGATCTGCGGATTAGGGATGATGGCTGGTGCCTGGGTACGCTGTTTGGCCCTTCCGCAGCACACGCTGATCGGTTATGATCGTGATCCTAAGGTTCGCCAGGCGGCGCTGCAAGAAGCCTGGGTCGATTCAACAATCGACGATTTAACCCAGGCCCCTGCAGTCGATGTGATCTTGTTGGCGATGCCAGTCGATGGCATCATTGACGCGTTGCAACAACTGCAGCAAATGCACCTGCCACCGACAACTTTGGTGACGGATATCGGGAGCGTGAAGGCGCCGGTCATGGCGGCAGCACAGCCACTGATTGCTCAAGGGGTCTCGTTTGTAGGTGGACACCCAATGGTCGGTAGTGAACATAGCGGTTGGCGGTCTGCGCAAAACGTGGTGTTGGCAGGACAACCCTACTTTTTAGTCGCTCCTGAGGCAACGGCAAAAGCATTGCCGCGACTACGGCACCTGCTGCAAGGGCAGCCGCGTTTTGTCCCGATGACAGCTTCGGCGCATGATGCGTTGATGGCCCAGTTGAGCCATGCGCCACATATTGCGGCGAGTGCGTTGGTGAATGCGACCCAGCTATCCGCGGCGCAGTTGCAGTTGGCCGCTGGTGGGTTCCGAGATACAACACGGATTGCGATGGCAGATCCAGCGGTATGGACGGCAATTAGTGAGAGTAACCGTACGGCTTTGGCAAAACAAGTGGCGGCGGTGCAAGCTGAATTGACCCATTTTCAAGCCTTGTTGGCAGATGGCCAGCGTGATGAGCTGTTTGCCTGGTTTCAGCAAGCACACCAGCGACGCCAAGAAGTGGAGGAAGGCTGATGAAAGTGATCTTGATCGGCTTTATGGGTAGTGGTAAGTCTACAATCGGGCGCGGATTAGCGGACCGGTTAGCGGTGGCACATACGGATCTGGATGAATTGATCGTTCAAACGGCAGGTTGTAGTATTCCTGATATTTTTTCCCGCGAAGGCGAGCAAGGCTTCCGTCAGCGAGAAACGGCTTGTTTACGCCAAGCCGTTTTAGGTTCGGGAATTTTATCCACTGGGGGTGGTACCGCCGTGCAGTCAGTCAATCGGGCTGTTTTAGCACAAGCGCAGTCACCGGTAGTTTGGCTGACGGCGACGCCAGAAACCGTCGCTCAGCGGATCGGTGATGATGCCAATCGGCCCTTGGGCCGGCCGGATCAATTAGCACAGTTGCTGGCAGCACGAACAAAAGGGTATCAAGCAGTCGCCGACTTAGTGATACCAACAGATCACCTTGCGCCTAGTGCCATTATTGCGCGTATCCAGTCTTGGCTGGCGCGACAGGCATAAGTGGGCACAAGCATGAGGGATGCGCGTCTATAAGACAAAACGCCATTGCGTCACGATTCATTCTTTGAGTCGCGGCGTAATGGCGTTTTGTATTTTGGGGGGTGTATCTGGTGCGCGGCCATAACGTCCGGCCTGTTGCCCATTTTGATCCACAAATGGTCTAGACTAGAGAAAACGCTTTACTAACATTTTTTTAGATAGATGTTAGGTTAAGTCACATTCACCGTTGACGCGGCTAATTCGGGTTGTTAGTATGAACACTGTTATGAAAGGGGCCTTGTTTATGCCAGATATCGGCGATTTGAGAACTAGGTGTGTGCTGCCAATTGGTACAGTGATCCAGTTGACAGATCTCACCGCGCGTCAGATTCGGTATTATGAGGCTCAGGATCTGGTCCATCCTGAACGGACGGCGGGCAATCACCGGATGTATTCATTGAATCATGTCGATACCCTGTTAGAAATCAAAGGGCAGCTAGCTGACGGCTTCAGCTTAGCCGACATTAAGCAATTGATGCATCCGCGCCACCATGAACCAAATAGTGACGAGGAAGTACGCCAGATGCTGAGAGATGAGCTGATGAACCAGAGTCGCTTGAATCAGGGAAGCAAGCTACAACAGGGATTCGGTTTCCGGCCGTAACACTATTTGAAAAGGAGCCCAATTAGTATGGCAAAGAAGACGATCACCGCCGAAGAAATCCGGCAAAGCGTAGAAGAAGAAAACGTGAAGTTTCTCCGACTGATGTTCACTGATGTCAACGGCATCATCAAGAATGTTGAAGTGCCGGTTTCACAACTCGAAAAGGTGTTAACGAATAAGATTGCTTTTGATGGCTCATCCATCGATGGCTTCGTGCGTATCGAAGAAAGTGATATGCGGCTCTATCCTGATTTTGACACCTGGTTATTGTTCCCTTGGGGCAATGAGCATGGGAAGGTTGCCCGCTTGATCTGTTCCGTACATAAGTCAGACGGAACGCCATTCGCCGGTGACCCCCGGAATAATCTGATTCGCGTGATCGACAAGATGAAGAAGGCGGGCTTTTCCGCCTTTAACATTGGCCCTGAGCCAGAATTCTTCTTGTTCAAGTTAGATGAGAACGGACAGCCGACCACGCACCTGAATGATAAAGGCTCGTACTTTGACTTTGCCCCGTTGGACCTCGGTGAAAATTGCCGGCGAGACATCGTGTTGGAACTCGAAAAAATGGGCTTTGAAGTGGAAGCTTCCCACCATGAAGTTGCCCCTGGCCAACATGAGATTGATTTCAAGTATGCGGACGCCTTAGCGGCTGCTGATCATATCCAGACGTTCAAGCTGGTCGTGAAGTCGATCGCCCGTAAGTATGGCTTGTATGCGACCTTCATGCCGAAGCCACTACAAGGTATTAATGGTAGTGGGATGCACATCAACATGTCCTTGTTCACCAATGAAAAGAACAATGCCTTCTTCTCTGAAGAAGGTGAAGACCAGCTGAGTGAAACGGCTATGCACTTCTTGGCTGGGTTATTGGAACATGCTCGGGGATTGACCGCAATCAATAACCCGACCGTCAACTCATACAAGCGGCTGGTCCCAGGATTTGAAGCGCCTGTCTATATTGCGTGGTCTGGGACGAATCGGAGTCCTTTGATTCGAGTTCCGCAATCGCGTGGTTTGTCCACCCGTTTGGAATTACGGAGCGTTGATCCAACCGCAAACCCGTATCTGGCAATTGCTGCGATCCTTGAAGCCGGATTAGATGGAGTGGGTAACGGCTTGACTCCTGAAGATGCCATTGATCGTAACATTTACCGGATGCAAGATACTGAACGTAAGGCGAATCATATCCAAGATTTGCCATCGACGTTGCACAACGCGCTTAAGGATCTCAGTAAGGATCCTGTGGTCAAAGGGGCGTTGGGCGATCACTTATACCAAAGCTTCAAAGATTCTAAGGACCTGGAATGGGCAGCTTATCGTCAAAGCGTTTCTGAATGGGAACGCGATCAATACTTGGAACTATACTAATCCTTTTCAAAAAAAGCTCGCCATTGGCGGGCTTTTTTTACGTTCGTAATGCGCAGGTAGGCTGTTGTGTGAACGTTAAGCGCATAAACCGGTTCATTGATTGGCAGTCTCCTTGCGCTGTGGCAGGATCAGGTGGCTAGTTTTGAGGTCGAGATGATAATTGACCACGGCTGTAGGCCGTATTGTTTGCGCCATATCAGCGCCGTGAATAATGAGCGTCAGTTGCCGGTCGGCTGGTAGTAGATAGTGCGTCGGCTGTAGGTCAAAGCTGACCGTAAACGGTTTTCCCGGAACGATAGTTTGAGTGGTATAGGCGTTTTCGGGATTTTGTAAGTTCAAGTGGCCGTAGCTGATCAGCTTGCTAGGCGTGGTGTGAGGGCTAAACCCAAATTCGACGATATTTTGCGTTTTAAAATCATAGCCTAGCTGATAGCCATCTCGGGCAACCAGCCCAGCATTAGGGGTCAAGCGCTTCGCGTCTCCAAGGTCGATCAGGCGCGCACTTAAAATGGCGGTGGGGGCGTCGAGCCATAACGTTAAGTTAAGGTGCGGCGTGCCTTCGATCAGTAACGGCTTCGACTGTTTGGGCAGGGTCAGCCACAAGCGGCTGTCGGCGTATGCACTGTTGGGTGCGATGATGGCAGCTTCAAAGTCGGCAGCGTCATCGTGTTGTGCCGTGAAAATAGCCGTTGCGTTATCCGCAAAGCTAGCCCGTGTGCTTGAAAAGGTCGTCGCCAAGTTCAGGTCTTGCTGAGGTTGGCCTGGCGTTGCAAAATCACGATAAGTGTGCCACGTTTCGGGAGTCAGGTTATCTTGAACGGTGACATTTGGAATCTGCTCAGGCGCGTGGTTTGCGACATCCAGTAATTCATAACTTAGCCAGAGGTTCATCATGTCAGTAAAGTCTAAGGAGCGGACATTATCGAGATAGACGTGTTGGCCTTGATGTAAGAAAAGCTTCTTGTTGATGGGCAGTGAGCGCAGACCTTGCCATAATTTGAGCACATTAGCAGGCTTGACGTTGGTATCATTCAAGCCGTGAACGCAGACGACATCGCAGTGGATACGCTCAAGGTGATTGCGGTAGTTACGCTCATCCCACCAAGCATTATAATCACCGGTCAGGCGATCTTGGCCTTTTTGAATGGCCGTCAAGCTTTTTTGCCATGCGGCGTCAACGAGGCGCATTTCACCGGGAGATTTAAGCCGCGAAAAAGTGTCAACTGCTAAGACGTCGGCGTCTTCTCCTTGAAAGCCACCCGGGGCGACCACCAAGCCATTTTCGCGGTAATAATCATACCAACTCGAGATCGCGGCTTCGCTGATCACGGTTTTTAGCCCGTCTACACCGCTGGTAGCAGCGGCAATGGCCAAAGTACCAAGGTATGATTTGCCCGTCATGGCGACTTTGCCGTTACACCACCATGCTGTGATGGTCGTGTGGCCAGTGCGATCAGTGAAGGCGCGACGCTTGCCGGTAAGCCATTCGATTACGGCTACGGCGCTGGCAGTTTCACTTTCTCCGCCAATGCTCCGGAGACCATCGGACCCCAGTGTGCCCACACCGCCGGAATAAACCGTGGCGAATCCGCGTGCCAAAAAATAGTCGTTCAAGGCGTAAATACCATTCTCAGCACCATACACGGACGCGGTCGTGGTTTCAGCGGTTGCTTGTCGGTTCGGCAGTTGGGGCTGCTTCGTTGCGTGGTAAGTCACGTCTTCGCGTCTGTGACTGCTTGTTTTGACGGCAAGCTGTGATGCAGGGGTGTGAGTGGCTTCTTCAACCGGATTGGTCCCGTGGAAATACGGGTTAGCCGTGAATAAAGCCGGCATTTTAAGTGCCGTGTCTGTTGCTGCAGGGCGAAAAATGGTCGTCTCAAGTAAGTCCCGTTGCCCGTCATGGTCGGTATCTAGGTCAGACTCGATCCAGACGACTTCGCGGTGAACGTGATGGACATCAAAAACGGGCTGGCTCTTGCCGTTGAAGAAGCAATACTTGGGCTGTGGGGCTTGCTGTTGCACCCGGAAAAAGCCGCGGTTGGCGAGGTCATCTAGGTAAGTGCTGAGCTTCGGGGTTCGTGTGTTTAATAATAGGTACAAAGCCGTTAAAAATTCGGCAGTGGTCGTGATATCAGATGCAATCACAGGGAGCTTAGCAGCCAACATCGTTTGGAGACTATCAGCGAGCTGCTCTCGGCTAGGCATAAAGCCGAGTAGTTGCAACGCGACGGCGTAAAAGGTTTCCCGGGGCCAAGTTGCTGGGGTGGTTTGTAACCACTCAGCTAAGGATTGGTGGGCGTTAATGACAATCATGCTGATTGCGTCCGCCTTAGCTTTCGGAGTGAGTGCTTCGGGAAATAAGCGGGGCAAATTGCGTTTAAGTGATTCAGCTAAAGGCCGGCTTGTTTGGACGTCAAAGCCAATATTGTCGAGTTCACATAACTGCTGCGTGGTCGTAGGCGTCAACCGCCCAAATTGATTTAGTTTCATCTTTTTACCTCGTTTCGTCTGGTGCCTTGCATTTAGTTTAGTCGCCACTGACAGATACCGCAAGGGATTGGCGTTGACACGATGAGCGGGGTTACATATAATAATTAGGTTCTAACGATGTACCAGTAGCTCAGTTGGATAGAGCAATGGTCTTCTAAACCATCGGTCGCGAGTTCGAATCTCGCCTGGTACATATTGGGTACTTTGATCAGTTTGTTATCATGCTAGGGTAGTGGCGGGGGTCCCGAAGCTACCTTAGCATTTTTGTTTGCCTTTAAGTTGCCATTTTAAGCGTTCAATAAACGGGGCTGAGGAACATCCTCGCAGAACGCATCCTGTATCAGAAATCGGCCGTTGTTATGATACAGTTTCTATTTTAATAGTTGCAACAGCTGGCGGGTTGCGTGACGTGGCCTAAAAATATGAGTACAGTTATGCGGTTCTTATTATTTTATTCTAGGGAGACCGGTTGCCTAAAGCTCTGACTTTTTTTGACGAAACCGACAGCTAGGCGTTTGACAAACTTACAAAATAATAGTATATTATAGACATCGCTACCAGAAGACCATTCACGTGTTATCGAATGGAGGTAATTTATATGAAATATCGGATTCAGTTAGATACCGTCACCCAGCAGTTCATCGCGATCGATGTCCACGACCAGCAACATCAAGGTATGGGCCGCACGATCGAGCAAGCGGTGGCACAACTCGAACGATAAGTGTTAACGCTAGGCGCTTGCCTGGCGTTTTTGTTTTGGCGTATACTAGAGTTCCTTGGCAGGGGCAGGCCCGAGTTCTTTTCGGGCCGTTTTTTTATGGGACAAAAAAAGCCAGCCGAAGCTGACTAGTGTTGGCGGCGTAAATAGTAGCGTAGTCCGAATAGACCGCCAGTCGTGAGAATAATCCAGAATAAGTAGAGAATCATAAAGCCGCTGGACCAAGTGAAAAGTTTGCCAGCAATCAACAATAAGCAGAGACTGACAATGACGACCGCGATCACGTTTAAAGGCCGGGGGATCCGGGCAATGATCGTGATCAGCAGGCCACCGGTGATTAAAAATATTAAGAGATCAATGAGTGCGATTAACATGGCGTGCCCCCTTCATGGCGAAAGTATACCTGACTAGACAATCAGCGACAAGCGTTGAAGGGGAATATTCCGGGCGATAGTTGCGTCTAATTGGTTTTTTTGATACAATCAATCCGTTGTATTTGTCACCCCTCATCTGCAACCGCGCAATGTTAGGTTTTCAAGCATAGCACCTAACTTGGCGAGTCTTCAGGGGAATTAGCCTACGGGCAACAGGAGGTGCACAAGATGTACGCAATTATCAAGACTGGCGGGAAGCAATACAAGGCTGAAGTCGGCGAAGCACTTTACGTCGAGAAGCTCGATGCAGAACAAGGTGCGACCGTTACCTTTGATCAGGTTATCCTGGTCGCAGGTGAAGGTGACGCTAAGATCGGCACACCAACGATCGACGGCGCAACCGTAACCGGTAAGGTGGAAAAGCAAGGCAGTGAAAAGAAGGTCGTTACCTTCAAGTACAAGCCTAAGAAGCATTCCCATCAAAAGAAGGGTCACCGCCAACCTTATACGAAGGTTGTCATTGACGCGATCAACGCTTAATCGGCACGACACATGATCAAAGCACGCTTTACCCGCGATGCGCGGGGTAACCTCATTCGGTTCACGATGACCGGACATGCCGATTCGGGTGAATATGGCCAAGACATCGTCTGTGCTGCGGTTTCGGCCGTGGCGATTGGCGCAGTCAATGGGATCGAAGCCCTCGCCGGATTCGAACCAGGCGTTGATGCTGATGAGGTGAATGGTGGTCATTTAGTCGTCACTGTGGATCAAACACAGACGGGTGAGCGCCAACACATCGCGCAGATCCTGCTCGAAAACCTTTTGTTATCGATGCAGAGCATCGCTGAATCGTATGGCGATTATGTCCAGATCAAAACTTCTAATCAATCCTAATTCTACATTCGGAGGTGTATCCACATGTTAAAGATGAACTTGCAATTCTTCTCTCACCATAAGGGGGGCGGCTCGACTTCTAACGGTCGTAACTCCGCGGGCCGTCGTTTAGGTGCTAAGCGCGCCGATGGCCAAACCGTATTGGCTGGGAACATCTTGTACCGTCAACGCGGCACGAAGATCCATCCGGGTCTGAACGTCGGTATCGGCGGCGATGATACTCTTTTTGCTAAGGCAGACGGCGTCGTTAAATTCGAACGTCTCGGCCGCGACAAGAAGCAAGTATCCGTTTATCCAGCTGCTCAGGCTGAATAATCTTGGAACGCTCCGGCGACGGGGCGTTTTTTTGTCTATGTTTGGCAACGTGACGCGCTTAGCGCAGCTAGGCACTGGAGGTGTCCGTATCGAAAACTCGATTTTGATCACGGCAGACGACCCGATCGTCTTGACGTCGCAAGCCCCGCCGACTCGCTTTGGCGTGCGGGTTTAACTTGCGTGGGTCACACCTGCTTGATATAGTTAATCTTGTACGAGACAATAATGGAGGAAACACATGATTTCTGTTAACGATTTTAAGAATGGCTTGACTATTGAAGTCGACCACGACTTATGGCGAATCGTCGAGTTCCAGCACGTTAAGCCGGGCAAGGGTTCTGCCTTCGTACGTTCCACTTTAAAGAACCTGCGGACCGGTGCGGTGCAGGAAAAGACGTTCCGTTCAACTGAAAAAGTTGAAAAAGCGCAGATCGATACCAAGACGATGCAATATTTATATGCTGATGGCGACTCGTATGTCTTCATGGATACAACAACATACGAGCAGCTGACGTTACCGGGGGATTCGATCCGGGAACAGTTGAAGTATATGAAGGAAAACATGGAAGTGAAGATCATCATGCACGGTGCAGAGACGTTAGGCGTTGAAGTCCCGAACACGGTCGATCTAGCAGTCAAGGAAACCGAACCTGGTATCCGTGGGAACACCTCTTCTGGTGGTTCTAAGCCTGCAACCATGGAAACCGGTTTGGTCGTTCAGGTACCATTTTTCGTTAATGAAGGTGATGTGTTGACGGTCAACACGCAAGACGGGACATATATCTCCCGTGCCTAACTGCGGCGTTGACGTTGCGATAGAATAAGTCGATAACAGTTTTCAAGGAGGCTGCCACATGGCTGAAGAAACAAATATCATACTTGCAAACCGTACGGATGCCCAAGGAACCATTGAAATCGTCCCAGAAGTATTGGAAGTGATTTTGGGCATCGCTGCAGTGCAAGTCGATGGGGTCTACCAGATGCGCGGCAGCCTGGCAAGTACCATCAATGCGTGGTTCGGTCGGGCTAACCACGGTAAAGGGGTTGAGCTGACCGTTGATGGGGAACAACTTAAGGCGGACGTTTATGTCTACTTGAATTACGGAGTGGCCGTCCCTAAAGTTGCTTTAGCGATGCAAGAACAGTTGCGCGAGCAGTTGTTATACATGACGGATCTGACGCTTGACACCGTTAATGTGCATGTTGTTGGCGTTGTGCCAGAAAAGGCACCGAAGATCGATCCCAATGACTTGTTCAAAGACGATAACGAAACCGAGGATGACGACTAAGATGTTAGGCAGACACGAAATCCGCGAGGCAGCATTCAAAGCCTTGTTCGCTTTGAATGCAAACCCCGAGGCAGACCGAGACGCGGTTTATGCGGATGCATTACCGGCAGACATGGTAACGCCGACTTATATGGTCGAATTAGTTGACGGGGTCTTGGCCAATCAAGCTGCGTTAGACGCCGCCATTGCGAGCAAATTGAAGGCTGGATGGCGGTTGGAGCGGTTGACAAAACCAGATCTGATCATGCTTCGCTTAGGGTTGTATGAGATTCAATATGAGGCATTACCTGATAAGGTTGCGATCAACGAAGCAATCGAGTTGGCCAAAAAGTATAGCGATGATCAGGCTGCGAAGTTTATTAATGGGATTTTGGCCCACTTCGTTAAAGCAGATCAAGCTTGATCCACAAAGCCGGGGCGCTCAGCGCGACCGGCTTTTCGCATTTTTAGGGTGATACTAGATTTTTGTTACTGTATAATTGCATAATTGATGATAGGGGATTTCCCCGAGGAGGAGATTCAATTTGACCACTGTACTCGACGGCAAGAAGACGGCAGACGCTTTGATGACGGATTTGAAGCACACCGTGACAACCTTGAAAGCACAAGGGGTAACACCAGCTTTAGCCGTGATTTTAGTGGGGGATGATCCCGCAAGCGCGATCTATGTGCGTAATAAACATCGGCGCGCTGAGAGTCTGGGAATCCGGTCGCTACAGATCCAGTTACCCGCCACAACGACTCAAACAGAATTGTTGGCCCGTATCGCGACGCTGAATGCTGATCCAACGGTTGATGGGATTCTTGTGCAGTTACCATTACCCGCAGGCATTGATGAGCAAGCCGTGATTCAGGCGATTTCACCGGAAAAAGACGTTGACGGGTTTCATCCTATCAATGTTGGTCGCTTGTGGACGAATTTGCCAGGTGTGGTCGCCTCGACCCCATATGGTATCATGGCGCTGTTAGCCTATTATGATATCGATGTGACCGGCATGAACGCCGTGATCGTTGGTCGTTCTAATATCGTTGGGCGACCGATGGCGGCTTTGTTGTTGAACCATGATGCCACTGTGACCATGACGCATAGTCGCACTCAGGATCTCGCCGCTAAAACGCGGGCGGCTGATTTATTGATCGTGGCGACTGGACGAGCCGAAATGATCACGGCTGACATGGTAAAGCCTGGCGCCATTGTGATTGACGTCGGTATGGACCGCAACGCAGCGGGTAAGCTCGTTGGGGATGTTGATTATGCAGGGGTCGCACCGATTGCCAAAGCAATCACTCCAGTGCCTGGTGGCGTCGGCCCGATGACAATTGCAAGTTTAATGTTGCAAACTGTTGCAATAGCAAAGAGGCGTGTGCATGAGCGACAATGAGTATCTCAGTGTTTCGGCCCTGACTGCGTATTTAAAGCGTAAGTTCGATCAAGATCCATATCTCGGCCGTGTGTATTTGACCGGCGAATTATCAAATTTTCGCTTGCGACCGGGGCATCAATATTTTTCGCTTAAGGATGATCACGCTAAAATCAGTGCCGTCGTGTTTAAAGCGGCGTTTGCAAAGCTGAAATTCACTCCCGAAGAAGGGATGAAGGTCATGGTGTGCGGCCGTGTGACGATGTATCCGGCTTCGGGCCAGTATCAGATCGTGATCGAGCGGATGGAGCCAGATGGCGTCGGCGCCTTTTATCAAGCCTACGAACAACTTAAGGCTAAGCTTGAGAAGGAAGGGCTGTTCCAGAAAAATCAGCGTCCGTTGCCGCAGTTCCCGCGTCGTGTCGCAGTCATTACCAGTCCCAGTGGTGCCGTAATCCATGACATCATGACCACGGTAGCCCGGCGCTACCCGATTTTGCAGTTAACCTTATTCCCGGCCCAGGTGCAAGGAGATACCGCTGCTGATTCGTTAGTGATGCAGATACAGCGCGTCACTGCGATGGGCAATTTTGACGCGCTGATTATCGGCCGTGGGGGTGGCTCGATTGAGGATTTGTGGCCGTTCAACGAAGAGCGTGTGGCGCGGGCATTGGCAGAAACGCCGATGCCGGTGGTGAGTTCTGTTGGTCATGAAACAGATACGACAATCGTGGACTTTGTCGCAGACCACCGCGCCGCGACGCCGACGGCCGCAGCGGAGTTGGTGACCCCAATTACCTTAGTGGATGCCTTGAATGGGATCGCGCAGTATCGTTCTCGGCTTGGCGTGGCGATGCAGACGCGGTTAGCGGGCCTTCAAGAACGAGTGGCTCGTGTTGGGCATAGCGTTGTGTTGACCCAGCCAGGCAGACTGTATGAACAGCAGAGTCAGACGGTTGATCGGCTCAAAATGCGACTCCAACAAGCGATGCAAACACAAGTGCAGACACTCGAGCACCGTTTGTCATTATGTGCCGCGGGGTTGACCCCGCGTCGCCTACAATTGCGCTTGGTGGCGAGCCAACAGGCCGTATCGTCTGCGCATCAACGGTTGTTACACGCGACCACGACAACGATCGCGCAGCGCCGGCAGCGATTTGCCGCGGCGGCAGAGGGGCTAGATCACCTCAGCCCGTTGAAGATCCTTGGCCGGGGGTATACCTATGTCACAGATGACGCAGGGAAGATGTTAAAACGTGAAGCAGATTATCACAGTGGCCATGAGGCAATCGTGCATACGATGGACGGGACGGTACCAGTTCGAATTCTAGAAAGGAAGCAAGAGAATGGCTGAACCAACATTTGAAGAAAACTTGGCCCAACTTGAGCAGATCGTTGCGCAGTTAGAACAAGGTGATGTGCCTTTGGAAGAAGCACTCAAGCAATTCAAGACAGGCGTCCAGTTGAGTCAGAAATTAGAAAAAACACTTAAAGATGCCGAACAGGCGGTCACAACGATGGTCACTGAGGATGGTCAGACGCAATTGTTCGATCAAGAGAACAATGCTTGAGCCGCAAACACAAGCCTTTCGACCGGCAGTGATGGCGACGATCGAGGCGTATTTGCAAACCATAACGGTGCCTAATTTGGCGGCGGCAATGCGTTATTCACTGACCGCCGGCGGCAAGCGGCTGCGACCGTTGCTATTGTTGGCCGTAGTTGATTCTTATGGTGGTGACGTTAACCGCGCAATGCCTGCGGCAGCAGGGCTAGAATGTTTGCATACCTATTCGTTGATCCATGATGATTTGCCGGCAATGGATAACGATGACCGACGTCGCGGACAACCAACGAGCCATAAGCAATTCGGTGAGGCATTAGCGATCCTAGCAGGTGATGCGCTGCAAAGCGCTGCATTTGAGTTACTGACACAAACCGTGACGACACCTGCACGGTTGGCAGAGGGCTTGCGTATTTTCGCACAGGCCGTTGGTGCTAAGGGGATGGTTGGTGGACAAGTTTTGGATATGCAAGGGGAGCACCAGCATTTGACGCTACAAGAGTTGCAGCATTTGCATGCGTTAAAAACGGGTGCCTTGATCGAGGCCGCGGTGGCGCTAGGGGCGCTTTTGGCGCCGGTTACGGCTGCCGATCGTCAAGCATTGCAACGCTTTGCGGCAGCTTTTGGGATCGCTTTTCAGATTCAAGATGATATCAACGACGTGACGAAGACTAGTGCTGAGTTGGGCAAAACAGCCAATAAAGACATTGGAGAACATAAGAATACGTATCCTGGCTTATTAGGCTTGGTCCAAGCGCGAGCCGCTTTAGCTGCTCAGGTCGGTCAAGCGCAGGCGGCCTTAGCCGAGTTATCGCGGCCAGTGCCGCAACTAGCCGCATTTTTAACGTATTTTGATGAGGAGAACGCATGAGTAAAGAACGGATCGATGTCCTATTGGTCGAGCAAGGGTTATTTCTATCTCGCGAGCAAGCCAAACGGGCAGTTATGGCCGGCGAAGTCTATGATCAAAACAATGAGCGGCTGGATAAGCCTGGCGTGAAGATTGCCGCGGACAGTATTTTACACGTTAAAGGCAAAACGATGCCTTATGTCAGTCGCGGGGGCCTGAAGTTAGCTAAAGCGTTAACGGTTTTTGATATCGATTTGACTGGGAAGACGGTTTTGGACATCGGGGCTTCGACTGGTGGCTTCACGGATGTGGCGCTACAAAATGGTGCGAAACAAAGTTATGCGTTAGACGTTGGCTACAATCAGCTGGCCTGGAAATTACGCGAAGATCCGCGCGTCATCGTGATGGAACGCGTGAATTTCCGTTATAGCCAGCCGGAAGACTTTACACAAGGCCCGGTCGAATTTGCCATGACGGATGTCTCCTTTATCTCGTTGAAGTTGATCTTACCGCCACTGAAAGCCATCCTACAGCCTGCCGGCCATGCGGTGGCCTTGATCAAGCCACAGTTTGAAGCTGGCCCCGCCAATGTAGGTAAAAAAGGGATCGTTCGTGATCCAGCAGTTCACCGTGACGTTTTAAAAACGATCGTTGATTTCAGTTTAGCAGCGGGATACAACGTCTTGGGGTTAGACTATAGTCCAATCAAAGGTGGCGAAGGCAACATCGAATTTTTGATTCATCTTCAAAATGGAGCGGAAAAAGGGGTGCTATCCCCAGCCGTCAGCATTGACGAAACGCTAGCGCGGGCATACGAAGAGTTGAAGCCGAAACACTAATGTATATCTATGCAGAAACTAGCCAAATTATTCAAGTTGCGTTAAGCTGGTAGTATCTTAAAGCGAGACGGGTGACATGATGCAAAAGAGTGAACGTCAGGCGTATATCCGCCAATTGATTCAAGACCAAGTGATCGAGCGTCAAAGTGATTTTGTAACGGCTTTAGAGGGTCAAGGCGTACCAGTCACACAAGCAACGATCTCACGGGATATCAAGGATATGCAGCTTGTGAAAGTGCCGATGCCTAATGGTCGCTACCGTTACAGCATGCCGCCAGAGAAACAATTGGCCCCGCTGGATAAGTTGCGGCGTACGATGGCGGCTTCTTATCGGCACGGGGATACGATGGATCAATTCGTTCATTTGGTGATGAATCCAGGCACGGCCCCGGCAGTGGGAAACTTGATCGATCAGCTGGAAGATCAGCGCATTTTTGCGACGATCGCAGGAGATGCTGCGATCTTGATCGTATGCCGGTCAGTAGAAGCAGCCGGCTCCGTGTTAGAGATGTTTGACGCGATGGTGGGGTGATTTGGTGCTGCAAGAATTAGTGATTCATGATTTTGCGATTATTGAATCTTTAGAGGTCGGCTTTGATCAAGGAATGACCGCCTTGACCGGGGAAACCGGTGCAGGAAAATCAATCATAATCGATGCGGTCAGTCTGTTGGCTGGCGGCCGGGGGAGTGCTGACTTCGTGCGCACCGGTGCAGCTAAGGCGACTTTAGAAGGGTTGTTTGACGCGACAAGCAACCCTAAAACGGCACAGGTGTTAACGCAGTATGGCTTAGTTAGTGACGACAACAGCGTGTTGTTGCAGCGAGATATTTATGCAAGTGGGCGTAACCTCTGTCGGGTCAATGGCCACTTGGTGAATACGGCGACCCTACGTGAAGTGGGGGAAACCTTGGTCGACATTCATGGGCAAAATGAGCACCAGCAGTTGATTCATCCGGAATCTCACCTCGGCTTACTTGATCAGTATGCCGGCGAAACCGTTCAAAAATTACGTCAACAGTATCACGAGCTGTATGCGCGCTACCAACGTGCCAGCGCTGCCTTGCATAAGAAACAAGAAAACGAGCAGGAATGGGCACAACGGCTAGACATGCTACAGTTTCAAGTTCAGGAAATTCATAATGCTGATTTGAAGCCTGGTGAAGAAAATGCCTTGTTAGCTGAGCGAGAGCGACTCAGTAATTATCAAAAAATTGCGGCGGCATTAAACGGCAGTTATGCCATATTGGCCAATGAAACAGTCAACCCACTTGACCAAGTTGCTGAGGCGATGCGGACGATGCAAGGAATTGCAGAGTTAGACGATGCCTACCACGCGATCGCTGGTGAGTTGGAATCGGCCTATTATAGTTTGCAAGACGTGCAAACAGAGCTGTCTCGGCAAGTTGATGACTTGTCGTGGGATGAGGGCCGGCTAGATGAAGTCGAAAAGCGGCTAGAGTTGTTCGTCCAGTTGAAGCGCAAGTATGGGGATAGTATTGATGCCGTCATCGCATACGGTGAAAAGGCGGCAGCCGAGTTACAGACGATGCAAGTGACAGAAGCGGACGCAGAAGGCCTCGGACAACAAGTCGAGCAGCAACGCACGGACTTACTCGCTTTAGGTGAGCGCTTAAGCCAGGCGCGTCAGCATTCGTCGCGGGCACTTGTCAAAGCAATTCATCAACAATTGGCCGCACTTTACATGGCAAAGACAGTTTTTTCAGTGAATTTTTCGCGCCTCGAAGGGGCCCACCTTGGACCGGAAGGGGTGGATGGTGTCGAATTTTACATTCAAACCAATCCGGGTGAAGCGGCCAAGCCTTTAGCAAAAATTGCCAGTGGCGGGGAGCTGTCACGGATTATGTTGGCGTTGAAGACGATTTTTGCGAAGTCTGATGGCGTGACGAGCATTATTTTTGACGAAGTCGATACCGGTGTTTCTGGACGGGTTGCCCAGGCAATTGCTAATAAGATCTCGACTATCGCCCAACATTCGCAGGTGCTGTGCATCACCCACCTGCCACAAGTTGCAGCCATGAGTGACCACGAATTCTTGATTCAAAAAGAAGTTCAAAAAGGCCGGACCAAAACACGAGTGGTGCGCCTGGATCATAAGCAACGTGTGGTTGAAATTGCCCGGATGGTGGCAGGGGATACGATCACTGATTTAGCGACGAAGCATGCTGAGGAGTTGTTGGCGTTGGCTGAGCAAACAAAAGCACAGTTACGGGTGGCGGATTGATACGACCAGATCGTCTCGTTTGCAGTTTATGCCCCAGGACGACAAATAGCGCCCCTTGTCAAAATCCCGATTTTCGGGTTTGATAAGGGGCGCCGCTTGTATACTAGCCATTGTGCTTGCTGGTGGTAGGGCGTGTCTTTTAATGACGCAAAATGATCATCCTAGTACGCTTGGACCGCTGATCATGTCGCTGTAGACAAAAGATGGTTAGGTTTAAACCCGTTGAAGAAAACTTAGCTGGGCTTGGTCGACGACGCGGTAGACGTTGCTGCGGTAGGCTTTAAGTAAGAAGCGTTGAGCGTCGAGCTGTCGCGTAAAAGTACCTACGATCGGGGCTTGCTCATCTTTGAAGAACGCCGCAATGCGGTAGTGTCGGGTCAAGCTTTGCTGTGTGAAGAATTGGAGCTGAGTTGCCGGCATGCTTAAGGCCGGGTCTTCTAATGCGAAGAATTGGCGGTATGATGCGACCAAGTTGGCTTTTACCGTTTGTAGTGTTTGGGCTTTATTTTCCATTAGGACCCCTCCGAACATTTGTTTGTGACTTCATTATACGAACGTGCGTTCTGAAACGCAAGTCTTTTTATTTAAAATAATGACAAGATGGGAGATCACGGTCATGGCATTGGCAATTGTATTCGGGGGCGGGGGTGCGCGCGGCGCGTTTCAAGCCGGCGTATGGGAAGTGTTAGCACCATATTTAAACCCGCGTTTTGTGATCGGGAGTTCGATCGGGGCAGTCAATGCCTGGGCGACCACTCGCTTAGAGGCGGGGTTGCTGTGCCAATGGTGGCGCACGCAGGCACCAAAGCACGTTTTGCCTTATGAACAAGATGCTTTAAAGACGCCGCTGACTCGGCTAGCGGCGCTTCCACAACTGCATTCTTGGCCAGCCCTAGCCGTATGCACGCCGTTGGGGAAAAGTCGTCCGCATACTGTGACATTGACTCCGGATCAGGCTGCAATGTGGCTGACGGCAAGCTGTGCCCTACCTGGGTGGTTTGCACCGGTCCGTGTGGCGGGAAAACCGTATGTTGATGGGGGCGTCCTTAACGATTTACCTGTTGCGATTGCTCGCGAGCTTGGTGCAACTGAGATCTTAGCAATCGGGGCCGGTGGTTTGGGCCCGACGCCTGATGCCAAGGGTGTCCCATGTATTTTGCCACCTACTGGATTGGGGCGAATGTTCGATTGGTCCCTTGCTGCCCGCAGCCGCGCGTTGGCTGCTGGACGCCAGGCTGGATTGGCCTGGATGGCTACCAATGAATTTCGCCGGCTAGTTGAAATCTAGGTCAAAAAAGTGCAGAATGTAAAATAACACTACAGGGATGAGAGAGGTTAAAGCATGCAAGAACGGGGAATGCTGATCGTTTTATCCGGCCCTAGCGGCGTCGGTAAGGGGACGGTCCGGCAAGCCATGCTCGCAGATGATTTTCGGGACTTTCAATATTCGGTTTCGATGACCACCCGCAAGATGCGGCCAGGCGAGGTTGACGGCGTTGATTATTATTTCCGCACGAAAGCGGAGTTCGAGTCTGAGATCGCCAATGGGGGCATGCTGGAGTACGCACAATACATCGGTAATTACTATGGCACACCGTTGAAGTATGTGAATCGAACGTTGGACTCGGGGCGCGATGTGCTCCTTGAAATCGAAGTCAAAGGGGCGATGCAAGTTCGTGAGAAGTGTCCCGATGGCGTGTTTATCTTTTTGACGCCACCAGATCTTAGCGAGCTGAAGCATCGCTTGACAGGCCGCGGCACGGATTCTGAAGCCGTGATCGAAAAGCGGATCACACAAGCGGCTGAGGAAATCGCGATGATGGCTAACTATGATTATGCCGTTGTCAATGATAAAGTAGACTTAGCGGTCAAACGGATCGAACGGATCATCGAAAGTGAGCATCTGCGGGTGCCACGTGTCATCGACCGGTATAAGACGATGTTGAAGCACGCAGATGGCGTCTCATCGAGCAAATAAAGGAGCGTTTATTCATGATCATCTATCCATCTATCGATAAGCTGTTGGACAAAGTACCTTCACGTTATTCGCTGGCAGTCCTTGCGGCGAAGCGGGCACATGAATTAGAAGGTAACGGCATCAAAACCTTGCCGAGTTATAAGTCGTATAAGACTGTTGGCCAAGCACTTGAAGAAGTGGCAGCTGGGGATGTCATCATCGACCCAACGTCGAAACTCAAGGAACGCGACGCTGAAAAGCTCGATCACGAATGAAACTGGCTAGACGAGGCTGAAACTGCAAACAGGCTTGGCCCTTAACACAAGTATCCTCGCACCGCGATTTGTTCTTTGAGTCGTGATGCGAGGGTACTTGTTTTTTTGGTGTTGCGCAAGGAACACGCTTGTTGATTGACGATCTGTGCTTGTTTTTGCGTTGACGAGTTTGCTCTGAAGTCACGTCGCTTCTTTGGTATAATGAAGAATCAAAGGGAGTGTGGACAATGACGTCACAAAACATTGGGATCTTTGTCACTGGTGGAATTGCGGCTTATAAAATACCGTTGTTAGTGCGGGCGCTCGTGCGGGCGGGCCATGCTGTGCGAGTCGCGATGACGCCGGCAGCCCAAGCCTTCGTGACTGAAGGGACGCTTGCAACCGTTAGTAAGCATGCGGTGTTGACAGACCATAATGAGTTTGCTCAACCCGAACACGTTGCCCATGTTGCGCTCGCCCATTGGATGGACATGGCCGTTGTCGTACCAGCAACAGCGAATACGTTGGCCAAGCTGGCGGCTGGGTTGGCAGACAACGTGGTCACAACGACATGGTTAGCATTCAATGGTCCGAAGTTAATCGTTCCAGCTATGAACGATCAGATGTGGCTGAATGACCAGACGCAGGCGAATATCGCGCACTTGCAGGCGCAAGGGGTCGCAGTACTGCCGCCTGCTGTCGGCTTTTTGGCAGAAGGTTATCAAGCAGTGGGTCGAATGCCAGAAGTCGAGGTGATCGAGACATTCATCGATACCTATCAACAAGTGCCCTTTTTAGCCGGGAAAAAACTGGTGATCACGGCAGGCGGAACGCGGGAGCGCTTGGATCCTGTGCGCTATATCTCTAACGATTCATCGGGTAAGATGGGAACGGCCTTGGCCAATATTGCGGCAGCCGCCGGTGCCGATGTGACACTGATCACCACGGCAAAGCGCCCAGTGTTGCCGGCTGTCACCGTGCAAAACGTGCAGACGGCTTTAGAAATGCAAGCGGCGGTGGCGACCGCTTTTGAGACTTGCGATGCGGTGATCATGGCTGCGGCGGTGAGCGATTACCGGCCGCAGACAGTCAGTGCACATAAACTGAAAAAAACAAGTCCGACAGCAGGGCTAACGTTGACGCTAGCACAGAACCCAGATATATTGGCTGGTTTAGGGGCGCAGAAAACGACGCAGTTGGTCGTTGGTTTTGCGGCTGAGACAAATGATGTCTTAGCGAATGCAACCAAAAAACTAGTCAGTAAGCATGCAGATCTTTTGATCGCCAATCGTGTCGGCGTTGGGGTGGGGTTTGATCAAGAAACTAATGCAGTGTGGTTGTTACGGCCAGAACAGGCACCGGAGGCCATCGCGGAAGCGCCTAAGACGGTGATTGCGACGCGGATCTTGCAGGTGCTGGCAACAATGATGGGGTGATGCGGTGCCAAGAGTTGCAAAAGTAATTGTAGATGTCCCGACGATGCAAACCGATCGACCGTTTGATTATTTGATTCCAGAGGCCTTCGAAGAGACAATTCTGCCAGGGATGCGCGTCTGGGTACAATTTGGTAAAGGCGCCCGTAAGGTCAGTGGCATGGTCGTGGCAATCAGCGATCACGCAGACTTTACCGGCGAATTGAAGCCACTTTTGGCCGTATTGGATTATGCGCCTGTACTGGCGCCAGAGCTACTTGACCTGTCACATTGGTTAGCGCAAACGACCTTTGCTTTTTGGATCACCTGTATTCAGACCATGCTACCAGCGCGGTTAAAAGTCGATAGCGATAAGTGGGTCCGAGCATTACCAGCGGCGACGCCAGAGACTTTGGCGCTGCTAGGGGCACAACCTGCGTTGGCGTTAGCTGATCTGGCACCAGAGGTACTAGCGCCGGTGATGCGTGCCGTACAAAATGGTGAATTGGTGGTTGAGTACCGAGCGAAAGATCGTGCTCGTGTCAAAACAGAAGATTACGTCGTGCCATTACTGACCCCCGATGCATACGGTCAGATCCGCAATCAATTGCGCGCTAATGCGACACAAAAGTCACGGCTACTTAAGGCCTTAGCAACGTGGGCTGAAAGCCAACAGACACCCGCAGTTAAGACCGTGACCACCGAAATTCCACGGCCGCAGCTAACGCAAGGAATCAAGGCTGGATGGCTCAAACTTGAGGCCAAAGAGGTGTATCGGGATCCCTATCCACAACTAGCCAATCATGCCTTGACAACCGCGTTGCCCCTTACGGCAGAACAGCAGCCAGTTGTTGAGACTGTTTGCGCTACCGTCACAAAGGAGCAGGCGGAAACCTTCTTATTAGAAGGGGTCACTGGCTCCGGCAAAACCGAAGTGTACTTACAGATCATTGCGGCTGCTTTGGCCAAAGGGCGAACGGCGTTAATGCTGGTTCCCGAAATCGCTTTGACGCCACAGATGGTGCACCGGGTTCGTGGTCGTTTTGGGGCTGCCGTGGCCGTGATGCACTCGGGGTTATCTGAAGGTGAAAAGTTTGATGAGTGGCGACGTATTCAGCGCGGTGAGGCCCAAGTGGTCGTGGGGGCACGTTCTGCGGCTTTTGCACCATTACAAAACATCGGCGTTTTCATCATTGATGAAGAGCATGAGGCGAGCTATAAACAAGCAGATGCCCCACGCTACCATGCCCGAGACGTCATTTTACACCGGGCGCAAGCTGCCAATGCGCCAGTCGTTTTAGGGTCAGCGACACCATCGTTAGAATCACGAGCGAGAGCCGAAAAAGGCGTTTATACGCTATTGCGGCTGCCGCATCGCGTCAATCAACACCCATTGCCGCAGGTCCGGTTGATCGATATGCGGGAGGCCTATCAAAATGGTGGCCGAGATGACTTTTCGACACCGTTGTTGGCTGCGTTGGAAGAACGTTTAGCACGGCATGAGCAAAGTGTCCTGTTATTGAACCGGCGGGGATATTCGGCTTTCGTGATGTGTCGCGAATGCGGTTATAAGGTCATGTGCCCGAACTGCGATATTTCCTTGACATTACACATGGATAGCCATTCGTTGCGCTGTCACTATTGTGGGCATGAAGAGCCTGTCCCACAGGTGTGCCCAAGTTGCGGCTCCAAAAAGATCCGCTATTATGGCACTGGGACCCAAAAGGTTGAAGCGACGCTTAACCAGTTGTTGCCACAAGCACGTGTTTTGCGGATGGATGTGGATACGACTCGTCGTAAGGGCGGACATGCAAAGCTACTCAAGGCTTTCGGCGCACATCAAGCTGACATCTTATTAGGGACACAGATGATCGCCAAAGGACTGGATTTTCCTGATGTGACGTTAGTGGGTGTGATCAATGCCGACACTGGCCTCGGTTTACCGGATTTTCGGGCGAGCGAGCGGACTTTCCAGTTGTTAACGCAAGTTTCAGGACGTGCTGGCCGGGCGGATAAGCCAGGAGAGGTCTTTATTCAGACGTTCAATCCAGAACACTATGCGATCCGCTTTGCGCAAAAGCATGATTACGAAGGCTTTTTCTATGCCGAAATGGCGATCCGTCACCGTGGCGATTATCCGCCATATTTTTACACGTTAAAGTTGACGGTCAACCATCAAGACGAGACGCAAGCTGCGAAAGCAATTTTTTCACTAGCCAAGCAATTGACGGCAGCCTTATCGCCAGAAGCGCGGATATTAGGCCCGACGCCAGGCGCAATCGCGCGGTTAAAGAATCGGTATTACTACCAGATGGTGATCAAATACAAGCGTGAGCCACAGTTACCAGAGGTGTTGACACAAATTTTAGATGAAACACAAGCAAGTGTTCGTCATGGTTTCCAAGTCGCAATCGACAGGGAACCACAAGATTTTATTTAATGGAGGCAGATATGACAAGCGTGATTTTTCTCGGGACCCCAGAGTTTGCAGTGCCGATCTTAGAAGCACTCAATGCCGAATATGAGGTCCAACTCGTGATCACTCAGCCCGATCGACTCGTCGGGCGTAAACAGGTTTTGCACCAAAGTCCGGTCAAACAAGCCGCGACCCGCTTGGGTTTACGAGTATTACAGCCGGAGAAGCTGTCTGGTAGTCCAGAGTTGGCTGAAGCGATTGCGTTAGCACCAGACCTGTTGATCACGGCGGCCTATGGACAATTTTTGCCGACGAAGTTCTTGAATGCGGCCAAAATTGCGGCGTTGAATGTACATGGTTCCTTGTTACCAAAATATCGCGGTGGGGCGCCAATTCAATACAGTGTGATCAATGGGGACACCGAAACTGGCGTTACCATTATGGAGATGGTGAAGGCGATGGACGCAGGCGATATGTATGCGCAGGCGACATTGCCGTTGACACGCGCCGACGATACCGGGACCGTTTTTGCGAAGCTCAGCGTGATGGGGCGAGATCTGTTATTGGCAACCTTGCCGGCAATTATCGCCAAAACGGCAACAAAGACGCCGCAAGACCCGGAAAAAGTAACGTTTTCACCGACGTTGACCAAGGCGCAAGAGCATCTGGATATCACACTGACCGCGTCGCAACTCGATCAGTGGGTCCGTGGCTTACGCCCTGCAGTCGGCGGCTATATGCTGCTGAACGGGGTGCGCACTAAGCTATGGGCGATTACGCCGCAAACGCAAACGACAACGGCAGCGCCAGGCACTGTGGTTGCCCGGCGTAAGAAACAATTGCTGGTTGCCGCAGGTGCAGGCACCGTGTTTGCGATTGACGAATTACAACCGGCAGGTAAAGCCAAGCAGACAATCGCGGCATATTTGAACGGCGCAGGGCAAGCACTCCAAGAAGGAGACTCAATCATTGGCGAAAAGTAACCCACGGGCCTTAGCGGTCTCGATTCTAGAAAAAGTGGCCGTGCAAGGCAGTTATTCGAACCTCACCTTGGATGCGACGTTGCGCCATGCCGATTTGTCGGTGCGCGATGCCCATTTATTGACGACGATCGTGTATGGCGTGATCCAGCGCCGCTTGACCCTTGATTATGATCTACAGCCATTTGTGGGGAAGCGCAGGCTCGATCCGTGGGTACGCGTCCTCTTGCAAACGGCCGTTTATCAAATGGTCTATTTGGATAAGGTGCCAACCCGGGCAA
This sequence comes from Lactobacillus sp., assembly GCA_022651245.1. Taxonomy (GTDB): domain Bacteria; phylum Bacillota; class Bacilli; order Lactobacillales; family Lactobacillaceae; genus Lacticaseibacillus. The sequence continues at coordinate 48,432 of JALCQM010000008.1, forward strand.
TTTTTTACGAAACGACGGAAATCGCCAAGCAAAAAGGGCACGCAGGGATTGCGAAGTTTGTGACCGCAATCTTGCGGCGCATTCAACGTGAAGGGTTGCCCAGCCTCGACGCCATCCAGTCGCCGCTCGAACGCTTGAGTATCGCTAGCAGCACGCCAATGTGGTTGGTCGAAAAGTTAGTCACCCAGTTAGGGCAAGTCAAGGCGGAGCGGATTTTAGCCGTGATCAACCAGCCGGCCAATGCGTCATTGCGGGTGAACACCACTAAGACAACTGCGTCCGCGTTGCAGGCACAGCTTCAAGACCGCTTTCCTGAACTGGCACCGAGCGCACTCACGCCAGATGGATTGGTTGCACCAGGCGGTCATTTGGCTGGGACGCCGGAGTTTGCAGCGGGATTATATACGTTGCAGGATGAAAGCTCGATGTTAGTGGCTCCCAGTTTGGCCGTTGCACCAGAGATGCACGTCTTAGACGCATGTGCTGCCCCGGGTGGTAAAACCACGCACATTGCTCAGCTGCTCGATCCGGATGTGGGTGGCAAAGTGACAGCCTTGGATTTGCATCCGCATAAGGTGCGCTTGATCGCTGAAAATGCCGCCCGTTTGGGTCTAGCCGATCGGGTCGACGCGTACGCAATGGATGCCCGGCAAGCGCCAGATCAATTTGCACCGCAAAGTTTTGATCGCGTCTTAGTGGACGCGCCTTGTTCTGGATTAGGATTGATCCGACGCAAGCCAGAAATCAAATACGAGAAGCAACCAGCTGATCTCGTTAATTTACCCAAGATCCAGTTAGCCATTCTCGAGGCGGTTGCAGGGTTGGTGAAAGCTGGTGGTCGCCTGACGTATAGTACCTGTACGATCGTTCGCGAAGAAAATCAGGCGGTAATCGATGCGTTCTTGGTCGCTCATCCTGAGTTCACGCAGATTCAAACACCGACGGCTAAGGGATTGACGAAGGCACATGGGGCGTTGGCACTGCAACTGTATCCAGATGATTATGGTACTGATGGGTTTTACATTGCGGCATTACAGCGCCGCGCATAGCCTCGTAGGGACACAAAAGGAGTCAATATGGAATACGCTTATCGAACCGATATCGGGCGCAAACGGCCCAATAATCAAGACTACGTCGGGGTGTTTGCTAACCAAGGGGCGGCGACCTTAGCAATCGTTGCTGACGGTATGGGTGGTCATCAAGGTGGAGATGTCGCAAGTGAGATGGCGGTGTCTCATATCGGCTATGCCTTTGAGAAAACGGCGACGATCGATATTGAAGCAATCGTACGCTGGTTAGTGTTTGAATTACAAAAAGAAAACAGCTTGATCCTAGAAAAGGCGCAAAAATATACAGATCTCACCGGAATGGGGACGACCCTAGTTGCGGTGATCATCTCGGGGACGCGCTTTGTGGTCGCGAATATTGGTGATTCTCGGGGCTATTTGTACCGCAATGGTCATTTGGTGCAGATCACCGAAGACCACAGCTTGGTCAATGAACTCGTGAAAACCGGCGAGTTGACGCCTGAAGAGGCAAAGCGTTTTCCACAACGAAATGTGATCACCCGCAGTTTGGGGGTCTCAGATGATGTGGATGCCGATGTGACGATTTATGATATGGAATATGATGATTACCTTTTGTTGTGTTCAGACGGCCTCACAAACCAAGTCTCGGACACAGAGATCGCGGCGGTATTGGCGGACCGAACACCGATCGGGACGAAAGCGCAGACGCTGATCGATCAGGCGAATGCGGCTGGTGGACCAGATAATATTACGGCGCTAATTATTCACCAAGATTGGAGGGAAGCAGATTGATCGAGCCTGGTTATACGCTTAATGAACGCTATCAATTGAAGCAGACCCTCGGCGAAGGTGGTATGGCTAACGTCTATTTGGCTCGGGACTTGATCTTAGACCGCGATGTTGCAGTCAAGGTCTTGCGCTTGGATCTGCAAAATGATCCGGATGCGGCTAGACGGTTTCAGCGTGAGGCTATGGCGACCAGTGAGCTTGTGCATCCGAACATCGTGTCGATTTACGATGTCGGTGAAAGTCACGGGCAACAATATTTAGTGATGGAGTATGTGCCAGGTAGTGATCTGAAGAAATACATTGTTGAGCATTTTCCGATCCCATATCAGCGCGTGATTGAGATTATGGGGCAGATCCTCAGCGCGGTGCAAGTCGCCCATGATCATCACATCATCCACCGTGATTTGAAACCACAAAATATCTTGATCGATCATGACGGCAACGCTAAGATCTCTGATTTTGGGATCGCCGTGGCGCTGTCGGATAATTCGATGACACAGACAAACTCGTTGCTGGGCTCGGTGCACTATTTGTCACCAGAACAAGCCCGTGGCGGGATGCCCACGCGACAAAGTGACATTTATGCGCTAGGCATCATTTTATTCGAAATGCTGACGGGAACAGTGCCGTTTGAAGGAGATTCGGCGGTATCAATTGCCTTGAAGCATTTTCAAGAAGCCATGCCGTCTGTCCGAGACTTTGATCCGCGGATCCCTCAAGCGTTGGAGAATGTGGTGTTGAAGGCCACGACTAAAGACCCTGCCGAGCGGTATACGTCTGCTGATGCGATGAACAGCGACCTGAAGACGGCTTTGTCAGCCAAGCGCGCGCACGAACCAAAATTTGCGCCGACTGGGGATGACTTGGACGAAACTAAGGTGTTACCGACGCTTTCGGCGGCCGCAACGCAAGTCGGCCCAGAGCCGGCCAAGCCGGCGCAACCAGCGGCAGCAACTGTCAAAAAGCCGCAGCGATGGGCAGGCCTCAAGAAACGCTGGCCATTCATTGCGGCCGCGGTGGCAGCGGGACTCGTTGTGATTGCTTTGGTACTCGCGTTTTCTGGCGGTAAAGGGGATGTGAAGATCCCAGATCTGCGGGGAATGAGTACCGATCAGGCCACGACGGCGCTTAAAAATGCGGACCTCAAATTAGGCAAGGTTTCCAAAGATTATTCTGCTTCGGTGGCCAAGAATCGGGTGATTCGCAGTGCCCCGGTACGCGAGACGAGTGTGAAGTCTGGTAGTCAAGTGGCGGTCACCTTGAGCCGGGGGCCTAAGCGGTTCACGATGGCCGACTATACTGGAGAGTCGTATTCAGATGTTGCCAAGGACTTGCGCAAAAAAGGTTTCACCGTTCGCTCCGTGAAAACGGCGAGCGAAACAGTGGCCAAAGGCGAGATCTTGAAGCAAGATATTGCTAAGGGCAAGAAAGTTGTGCCGATGGATACGACGGTGATTTTTACAGTCTCCAGCGGCACAAGCACCTTCTCCTTGCAAAACTTAGTCGGGACCAGCCTGATCTGGGCGCAAACTTATGCGAATGAAGTCGGGCTGACGATTACGGTGACTGACGCCTATTCCAGTAGTGTCGCAAACGGTGAAATCATCAGCCAAAATCCGGCTGCGGGGGCCCAAATGAGTCGTGGGGATACGGTGACGGTTGTCTTATCTAAGGGACCACAACCACAAAGTAGTAGTAGTCAACCAGATGCCGTGTCGGCTTCGGATAAAGATAGTTCGACACCTGCCTTGACCGTTCCTAACGTGGTGGGACAAACTCAGGCCGCGGCAGCCAGTGCGTTGAGTGCCGCTGGCTTGACACCGCAAGTCGTGACGGAAGAATCTCAGTCTGTGCCAGCGGGCACGGTGATCAGTCAAACACCTAGTGGTAGTAGTGGGGCAACAAAAGGGGATGCGATCACGATTGTGGTTTCTAGCGGCCCGTCAGCGTCCAGCAGTAGTAGCACCAGCAGTAGTAGCGCAAGCAGTAATCATTGACACTAAAAAGGAGGGACGAAATGAGCGAGACACAAGTTGGTCGAATCATTCGCCAGATCAGTGGCTTTTATGATATTCAGACGGCTTCGGGCGTGTACCGAACGCGCGGGCGAGGGAAGATGCGCCAACAGAAAATGACGCCACTGGTGGGAGACTGGGCGGAGTTTATCCCAGGCGCGACACCAGAAGAAGGTGGTTACTTACAGCGCATTTTATCAAGGCAAAACGCACTAGTTCGGCCTCCGGTTGCAAATATTGACCAAGCGATCCTGGTTGTCGCAGCGGCCGAGCCCGATTTCTCGTTAAACTTGTTGGATCGCTTCTTAGTCTATCTGGAAGGCAAGTCGATTCACGCGGTAATCTATCTGACTAAGACGGACTTAGTACCGGCGACGCGATTGGCGGAAATCGAGGCTGCGCTTGAAGGTTATGCGGCTATCGGCTACCGGAGTTTTATGAGCACGCCGCCGTTTGCAGAAGAAACGCTAGCTGCTGTTCGCGCCACCTTTGTTGAGCGGTTGACTATTTTTACGGGGCAAACAGGTGCGGGCAAGTCGACGTTGATCAATCACCTAGTGCCAGGGTTGACGTTAGCGACTGGCGAGATTTCTAAGGCGTTGAATCGCGGCCGCCACACAACGCGCACGACCGAATTGTTTGCGGCCGCTGGCGGCTTGGTCGCAGATACGCCTGGATTTTCATCATTAGGGTTACTGGATGTGTCGCTGGAGACGTTGCGAGACCGCTTTCCAGAATTTGTGGCTTTAGCCAGTGCCTGTAAATTCCGGGGATGCCAGCATATTAACGAACCACAATGTGCTGTCAAAGCGGCATTAGCTGAAGGAACCGTGATGACGAGTCGGTATGATGATTATGTGCAATTTCATACCGAATTAGCGGGCCAGCGCCCCACGTATCGCAAATAAGCCAGTTTTGATTAGGAGGAGATTTCAATGAAACTAGCACCCTCAATTTTAAGTGCCGATTTTGCTAACTTGCAACGTGACGTTCAAGTGGTCGAACAAGCCGGTGCCGATCTGTTACATGTTGACATCATGGACGGCCATTTCGTCCCGAATTTGACCTTTGGCCCCGGCATGGTTGCGGCATTGCGGCCAATCACGAACCTGCCTTTGGACGTGCACTTGATGGTATCAGATCCAGAGGCCTGGATCACCCCGTTTGCAACTGCCGGTGCTGATACGTTGCTGATTCATGTGGAAGCGACCGAGCACATTTTCCATGCGGTCCAGTTAATGAAACATGCCGGCGTTAAGGCCGGTGTTGTTGTTAATCCTGGCACGCCGTTAAGCCAACTCGAAGAAATTTTACCGTTGCTCGATCAAGTCTTGATCATGACCGTTAATCCGGGATTTGGCGGCCAACAATTCTTGCCAGCGATGGCCGAAAAAGTTGCGCGGCTGGTCAAAGTACGCGCGCAGCTAGGCTTGAGCTTTGAGATCGAAGTTGATGGTGGGGTGAATGACCACACGGTTTCGACAGTTGCGAAGGCGGGTGCGGATATTGCCGTTGCCGGATCGTATGTTTACCAAGGCGACCCAGCGCATCAACTTGAGACGTTGCGGGCGTTTGCCAAATGACACAGGTCAACTTGCTTGTCGGTGGGCCTAAGGTATTATATCCCAATGATTGGGTCCAACTGCCTGGTGTTTGGGGTGGGGTCGATCGCGGGGCCTTGCACCTTTTACAGGCAGGGATCACCCCCGCATTTGCGGTTGGTGATTTTGATTCGCTGACGGTAGCCGAGCGCACTGAGGTGGCACAGCGTATCCATCAACGCCATACGGCACCAGCCGAAAAAGATGAAACGGATACCGAAATGGGCGTCCGGCTTGCTTTTGAGCGCTATGCTGCGACTCGCGTGGTTTTGATCGGCGCAACCGGCGGCCGGTTGGATCACTTGCTTGCCAACTTGTTTTTGCCGACCCAGCCCCGCTTTTCGGCGTACACGAACCAGATCGAATTACGCGATGCCCAGAATTGGGTGCGCTTTTTCCAGCCAGGGGTCCATACCATAACCCCGGTGACGCAATACCCATATTTAGGGATCGTGCCGTTGACGGCGGTGGTCCGCCTGACAATTAGTGGGGCGAAGTACCCACTGCGTGATTGGTCCAGTCAGTCGCCCTTTTCTTGGGCGTCTAACGAATTCGTTGGGGACCGGCCGGTGGCAGTTTCATGGCAGCAAGGGGTGGTTGCGGTGATCTATAGCCGCGATCGTATCGGTCAAAAAATGGATAATTAAGCGTCGTTGTGAGCCGTCAAACCGTTTTGGCTTCCAGTAGAAGACCCTTGCCAAATCAACCTCAGATTTTGTGGATTGATTCGGCAAGGGTCTTTGGTGTACAGGCGGTATTTAGGCGTCGTCTGGTGATATCATTGGTGTCTTATCTTCAGCCTTTGAAGGATGCCTTACCTACTTTCATTGGTACTAGGTCAACAAAAAAGCACCGCTCGTTTGAGCGATGCCCTTGATCTCCGGAATTAGACCCGGGTCACTTTACCTGATTTCAGTGCGCGAGCGGAAACCCAAACGCGCTTTGGCTTACCATCAACTAAAATGCGAACCTTTTGGAGATTTGCTTTCCAAGAGCGCCGGCTGGAGTTCAAAGCGTGGGAACGCTTGTTGCCAAACACGGTGTGGCGCCCGGTGATTACGTCTTTTGCCAAAATGCTGACCTCCTTGCTTATTCGCCAACTGCGAATTTTTCACTAGACCAACTTATCATAAAGCGCCGGTGTTTGCAAGATGTTTTGCAAAGGAAAATTACTTGACAGTGGATAACAGGGAGGTTGCTTTCAAAACTTTATGGCCTATGCTAAACTTATTGGGAAATGCTACCGTAATTTGCGGGCCAGTTTTGTGGTCCGCTTTGGGGCGTGGCTTATCACCAGGTGGTAAGCGAATAGGAGGTTAGAGCATGGCGGTCAAAATCAAGACCAAATATGGGACCATCGACATTTCCAACAATGTTATCGCCACGGTTGTTGGCGGGGCGGCGACGGATATTTACGGGATCGTCGGCATGGCCAGCAAAAATCAGATTCGTGATAACCTAAACGACATCTTGAACCGTGAGAATTATGCGCGCGGGGTCGTGGTTCGCCAACAGGACAATGGCGTCACCGTTGAAGTGAACATTGTTGTTGGCTATGGCACAAAGATCTCAGAAGTCTGCCGTAATGTGCAAGACAAAGTGAAATATAACTTAGAAACGATGCTCGGCGTCACCGCCAATGAGGTGACCGTGATCGTGCAAGGTGTGCGAGTCCTAGGCGATTAGTCGAATTGGACCAGGAATTTTTTGGCTGACGCGAGGCGTTTGCCGAGGAGGATTTGTTAGTGGAAGTGACAGAAATTAATGCGGCGAAGTTCCAAGAGATGATTCGGATTGCAGCACACCGAATCGCCAAGAATGCGGAATTCGTCAATTCGTTGAACGTGTTTCCTGTGCCGGACGGTGATACGGGAACCAATATGAACCTGACGTTCCAAACTGGCGCTAAAGCGGTTTTGGAAAGCGATGCTGATCACGTTGGTGAGTTGGCTAAGAAGTTGGGCAAAGGCTTATTGATGGGGGCTCGCGGGAATTCCGGGGTCATTTCGTCGCAATTATTCCGTGGATTTGCTAAAAGTGTCGAAGCCAAGCAGACCTTGACTGCTCAGGACTTAGCAGATGCGTTCGCCGGTGGTGTTGAGACCGCATACAAGGCTGTCATGAAACCAGTCGAAGGCACAATTTTGACGGTTGCGCGTGAAGGTGCTAAAGCCGGACTCAAGGCTGCTAGTGATAGCCAGGATGCGGCCGCCGTCATGGCTGCGGTGGTCAAGGCGTCCAAGCGCGCCTTAGCGAAAACGCCGGACTTGTTGCCCGTTCTCAAAGAAGTCGGCGTTGTTGATTCTGGTGGGCAAGGGTTGTGCTTTATCTATGAAGGCTTTTTAGAAGGCCTTAATGGTGAAGCTGAAGACGATTTGTATGTGCCGGATGAAGTTGAGATGAACGAGATGGTCAACGCGACTCACCATCAAGGTGCACAGGCAAAATTGAATCCCGATGACATCGTCTATGGTTATTGCACCGAGATGATGGTTGAGTTGGGGGTTGGTGAAGGCCCCAAGAAAGCCTTTGATTATGAACCATTTCGCAATTACCTCAACAAGCTCGGCGATTCAACGCTAGTAGTGGCCGATGATGAGGTCGTTAAGGTGCATGTCCATACGGAGCACCCTGGGACCGTCTTTAAATACGGCCAACAATTTGGCGCCTTAGCTAAAATTAAAGTTGATAACATGCGCTTGCAACATGAAAGTATCATTGAGCGTGAAGCCGAGGAAGAGGCTAAACCACAACCGTTAGCCGAATTTGGGGTGGTGGCGATCGCTGCTGGGGATGGTTTGGCAGAGTTGTTTAAGAGCTTGGGGGTAACCTATGTCTTGAATGGTGGACAAACCATGAACCCATCGACGAATGATATTTTAGAGGCGGTCACGGCGGCGCATGCCAAGCGCGTGATCGTGTTGCCAAACAACTCGAATATTTTCATGGCGGCAGAAGAGGCGGCCAAAGCCGCAGCAGTCGAGGTGGGTATCGTTAAAACTAAGACGATCAATCAAGGGCTGACAGCGATGCTGGGGTATAATCCGGAAGCGGCGTTAGCGACGAACCAAGAGGCCATGACAGCCGAATTGGCGAATGTTGTCTCTGGTAGTGTGACCCAGGCGATTCGGGACACGACAATCGATGGCTTAGCGATTCACACCCATGACTGGATGGGAATCATTGATGGCGCAATCAAGATTACCGACACGGATCGTGTGCAAGCCACAATCAAAATGGTCCAAGCCATGTTAGATAACGATTCAGAAATCGTGACGCTCATCATCGGTGCGGATGGCAATAAAACCGAGGCTGAAGCAATCGAAGCTGGGATCATGGCGCTGGATGATGAACTAGAAGTTGAGGTGCATCAAGGCGATCAGCCTGTTTATCCGTACCTCGTGTCAGTCGAGTAATGGGTAAACCAGCTTGAAAGGCTGATCGCGACATGGATTTAGCCTAGAGTATAAGCGCGGCCCCTGGAGAAACCGAACTTAGGTTTTTACAGGGGCCGCGCTTATACGGCTAAGAAGGCGCATCCAGGCGTAATCGTGTTTCTGTGTTGATGTGTGAGACGCTTGTCCTTCGTTTTAGTCCTATTAGGGGGTGTAAGTAGTGCCATTAACAGATCCTGTGACGGTGTTATCTGGTGTTGGTCCTAAGCGCCAGGCGGCTTTAGCCAGCCTCGGGTTAGTGACGGTCGGCGATCTGTTGTTTTATTTTCCTTTCCGGTATGCTGATCTCCAAGTTAAAGACTTGACGACGGCGGCGGATCAGGAAAAGTTGACGGTCAAAGGCCTAGTGGTAGCGGACCCAGTTGTAACGCGCTTTGGCCCGCGGAAAAATCGTTTGAACGTGCGCCTGCAAATTGAGCGAATGGTCGTTATGGTGACGTTTTTTAATCAGCCGTGGCTGAAAGAAAAATTTACGCAAGGGGTCGAAGCTGCGATTTACGGGAAGTGGGATGCAAAACGCAAAACGATGACCGGAATGAAGGTCTTAGCGACGCAAACGGAAGACGAGCCGTCTTTGGCAGGCGTGTACCCGGCGAATAAGAATATTCGGCAACAAACAATTGCCGACCTCGTCAAAGAGGCCTATGCGCGCGATGGCCAAAACATTCAAGATATCGTGCCCCAAGTTTTGCGGCAACGCTTCAAGCTGTTGACGGATCGCCAGATCGTCCATGGAATGCATTGGCCAGATACGCCACAAGAGGCGCATGCGGCGCGCCGCTCTGCGATCTTTCGCGAGTTTTTTATGTTCGAGTGTCAGATCCAAGCGCTGCGGGTGGATAACGCTGCCGCCCGTAATGGTTTAGCGATGCCATATGACAACCAGCAGTTGCGGGCGTTGATTGCGACGTTACCATTTGCCTTGACTCGGGCGCAAAAACGGGTGGTCAATGAGATCTGCGCCGACATGCGGTCACCCCAGCATATGAACCGACTGCTACAAGGTGATGTCGGTTCAGGTAAGACGATTGTTGCTGCAATCGTGATGTATGCCGCCGTCACGGCTCGTTATCAAGCGGCCTTGATGGTGCCAACAGAAGTGTTGGCAGAGCAGCATTTTGCTAAGTTGACTCAGACATTTGCTGATTTTCCTGTGCAACTCGCCTTGTTGACGGGCTCGACCCCGACCAAGGCGCGGCGAGAGACCGTGGACGGCTTAGCCAATGGTGAAATTGATATCGTTATCGGGACGCACGCGCTGATCCAAAACGGGGTCGACTTTGCGGCATTGGGCTTAGCTATTATCGATGAGCAGCACCGATTTGGGGTCCAACAACGGAAAATCCTCCAAGAAAAGGGCCTCAAGCCAGATCTGCTGGCGATGACGGCGACCCCCATCCCACGGACCTTAGCAATTACGGCGTACGGGGAAATGGATGTGTCCACGATTGATGAATTACCGGCTGGCCGACAGCCGATCACGACGACTTGGGTGCGGCGCAACCAGCTTACAGCGGCATTCAACCGCATCCATGCGGAACTGGCTGCAGGGCACCAAGTCTTTGCAATCACACCGCTGATCGCCGAGTCGGAGAAAATTGATTTGCAAAACGCCGAGCAACTATACGCGGATATGCAACAAACCTTTGGGCAAGACGCGCAAGTGGCGCTGTTACACGGGCAGATGAAAGCGGATGAAAAAGACGCGATCATGCGGGCCTTTGATGCGGGAGAGACGCAGATCCTAGTGTCGACCACTGTCGTGGAAGTCGGCGTCGACGTCCCAAATGCGACGGTAATGCTGATTATGGATGCCGATCGCTTTGGCTTGGCGCAGCTCCATCAGTTACGCGGTCGCGTCGGCCGGGGACAAGCGGCTGCTTATTGTATTTTGGTTGCCGACCCGAAGAATGAAATGGGCGTTGAACGCATGCAGACGATGGTGACAACGACGGATGGTTTTAAGCTCGCGGAAAAAGACTTGGAGTTACGGGGCTCTGGCGATATTTTTGGTGATAAGCAAAGCGGTCTCCCAGAGTTCCGGGTGGCCGATCCTGTGACGGATTTCGCCACGCTACAAGCGGCCCAACAATCTGCTGCAGCCTTATTCCGCGCGGATAATACATTGAGTGCGGCGGAGTACGCGCCGTTACGTGCCTGGTTAGCGCGGCAACAAAAGGCGTTAGGCAGCTTAGATTAGGAGGAAGATTCGATGAAGATCGCAGTTGATGCAATGGGTGGCGACAAGGCGCCCGAGGTCGTTTTGACGGGGGTGCAACGCGCCAGAGACGAGTTTTCGGATCTGGAGTTTGTGCTGTACGGGGACGAGGCTAAAATCACCCCGTTAGTCACCGATAAGACGCGGTTGACGATTCAGCATACGACAGAGAAAATCAATGGGGATGACGAACCGGTTAAGGCAGTTCGGCGCAAGAAGCAGGCATCGATGGTTTTGGCCGCTCAAGCAGTCAAGAACAAGGAAGCAGATGCGGTTTTCTCACTAGGGTCGACCGGCGCGTTATTGGCAGCAGGATTGTTCATTGTTGGGCGTATCCCCGGGGTTGATCGACCGGGATTGATGCCGACGTTGCCAACGACCGATGGCAAAGGTTTCGTGATGTTAGATGTCGGCGCCAATGCGGAAGGAAAACCGCAACAGTTAGTGAACTACGCGGTGATGGGGGATTTTTATGCGCGTGATCTGCGCGGCTTGCGCCAGCCACGAGTGGCGCTGTTGAATAACGGCACCGAGCCGAATAAAGGCGATACGTTGCACCAAGAGACCTACCAGCTCCTCAGTGACTTACCGAATATCAACTTTATCGGTAACGTTGAATCTGATAAACTCCTTCAAGGCGTTGCAGATGTTGTAGTGACAGACGGGTTTACAGGTAACGCTGCGTTAAAGGCGACTGAAGGGACGGCGAAGACCATTCTCAAGTTGGTCAAAAGTGCGATTATGGAGAGTGGCCTAAAAGGAAAGCTCGGTGGTTTGTTGCTTAAAGATGGCATCAAAAACATCGCCAGTACTTTCGATGTTTCGAGTTACGGCGGTGCGGTGCTTTTAGGACTCAAAGCACCAGTCATTAAGGCACATGGTGGTGCGGATGCAGAGGCGGTTTACTATACGATCCGTCAGATCCGTGAAATGATCAGTAATGATACCGTTGGAAAAGTCAGCGCATATTTTGCGGCAACAAAGGGTGAGACAAGCATAGACAAGTGACGTAAAAACCGCTATATTAGAGTGCGTGTTAAGAAACGGAGGACCGTCATGACTGAGCAAGAAGTATTCGCAAAGATTTCAGGTTTGATCCAGGATCATTTTCAGATTCCAGAATCCCAGATCAATAATGACCTGAACTTCAAGAAGGATCTTGACGCTGATTCGATTGATATCGTTGAATTCGTGTTGGAGCTTGAAGACACCTTCGGGGCTGAGATCCCGGACGAAGATGCGGAAAACATTGTGACTGTTGGCGACGCTGTGAGTTACGTCATGGCCCATCAAACCAAATAGACAATGAACGGTCCGGCCTGGTGCCGGACTTTTTTTGAGTGCGGATTGGCAGGTGTCATTTTGTGGCGCCTTTAGTATAATGATAGGGAGAATATAAGGAGGAGTTTAACTATTATGGTCGCTTCAGAATTTGTTTCGGAACTTAGAAATCGGTACGGAATCGAGTTTCACGACCTTTCCATCCTCGATGAAGCGTTCACGCATTCCTCTTACGTTAACGAACATCAAGAGCTCGGCTTGAAGGATAACGAACGGCTTGAGTTTTTAGGTGATGCGGTGTTGGAGTTGACTGTGAGTGATTATCTCTATCGGCACTATCCCGACTTACCAGAAGGCAAGTTGACCCGGATGCGCGCGGCTATCGTCCAGACTCGCAGCTTCTCGGCGTTTTCAAAGGAAGCGCACTTCGATCAGTATATTCGTCTGGGTAAAGGTGAAGAGAGTGCTGGCGCACGTCAACGCAAGACCTTGTTGGAAGACTTGTTTGAAGCCTTTAACGGCGCGTTGTATCTCGATCAAGGGCGCCAAGCCGTGATCGAATTTGCCGAGAAAGTGATCTTCCCTAAAATTGCTGCCGGCCAGTTTGATGCCAATATGGATCATAAGACGGCGTTGCAAGAATTCTTGCAAAAAGACGGTGAGGTCAAAATCGAATATCACCTTCTCAGTGAAAGTGGCCCAGCCCACGATCGACGCTTCCAAGTCGAAGTGATCGCTGAAGACCAAGTGCTGGGGTCTGGATTTGGGAAGAACAAGAAAGCCGCCGAACAAGCTGCCGCCAATGATGCGCTGGAGCAGCTCCAAGGCAAACTATAGTAGGACGTGGAAGCATGCAGTTAAAGACGCTTGTGATCAACGGGTTCAAGTCGTTTGCGGATAAAACCGAGATCGATTTTGTCCCTGGCTTGACCGGGATCGTCGGACCAAATGGGAGCGGTAAGAGCAACATTACTGAAGCAATCCGCTGGAGCTTAGGCGAGCAAAGTGCCAAGAGCTTGCGTGGCGAGAAGATGGGGGATGTCATTTTTGCGGGTACCGCCAATCGTCCACCATTGAACCGGGCGGAAGTGGTCATGACGTTCGATAATCGCGATGGCTACCTCACAAAGCAGCCGGCGGAAGTCAGTGTGACCCGCCGGCTTTATCGTGATGGGGAATCCGATTTTTTGATCAATAACCAGCCGGTCCGACTTAAGGATATTATCGACTTGTTCATGGATTCCGGTTTGGGGAAAGAAAGTTTTTCTTTTATTTCCCAAGGCCGAGTTGAAGCTATTTTCAATAGCAAACCAGAAGAGCGCCGGGGGATTTTAGAAGAAGCCGCCGGTGTTTTGAAGTACAAACAACAAAAACTTAAGGCCGATCGGGAGTTGCAAGCCACGACCGATAACTTGGACCGTGTTAACGATATCGTCCAGGAGTTGCACCGGCAGTTGACGCCACTGGAAGAGCAAGCCTCGATTGCGCGCGACTTCCAACGCCAAACCAAGGATTATCAGGCGGTACACCAGGCAATCTTGGCGCTGGAGATTCAACAGTTGGCAGCGGAGCAAGCGGCAACCGCTACCCAAGCCCAAGTGACGACACAGTTGCTTTCGGGCTTAAAGGGAAAGTTAGCAACGTTGGAGGCGCGTGCCGAGACGTTAACGGCTAAGGATCAGGATTTCGAAAAGTCGTTAGACGCTTGTAACGATCAATTATTGACGACCTCAACGCGGTTAGAAAGCTTGACAGGTGAAGCCAACCTGTCGTCAGAACGGGCAAATAACGCCCAACAAACGCTTGCAGATCTCCAGCAACAGTTGGATGATGCCACGCAACAAGCCGCCGAAGCCAGCAAGCAGTTGGCGGCACTGGCGGATAAGGCAAAGATCCAAACTGCCGATCGCAAACGGGCAGAGCAAGCGTTGCGTGATGCGCAGGTGGCCGCGCAAAGCCCGACCGCATTGCAAGCGCAGCTCGATGAGGCGCAGGAATGCTATATTGCGCTACTTCAAGATCAGGCTAACGTGACGAACCAGCTTGCCGCAGCCAAGAAGGACCAGCAGCTTGCGGCGAACCAAAACGCGGCGCAAACGACCCGCGTCAAGGAATTGACCAAGCGGGTGCAACAAGTGCGACAGGCTGTTGCAGACATAGAAGGACAGCTCACGGCTGCTGATCAAGCAACAAAAGCCGATCAAGCGGCGCTGACGAAAGCGCAAGCGGCCGCAGAAGCCGCTCAAACTCACTATTCGCAAACTCGGCAGCGGTATCAAGAAGCACTCGGGATTTTTCAAAGCACCAAGTCTCGTTATGAAACACTCAAGGAACTTAAAGAAGATTATCAAGGCTTCTTCGCAGGGGTCAAAGCCGTATTACAACATAAGTCCCAATTGCAAGGTGTCGTCGGGGCGGTAGCTGAATTGCTGACCGTCCCCAAACCCTACCAGCAAGCGCTAGATATTGCATTAGGGGGGGCACTACAATCGATTGTGACCACCGATGAGCAGGCGGCTAAGCAGGCGATCACTTACTTGAAAAAGCAACGGGCCGGACGAGCGACGTTTTTGCCGATCAGTGTGATTAAGCCACGGCGATTGCCGCAAGCTGTCGTGACAAGCTTACAAAAGCTACCAGGTTTTCTAGGGGTGGGCGTTGATCTTATTCGGTATCCGGAGCAGGTTGCTGGCATCATGGCCAACCTAGCTGGCAGTTTGATCGTTGCGGATACGCTTGACCACGCGATCGCTTTGGCGAATCATACGGGGCACCGTTATCGGATCGTGACAGTTGAAGGCGATCTATTAAACGTCGGGGGCTCCTTGTCTGGTGGCCAAGTCAAAGCTAAGGGGAGCTCTCCGTTGGCGCGGACACAGGAAGTGCAGACGTTAGCTGCGCAATTGAAGCAGATGTCAGCCGCGCTAACGACAAAGCAAAATGAATTGCAAGTGTTGCGGGAAACAGCAACGGATGCGGCTGATCGAACTGCGACTGTTCAACAAACTTTGGCGCAGCATCGTGCGGCCCAGCAGACGCTTCAAGCGCAGCAAAGCACTCGCCAAGATGAGCTGCAGCAATTGGAACGTCAATTGCAGGCTTTGGGATTAGATGCGGCGCAGACCCAAGATTTTGCTGCGATAATCGCAGAGCTTGAGGCGAAAGCGACACAATTAGTGACTGCTTTGAACGCTGCGCAAACCACTATCGACGAGCGTAAAGCTGCATTAACTGCCACGAGCACAGCGGCAAATGCACAACAGGCACAGGTGACCGATCTCAAGACGCAAGTTGCGGTATTAAAAAGTGCGCAAGCCACCACTCAGTCGCAAACGACGCAATGGCAGTCACGCCTGACGGAGACCAATCAGCGCGCTACGACACTTAAGGCGCGAATTGAAAAGCTTACAGTGGGGTTGGCGACGACGGATCAAGATTCAGTTAATCGTGAGCAAACCATCGAGGACTTGCGCCTGGCGCAAAAACAGTTGCAGGCGCAGCGGACACAGTTAACGCAGGATAAAGCGAAAAATCGTGGTGAGTTGAGCAGGGTCTCAGGCGAGATCACCACGGCCAATCGCCAGCAAAATACGGCAATGGCGGACGCACAGCAGCAAGCTGTCAGCCTGAATCGGATTAAGCTGAATCTGGATAGCCGGTTGGGAACACTCGCTGAAGATTATCAATTGAGTTATGAAGCGGCTAAGGCAGCGGTGACGGCTGATGAAGCTGAATTACCGTTACTGAAAAGTCGCTTAAAGCTATTGAAGCGCGGACTGGATGAATTAGGGCCGGTGAATCCCAATGCGGTTGCCGAGTACCAAGAAGTGCGCGAGCGTTATGATTTCTTGACGAAGCAACAAGATGACTTACTGGCGGCTAAAGGACAGTTACTTGAAACCATGGGTGAGTTAGATGAAGAGGTTAAAACCCGCTTTAAGGAAATGTTTGAGGCCACGAACGCTGCGTTTCAGGAGATCTTTCCGAAGATGTTCGGTGGTGGTCATGCACACTTAAGTCTGACAGACCCAGACGATTTGCTGAACACTGGCCTAGAAATTTCGGCGCAACCGCCGGGCAAGAAGCTTTCTCGACTTTCCTTGCTCTCAGGTGGTGAGCGCGCATTGACTGCGATCGTGCTGTTGTTTGCCATTTTGCAGGTGCGGCCCGTGCCATTTTCAATTCTGGATGAAGTCGAAGCTAGCCTCGATGATGTTAATGTTAACCGGTTTGGTGAATTTTTGAAGCACTATGCAAGCGATACGCAGTTCATTGTGATTACACACCGGCGAGGCACGATGTTGGCGGCGAACGTTTTGTACGGGGTCACGATGCAAGAGTCTGGCGTCAGTCGGATGATGGCGGTGTCTTTGGACCAGGCAGTGCAGGATAACGAAGGGTAGGTTGTTATGGGATTATTCGATCGAATCAAAAAGGCGTTTACCGGTGAGCCGGAAACCCCAGAAACAGAAAAGTATGATGCTGGACTCGAAAAATCGCGCACGTCGTTCAGTGATCGGCTGAATGCGCTATTTGCTAATTTTCGCACCGTCGACGAGGATTTTTTCGATGATCTTGAAGAAATGCTGATCGAAGCTGATGTTGGCTTTCAAACTGCGGTTGATCTCACGGATTCGTTGCGTGAAGAAGTTAAACTCAAAAACGTCAAAAAGCCAGAGGCCGTCGCGCAAGTGATCGTTGAAAAGTTGGTCGACTTGTATGGTGAAGCGGGTCAGGACGAAGATAACAGCCTGCATTACGCAGCAGAAGGCCCAACAATCTTCTTATTTGTCGGTGTGAATGGCGCCGGGAAAACCACCACGATTGGTAAATTGGCACATCAGTTAAAAGCTTCAGGTAAAACAGTTTTATTAGCGGCTGGCGATACGTTCCGGGCCGGTGCCATTGAGCAGCTCCAAGAATGGGGTCGGCGGGATGGCGTACCCGTTGTGGCCAGTGAGGCGGGTTCTGATCCTGCCAGTGTTGTTTTTGATGCCGTAAAGCAAGCCAAAGAAGACCAAGTGGATGTACTGTTAGTCGACACCGCTGGCCGGCTACAAAACAAGGTGAATTTGATGAAGGAGTTGGACAAGATCAAGCGGGTGATTGTGCGTGAACTGCCAGACGCACCTCAAGAAGTCTTGCTGGTCTTAGATGCAACGACGGGGCAAAACGCGTTGAGCCAGGCGAAACAGTTTAATCAAACCACCGATATTTCGGGAATTGTGCTCACGAAACTAGATGGAACTGGTAAGGGCGGCATCGTCTTGGCAATCCGCAACGAGTTACACGTTCCCGTGAAGTTAGCTGGCTTAGGCGAAGGAATGGACGACTTGCAGACCTTCGATCCGACGAAGTTTGCCTATGGTTTGTTCAAAGGCCTGATCCAAACGCCAGTGGATGAAAAAGAGTAGCATCGGTAGTGGTTAAGCGATCAAGCAGTTTTAGTCCATAATGATAGCGCTCGCGTACGACGCAGATTCGCTTCTTGAATCGCGGTGCGCGGGCGCTTTGTTGGCTCTTTTTGGTACATGACTCTGGTGAGGTGTGCAGTAGGCGGTTGGGTTACTTCAAAGATAAAAAAATCCATCCACAGCCTGACGGCGTGGGTGGATTTTTATGATAGGCTTATGCAGCTGCTTGTTCCTTAGGGGTACGACCTAAGATGACTTGCAAGACGATCAATACAACGTAGGCGATGATCACATACAGCAGCCAATTGCCGGTGGTGACAGAGCTATCGAACCAGTATTTTTGCCAAGCCGTATTGGACATGACCCAATAGAAGATGGCGGCAGCAATTAAACCGAGTGTATTCAAAATGGCGAAGAACCACAGGTTACCATTCTCGTGGTTTCCAAGGTAGAGCAAAGAAAAGACCAATGTCCAGGCCCACCAACCGCAAAGTGCGGCGATGACGCCCCAATATAGAATCGTTGCAACCATATTATTCCCTCCAATTCATGCCTTTAGTTTACCACGAATCGTGCGGAGGCACACCTTTTGTGAAACGATTAACGCAGCCGATGAACATTGACGGATCGGCGTTTCATCGGTATCCTGAAAGGAGTGTAAATGAGGTAGAAAAATGGAAATCGAAAAAAACAACCGTATGAACTCTCTGTTCGAATTTTACGGGGCATTGTTGACGGATAAGCAACATAGCTATCTGGAACTATATTATGGTGATGACTATTCGTTAGGTGAGATCGCTACTGAGTTCGATGTATCACGGCAGGCGGTATACGACAATATTCGGCGTACTGAAGCGAGCCTAGAAGAGTATGAAAGTAAGCTCCATTTGTTAGCTAATTATCAAGCGCAAAACCAAGCGGTCGATACACTGGTGCAATATGTGCGTACGCAGTATCCGGAAGATGCGCAGTTAAGTACCCTATTAACGCGGGTAGCTGATCAAGCGGCGCGGTAAACTGTGACATTATCTTTTTTTAATTAGTAGGAGGCAATTATGGCATTTGAAGGGTTATCTGAGCGCCTGCAGAAGGCTTTCAGCGGTTTGCGGCGTAAGGGTAAGGTTACCGAGGCGGATGTGCGCGATTCAATGCGCGAGATCCGCCTAGCGCTGTTAGAAGCCGACGTTAATTTTGGCGTTGTCAAAGAATTCGTCAAGAATGTCCGTGAAAAAGCGGTGGGGACAGAAGTTTTAGAATCCTTATCCCCAGCGCAACAGATCATTAAGATCGTCAATGATGAACTGACGGCGACCATGGGGGATGCGGCAGTCCCGTTGAACAAATCGCCGCACATTCCGACGGTGATCATGATGGCGGGGCTCCAAGGGGCTGGTAAAACGACTACCGTCGGCAAGCTGGCCAAGCGTCTGATTGAACAAGAAAAAGCGCGGCCCTTATTGATCGCGGCCGACGTTTACCGACCGGCGGCTATCGAACAGTTAAAAGTCGTCGGGGAACAAGTCGGTGCACCTGTTTTTTCCTTAGGGACGGACGTTGATCCACGCGAAATCGTTCGCCAAGGATTGGCGCAAGCGCAACTCCAACATAACGACTATGTTTTGATCGATACTGCTGGGCGTCTCCAGATTGACGAAAAGTTGATGACAGAGCTGGCAGATATCAAAGCAATCGCAGAGCCAAATGAAATCCTATTGGTTGTGGATTCAATGACTGGGCAAGCCGCAACGGATGTGGCTAAAGGCTTTGATGAACGACTCGACATCACTGGGGTCGTGTTGACCAAGTTAGATGGGGACACCCGTGGTGGGGCGGCGCTATCGATCCGTAAGGTGACGGGTAAGCCGATCAAATTCGTCGGCCAAGGTGAAAAAATGGACGCCTTAGACGTCTTTTACCCTGACCGAATGGCCAACCGGATCTTAGGGATGGGCGATATGCTCACCTTGATCGATAAAGCGCAAGCAAATTTCGATGAGAAGCAAGCCGCAGACATTGCGGACAAGATTAAAGAAAATACGTTTGACTTCAACGATTTCCTTGATCAAATGGAACAGATGCAGAACATGGGGCCAATGGAAGACATCATGAAGATGATTCCAGGGATGGCGAATAACCCCGCCTTGAAGAACTTCAAGGTCGATCCGAAAGACATTTCGCACATGAAGGCAATCGTGTATTCAATGACGCCAGCCGAGCGAGAAGATCCCGATATTTTGAATCCTTCTCGGCGCCGGCGCTTGGCTGCGGGCGCGGGTCGTCCAGTCGTCGAAGTTAACCGGATGATCAAACAGTTCAATGCGTCTAAGAAGATGATGAACCAGATGTCCAAAGGCAATTTCCAAGGAATGGAAGGGCTTATGGGCGGCGGCGTCAAGGGCCGTATCGGACAGATGGCCATGAAGTCGATGGTGAAGAAACAAAAGAAAAACAAGAAAAAACGGCTAAAGCATGCCAAGCGGTTTAAATCTTAACAGAGCGAAGCAAGTACGGTTTTTGCGCTCGCGTTGTCCTTGCGTAGCTCGACTAAGAAGCAAAGCGAAGAGGCGCGCTTATACGTGACCCCGGTAGTTTGCGTCGCTCGACAATAATTAGACGCAATGCCGTTGCTTTGTATCGCTCGAAGCAAGTCCAACCACCGAAAAAACTAGCATGAGGCTGACTGAGCGTCAAGAATGCGGGTTGGCGCGGTTAATTTTTAAGGTAACTTTGTGTTGTAAAGAAAAAACTCTTTACACGCTTTGAATAATTTGCTATTATTTTGAAGTTGAGAAATTTACAGGAGGTGGACTTAATGGCAGTTAAAATTCGTTTAAAGCGGATGGGTTCTAAGCGTAAGCCTTTCTACCGCGTCGTGGTTGCTGATTCTCGCTCCCCACGTGATGGTCGGTTTATCGAATCCGTCGGTTACTACAACCCATTAACCGAACCAGTTGACTTAAAGCTGGATGAAGATTCTATTCTTGATTGGCTTCAAAAAGGCGCACAGCCTTCCGATACGGTACGCACTTTGCTGAGCAGCAAAGGGTTACTGCAAAAGTATCACGAAGCACGTTTCGCTAAGAAATAGGGGCTAGGGCGTGGACATCGCATCGCTGATTCGAGCTATTGTGACCCCATTAGTTACCCACCCCGAGGCTATCGAGATCTTACGTCACGAGACACAAGACTATATGGCTTTTGACTTGACGGTGGCGCCGGACGATGTCGGTCGGGTCATCGGTAAGCAAGGTCGGGTCGCTCAAGCGATTCGGACCATTGTTTACGCGGTCAAGTCTCCGTATGCAAAGCGCGTACGGTTAAATATCTTGGATGCCCCGCATCCAAAACATTAAAAGAGACCGGCAGCCGCCGGTCCTTTTTAGTAGGCACAGGAGGGACATATGCCAGAGTTATATCATGTCGGGAATATTGTGAATACCCATGGGATCCGCGGTGAGGTGCGGGTGATCGCCACCACGGATTTTCCTGAAGAACGGTTTGCGCCAGGCAGTCACTTGGTGATCGACACAATGCCCCAGACGCCAGTGGTAGTCGCCGCCAGTCGCAAGCACAAGGGATTTACCTTACTGCGCTTTGTCGACTATGACGACATTAACCAAGTGGAAGTGTTTAAGGGGCACACGTTGAACGTGACTGAAGCGGAACAGCACCCCCTCGATGATGGCAGTTATTACTATCGTGATCTGATCGGTTTGCATGTGATCGATCAACATGACCAAGAGCTTGGGGTCGTCAGTGAGATTTTAAGTCCTGGTGCTAACGATGTGTGGGTGATTCCGCGACCAGGTAAAACGGATGTGTTATTGCCATTCTTGAAGAGCGTGGTCTTAAATATCGACGTGGCCAATAAGGTCGCGCGTGTCGAGGTGCCGGGAGGATTGATCGACGATGAGGATTGATGTCTTGAGCTTGTTTCCCGACATGTTTGCCCCGTTGACGCAAAGCATGATCGGTAAAGCCATCGAGAAGGGAAAGATCGACTTTAATGTGGTCGATTATCGCCAATACTCACATGATAAGCATCACCATGTCGATGATACCCCCTATGGCGGCGGTGCCGGGATGCTGTTGAAACCGGAGCCGCTTTTTGAAGCGATGGATAAGCTGAATGCCCAGCAACCGGGGGCCAAGCGCGTGATCTTGTTGGATCCGGCGGGCCGTAAGTTTGATCACGTGGCGGCTAAGGAGTTGGCACAAGAGTCGCACCTGGTTTTTATTTGTGGTCATTATGAAGGCTATGATGAACGGATCCGTACGCTGGTTACTGATGAATTTTCAATTGGGGATTTTGTTTTAACGGGTGGCGAGTTGCCGGCGATGATGATGATCGATGCCACTGTACGTTTCGTGCCAGGTGTATTAGGCAATGCCGAAAGTGCAGCGACAGATAGTTTTGAAAATGGGCTGCTGAATTATCCTGAGTACACACGGCCGGCGGAATATCGTGGTATGGTGGTGCCCGAAGTGCTTCAAAACGGGAACCATCAGTTGATTGCGAAGTGGCGACTTAAAGAGTCGCTGCGGCGCACGTACCAAAGGCGGCCAGATCTGCTTGAAGCGTTGAACTTAGATGCTGATGCGCAGAAGCTGTTGACTCAGGTAATAAGAGAAGAACGGACGCTGATCGCGCCAGATGAAGCGTGAGTCAAGGTTGCAGTAAATCAAGCCATTGCTGGACGATCACGTCGAGTTTGAAGTCATTGGCGCGGCGCAGCGATTGGTAGGCGTAGTGCTGGCGTAAGGCCAAAGAGGTGGTCATACGCGCCAGTTGAATACTGAAGTCC
>JALCQM010000009.1 GCA_022651245.1 Lactobacillus sp.
GGCGGCTTGTGTTGCGACTCATTTGGGAGCCGCGTGATTGCCAACTTGAATAAGCCTAAGGGTCGTCCCCTTCGTGCTTAGGTGGAGCTTTTTGCCTTCGACCGAAATCGAAGTTTCCGATTAACGCCCTGATGTCCCCAGCAAACGTACCTAGGGAGAAGTAAAGCATGTCGACCTTCTGGGTGGACTAATCACGGTGTCAAAAGACACCGATCGGAATTGTTCGTCGGCTGGACAGGAGCTCACCGCAACGGCGCCGTTAACGGACCTTCCAGCCATGGCTTGCCGATGACATGACTTTAACATGTAAGCGGATGCAATACAAGCAATAAACGTTATTTTTGACGACGTTAAAATCTAACTTGCAGCGTCAGCTCGTGATTAAAGTCGTTATTTAAACCCGGAAACACCGTCTCAACAGCCTCGGTGTCCTGTCACCATAATCCTAGACTGATCGCAAGCTTAAGGCGTTGCTAACGCACACAGTAATTAAGAATTCCTTAAGAGATTCTTGGGCCCCGACTTAAGAAAGGACCCCTATACTAAAGCCATAAAGTGAGGTGGCAATAATGGAAGAAGCAGTCTTAACGATCCGCGATGTGAGCAAGCAGTTTGGGCACTACCAGGCATTGCGGCACGTGTCGCTGACGGTGCGGCGCGGGGAGATCTACGCGTTGATCGGAGAAAATGGGGCGGGGAAAACGACCTTAATGCGGCTGATCACCGGCCTATCGCCGTTGCGGCGTGGTGAGATCATGTTGTTAGGCGAAGATGCGGCGCATAATCAAAAGGCTTTGAGCCGTATCGGGGCCGTGATCGAATCGCCGGTGGCGTTCGATAAATTAAGTGTGGCCCAAAACCTGCAACTGACGGCGATTCAGCACGGTCTTAGCGATCCGCAAGCCGTAGAAGACGCCATCAATTTCGTCGGCTTGGCCGAAAAGCAGCGAACCAAAGCCAAGAACTTATCGCTGGGGCAAAAACAGCGGCTGGGCCTGGCCACGGCGATCTTGGGGCAACCGGATTTTTTGGTGTTGGATGAGCCGATCAACGGGTTAGATCCGACGGGGATCGTGGAATTTCGGCAGTTATTGAAGCGGTTGAACCATGAACGGCAAACCACGATTTTGATTTCAAGTCACATTTTGACCGAGCTATATCAGGTGGCAACAACTTTCGGCTTTTTGCACCGGGGCACGATCATCAAAGAGCTAGATAAAGCGACCTTGGATGCCGAAAACCAAGGCGGGTTAACGGTCACGGTCGGCGATGCCAACCAAGCTGCGG
Organism: Lactobacillus sp.; assembly: GCA_022651245.1. Lineage (GTDB taxonomy): Bacteria > Bacillota > Bacilli > Lactobacillales > Lactobacillaceae > Lacticaseibacillus. The sequence goes on from JALCQM010000009.1 coordinate 1,288, forward strand.
CGGTGTTAGATAATGCCGGGATCCGAGCGTTTACCGTGCGCGGCGATCAGCAGCTGACCGTGGCAGACGGCCAGCTGGCGGCTGCGGACTTGAACGCGATGTTGGTGCAAGCAGGCGTCGCCGTCGAAAGCATCACCACCCGAGAAGCGTCACTGGAAGATTATTACACGGCGTTGTTGCATGAGGAGGGGAGCCGATGATCAATCAAATTCGCGCCGATTTTTATCGGCAGCTGCGGACGCGCGGCGTGTGGCTGGTGGCGTTGTTGACCATTATCTATGCGGTGGTGGTGGTGGGTTTTCAAAGCGCCGGCGGGGTGATGGTCAATGCGCCGATGAAACTGCTGAACCAGTTGGCTGCTAAAGATTGGAGTGTCTACGACGGGCTGCACGGGGCGACGATTTCCAGTAGCGTCTTATTGTATTTGTTCATTGCCTTGTTCGTTGTCGTGATCGGTTATGAATTTAGCCAAAAAATCTATAAAAACACCTTGATCAGTGGGATCTCGCGCCTACAGTTCATCATGGCGAAATACGTCACGCTGTTGATCGATCTGTTCATCGGAATGGGGCTATATTATCTGACGGTGATCTTGACTGGCGTGCTCGCGGGCCGACCAATGGGCGCGTCCTGGCCGCACTTGCTCGGCGATACCGGCACGACGTTGGTCTCCGCCGCGTTTTTCATCAGCGTGATCTTTAGCCTGGCGGTATTAGTGTTGATTGCGACGACGAGTTTAGTGATCAGTACCGTCTTTATCGTGATTTGGCCGCTAGCGATCGCGATGTTGAATATCCTGACGAACTGGCACTGGTTGACTTATGCGGACTTTTTCAATACCGCAACCGGACTGGCGTTTGGCACGATCGCCACCGCAGATCTGTGGCGCTATATCGTCGTCAGCGTCTTGGCCTTAGTGGTCAGCATTTTGGCAGCGGCTGGGTTGATCCGCAACCGGGAGTTGTGAGGCGTGGTACACTGAATGTAACTGCTAGGAAAGGGCGTGAGCGCCATCGCCACCTTATTACTGATCGAAGATAATCCGGATATTCAAGCCTTGTTGCAAACAGTGTTGGCGGCACAATACACCGTGCTCGCCGCGACGGATGGGCCGAGTGGCTTGCGCCGGTTTGGGGAGTCGGCGGTAGACTTAGTGTTGCTTGACTTGATGTTGCCGGGGATCACCGGCGAAAGTGTCCTCAAGCAGATCCGTCAGCAAGCCGACACGCCGGTATTGGTGTTAACCGCCTTGCAAGATAAGGCCCATATCGTCGCGTTGCTCAACGCGGGGGCCAACGATTACTTGACCAAGCCGTTTGATCTCGATGAACTGCAGGCGCGTATTCGCGTGCAGTTGCGCACCCAAGCACCACCTACAACTTTGGCCGTCGGCGAGTTGCAACTAGACGCGGTGACGCACGCCGTGACCGTTGGTGGCCGCGCGGTGGACTTGCCGAAAAAGGAGTTCGCATTATTGGCGCTGTTGATGCGTCACCCACACCAGGTGTTTGAAAAGGCTCAACTTTACCAACAGGTCTGGCAAGCACCTTACCTTGATGGGGAAAATACGTTGAACGTGCATTTGAGTCACTTGCGGGCCCGGCTCAATGCGGTCGCGGACCAACAATACGTGACCACCGTCTGGGGAATCGGGGTGCGTTTATTGTGACCTGGCTGCTGCTTCTTTTACTCGGGCTGTTGTTGCTGTGCGTGGTGCTGTTAGCCATTTTAGGCCATAGCTTGTGGCGCATTACCCGCGAATTGACCTATATCAACCGTCAAGAGACGAACGCCTTAGTCACCAGCGACGCAAATTGGCGGCTGCTGCGGCGCTTGACGCAAGCCATCAACGTTAGCCTCAAGCAAAACCGGGCGCTCAAGCGGCAACAGGTGCAGGCGGAACAGCGCACGCAAACGATGCTGGCCAACTTGACGCATGACATTAAAACGCCGCTGACCGTGGCTACCGGCTATGTCCAGCTCCTCCAACAAAAACAGCCAGCTGACCCCCAGCTTGAACACGTCGCCTACAATTTAACCAGTGTGAATTACTATTTACAGCACTTGGCCGATTACACCGGGTTGCAGGCGCAGACCCAACAGCCGACGTTAGCAGTGGTGGATCTGACGCAAGTGGTGAAAACAGAGCTGTTCGCCGCTTATGACGAGTTGACCGCCCACCAGCTGACCTTGGACTTGAGTGCGCTCGGGAACCGTGTCGAATGGACCAGCGACGCGGCGCGGCTGCGGCGCATCATTCAAAATCTGATCGGGAACTGGCTAAAATATGCCACCGGCCAATTGCGCGTGCGCGTTGCGCAACCTGACGCGCAACACGCAATCATCCACTTTGACAACCAAGTTCAGGGGCCGCTACCAGACATCACCCGGCTAACGGAGCGTTTTTATACCGGCGACCCCGCCCGCCAAGATAGCAGTGGCCTAGGGTTAAGTATCGTGCAAGCGCTGATGTTGCAGTTGAATGGCAGATTGATCCTAGCAACCGACACTGATTGGTTTCGCGTGACGCTGCAGTTTCGCCGCGCGTGACCGCCAACGGCAAAGCCCCTTATCAAGGCAATCCTCGAGATTGCCTTGACAAGGGGCTTTTTGAGCGGGTCAGCGCACCAGTGCAGGTTTCTTGGAATCGTAAGTCCAGCCTGGGAGCAAATACTGCATGCTACGGGCGTCATCGCGATCATAATACCGGGGATCGATCTGGTGATACAAGTCGTTGGCCGCTTTGAGCTTGGCCATGTCGATTTCAACGCCTAGGCCCGGCGCATCGCTCACGTGGATGTGACCATCGCGGATCTCAGGCGACTGCTTCAACAGGCCTTGACCGTCTTGCCAGATGTAGTGGGTATCGACCGGTGTGATGTGACCCGGCGCGGCGGCGGCCACTTGCGCGTAGGTCGCCAAGGTGATGTCAAAATGGTTGTTGGAGTGCGAGCCCCAAGTCATGCCCCAGTCGTTGAGCAGCTGGGCCATGCGAATGCTCCCGTGCAAGCCCCAGAAATGCGGATCTGCTAAGACGATATCGACAGATTTAAGGGCCGAAGCGTGTTGAAACTGGCGCCAATCCGTGGCAATCATGTTCGTGGCCACCGGTACGTGGGTGGCTTGCTTAAATTCAGACAAGGTTTCGCGCCCGGAGTAGCCATTTTCGGGGCCGCACGGGTCTTCCATATAGGTGATTGCGTCTTTGTACTGGTTGACCAAGGCAATCGCAGTGGCCTCAGACCACGCACCGTTGGGGTCGATGTTGATGTGTGCTTCTGGGAAGGCTTCGTGCAAGGCTTTGACCGTTTGCATTTCGACTTCTGGGACTAAAACACCGCCTTTGAGCTTGAAGTTTTTGAACCCGTAGCGCGCTTGTGCGGCTTGGGCCTCCTTGACGATCGCTTCTGGGGTCATCGCCGGCAAGCGCCGTACTTGGCCCCAGGCGTCACTGTCGTCATCACCTTGTAAGTAAGGCAGGTCCGTTTTCTTGGTGTCTTCAATGTAAAACAGGTAGCCCAAGAACGCGACGTCGCGGCGTTGGATGCCGTCGCCTAACAAGGCGGCCACCGGTAGTTCGAGGTACTTACCCAAGAGGTCCATTAGCGCACATTCGACCGCGGTTTCGGATTGCACAACGTACTTCAGCTGACTGATATCTAATCCTTGGATTCCTTCGCCGGTGTCATCGGCTTGCCCGCCATTGAGGTGACGCAGCTGATTGACGACGCGCCGATAGTCCGTGATCGGCTCACCAACAACGTGTGGGATGTAGCTTTCGAGTTGTTGCCGAGTGTACTCGCCGCCGTGGATCTCGCCGATCCCGGTATGACCGGCATCATCTGTCAAAATGACGATGTTGCGCGTGAAGTAAGGGGCGTGGCATCCCGATAACGTCAACGTCATACTGTCATAGCCGGCGACAGGGAAAACCTGCATTGTTTTTACTTTTGGTCCCATGAAGAATTCCTTCTTTCGTTAAGTTTACGCTTAAATTGTAAAATATATCACAATCAAGCGTAAGCGCCTGCAAGCCAGACTTTGTCCGTTAAAATTGTTCTAGGAACCATTGACAGCTAGAGGCTAACGCCGCGGCCTAGACGCAAAAACCGCCTGCGAAAAGGTTTCTCGCAGGCGGTTGGGTTAAGACTTGGACCGTAAAAGTAGATGCATTTCTCGGTGTTGAATCCCGGCCTCAGTGAATTCGGGCTTAGGGGTGGGCGTGTAGCCTAGGGCTTTGTAGAAGCCCAGCGCTTGGACTTGCGCGCCTAAGCGTAGCTCGTTTGCGCCGACTTCTTGGGCGAAGACGCGCATGGCGTCGAGAAGGGCCTTGCCGACGCCGCGGTGGCGGAAGGCTTTTTCGACCGCCACGCGTTGCACGTGGTAGCCGTAAGACTCGGGTAGCAAGCGGCCGCAGCCAACGGCCAGGCCGGCTTCATAAGCCACAAAGTATGTGGCTTTAGCTTCGTCGGCATCGACTTCTAAAGTGGGATCCACACCTTGTTCACTGACGAACACGTTACGGCGAATCGTTAACGCATCTGCATAGGTCGCTGAATCGAGGTGGGTCGTTGTTCTGATTTCCATAATCTGTCACCGGTTTCTCATGAATTTGCCCTATTATACCATGGAATGGCACCGGGTCGGAAAAGCGGTGCCGGCGATGCGATAAAGATTGCAAATCAGCGGGTAATGGATTAAATTGTTATGATAATAAACTTATGGGAGGCAAATTATGACAGATGAAATTCAACCGCGTGGCTTCGAACCGGTCACGCAGTACTTGAGCCACCACCGTAACGATTATCACGACATGGCTGTGGGTAATTTGATCGGGATCAGCAATGTGACGGGGGCAGATCTCGATACGGTGATCAACGAATTCGAACGGCAACAAGCGCAATTAGCTAAGCTCGGTGAGTTTGATGTGACCACTTTCGATGCCTTTCGCCAAACCACAACCAGTGAACCGCAAGCGCAGGTGGTGGCCGTTGATTTTGCGGGGCCCAAACGCGTCGTGAATTTTTTTAGCATGTTGACGCAAGCGCATGCACACTATGCGCCAGATGCGGTCGGGGTGACCGTGTTCGAAGCCACCGGCGCCCAGTTAACGGTGAAGGTCAGCGCCGGTTCAGTGACCGTCGCTGCAGGTGCGTCTGCCGTCGCCGCTTATATTAGAAGCGTTGTGACGGCCGGCTATACCGCGTAATGTGCTATACTTGAAACATTAATCACGAAAGGCTGTGTTGTGTATGGGTGACCCTGACGGTTCGATATGGGGCCAGCTCGTTTTAATTGTTGTTTTAACGGTGATCAACGCTTTTTTTGCTGCGGCGGAAATTGCGGTGGTGTCGTTAAACCCCAGTCGCTTAGCCACGCAGGCGGATAAAGGGGATAAGAAAGCCGCAAAGTTGGTGGCGATCCGGCAGAACTCGGCGAATTTTCTCGCCACGATCCAAGTGGGGATCACCTTCGCCGGCTTCTTCGCGTCAGCGACGGCGGCCACGACGTTGGCAGACCGCTTAGCACCGCTTTTTGGTCAGGCCACCTGGGCCCATGAAGTTGCGGTGTTGCTCGTAACAATCGCGCTGTCGTACATTTCACTGGTGTTCGGGGAACTTTACCCCAAGCAACTGGCGTTGGCGAAAACGGAGCCGCTGGCCAAGTTTGCGGTGACGCCGATCAGCTGGCTGAGCGCGGTCATGCGTCCGTTCGTGTGGTTTTTGTCGCTGTCGACCAAGTTGTTGATGGCGCTCACCCCGTTAAAATTTGACCATCAAGATAACCGGATGACCCGAGACGAAATGGTGGCGGTCTTGCAATCAGGGCGCCAATCGGGGGCGCTAGACCGTGACGAATACGATATGATGGCCGGGGTGATCGGGTTAGATACCAAGGTGGCCCGTGAGGTGATGGTGCCGCGGACTGATGCCTTCATGATCGATGCCGATCAGCCAGACGCGGAAGCGATCGATGCGATCTTGGATCAAGTGTACTCACGGATCCCGGTTTACCATGGCGATAAGGACCACGTGATCGGTATCGTACACATCAAGAACCTGTTGAAGCGCGCCCGGGCGGTGGGGTTTGCCCATGTGCGGTTAGAAGCCGTGATGACCAAGCCGCTTTTTGTCCCTGAAACGATTTCCGTCGATGACCTCTTGACGGAGATGCGGGTGCAGCATCAACAAATGGCGATTTTGCTGGATGAATATGGCGGCGTCGTGGGGCTGGTGACGATCGAAGACCTGATCGAAGAAATCGTCGGCGATATCGACGACGAAAGTGATCGCGCCGCCATCCCGTACACCAAATTAGACGAACATACCTACTTAGTTTCTGGGCGGATGACGCTGTCTGACTTTAACGACGCCTTTCACACCGATTTGGCCGCTGACGACGTTGATACGGTGGCCGGCTTTGTAATTTCGCAGTTAGGCGTGATCCCGACCAGCTACAAGCAAGAAGTCTTGACGCTACCGTCTGGGATGACGATGACGACAGGCAAAATGGAAGGTTCACGGCTGGTGAATGTGCACATCCAATTCCCGGTCGCGAAAAGTGAGTAGACGCCGGCCGGCTAGTTCTTTATAATAGTACATTGACCAAGTCTCGAAGCCCGGTCTTCGAGGCTTTTTATATGAATTATTCAAGTCAACGTTTTTGAAAGGACACACCATGAAACCACAAGAATTGAAGGATGCGGTCGCCCAACGCCGCACATTTGCCATTATTTCTCACCCGGATGCCGGGAAAACGACGATCACGGAGCAACTGTTACTGTTCGGTGGCGTGATCCGCGAAGCTGGGACGGTCAAGGCGAAGAAGTCAGGGCATTTCGCCAAGTCTGACTGGATGGCGATCGAAAAGCAGCGCGGGATCTCCGTGACCAGCTCGGTGATGCAGTTTGATTACACTGGCAAGCGCATCAACATTTTAGATACTCCAGGGCACGAAGACTTCTCTGAAGATACGTACCGGACCTTGATGGCTGTCGATGCCGCGGTGATGGTGATCGATGCTGCCAAGGGGATCGAAGCCCAAACTAAGAAACTGTTCAAGGTCGTCAAGCAACGGGGGATCCCGATTTTCACGTTCATGAACAAGTTAGATCGCGACGGCCGCGAACCCTTGGACTTGATCGCCGAGTTGGAAGAGCTACTCGGCATCGAAGGCTACGCGATGAACTGGCCGATGGGGATGGGCAAAGGCCTAGTGGGGCTGTATGACCGCGTCGACCAGCAAGTCGAGCTGTACCGGGAGAACGAAGCTGGGGACCGCTTCTTGCCGTTAGATGCTGAGGGTAAATTAGCGCCGAGCGAACCGCTAGTCAACGAATCGATCTACCGCGACACGTTGGATGATATCGAATTACTCAATGATGCCGGTAACCAGTACGACTTGAAGAAGATCATGGCTGGGGACCAAACTCCTGTGTTCTTCGGGAGTGCTTTGACTAATTTCGGGGTGGAGACGTTCTTGAAGCACTTCGTCGACATGGCGCCAGCCCCTGGGCCGCACAAACTCCAAGACGGTAGTGAGCTGAGCCCGACGGCCAATGATTTTTCCGGGTTCGTCTTCAAGATCCAAGCCAACATGAATCCCCAGCACCGCGATCGGATCGCCTTTGTGCGTATCGGCGCCGGTGAATTTGACCGAGGCATGGACGTGACCCTTGCGCGGACGGGCAAGACGCTCCGGTTGAACAATGCGACCGAATTTATGTCCGATTCACGTGAGGCGGTCCAAACTGCTGTCGCTGGGGATATTGTCGGCTTATACGACACGGGAAACTTCCAGATCGGCGATACGATCTACGCTGGCAAGCAAAAACTTGAGTATGAGGCCTTACCGCAGTTCACGCCTGAATTGTTTATGCGGGTCACGGCTAAGAACGTCATGAAGCAGAAGTCTTTCCACAAGGGAATGCAGCAGCTGGTGCAAGAAGGCGCCGTACAGCTGTATAAGACCTATACGACAGGCGATTACATCTTAGGGGCTGTCGGGCAGTTGCAGTTTGAAGTGTTTAAGTTCCGGATGCTGAATGAATACAACTCTGAAGTGGTGATGAGCCCGATCGGCAGCCGCGTGGCGCGCTGGATCGATCCGGACCAGCTTGATGAGAAAATGTCGAGTTCGCGTAACTTATTAGTGAAAGACATCCATGACGAACCGCTGTTCTTGTTTGAAAACCAATACGCAGAGCGCTGGTTTGCGGATAAGTATCCTGATGTCCACTTGACGGCGAAGCTTTAATTAGGAGGCACAACCTTGGGAATTTTTAATTTTGGGAAGAATAATGAGGACCAACCGCAGCATCAAGATGGGGTTGATCCGGTTCATCAAGTGACGAATGACGACTTATTAGCCTTGTGGCGCACGGCGACGTTGGATCAAAGTGAGGCCAACATGAGCGCTTTTTTAGAGGAAATGGTCGAACGCGCTGACTTGATCACGATCGCGTTGAGTGATGACGCGTTGAAATTAGACGAGCAGGGGCACATGCAACTCGATGAAGGGGCCGAGGTGCGCTTCCCACTTTTGACAGGGGCCGATGAGCAGACGTTCCAGCCATTTTTCACAGATTGGCAGGCGGCGACAACGCTTTTGAACCAGTGGCAAGAAAGCGGCAACCAAGAGACGGTCGACCACAGTCGCGGGGTCGTCGTGAACTTCAACGAGTTGGTGCAGCTGATCGCGTCTAACGATGCGGTCCAAGGAATCGTGATCAACCCGTTCGAAGATAACATCACCTTAGAAAAAGATGCGGTGGTCGACTTGGCGAAGCAAGCCGAAGAACGCAATCAACAAGTCGAGCAACCCGTGCATATTGGTGATAGCCAAAAGGCGCCCGATGGTTTGCTTGAAGCGTTGGTCGATAAGTTTGCGGCCGACGGGCAGGTGAACCGCGCCTGGATGCGGACGTTGACGATGGGCGAGAATCAATCCTTGTTCTTGATCCTTGATTTACCGCAGCGCGACGATCATGATCAGTTCTTCGATGAGTTGACGGTGATCGCCAATGAGTATTTGGCAGCCAGTGAGCTGGGGATGACGATCGCGCCGTACAGCGAGGAGCTCGCCACCGCAGTTGAAGGCTCTGTGCCGTTTTACGCCCAGTAAGCTGCCCATCAAAACAGCCACCGCGATTTGCGGTGGCTGTTTTGATGGGCGCAGGTTTATGCGCGCGGTAAAACCGTAATGAAGGTTGCTAAGACATAATCGCCATCAGCGAGGCGGTACCACCGCGATTGATTGTTCAGTGTGGTCACGGCAACGATGTGGACTGGGGTGCCAGTGGCGAGCCGGTGTGGGCGCATTTCGGCATAAGGCGCTGACCAGCGGGTTGCATCGCCTAACGCGACGCCGTGCAATTCAATTTTTTGCGCGGTACTGGTGAACAGGCTGTGGGATAAGGCCAACGGAGTCGGATCCGGTAAGAACGGGTTGTGCGCCTGATTGCGGGTGCCGTCTGCGGTCAACCACTGATTGCCACCAACATTTAGCCACACGGTATGGGTGTTGGGATCACGCATCACCGCGTAGACTTGCCAATAAGTTTGGCGCGGTAAGCGCGTCGGTAACGGGGCGCTGCCTAACGGGACCGGGTAGACGAGTTTAGGTACCAGCAGTTCGACATAGGTGGCATCAGCCAAGGCACCGGTTTGTAGTGGCGTCAGTTGATAGGTGAAGCGCAATCGTTGACTGGTCGGGGTAAACGTCCCGCTTTGTGTCGACTCGCCTTGCACCGCGTCTGCAAACCGTGATAAGGCGTGTGCGGTGTACGGCTGGTTGATCACTCCGGTCAGAATTTCTGGCACTTGTAGCAAGCGTCCAGCCGTATCGCGGTGATAGATCACCACCGGCCCGGCGACGCGCGCCGAATAACCGCAGACGATCACCTGGTTGCTTTTGGGGAACACTTGGACAAACCCTTTGATTTCAGTCAAAACAAAACCAGGGACCACCCGCCAGGCAATCGGCAACGGCTCCCCAGGATGACCATATAAGTGTGCCGGCGTCAAAAGGGCCTCGTGGCTGCTGGCGTCTTGGTAATAAACGATGACATGCACCCGGCTGTCGACGGCGCCTGTTGCCGGGGGTAACGGCGGCGGGGTGGGGTCAGCGACCACTGGTGGTTCAGTCGTGGTTTTATGTAAGGTGCCAGTTTCAGCCGCGTGGCGCGGCTTTTTTGGCACCGGTTTGGCTGGCGTTGGGCGCAGCCAGGTTCTAATGCGAGAAAGAAGGCTCATACGAACTCCAATCGGTCAAGATTCAGTGGCGGGTTGTGTGGCGTGTAAGGTGAGCTCCGCCAGTTTTGGCCCACGCACCACCCGCACCGAATCCAGGGTGACGCCGCAAAGCTTAGCCAATGCGAAAGTGAGTTCAGCGTTTTGGATATTGCGGGTCTCATTGGTAAACAATAGTTCATCGTGCGTCGCGGCGCGCGTATACACCACAGTCGTGCTACCCAAAGAATACACCTTCAGGTACTGCGTGTCAGTGTTGGCCAACTGTTCTGCCACCAGCTGCGGATAGCTATTCGTAATATCGATCAACCGCATACGATCGTCCCCCTTTGTTTTTAATACTTTCATTATAGATGAAGCGGCTTCAAACTGCTAGCGCAGGCAGAATTCTGTGCCTAAAAGCACGGCTTGCTCAGTAAAAAAGGGAGGGTAAGCCGCTGATGGCTTGCCCTCCCTTTTGGGAATTAGTCTGCTGCTTTTTCGGAAATCGCGATTTCGCCATTGGCGATACGTGCTTCCAAGGCAGTCGCTTTAGGGTGATCGAGGTAGAAGTCCGCGACGCGGTCTTCGATTTGCTCTTGGATGACGCGGCGCAGTGGCCGAGCGCCCATCGCAGGATTATACCCTAACTGAACTAACTTTTCCTTGACCGGCTCTGTGACATGGATGTTGAGGCCTTGGTCATGGATATTCGCGTTGGTGTCAGCGATCATCAAGCCGACAATCTGCATCAAGTCTTCCTTGCTCAACGGCTTGAATTCAACGATATCGTCGAACCGGTTGAGAAATTCCGGTTTGAAGTAGTTGCCGAGTTGATCGAGAACCGAGTGCGTGGTGCCTTTCATGCTGGCACCGAAGCCGACGTTGGCTTCGGCATCGGTCGAACCCGCATTAGAGGTCATGATGATGATCGTGTCCTTGAAGGAAACGGTGCGACCTTGGCTATCGGTCAAACGGCCGTCGTCTAAGATCTGCAGGAACATGTTCATCACGTCTGGGTGGGCCTTTTCGACTTCGTCCAGTAAGATCAAACTGTACGGATTGCGGCGCACTTGTTCGGTCAATTGGCCGGCCTCTTCATAGCCGACGTAGCCAGGAGGCGACCCGATGAGCTTAGACACGCTGAATTTTTCCATGTATTCTGACATGTCAAAGCGGATCATGGCCTCTTGAGAACCGAAGAGTTCCTTGGCGAGTTGCTTGGCTAATTCGGTCTTGCCGACGCCAGTAGGGCCAACGAACAGGAAGCTGCCGATCGGACGGCCAGTCTTGTTGAAGCCAATCCGGTTACGGCGGATCGCCCGGGCGATCTTGTCGACCGCCGAGTCTTGACCGATCACGTGTGCTTCCAAGTGTGCGGCAAGGTTCTTGAGCTGCTGTTGTTCTTGCTGCTTCAGCTCGCCGACTGGAATGTTGGTCTTTTGCTCAACGATCTTTTCCATATCCTTTTCCGTAACGGTCGGGATATCTTTATCGTCAATTTGTTCTTGATCTTTTTGCATCTTCTCAAGTTTGTTGACTTGGTCGCGATAGAAGGCGGCTTTTTCATAGTCTTCTTGCTTGAGGGCAGCTTGCTTTTGCTTTTCAGCTTCGCCTTTCTTGTCCTCTAAGGTCTTCGGATCGACGACGGTGATGGTCAAGTTCTTCTTCGAACCGGATTCATCTAACAAGTCGATTGCCTTATCAGGCAGGAAACGGTCTTGGATGTAACGGTTAGACAAGTTAACCGCTGCGTTGATCGCGTCATCGGTGTACTTCACGTGATGGAAGTCTTCGTAGCGCTTTTGGATCCCTTTGAGGATCGCTACGGTTTCTTCCACGCTTGGTTCATCGACGGTGACGGGCTGTAAGCGCCGGGCGAGGGCGGCATCTTTTTCGATCTGCCGATACTCGTTGTTGGTGGTTGCCCCGACCAGTTGCAGGTCACCACGGGCAAGGGCCGGTTTCAAAACGTTGCCGGCGTCCATGCCGCCTTCGGCGTTGCCGGCGCCGACGATTTCGTGGATTTCGTCAATAAATAGGATAATATTGTCATTTTGTTTGAGTTCATCGAGTAATTGTTGCATCCGTTGCTCGAATTGACCACGGATCCCCGTGCCTTGAACCAAGGACACGACGTCGAGTTGGACCACTTGGCGTTCTTGGAGCTTGACTGGGACGTCGCCGCTAGCAATCTTCAAGGCTAAGCCTTCGACTACCGCGGTTTTGCCGACCCCAGCTTCCCCGATCAAAACCGGGTTGTTTTTGGTCCGGCGGTTGAGGATCTCGATGACCCGCGCGATTTCAGCATCACGGCCGATCACGGGGTCGATCTCGCCGTTTTTGGCTTTGGCCGTCAGGTTGACGCCAAATTGATCGAGAACGCCACCTTGGCCATTGCGCCGGTTGCCACCACCGCCGCCACGCCCAGATTGGGTTGGCGGGGTCTGTGGTCGCTGCTGCTGCGCGTCGGGTTGCATCCCTTGGCTCATCGCTTTGAAGATGTCGTCAAGGCTGTTGAACCCGAACGGATCGTTTGCGTTTGTTGGTTGCATACTGCCTCCTGCTTGTTGTTTTAACTGTTGATAACAATTCTGACACAGGTTGATCTCTTGCTTGCTACCATTGACACTGGTATATAAGTGGATCGTGGCCGGATTTTGATGACAGTTTTCACACAGCATGTTGTCACTACCTTTCGATGCGCGGCGAAAATGCCACGTTTGGATTTGACCTTCACTGACCAAAGCTCAGTATACACGGCTATTTTAAAAATGCAAGCACTCTCTACGTGAGAGTGCTAAAAAAGTGTGTTCACCCCTTGCTATTATGCGTTTTGGTGTTGCTGTCAGTCGTGCTTAATGCTATGGTAAACCTGTAGTATGGAAGGGGGCAAGCAATTGACACCGGACTACACCAAGCTGATGGATCAGCTGCGTGCAGGGGAGATCGATCAAATCGTGATCACGCCTGACACGTTCAATGCATTTCGGGCGGCCTGGACCAATTATCCTAGCCGCGAAGAAATCGTTGGCACCGCCAAGCGCAATGGGGCCATCGAATACCATTACCAATCGGTAGAAGGCAATTAAAACTTGTCCTGAAAACGGAATAATGGTAAGGTTTACAGGAAGTAGAATGTGTCCATTCTATTTGCAAAATAGATTTTAAATGACGAAGGAGCAGATTACTCATGGAAAAACGCGAATTTAATGTTATTGCAGAAACTGGTATCCACGCCCGCCCGGCGACCCTTTTGGTCCAGGCTGCAAGCAAGTTCAATGCCGACATTAACTTGGAATACAAAGGCAAGAGCGTTAACTTGAAGTCCATCATGGGCGTTATGTCCTTGGGTGTTGGCCAAGGTGCTGACGTAACAATTTCCGCAGAAGGCGCTGACGAAAAAGACGCGATTGCTGCTATCGAAGACACCATGAAGAAGGAAGGCCTCTCTGACTAATGACAAAGCAACTCAAAGGGATCGCCGCAAGTGATGGGATCGCAACTGCGAAAGCTTACATGTTGGTGCAACCCGATTTGTCATTCAAGCAGAGTGCTATTAAAGATGCAGACGCTGAAGTCCAGCGCCTGCATTCTGCGTTAGAGCAGAGTAATAGTGAGCTCAAGCTGATCCGTGACAAAGCGGCTGAAACCTTGGGTGAAGAAGAAGCCCAAGTTTTCGATGCCCACATGATGATTCTTGCTGACCCAGAATTTACCGGCGCCATCGAAAGTAAGATCAAAGACGATGCCATCAACGCAGAAGCAGCTTTGAAGAATGTTTCCGACACCTTCATTGCGACTTTTGAAGCCATGGTCGACAACCCGTACATGCAAGAACGCGCTGCAGATATCCGCGACGTTTACACCCGGGTTCTGGCGCATTTGTTGGGTCGGGCTTTGCCAAACCCAGCGCTGATCGACTCCGAAGTGATCGTCGTTGCGCACGACTTGACCCCATCTGACACGGCGCAGTTGAACAAGAAGTACGTCAAAGCTTTCGTCACCGATATTGGCGGCCGGACCGCGCACAGCGCGATCATGGCCCGTTCGTTGGAAATCCCAGCAGTTGTCGGGACACAAAGCGTGACAGAAGACGTCAAAGAAGGGCAAATGCTGACCGTTGACGGCTTGACCGGTGATGTCACCATTGACCCGACAGACGCCCAAATCGCGGCTTCGAAGCAAGAAGCAGCGGATTATGCGGCGCAAAAGGCAGAATGGGCGACCTTGAAGACAGCGAAAACCGTTACGGCTGACGGTAAGCACTTCACGGTTGCCGCCAACATCGGGACGCCTAAAGACTTGGACGGCGTGCTCGATAACGGCGCCGAAGCAATCGGTTTGTATCGCTCCGAGTTCTTGTACATGGACTCGGCAGAACTGCCAACTGAAGATGATCAGTTTGAAGCCTATAAGAAAGTGCTTGAAACGATGAGTCCTAAGCAGGTGGTGGTCCGGACGATGGATATCGGCGGCGACAAGCATCTGCCATACTTGCCATTACCAGAAGAACAGAACCCATTCTTGGGTTACCGGGCGATTCGGATCTCGTTGGATCGTGACGATATCTTCCGCACCCAGTTGCGCGCGTTGATGCGGGCTTCTGAGTTTGGTAAGTTAGGTATTATGTTCCCGATGATCGCCACCGTTCCAGAATTTGAAGCCGCAAAAGCCATTTTCCTTGAAGAAAAGGAAAAACTGGTCGCTGATGGCGTCAAGGTTTCTGACGACATCGAATTAGGGATGATGATGGAGATTCCGGCTGCCGCGATCTTGGCGGATCAATTCGCCAAGCACGTGGACTTCTTCTCCATCGGCACCAACGACTTGATTCAATACACGATGGCGGCTGATCGTGGTAACGAACATGTTTCTTACCTCTATCAACCGTACAACCCATCGATCTTGCGCTTAGTTAAGCATGTGATCGACGCGGCCCATGCCGAAGGCAAGTGGGCCGGTATGTGTGGTGAAGCCGCTGGTGATCCGATCATGGTGCCGATCCTACTCGGGATGGGCTTGGATGAATATTCCATGTCTGCGACTTCCGTGCTTAAGGTCCGCAGCCTCATGAAGAAGCTGTCGACTGCTGACATGCAAGCCTTAGCAGATAAGGCCGTCAATGAATCCGTCACTAACGAAGATAACCAGAAGTTAGTCGCAGAATTCACCAAGTAAGTCCTACAAGGATAAGCCAATCAACGGTTTTAGCTAATTAGACAGACGCCATTGCGTCACGATTCGTTCTTTGAATCGCGGCCCAATGGCGTTTTTTTGTGTCTGGCGCGATCCCCCAAACATGCTGGAAGCACCAGAGCTTGCATCACTCGGATTTGTGCGCACCCGTCCGGAAAAAGAAAAACCGAACACTTTTTGGTCGAATGAGCACCCCTGCTGGCGCAGGTGACGCCAGGTGATCAATTAGTTCGTAAAACACGAACGATATAAAGAATTCAATTGAATTTCGTGCGTAAAACGGGTTGTTTTTCAAAAAGTCCCGTGCTAGACTCAGGTTAACTTAAGAAAGCGGGTGACGCGTTTTGAATGTGGCGATCGTGATGGGCTCTAGTTCTGATTGGCCGACCATGAAGTTAGCGGCCGACCAGTTGACAGCATTAGACATACCGTATACGAAGCAAGTGATCTCAGCGCACCGGATGCCGGATGCGTTGGCGAGTTTCGGGAAACAAGCACGGGCCAAAGGGATTTCTGTGGTTATCGCTGGTGCAGGTGGGGCGGCGCATTTGCCAGGGATGCTGGCAGCCAATACGACGCTCCCTGTCATCGGGGTGCCAATTAAAACCCGAACATTAAACGGAATCGATTCGTTGCTTTCTATCGTCCAAATGCCTGGTGGAGTCCCGGTTGCGACCATGGCGATCGGTGAGGCTGGGGCTACCAACGCGGCATTGTTTGCCGCTGCGATCCTAGCGGTCACTGAACGTGATATCGCCGAAAACTTAGCGGTGTTTCGTGAGGCCCAAACCCGTAAGGCTGAAGAAAGCGAGGCGCTGTTGGATGATTAAGCCAATTGTCCCGCCAGCGACCATCGGCATCGTCGGCGGCGGCCAACTCGGACGGATGCTGGCGCAAAGTGCCAAGCAAATGGGCTATACGGTAGGTGTTTTGGACCCAACGCCGGATGCACCGGCTGCTCAAGTCGCCGACTTCCAGATTCAAAGTGACTATGCTGATATGGATGCGCTGCTGGCTTTGGCCAAGCGTAGCGACGTGTTGACTTATGAATTTGAAAATGTCGACTTGGCGGCCTTAAAGCACGCGCAAACCTATGCCGCCTTACCGCAAGGCACGCACTTGTTGGCCTTGACGCGCGACCGCTTGGCAGAGAAGACGTTTCTGCGTGAACAAGGCGTCCCGACCGCCAACTTTGCCGCGGTTCCTGAGGCCGGCGCGGTGGTCACGGCTATCCACACGGTCGGCGTCCCGGCGATTTTGAAGACGACGACAGGGGGCTATGATGGGCACGGTCAAGTTGACGTCAACACCAGCGCCGACGTGGCGGCTGCTCAGGCGTTAGCGGCTAAGGGTCCATGTATCCTCGAGGAGCGCGTCGCGTTTGCCCGCGAGTTGTCGGTGATGGTGACGCGCGATGGTCATGACGTGGTGCGGGTCTTCCCAGTGGTCGAAAATCGGCATCAGGACCATATTTTACACACGACGATCGCGCCGGCACCGGATCTGCCAGCGCACGTGCGGCAACAGATCACCCAGCTAGCGACGACGATTGCGACGGCCTTGAACCTACGCGGGGTTTTAGGCATCGAAATGTTTGCCACTGCAACGGGCATCGTGGTGAACGAATTAGCGCCACGACCACATAACTCGGGCCATTATTCAATCGAGGCCTGCAACTTTTCGCAGTTTGACGCCCATATTTTGAGTATTTGCGGCTTACCGATCCCGCCAATCCAACAACTGACGCCGGCGGTGATGCGAAATTTATTAGGCGCAGACCTCACAGCAGCGCGCGCAGCCTGGCCGCAGCACCCCGAGTGGCATTTTCATGATTATGGAAAAGCGGAGATCCGCCCGCAACGCAAACTTGGCCACTTAACGGTTTGCGGCGCGGCGGTCGAGACGTTGTTACACCAGGTGCAATTGGAAGGGGAAAACTAGTGGAAAAAGCAGCGGTACTCTACACCGGTAAGGCGAAGCAGATGTTTGCAACAGATGACCCAGATGTATTGTGGGTCGAGTATATGGATCAAGCGACGGCACTGAACGGCAAGAAAAAAGTGCAGATCGCGGGTAAAGGGGCGTTGAATCGGCAGATCTCCAGCTTGTTGTTTGAAGAGTTGAATGCGGCTGGGCTGCCAACGCATTACCTTCAAACCATCGATGACCATACCATGTTGGTTAAAAAATGCGCGATGATTCCTTTGGAAGCTGTGATTCGTAACTTCGCCTCTGGTAGCTTTGAACGTAAATTTCAGGTGGCCCATCTACGGCCATTGGTCCCGGCCGTTCACGAATTCTTCTACAAAAGCGATGCATTGGACGATCCGTTCATCAATGATGAACAAGCCATCGCCTTGGGGTTTGCCACGCGCGAGACGCTCACCGCGATTCATGCGCTGTCCGACCGCGTCAACACGTACTTGTTGGAACGATTTGCCCAAATCGGCATCGATTTAGTGGATTTCAAACTGGAATTCGGGCGGTTAGCAGACGGCACCTTGGTCCTTGCCGACGAACTCAGTCCAGACAACATGCGCCTAGTCGATCAAGAGTCTGGCAATTCCCTGGATAAAGACGTTTTCCGTCAAGATCGCGGCCCGTTGACGCCGGTGTACGCCCAAGTGCTCAGCCGCTTGCAAGCAGACGCCGCAGCCAGCCGCTAATCGGCCCACCCCATCAACGCATTCAATAAGGAGCCTAATCATGTATAAAGCTAAGATCTTCGTCAATTACAAGCAAAGCGTCTTAGACCCTAAGGCCGAAGTGATCAAGCACACCTTGCACCGCCTGGGGCAAGCCAACGTCCGCGACGTTAAGGTCGGCAAATATTTCGAAGTCTTGCTTGATGGCGCAGAAGAAGCCGTCAACGCGCAGGTCGAAACGATTTGCGACCAAATGTTGGCCAACGTCAACATGGAGTCTTACCGGTTCACCCTTGAGGAGGTCACCGCATGAAGGCAGCCGTTTTGACCTTCCCGGGTTCCAATTGTGATGAGGACTTGCTGTGGGCGGTCAAGGAGATCGCAAGGCAAGAGGCGACGCTAGTGCCGGCGACCACCACTACCTTGGCTGGCTATGACTTGGTGCTCGTCCCCGGCGGCTTTTCTTATGGCGATTACCTGCGCAGCGGCGCAATCGCTAAGTTTGCGCCGGTGATGACGGCGCTGAAAACATTCGCGGCTAACGGTGGCTATGTGTTAGGCATCTGCAATGGCTTTCAGATCCTGACGGAAGCCGGATTGTTGCCCGGTGCCTTGCAATGGAACACGAGCTTGACCTTTGTTTGCGAACCCGAACCGCTGATCGTGGCGAATGCGACCACAGCTTTTTCGAATCAGTACACTGCGGGCCAAAAGCTCAGCTTACCGATCGCCCATGGTGAAGGCAATTATTATGCCGACGACGAGACGCTGGCAGCGATCGAAGCCAACGACCAAGTCGTGTTTCGGTATGCAGCCAACCCCAATGGCAGCCTGAATGACATCGCTGGCTTAACCAACGCGGCGGGGAACGTCATGGGGATGATGCCTCATCCCGAGCGGGCGGTCGAAGCGCTGTTAGGGAGCACCGATGGCCTAGGGGTGTTTGACTCATTGATCACCGCGACGAAAGGAGCCGCTCATGTTGCAGACTGAACCGACACCAGAACAGATCCGTGAGCACAAGCCGTACCTACAATTGGGGTTGACGGAAGCCGAATATGACTTGTTCACGGCTCGACTCGGCCGCCTGCCCAACTATACTGAAGTGGGCTTGCAATCCGGCATGTGGAGCGAACACTGCGCCTACAAGTACTCCAAGCCGATTTTGAAAACCTTTTGGACCAAAAATGAGCGGGTGTTAATGGGGCCAGGCGAAGGGGCCGGCGTGATCCGGATTGGTGAAGGCAAGGCGGTCGTATTCAAGGCCGAAAGCCACAACCATCCGAGTGCGGTGGAACCTTATGAAGGGGCTGCGACTGGCATCGGCGGCATCATTCGCGACATTTTCTCCATTGGTGCCAAGCCGGTGGCCAGCCTCGACTCGCTCGCGTTCGGGAATCAATTCACGGCCCATAACCAAAACCTGATCGAGCAAGTCGTTGCCGGCATCGGCGGCTATGGCAACGCCATCGGGATCCCGACGGTTGGCGGCGAGATCCAGTTCGATGCGTCTTACCAAGACAATCCGCTGGTCAACGCGATGTGCGTCGGCGTGATGGATGAAAAAGACATCCAGCGCGGGCAAGCCGCTGGTGTTGGCAACGCGATCGTCTACGTTGGCGCCAAAACCGGCCGTGATGGCATCAATGGGGCGTCGTTTGCTTCGGCGCAATTTTCCAAAGAAGAAGATGCTGACCGTTCGGCCGTGCAGGTCGGCGATCCGTTCATGGAAAAACTCCTGACGGACGCCTGCTTGCAGGTGACCCACGAGCACCAAGACGCATTGGTCGGAATGCAAGATATGGGTGCCGCAGGACTGGTATCGAGCTCGGCAGAAATGGCTAGCAAAGCCGGCTTCGGGATGACCCTAGACCTCGACTTGATCCCGCAACGCGAGCCTGGCATGACGCCGTTTGAGATCATGTTGAGTGAGTCGCAAGAGCGGATGTTGTTATGCGTGCGCGCCGGCTATGAACAAGAGGTACTAGACTTGTTTGCGGCGTACGACTTAGACGCGGTGGTTTGTGGCCGCGTTGAGCCCGGGCATCAATACCGGCTGTTACATCACGGGGAGGTGGTGTGTGACATTCCGGTCAGCTTATTGACCGACGATGTGCCGACCTATACCACAGTGCCACAGCAGCCGGCGCGCCTGGCGCACCCAGCACCTGATTTTACCCCGACGATCACCGACGTTGGCGCGACTTGGCGCGCGTTGCTGGCACTGCCAAACATCGCCTCTAAGCGCCACTTATTCCAGCAATACGATGCGCAGGTCCAAACCAATACTGTGATCGCGCCTGGTGGGGATGCTGGCGTGATCCGCGTGCGCGGGACGCACCGCGCCTTGGCAATGACCGCTGATTCTAACGGGCGCCTTTTAGCCTTAGATCCCGAAATTGGGGGCGCAATCACCGTTGCCGAAGCAGCGCGGAATTTGGTGGCGACCGGCGCCGAGCCGCTAGGCATCACGGATTGCCTAAACTATGGCGATCCCAGCAAGCCAGAAGTGTACTATGAGCTGCAGGAATCGGCTAAAGGCATCGTGGCGGCGACCAAGGTGTTCAATACCCCAGTGATCTCAGGCAACGTCTCGTTATACAACGAAACTTCTGGCGTTGGCATCCATCCGACCCCGATGATCGGGATGGTGGGCTTGATCGAAGACCTTGAGGCGATCACGACGATCGCGTTTAAGGAAGCCGGTGACCAGGTGTATCTGTTCGGAAAAACAGGCGATGACTATAACGGGAGTAGCCTCCAGTACTTGCAAACCGGCGCTTATGCTGGCCGCTTGACGGGCTTTGACCTGCAAACCGAAAAGCAAACGCAAGATACCGTGCTGGCCGCGATCCGGGCGCATTTAGTGACGGCGGCACACGACTTAGCCGATGGCGGTTTGGCGGCGGCGTTAGTCGAAATGGGGGCAGCCAATCGGCTTGGCATCCAAGGCACCACGGCATTGACCAGCGCGCAACTTTTTGCCGAAACCCAAGGCCGGTTCATAGTCACCGTTGCGCCGGCTGCGGTCGCGGCCTTTGAGGCCCAAGTCGGGGCAGCAGCGGCGCACTTAGGCGTCGTGACGACGGGTGCGATCACCTTACAATTGGCCGATGCGACCATCGACACCACGATCGCTGAATTAGCGACGATCCAAGAGGAGGCACTGGCATGTCAGCTGAAGTAAAAAGCTTGAATGAAGAATGTGGCATTTTTGGGGTGTGGGGCGATCCCCACGCCGCTGTTTTAACCCATTTGGGTCTGCATACCTTGCAACACCGCGGTCAAGAAGGGGCGGGGATCGTGGGCTTGACGGACCACGGGCTACACCGGCATAACGGCTTTGGCTTAGTGTCTGAAGTCTTTGCTGACCCGCAATCTTTGACGGCGCTGGCTGGCTCTGCGGCACTAGGCCATGTCCGTTACGCGACAGCCGGTGGGCGGATCTTAGAAAATATTCAACCGCTGTTGTTTCGGTTTTCGACCGAGTCGATTGCCTTGGCCCATAACGGCAACTTAACCAATGCCCTCAGTTTGCGCGCCACGTTGGAAGCGGAAGGGGCGATTTTCCAGTCGACGTCGGATACCGAAGTCTTGATGCATTTGATCCGGCGCAGCCCGGCGCCGACGTTTCAAGCGCAGTTGTGCGACGCCTTGAATCAAGTCCATGGCGGCTTTGCCTTTTCCTTGTTGACTGAACATGCGCTGTATGCCGCGAGTGATCCCAATGGTTTTCGGCCGCTGGTCGTGGGCCAATTGCCGAGTGGCGGCTATGTCATCTGTAGCGAAACTGCGGGCCTGAATGCAGTGGGGGCCGATTTCATCCAAGATGTCCAACCCGGTCAGCTCGTGGTCGTCAACGAGCGCGGCTTGCATGTCAGCCAGTACACCACTAAGACACAGCTGGCGGTTTGTTCGATGGAATACGTTTATTTTGCCCGACCAGACTCTGAGATTCATGGCGTCAGTGTGCATCAAGCGCGCGTCCGCATGGGGGAGCGCCTAGCCAAAGAACAACCCGCGGCAGGCGATATCGTCGTCGGGGTGCCGAACTCGTCTTTATCAGCGGCGCTTGGCTATGCACGAGCGAGTGGCATCCCGTACGAAATGGGGTTGATCAAGTCGCAATACGTTGCCCGCACCTTTATCCAGCCGACGCAAGCCTTGCGCGAGCGCAGCGTGCGGATGAAGTTGAGCCCTGTACGCCCAGTCGTTGCAGGCAAACGCGTGATCTTGGTCGATGACTCGATCGTGCGCGGCACCACAGCGATCCAACTGGTGCAGCTACTCAAAGACGCCGGTGCCAAAGAGGTCCATTTACGGATCGCCAGCCCGCCGTTGCGGTTCCCGTGTTTTTACGGGATCGATATTCAAACGACGCATGAACTCATGGCGGCCAACCACAGCGTGAGTCAAATGCGTGCACTTTTAGGCGCGGATAGCCTAGGCTTTTTGTCCACGCAAGGCCTGCAAGATAGCGTGGGGATACAAACCGATGCGCCAAATGGTGGGTTATGTGTGGCATATTTCACCGGGGAGTACCCAACGGCGTTAGATGATTATGCCCAAACGTTGCAGGCGGAATTGGCCAAGTTGGAGATCAATATTGCGGAGGTATCGGCATGAGTTTTGACTATAAAAGCGCTGGCGTCGACGTCGACGCCGGCAACGAAGTGGTCCAACGCATTGCCCCAGTGGCAAAGGCCACCCAAGATGACCGCGTTTTAGGTGCGCTTGGTGGCTTTGCAGCCGCCTACCGCCTGCCGGAAGTCCCGGAGCCCGTGCTGGTGTCAGCGACAGATGGGGTAGGGACCAAGCTCTTGTTGGCTTTGCAGTGCGATCAACATGATACGATCGGGATCGACTTAGTGGCCATGGTCGCCAATGACTTGGTGGCCGACGGGGCGACCCCGCTGTATTTTCTGGATTACCTGGCGACTGACGCTTTAGAACCGGCTCTGGTCGAAACAATCGTGCGCGGCATCGCGTATGGCTGCTCGCAAGCGGGAATGGCCTTAATCGGCGGCGAAACCGCCGAAATGCCGGGGATGTACCCGCAACATCATTATGACCTCGCCGGGTTCGCCGTAGGTTTGGCCTCTGCAGGAAAACTGTTGCCTCAAGGGGTGCAGGCAGGCGATGTGCTGATCGGCCTGCCAAGCTCCGGCGTGCACTCGAACGGTTTTTCTCTGGTACGTCGATTATTGGCAGAAACGAACTTGGGCAACACGCCGTTGTCAGATGGCACTGAGATTCGGACGGCCTTGTTGACGCCAACGCGGATTTACGCCAAAACGGTGCTGCCGCTGATTCAGGCGGGCTTGGTGCATGGCGCTGCACACATTACCGGCGGTGGCTTCGACGACAATGTGCCGCGAATGTTGCCTAAAACCTTGGCTGCGGCTTTTGATACGGCATCTTGGTCGTGGCCGGAGCTGTTCCAGCGGCTACAGGCCGCAGGGAACCTGAGCTTAGCCACGATGCGGCGCACCTTCAATTTAGGTATCGGCATGGTTTTGGCTGTTCGTGCGGCAGATGTGGCGCAAGTCCTGGCCGCCGCCCCGCATAGTCGCGTGATCGGTACGGTCGAAGCGCGAACTGCTGAGGCCGTAGTGTGGAGGTAGTGGAAATGAAGCACATCGTCGTTTTTGCGTCTGGTGACGGCAGTAACTTCGCCGCTTTGGCCCGCTATTTTGAAAGTGGGCGGCACGGGGTCACGATCGACTTGCTGATTTGTGATCATCAGGATGCCTACGTTTTGACGCGGGCAGCGGATTTTGGGATCCCCAGCCTGACGATCGATTACCACGAGTTTGCGACCAAGGCTGCGGCTGAAGCGTATGTGTTGGCGCAGTTACCGCCTTGTGACCTACTGGTTTTGGCGGGCTTCATGCGCATTGTGGGGCCTACCTTGCTGGCTGCTTTTCCTGACCAAATCGTCAACCTACACCCCGCTTTGCTACCGAGTTTTCCTGGTCGCAATGGGATTCAAGATGCATATGCCTATGGGGTGAAGGTAACTGGCGTGACGGTGCATTATGTGGATGCTGGCATTGATTCTGGGCGGATCATCGCCCAAGAACCGGTGCGCATCCAACCAGAGATGTCGTTGGCTGAACTGGTGACGGCAATCCATGCTGTTGAACATGACCTGCTACCTAAAACGGTGGCTGACTTATTGACAAAGGAGCGAATCGCTTGAATAAACGGGCATTGCTAAGTGTGTCGGATAAAACTGGCTTGGTCGACTTCGCCAAAGGATTACAAGACCGTGGCTTTGAATTAGTGTCTACTGGGGGCACACACCGGGTATTGGCAGAGGCGGGATTAGCGGTGACGGCGGTTGAAGACGTGACCGGCTTCCCCGAAATGTTAGATGGGCGCGTTAAGACACTACACCCGCGTATACATGCAGGAATCCTGGCGCGGCGCGACTTTCCAGAGCACATGGCGGCACTAGCAGAACACGATATCACGCCAATTTCCGTGGTATGCGTCAACTTGTATCCGTTCGCGGAAACCATTCAAAAGCCGGGGGTAACCCGGGCTGAAGCCATCGAGCAAATCGATATCGGTGGCCCGAGTGCGTTGCGCGCTGCGGCGAAAAACAGTGGTGACGTCTGGGCAGTGGTGGACCCGCACGATTATGCGGCCGTGTTGACCGGTATCGACCAAGACGATGCGGCCTTACGGCAACAGTTAGCGGCCAAGATCTTTGCCACGACCGCCGCCTATGATGCACAGATCGCGGCCTACCTGGACCCAGAACCATTTCCAGAGCAATTCACGCCGACGTATACCAAGCGTCAAGCCTTACGTTATGGGGAAAATTCGCACCAGCAGGCGGCATTTTACGCGGCCCCAGATGCGCCCGCCTCAAGCTTAGCTAACGCCAAGCAGTTGCACGGCAAGGAATTGTCATATAACAACTTAAAAGATGCAGACGCGGCGTTGACCATGGTGAATGAATTCACGCAACCAACCGTCGTGGCGGTGAAGCATATGAACCCGTGCGGCATCGGGCGCGCGGATACCATCGAAGGCGCTTGGGACAAGGCGTATGCGGCTGATTCGACGTCGATTTTCGGCGGTATCATTGCTTTGAACCGCAATGTCGATTTGGCCACAGCGACCAAGATGCACGCCTTATTCTTAGAAATCATCATGGCGCCGAGTTTTGACGAAGACGCCTTGGCCGTGCTGACGAAAAAGAAGAACTTACGCTTGTTAACGGTACCGCTCGCAGCCGAAACAGAAATCCCGCATGTCGAAAGCGTCTCATTGGTCGGCGGCCTGCTCCGGCAAACCAGCGATGATGCGGTCGAAACTGCAGCCGATCTGACCGTGGTGACGGCAATTGCGCCAACGCCTGCGCAGATCGACTCACTGTTGTTTGCACAGCAGGTGGTCAAGCACGTGAAGTCGAATGCGATCGTGGTCGCGAAAGATGGCCAAACATTAGGCATCGGCGCCGGTCAAATGAACCGGATCGGCTCTGTCGAAATTGCCTTGACCCAGGCCCAACAAAATACAGAATTTGCTGGGGCCGTCATGGCCTCAGACGCCTTCTTCCCAATGGATGATTGCGTCGAATACGCTGCCCAACACGGTATTCGGGCGATCATCCAACCAGGCGGCTCGATCCGAGACAAGGACTCGATTGCCATGGCAGACAAATACGGTATTGCCATGGTCACCACAGGCACCCGCCACTTCAGACATTAGAAACCCCGAGAGCGGAGCAAGCCGTATTTAGCAATGTGTGTAAGGCGGCCTGGACGACTTACACGCAATTGCGTTGGCTTGCGCAGCTCGACGCCCCAGCAGCACAGCAACCCCGCAGCGATGTCACGCCAAGTGTTAAGAACGCGTTCGATTAAACAGGAGGAACCAGATGGTCAATGTTTTGGTGATTGGAAATGGTGCAAGAGAAAGTGCTTTGGGGCAAGCTTTTTTACGCTCGCCGCAGGTAGATACCGTCTACGTGGCGCCAGGAAATGTGGGAATGTCGCTGCTGGGGCTGGCAGTGTTGCCAGTTGCAGAAACCGATTTTGCGAGTCTGATTCAATTTGCCCAAGCCCATGTGGCGTTGACCTTCATCGGGCCAGAGGCGCCATTGGCTGCCGGTATCGTTGATGCCTTTCAAAAAGCCGAGTTACCTGTGTTTGGGCCGACGCGCCAACTTGCACAGTTGGAAGCGAGTAAGCAATTTGCCAAGGCCTTCATGAAGCGCCACCACTTGCCGACAGCGGCGGCCCGAGTCGTCACGACCCAAGAAGCAGCCGCGGCAGCGGTGGCCGATTTCGGCACTCCTGTTGTGATCAAGGCGGATGGTTTAGCCGCCGGAAAAGGGGTGACGGTCGCGCAGACGCAAGCCGAAGCGTTAGCCGCGGTCAGTCAGTTGTACGTAGACCACCCGCACGCTTCAGTCGTGATCGAAGAATGCTTGGTGGGCCAAGAAGCGTCGGTATTGGCCATGTTCAACGGGATTCAGCGGGTCATTTTCCCGTTGGCCCAAGATCACAAGCGCCGCTTCGAAGGCGATACCGGCCCTAACACTGGTGGTATGGGGGCGTTTAGTCCAGCGCCGCAATTTTCTGCTGAGCAGCTTGAACAAGCGCACGCCTTGATTGATCAAACGTTGGCTGGAATGGTGGTTGATGGCTTGTATGGCAACGGCGTCTTGTATATCGGCGTGATGTTCACCGCTGACGGGCCGAAGATCTTAGAATACAATTTGCGGTTTGGCGATCCTGAGACCCAGGTCCTTTTGCCCCAAGTTGAGAATGATTTTTACCAAATGGTTCAAGACCTGCTAGCCGGCAAGGCAGACGACTTGAAATTAGACGGGCGCACCTATTGTGGTGTTGTTGCAGCTAACCCAGGTTATCCACAAGACACGCGGCATAGTCTGCCAGTACTCGTACCCAATGAGGCCCAACGGCACTATTGGTATCCTGCCGGGATTGTGCAAGGGACTGACGGCTTGCGTTCGCATGGCGGGCGGATCTTGACGGTGATCGGCGCAGGCAATGATCTGAAAACGGCACAATCGCAGGCCTACCAGCGATTAGCCGAGTTAAGCGGGGCGTTGGCCTTTCGCAAGGACATTGGCTGGCACGCCTTATAAAAAAAGCGGTGACTACTAGATATTGTGTGGTCACCGTTTTTTTGACGCCATTTTGTGGTAGCATAGAACTATCGCATGAATGGAGTGATGCCAAAATGTCAGAACGATTGCACTTTGACCAACAGCAGCTACAAGCTGCCTTACCGAATGATCCTGCCCCGCAAGAATGGTTAGCAGAAGACTTGTCGCAGCAATATATCGCCAGCTACAAGCCATTCAACTTTGTGGATGGGGAAGGCGTGCGCTGTAGCCTTTACGTCTCCGGCTGTAAGTTCAACTGTCCAGGGTGTTACAACAAGGCGGCGCAGAATTTCCACTATGGTCATCCGTACACGCAAGCCTTAGAGGACCAGATCATCGCGGATTTGGCGCAGCCCTATGTCCAGGGGTTGACCCTGTTAGGCGGTGAGCCGTTTTTGAACACGCAAGTTTGCTTGCAGTTGACGCGCCGTATCCGGGCGGAGTTTGGCCATGATAAGGACATTTGGAGCTGGACCGGGTATACCTGGGATGAATTGAGGCAAGATTCAGACGATAAGCTCGCCCTTTTAAACCAGCTTGATATCCTGGTCGATGGCCGCTTTTTAGAGGCGCAAAAGGACCTGACCTTGCAGTTTCGGGGCAGCGCTAACCAGCGTATCATCGACGTGCCTGCGAGCTTGGCTGCCGGCCGCGTGAAAATTTGGTCGAAGTTGACGCACTAAACCAAAAATGCCCCTTATCAAACCCGATGCGCGGTTTGACAAGGGACATTTTTGATTTAACGTGCGTTTATTTTGCGAGCGGGTGATCAGTCAGGGTGTTGCCACTATCGCCATAATAGTCGAGGTGGGCGAAGTGCACCGTGATGGCGGTGCCTTGACCGACGGTTGCGCTCAGCGTTAAGCGGTGGCCTAATTTTTCGGCCAGTTGCGCCGCGAGGTATAGGCCCAAACCGGTCGATTTTTGATTGGCGTTTCGGCCGTTAGTGCCGGTGAAGCCTTTTTCAAAGACGCGGTGTTGCTCATCTTCTGGGATCCCGATGCCGGAATCTTGGATCGTGAGCGTGGCTTCGTGTTCACCATGGGCAAGCTGAGCTTCGATCTGGCCGCCTGCGGGGGTGTACTTGATGGCGTTGGCGACTAGCTGGCGCAGAATGAAGGCGAGCCATTTGTCATCCGTGGTGACCGTGATATCCGGGCCGGTGACGTTAAACCGCAACTGCTTGGCGATGAAGCTATTGCGCTGATCAACTACCACCGCGTTGATGATTTGTTTGAGTGGGTAGTCTTGTAATAAGTAGTCGCGGCTGAAGCTCTCAAGGCGCGAATAGTATAGGACTTGCTCAACATCGTGATCCACCTTGTCGAGTTGTAAGCTCAAGTCCGTGAGCAGGGTCTCATCGACACGACCATCGAGGTTGTCCACCAAAAGACTCATGGCGGCCAGCGGCACTTTGGTTTCGTGTACCCAGCTATCCAAATAGGCGCGATAATCTTGTTGAGCGGTGACGACCAGCGTCATCGCTTGGCGATGCGCCTGTAGCAATTGGGTGAAGGCTTGTGTGATCAGCGCTTGTTCATGGGTCAGCGGCTGTGGCAACGGCCAGTCTAAGGCATCCGCACCGGCGGCGATCCGAGCGCTCCAGGTCGTGAGCCAGCGTTTTTTGCGCCGGTAGTTGAGCCAGCCGATCGCACCGGCGAACAAGGTGATCAAGGCACCGATGTACCCGAGCGTATCGGCGTGCACGCGGTGGGCGGGGTCCAGCCACAGCCCACCGCAAAATAAGCAGAGACCAAAAAAGTAAGCCGCGATCTCTAACCGGTGATCGTGTAAGTATGCTTTGAGCGTCATAGAGCCTCCTCGTCAGGGAATGATATAGCCTAAACCAACACGCGTCTGGATGTAATCCGGTAAGCCGGCGTCTGTGATTTTTTTGCGCAGCCGGTTGATGTTGACGGTCAAGGTGTTATCGTCCACGAAGCGTTCATCTTGCCAAAGGGCTTTGAGCAAGTGGGTGCGGCTGACCACCTGGCCGTGAGCGCGCACCAAGATCTGTAAGAGCTTGTATTCGTTTTTAGACAAGTTGATCGCTTCATCACCGACTTTGGCCATGCCAGTTTGGAGGTCCAAACTGAGCCCGCCGTGGGTCAGCAGCTGGGTCCCTTGATCAGCGTAGTTGTACGTCCGCCGTAGCAGGGCGTTGATCTTGGCCAGCAGGACTTCTGTGGCGAACGGTTTATTCACGAAGTCATCGGCGCCGAGGTTCATCGCCATCACCATGTCCATATTGGTGTTGCGACTGGAAATAAAAATCACCGGCACGTGGCTCGCAGAGCGAATCTTTTGGACCCAGTGGTAGCCGTCGTAGACGGGTAAATTGATATCGAGTAAGACTAAGTGGGGTTGCGCCGCCTGAAACTGGGTAAAAACATCCGTAAAGTCCGTCACCACCACAGGCTCGAGTTGCCATTTTTTGAGTGCATCGGCGATCAAAGTGGCGATGGTGTGGTCGTCTTCGACGATCATGATCTTGAACATAGACAGCCCTCCATTCTTCTGTATGGTAGCCAATTTTACCCGGCATAACAAGTACGCGCGCCGAAATGCCCGATATTTGTTATGATGACAGTAACGGAGGTGTGAGATGCGAATCGTGAGTGTGGATCATTTGTCCAAAACCTATGGGCACCGATTGAATCGGGTCGTGGCGTTGAATGATTTGAGTTTCAGCATCGACGCAGGCGAATTTGTCGGGGTGATGGGGCCTAGTGGGGCCGGGAAGTCAACGCTTTTGAACCTGTTGGCGACCTTTGATCAGCCGACGACCGGCGATATCTGGATCGACAAGGTGGATTTGACGACAATGTCGGCTACTTCGAGTGCGCGGTTTCGGCGCGAAGATCTCGGGTTTATTTTTCAAGGGTTCGACCTCTTGAATGATCTGACCGTTAGTGCCAACATTACGCTGCCGCTGACCTTCGTCCCACCGGTGCCGACGGACCTCAAAGCGCGGCTGGTGGCAGTTAGTGAGCTACTCGGGCTCACCCCGTTATTGACGCGCTACCCTTTGCAGCTTAGTCAAGGCCAACGGCAACGGGTGGCGGCGGCGCGGGCGATCATTACGCGGCCGAAGCTTTTGTTGGCTGATGAGCCCACCGGTAGCCTGGATTCATTGGCGGCGACGGAATTACTGCGGTATTTGGCCAAAATCAATTTGGAAACCGACGTGACGATCATGATGGTGACCCACGATGCGTTTACCGCCAGTTTTTGCAACCGCATCATTTTCATTCGCGATGGCGCCTATTTTGCTGAGGTCACCCGTCAAGGGAGCCGGCAGGAATTTTTCAACCGTATCATCGATATGGAAGCGACCATCAATGGAGGGGGGCGGCGCCGTGGTGGCCTGGGTCAAGCGTAGCTGGGCACAACACGCCGGGGTTTCGCAGCTGCTAGCGACGGTGATTGCTTGTTTGTTGGCGGTCATGTATGCGGTCGCGGCGTTGATCGAAGACCGGCCACTCTTGCGACAGATCAGCCATGGCGTCGGCAATACCACCTTGTTTCCTGCGGCGCTCGTAGTCTTGCTCGTGGTCATGATGCTGTTTAGCCTGACATTCATTTTGTATATAAACCGGTTATTGCTCAGCCGTCGCGACGGTGAGTTTGGGTTGTACCGGCGGTTAGGCATGCCTACTGGGCGGCTAGGCGTGAACCTTTTTGGCGAGTTGCTGGTCGTTTTTGTATTGGGATGGCTTGGCGGCATCCTCGGTGGGATTTTAGTGTCCAAGCTGTTAGCCATGATCTTGTTGCGGCTAGTGGATGTGAGCCAAACCGTAGGGCTTTTGATCAGCCCGGTGGCGATCGGCGAACTGACGGGTTACTGGGGGCTGGTGCTGCTTTTGTTAGGCGTGTTGAACGCTTGGTATGTTCGCGGTCACGGACTCCTTCAATTCTGGACACCGAATGCTGCAAAAAAGCCGCTTGAGGCCATGAGTGGTCGCCACGTGGTCGGCGCAGTGGGTGGCGTCGGATTATTGGGATTGGTGGTGGTCTTTGCACAGGCGCCGACGGTCTGGACGAGCCGGGCCGCGCATGCGTTCGGGGATGTTGTGGGCTTGTTGGGCGTGATGATCGCCTGTTTGTGTGCTGCTGTGATCGGGGTTTATCTCCTGTTCGCCTGCACCTTACCAGTCGCTTGTGACTGGTTGGCTCGCCGACGCTGGGCACAGCAGGCTAGCCGGTATTTGCCGCTGATCAGCTTGCAACGGCGATTTCGGGCCAACCGGCATTCGTTATGGCTGACCACGGCGCTAACGACCGTCACTTTGACGGTGATTGGCGGCGCTGCGGTGTTGTACCAGTTTGGCCAAACCGTTGTCAGCCAAGATATTGCGCAGCCGATCGTGGCAACGGCCAGTGGCCAGTCAGTGGTAAAACAGGCGCTGGCGACGACGCCAGGCGTGACCACGACCCAGTTGAATACCAAATTAGTCGCGGGTCGCGTCCGGCTACGCTTACGCTCGGCACATGAAACGGTCGAAAAGAACCTTTATCAAGTGGTGGCACTCAGTGATTATCGCCGTTTGCGCCAGACACAACCGCAACTGCCCGACCTGCATGTGCGTGGCCGCCAAGCCGTGATGATCACTGCGGGCGAGCGGCTGTACCAGATGCGCGGCATCGGCGGGTGGACCAATGCCGGACGGGTGTTGCGGCTGCCGCAAACCGGGACGCATTTTGTCCTAGCAGCGATCACCAATGGGTTTCCGTTAGGGAGCAGCGGCTATTTTGATCGGGCTTTGGTGGTCAGTGACCGCCAATACGCCCAGCTAGCCGCGCCGGTCGTGCCGATTTATGGGACTCGGGTTCGCGCCGGCGTGCCAGCAAAGGTGGAGAAGCAGCTTATTGCAAATACGGCGATGGACTATGCGCAAAGCGACCACGCAACCTTGAGCGGCCACCGGGCTGTACGGGTGGTGGCTAAGGCACCAGGGCAAAACGACTTCGGCCGCGATGCGATCAGCTTACGGCGACCGGCGTTACATGAAATGCACGTGGTATTCGGGTTTGTGTTGTTTGTGATCTTGTTATTGGGGGCGGTGTTTATGGTCGCGACTGCTAGCATTTTACTATTGAAGCAACTGGTTGCGGCGCGCTTTGAACAAGCGGATCGCATCACGCTGCGACGCTTAGGGATGCCGCAAACCGTTTTAACGAAGGTAATCTATACGCAAACGATGGCGGTGTTTGCATTACCACTGCTCGTCGGTGGCGGTGGGGCGCTGATACTGATTCAGTGGCTACAAGGGGCTTTAGACGGGAGCCCTGGCGGCGTTGCCTTTTTAGTTTTTGGCATCTATGCCGCCGTTTATCTGGTGTTTGCCTGGCTCACCGCGATGCGAATCGACCGGCAAGCCCAGCGACAATAACGGCCTTGGCAGCAAAGAAGAGGGCCCCCGCAGGCGACCCTCTTGACTTAGGTTAAGATTCTGTGATCAGTTGTGTTGAGTCGTCATCGGCATCATCTTCTGCTTCTGGGGAGACGATTTGGTAATGGGCTTCGTGGAAGCCCTGCCCCTTGGCGGCGCGTTGTGCAAAGTCTAGAATTGGCGCCATCAAAGGCGTTTTCTTAGAAGCAAAGACGTCAAGCGTCCGTTCCCATTGCGACATTAAAACGTACTCCGGCGCTTTAGCATCGGTGATTAAGAGGGCTAAGGACAGGTTGCCTTGTAGGCGCTCGCGGTGTTCGAAGAGGCGCTTCGCCTTGGCGACGAAAACAGGGGCCTCTTGGTCATTCAAGTGGAAATAGCTCAATTGCACGAACCCTTGGTCAGCTAGGTCACCCGCCTGGGCCAACGTCTCAAAGCGCATTGGTGCGACGAACGGCACCGCTGCCGTAGGGTCGAGCAACGCATAGTTACTGCCTTCGTTCAAGGGCTTCAGCAGTAGCAGTGGCGCGGTTGTTTCCGTAAAGAAGCGCTTGAGAAAATAGTGAGAACCCAAAATCATTTGCATGTGGTTGGACATGTCTACCACCTCCACTGCAATTATACCGCGTTCGAGCGGCTGAAAGGATGAGATTGTGATGAAATTAACGATACTTGGTTATTATGGGGGTTATCCGGATCATGGCATTGGGACCAGTGCGTACTTGGTGCAAAGCGGCGACTTTAATTTGTTGCTGGATGCTGGGAGTGGGGCGTTGCTGGCGCTGGAGTCTGTGCTCGATCCGTTGCAACTCGATGCCGTGCTTTTGACGCATTACCATCACGACCATACGGCAGATTTTGGTGTTTTGCAGTATTATTACCAGCTGCACTCCGGCGCGAAAAAGCACAGCCCGTTACCTGTTTATGGGCATACAAAAGACCCATTGAATTTTGCGGCGTTGACGTTTGGGTCCTTCACTCAAGGGCAAGGATACACGGCGGATACCACATTGTCTTTGGGGCCATTGACGCTCACCTTTTTGGAAACGCAGCACCCGGTGCCAGCCTTTGCCGTGCGGATCGTGGAGAATGCCACCGGGCGAATCCTTGTCAATACTAGCGACACGCGCGCATTTTCTGGCTTAGCGCCATTTGCGCAAGGGGCGGATGTGTTATTGGCAGACACCAACTTTTTGGCAGATAAGCCGCAACCGCGCTGGCATTTGACGGCACCAGAAGCTGGAGCGCTCGCCCAAAAGGCTGGGGTCAAGCGGTTAGTGCTGACGCATTTGCCACAAGAAGTCGCTTTGTCCCAGTTGCAAGCGCAGGCGCAGGCCGCGGCGCCTGATATTCCTGTGTTGTTAGCATCAGAAAATAAAATTATGGAAATATAATTTAATATTATCGAATATAATTCTATAATCATTACATTAGCTAACGGTGGTAAAGACCCGATACAGATTCACAAAGCGTATCACATCAATGATGAGTAACACTTGTTTTCTTTGCACAAACTTTAACCAATACAGAAACAATACCCGATTTTTACGAACGCTAATAAAAATTTTGCTATTTTGATTGTTTTTTGCCTGCTTATTCCTATATAATTAAGGGGTCATATCGGGAACGCTTTCAACATAGCAAAGGAGTGAATCTGATGGTTGTCACTTTATATACTGCTGGTAGCTGCACATCGAGTCGAAAGGCACGTGGTTGGCTACTAACCAACCACATTCCATTCAATGAACGTAATTTGGATAATGATAAGTTGACGCGCGATGAAGTCAAGCGTCTGTTACGGATGACGGAAACCGGGACGCAAGAGCTGCTTTCGGTACGGTCCAAAGCCTTTCTTCGGTTAGGGGTTAAGCTTGATGATCTCACGACTGAAGAGTTGATCACGCTGATCATTGGCGAACCGCGCTTGCTGCGGCGGCCGATTTTGATCGATGATAAGCGGATGCAAGTCGGTTACCATGAAGATGAGATTCGGCGGTTCTTACCGCGAAGTGTGCGGGCACTTGCCTTGCAGCAGGCACAGTTGCTTGCCGGTTTTTGATCCCAACATGACGATAGCTAAACAGTGCGTGTCACTAACTGTATAAGCAAGGCCTCTGCAAAACCTGCGTCTAGGTTTTACAGGGGCCTTACTTATGGCCTGCGTTAAATTTGTTTTTGAGTTGCAAAATGAATCGCTTTATCGTAGAATGCCCCTTTAGAAGAAGTCTGTTATAATGGGCTTAGACTGATAGGGAGACTCCCTGTCAAAAGTGAGGTGCAGCAATCATGGAAATGGAACGCATCAACGACAACACGATTCGCGTCCTGTTAGGCAATGAGGATCTGGCGGAGCGAGGCATAACCGTTTTGGACCTGCTGGGCAATCACCAACAGATCGAAAGCTTTTTCTATAGCATCCTTGATGAAGTCGATAAGGATCATAGCTTTGCGACCAACGACGCGGTCACCTTCCAAGTGATGCCGAGCCAGTCCGGGTTGGAGCTGCTGATCAGCAAGAACGTGAACCAAGATGACGACAGTAGCCAAGATGACCAGCCACAGGCGCAAGACGTGCCGGATTTCATTAAACGTCAGCTTATGGCGACGGATGATGATCACGACGCGGTTGACGAAGGCGGCTATATTGATGACAACGGCGCGGCCCAAACCGAAGTGGTGTTAAAGTTGGCCAGCTTCGAGGATCTGATTGCGTTGGCCAAGACGCTTCGTCTTGAAGGGGCCGCCAGTGACTTGTACCACTATCAAGAAGATTACTATCTGGTGCTAACGTTCTACAGCAACCAAGTCTCTGAACAAGAGATCAAGGATCAACTCGCGGTCGCACTAGAGTACGGCGATCGAAGCAATGTCTCTGCGGCTAAATTGTCGGAATACGGCCAAAAGGTGATGGCAACGAGTGCGCTGGAAACGGCGCGTTACTACTTTAAATAAAGGACACACAAAAGGGGCGTCTCCTGTCAGCTGATAGGAGACGCCCCTTTTGTGGGACTAAGCGATAGTGTGCAATTGCCCGCGGAAGTCAGCCAATGTGGTATAACCTTTGGCCGTCATCAACGCGTCAAGCTCCTGGTTGAGGCGCGTGAAGGCGGGGAGGCCTTCTTCTTGTAAGACGGTCCCGAGTTGGACTAAGTCAGCCCCGCAAAGGATCAAATCATACACATCACGGCCGGTATTGACGCCGCCGGTACCGATAATTGCGATATCGGCGCGCAGGCGCAGGCGGAAGGCGCGCACGTTGGCCAAAGCAATAGGCTTGGCGTAGGCGCCGCCGATGCCGCCAAAGCCGCCTTTTGGTCGGATCAAGGCGGTGTCAGTTTCTGGGTCGATCATCAAGCCGTTACCGAGTGAATTGATCGAATTAATGAATTGTAGCGGATAGCGGTTCAAAAGGGCGGCCATTTGATCGAATTGAGCGAGATCGAAAAATGGCGGCAGTTTGACGCCGGCGGGTTTCGTAAAGATCTGGAAAATGTTATTCAAGATCTGCTCGGTGGTCTCCAGATCGTAGGCGATCTGGGGCTTACCCGGGACATTGGGGCAGCTGAGGTTGAATTCTGTCAAACCGCTAAACGCGCTGTCTTGGATTTTTTGTGCGAGTAAGACGTAATCGTCTGGCCCCATGCCAGCAACCGACATGAAAATCGGTTGGTCGGGATGCTTGCTTTGGAAGTCTAAGGCGTAGTCGAGATAATAGTCGATGCCCTTATTCGGCAGGCCCATCGAGTTGATGCTACCGAGTTCAAGGGCTTGATAGCGAGGCTCTGGATTGCCTAAGCGGGCTTGTGGGGTCCCAGACTTAGTGACCAACGTTCCGGCTGGGCTCGCCGCAAGTTCATCCAATTCTGCAGCTGTCATACAATGTACGCCACTGGCGTTCATCAAGACGTTGTTAAAGTGAAAATCACCGATTTGTGTTGCTAAACTCGTCACTTGCGCCACTCCTTTTTGAAAGCTGTGGCCCACCCGTCACGTTGGCGGGTGCAGACCCTGGCAACCATTAAACCATATAATCGGTAGCTTGACCAGAGGCATATGGCTAAAATAGCGCATAAAAAAAGCCGAAACATAATAATTGTTCGGCTTCAATCGAATCCTGTTAAGATAGTCCGGCGGCTTCACGGGCTTTATCTTGGTGATGAACCAGTTTGGCCAATTCATTCGCCTTGCGCCGAATCTCTTCAGGCGGTGCTTGCGGTAGTGTGAAGTGCGTGACCATCTTGTGCGGATCAAAGTCCGAGGTGACACTGACGAGGGAATAAAAAACGTTGTCGTCAGTGGTTTTAGGGAGACTCGTTAGTGAATAGGCCGCCAAAGCTGCTTCACCATCGGGGAGGTGGCTCAAAAAGTCAGCCAAGACGCGATAGGAGTAGTAGACGGTTTCTTCGTAAGTCGCCCCAACTGCAGAAGCTTGGGGGATATTGACGAAGTTGATCATGTAGCCATGGTCAGTTTTTTCATTGCGCGCGGCAAAATAATAGCGCCGGTTCGTGCTTGCCATGTCGATCACTCCTTGCAGGTGTGCCACTATTGGCATAACGGCACACTGTTTTCTATATATGATTATAACATGGTTAAAATAATGAGCAAGTATATGAGTAAATTTTAATTTTATATCATTACGGGGTGACACCTCAAAAAAGGGAGGGTGTCCCGTCACGCGAAATAGCCGTTATGACGCGTAAATTTTGCAATTTGCCTTGCAAAGTCTGCCGTCGCTTGCTATACTAATTTCTGTTGTTGCGGTTGTAGTTTAGTGGTAAAACTCCAGCTTCCCAAGCTGGCGTCGCGAGTTCGATTCTCGTCAACCGCTGTCGAACTGGTACGAGTCTCGTGCCAGTTTTTTTGTGGCAAGTCTTGCCCATTCCTGCGGCGGCAGGTACAATAGACAGCATTAGCTCAGTGTGTTGCGAGAAGCGACTGACTGGGTACCCGGTGATAAAGAAGAAGTCAAGGCAACAGCTACAGTGAGGCTACGGTTGGTGGAAGTAGTCGCTGGTGGTGACGGCGCGCTTTTGAGGGGTAAACCAATAATAAAGTGGACCGATTCGGTCAATTAGAGTGGTACCGCGGGGAAACTCGTCTCTTTTATGGTGAATAAGAGAGAGGAGTTTTTTTGTGGCCAAAAGGAGGATATTATGGATTTTAAGCAACAAGTGGTGACGACCTTACATCAGGCGCTTCATGACGACCTGACAGACGAGCAATTGACGCAGTTACTGGAGACACCGAAAACATCTGATTTAGGGGACTATGCATTTCCGACGTTTGCACTGGCCAAGGTCTACCATAAAGCCCCTAAGCAAATCGCGGCGGACCTGGCTGCACAGTTAGACGCGACTCCTTACGAGAAAATTCAAGCCGTCGGGGGCTACGTGAATTTCTTCTTAGATAAAGTCAGTTTTGCCCATGATGTGCTGACGACGATTGCCAAAGATCCAAAACACTATGGCGTGCAACACCTTGGTAGCGGGAATGTGCCGATTGATATGTCCAGCCCAAACATCGCCAAGCCGATGAGCATGGGCCATTTGCGCTCGACGGTGATCGGGAACGCCTTAGCGAACATCTTAGCCAAGGTCGGCTACACACCAATCAAAATCAATCACCTAGGCGATTGGGGAACCCAGTTTGGAAAGCTGATCGTGGCTTACCGGAAGTGGGGCTCAGAAGCAGACGTCAAAAAGGACCCGATCCATTATTTGGTGCAATATTACGTCCAGTTTCATGAAGAAGCTGAAAAAGATCCGTCCTTGGAAGATGAGGCGCGGGCGGTTTTCAAACAGCTTGAAGATGGCGATCAAACGGTTCACCAGCTATGGTCTTGGTTCCGTGA
This sequence comes from Lactobacillus sp., assembly GCA_022651245.1. Taxonomy (GTDB): domain Bacteria; phylum Bacillota; class Bacilli; order Lactobacillales; family Lactobacillaceae; genus Lacticaseibacillus. The sequence continues at coordinate 39,759 of JALCQM010000009.1, forward strand.
AGAGTCGTTGAAAGAATTCAACCGCATCTATGACATGCTTGGCGTTAAGTTTGACTCGTTTAACGGTGAAGCCTTCTATAACGACAAGATGGACGGCGTGGTGACTGCTTTAGAAAACAAGCACCTGCTCAAAGAAAGCCAAGGCGCCGAAATCGTCGACTTGTCGAAGTATGATCTCAACCCGGCCTTGATCAAGAAATCTGACGGCGCGACGCTTTATATGACCCGTGACTTGGCGGCGGCTTTTTATCGCCATGATCACTACGATTTCGTCCAGAGCCTATATGTGGTCGGCAACGAGCAGCGTGAACACTTCGATCAGCTCAAAGCTGTCATCAAAGAAATGGGTGACGACTGGGCGGATGATATTCACCACATTCCGTTTGGGCTGATCACTTCTGGCGGCAAGAAACTGTCGACACGTAAAGGGAATATCATTTTACTGGAGCGCGTTTTAACCGATGCCATCGATTTGGCCAAGCAACAGATTGCAGAGAAGCATCCTGATCTGGCCAATGCGGATCAAGTTGCCCATGATGTCGGTGTCGGTGCGGTGATCTTCCATGACTTGAAGAACGAACGCTTGGATAGCTTTGATTTTAGCCTTGAAGAAGTGGTGCGCTTTGAAGGGGAAACTGGCCCTTACGTCCAATATACCAATGCACGGGCCAACAGCATTTTGCGGAAGACGGCAGTGCAACCGGCTGCTGAAGTGGCCTTGACGGATCCGAATGCCTGGGATGTCCTCAAGGCGCTAGGCGATTTCCCACGGGTGATTGAGCGTGCAGCTGGGGCTTACGAACCGTCTGTCATCGCCAAGTACGCTTTGCGCTTAGCTAAGGCCTTCAACAAGTATTACGCCAATACCAAGGTGCTGGTCGATGATGCCGAATTACCGGCACGTTTGGCCGTCGTACAAGCGACGAGTCAAGTTTTGACTGCCGCGCTTGCATTGTTAGGGGTACAAGCGCCCGCAGAGATGTAGGATTATGCTATACTGTGAATAGATATTCACAGTTGAGGTGATCCCATGAATAAAACTGAACGTCAAAACACATTAGCACGCATCATTAATCAAAAAGTGATCAGCACCCAAGATGAGTTACTGGCTGAGCTGAAGCAGGCCGGTATCGAAGCCACTCAGGCGACGATTTCGCGAGACATCCGCGAATTGCGTATTGTGAAAGCCCAAGACGCTAGTGGTACCTTGCGTTACACCATTTTTCGCGGGGACTCTGAGTCACAACTTGAGCGGCTAGGCAACTCGATTCGCGAAGTCGGGTTGTCGATTACGCGCGTGCAGTTTATGAATGTGATCAAGACGTTGCCTAGTAATGGGAACCTGTTAGCTGCGATCATTGATGACATCAAGTTTTCCCAGGTCGTGGGAACGCTGGCTGGGCACGATACGATCGTGGTGATTTCGCCAGATGAAGATAGTGCCATCTGGTTCAACCAACAATACGACCGCGCGTTCAGCGATTGAGTCAGTACTACCCCAAAAGCGCCATCGCCCCCGATTCGGTTGAGTCGGGGGCGATGGCGCTTTTTAGCGGTCAAAAAGGGGCGGGACTATGCGCTGTATGCGTGGCATCGCCGAGAGACTCGTGCCAAGTCAATTCGGTGGCATGTAGCATGAGACGTGAGGCGTGACTTTGCGGCGCGTAAAGCGGGTCGCCAATGATCGGGAACCCAAGGTAGGCGAGATGGACGCGCAACTGGTGGGTACGGCCGGTTTCGAGGGTCAACCAGACCCGCGCGTAAGTGGCGGTACGTTCCAGGACGCGGTAATGCGTGATCGCGCGTTCACCATCTGCGCGGACTTGGCGCTTGCGGCGGTCGTCTGGGTCGCGACCGATCGGGGCGGTGATAGTGCCAGACTCGGGGATATCGGCGGCAACGAGCGCCACGTAGCTGCGACGCATGGTTTTGGCCGCGAGCTGTTGATCGATCAAGGCTTGCGTGAGCGGATTTTTGGCAATCAGTGTTAGGCCACTGGTAGCCATGTCGAGGCGGTGGGTGATGTACGCGGGCTGAGGCGCGAGGTAGCCGGCCACGGCGTTCATTAAGGTTCCCCCTTCGCCGGGCTGGTTGGGGTGGGGTTTGATCCCGGCCGGCTTGACGACCACTAACACTTGCGCATCTTCGAAGGCCACAGTTACCGGGGTCGATTCTGGCTGGTAGGTGGTGATCGCAGGGGCGTCCAGGTGCAAGGTGACGTGCTCGCCAACAAGGACAGGCCGGTTGGCGTAGCGGTAGCGGCCGTTGATCAAGATGGCGCGATGTTGCCGGAGCCAAAACCGGTAGCGTTTGGGCACTTGCCAGGCGCGTAGCAAGTCGGTCACTTGTGAATAAGGGGTCGTAATCGTGGCGTGTAAAGTAAATTCGGGCATAAGGCGGAGTCCTTTTCGTTGAGATTCGGTTAAAGTGAGAAGGGACCTCGAGGCAGTCGCAGCGCGTATGCTACAATATTGAGGACCATCATAGGAGGACTATTGTGACATACCTCAAGCAATTTTGGGCCTGGGTGGCCCCTTATCTGCGCAAAATCGGCCGAGCGATCGCATGGGTCTTCAGTCGCTTTCAGTTGATCCGGTGGGCAATTTTGATCGGCTTGACCGTTATTTTGTGCGCCAGTGCTTTTTTTACTTATAAAGCTAAAACCGCAGATGTGCAAGACATCAAATCAACGCTGCAAACCAAGACGACGATCTTTGATCGGGAAAATAAGCAGGCCGGGACGCTGTACGGACAAAAAGGGACTTACGTTGAATTAGAGCAGATTTCCCCGAGCATTCAAAATGCCGTTTTGTCGACTGAAGACCGCACCTTTTACAGTAACTGGGGCTTTTCAATCAAGGGGATCCTGCGGTCCGTGGTGAACTTGGTGCTGCACCGCGGCGAGATCACTGGTGGGGGCTCGACGATTACCCAACAGCTGGCCAAAAACACGTTGTTAACGCAGCAACAAAGCTACCTGCGTAAGGCGCAAGAGCTGTTTTTGGCAGTGCAATTAACTAAAGTGTACTCTAAAAAAGATATTTTGACGATGTACCTCAATAACGCCTATTTCGGCAACGGCGTGTGGGGTGTTGAAGACGCCTCCGAGCGGTATTTTGGCAAGCATGCCAGTGCCTTAGACGCCTCTGAAGGCGCAACGTTAGCGGCGATGTTACGCAGCCCTAGCTACTATAATCCTGTCGATCATATGGACCATGCGCTTGCGCGGCGCAACCTGATCCTGGGACTGATGGTCGATAATCAAAAGCTGACCCAAACAGAGGCGCAAGTCGCAAAGAGCAAGAGTTTGACGCTATTGGACAATTACTCGGCATCAAATGGTGAAGCATACCCGTATTTCTTTGATTCGGTGATCGAAGAAGCCCAAAAAGACGGGATCTCGCAAGATGACATCGTCAATAAGGGCTATAAGGTCTATACAACGCTTGATCCGACTTATCAAACCAAAATGCAAGAAGCCTTCGACAACGACGCCAATTTTCCGGCTAATGCCGCTGACGGCACGCCGGCACAAGCGGCCAGCATCGCCGTTGATCCTACGACTGGCGGCGTGCTCGCCGTCGTTGGTGCACGGGGGACGCATGTTTATCTTGGCTTCAACTACGCCACGCAGCTACAACGCAGCCCGGGTTCGACGATCAAACCGTTGATGGTGTACACGCCGGCTTTAGAGCATGGCTATGCGTATGATTCGACCTTGGTCGACAAGAAATTGAGCTACGGAAAGAATAATTATACGCCAACGAATGCGACAGGCACGTATACCGGCAGTTTGCCGATGTATTTGGCCTTGGCGAACTCGGTGAATACCAGTGCGGTGTGGCTATTGAATAAGATCGGCGTGCAAACCGGTGTTAAGAGCTTAGAACGCTTCGGTATCACCTTGAAGAAAAAAGATCAAAACCTGGCCGCCGCATTGGGCGGGGTCACCACCGGGTTTTCGCCAGAAATCATGGCCCGGGCCTACGCCGCATTTGCCAACGGTGGCTACTTGCCGCAAACGCATTTTATTCGCAAAATCGTGGATGCGACAGGGAAAACGGTGGTCGATAATACTAGTAATCCGAAAAAGCGGATCATCAAAGAAAAAGTGGCCAAGTCGATGACCAGCATGATGTTAGGGACATTCAAATATGGGACCGGTACTTCTGCGGCGCCGTCAGGTTACACTGTCGCTGGTAAAACCGGCTCTACCGAAGTTCCATCTGATTGGGGATACGGGACGCGGGATCAATGGGTCGTGGGCTATACGCCTGACATCGTGGTGGCTACCTGGACCGGGTTTGCAACGACAAACAGCACCCATTTCTTGCAAGGCACAAGCGAGTCCGGAGTAGCGCCGATCTTCAAAGCCGAGATGGCCAGCATTCTTCCGACCACGCCGCAAACCAGTTTTGACACTAAAGACGCCAAGCAAATGGCAACGTTGCAAACGCCTGATACGGATAGCAGCGGCAGCGACTTATGGTCGAACGTCCAAGATGGGTTCGATAGTGCAAAGCAGAAGGTCAATGAATGGTATAATAATCTTAAGGGTCTGTTCAATTGATCCAAATAAACCGAAATGAGGCGCCTGACATGGCAAACGTATACGATACCGCATCCCAAATGGCAAAGGATCTCCAAGAAAGTCAACAATTCAAGGAGATGAAGCACGCCTTCGACATGCTCAAGCTGGATGCTGTGGCTTACGCGCTGTTCCAACAGTTCCAAGAGAAGCAAATGACGCTGCAACAAAAGCAGATGAATGGTCAAGAAGTCACCAACGATGAAATTTCCGAGTTGCAAACGTTGGGGGACAAAATGCAAAACATGCAGCCGATCACGGATCTGATGGGCAAAGAACAGGCGTTGTCCCAAATGATGGACGAGTTGAACCGGACGATTTCACAACCGATCATCGACATCTATCAAGGCAAATAATCCAAAAAGCTGCGCCTTAACCGGCAACGCGCAAAACATAGGTGCCGCTGCGAATCGATTCGGTTTGCGGCGGCACCTTTCTTGCAGGGGGGATTTTCGTGTGAGCGTTGCCTTTTGTTCGTATTATCGCTATCATCGAAGTAGTCCAACAGTGACTTAGAAAAAGGTGAAGGCTAATGGCAAAACAATTATTCGATTATCAAAATGGCGCGGAGCTGACCTTGCCCGTTCTCGTGAAATCAGCAGAAGTGCGGGTCACGAAGAATGGGAAAAAGTTTATCGCGTTCAATTTCCAAGACGCTTCAGGGCATATCTCGGCGAAATTCTGGGATGCTAGTGCAGACGACATCGCGCAGTTCAAGGCTGGCGAAGTCGTCTTACTGCACGGCAAACGTGAGCTTTATCAAGGTAATCCGCAGATCAAGATCTATAACCTGCGCCTGGCGACGCAAGAGGAAGGCAATAACCCTAGCGCTTATCAAGAGCGGGCTCCGGAAACGGCTGACGATATGGGGGAGGAGTTGAACGGCTTTATTTTCGACATCACCAACCCCAACTGGAATCGGATTGTTCGCAAGCTCTTGGGCGATCATAAGCAGGCCTTTTTGACGTATCCAGCGGCGAAGTCGAATCACCATGCCTTCACTGGTGGCTTGGCTTTTCACACGCTAAGCATTTTACGCTTGGCCCAAAGTGTCGCGGCCCAGTATTCAAGCGTCAACAAGCCGTTGCTTTATGCAGGCGCCATTTTGCATGATCTTGGGAAAACCATGGAGCTCACCGGGCCAGTATCAACAGAGTACACGATGGAAGGGAATTTAATCGGGCATATCGTCTTGGTCGATGAGGCGGTCGTGCAAGCCGCCCAGGAGCTGCGCATCGATATCCACAGCGAAGATATGATCATGCTGCGGCACATGATCCTCAGTCACCATGGCTTGTTGGAATATGGTTCCCCCGTGCGGCCAGCGTTACTGGAAGCGCAGATCTTGCATAACCTCGACGATATGGATGCGCAGATCAATATGTTGACTACCGCGTATCAGCATGTCGATCCTGGCACCTTCACAGAGCGGCTGTTCGGGATGGATAACCGGCGCTTCTACCGTCCAGCTAACGGTAAGGGCTATCCCGATCCGCATTAATGATACCGCCTAGGACAGTTAGCGAAAAAATACCACACAAAAGGGTCAGCCGATTGGGCTGACCCTTTTGTGTGGCGCTTATTATTGACCTACGGAAGTAGAGGAGGTGGTGCTAGAAGAGGAGTTGTCCAAGTAAACGGACAGCACGTTCTTCAAGTCGTCATCCTTGATGGTGACATTGGCCTTCTTCAGGACCTTCTTGATCACGCCCGTCATCACGGTCGTGTCAGATTCCCAGCTGGTATACAGCTGCTTCTTCAATTCAGCCTTATGATCGGCTTCTTTACCCTTAGGGGTGACCTTGACGGCGCGGATCACGTGGTAACCGTAGCTGGTCTTGATCGGAGTGGCGGTGTATTCGCCTTTCTTCGTTAACTTGAAAGCAGCCTTCTTGAATGTGGAATCCAAGCTGGTGTCGGTGTTATCGAAGGCAGTCAACTTACCGGCATCACCAGAAGTCGCCGTATCGGTACTATACTTCTTCGCCAAGGTCTTGAAGTTAGCATCTGAATTATCAGCCGCCAACTTCTTGATGATGTCTTCAGCCGTGGACTTCTTTGCCACCAAAATGTGTTGCACGGTGATCTTTGGTTGGTACTTCTTCCATTGAGCGTCGATCTGCTTTTGCGTTGGCTTCTTCAAGTCCTTCACAGCAGCTGCTGACAGAAGGGAAGTTTCGATTTGTTCTTTGAACGTCTTCGTGGTCAAGCCGTTTTGTTCCAAGGCAGAGCTAAAGCTGGAACCGTATTGCTTCTTGACCTTGTTGTATTGGGCGGTGACTTTCTTACTGGAGACCTTGTCGCCGTATTGCTGTTGCAAAGCCTTCAAGACAATCATGCTGCGTAAGGTCGATTGGCCGGCGCTAGAAGATTTCAATTCTTCATAGTAGTCGTCCTTTGTGATCTTAGCGCCTTTCATGCTGGCAACAGTACTGCTACCACAACCGGCAAGTGTAGCGGCAAGCAGTAAGCCTGCGATACCGACGATCCATTTCTTCATTCTGTACACACATCCTAATTAAGAGTATTTTGCATATTTCGCACGTGGTCTAATATACCACAAGTGCCCAGTACCTGTCCGGGGTTTCACAGAACCTTCATAATTCTGGCGGGGTTTGGGCCAATGTTTCAGTGGCGTCGTTGATCCGCTCCAGCGTGTCATTGAGCTGCTGAACGTGCGGTTGCGTCTGGAATTCAAAATCTGTGGCCGCTGCTTGGATATCCGCAACTGCAGGCTTCAAAGTGGTATTGACTTCGTCTTTGAGCGCCGTGGTCGCTTGACTAAACCGTTTGACAGCTTTTTGGACGTCACCGGTGGCACTGGTCAGCGAATCAAGATACTGGCTGATTTGGGCTTGACGTTGCGGGCCGGAATGCTTGGTCGTCAATAAGGCGTAGGCCGTGCCAGCGACGGCACCAACGAGTAATCCAGTCGTGAACTTAGCCATTTTACTCGCCTACCTTATCGCGGATACGCTGGGCGATCGCTTCTAGCTGGGTATTGTCATATTGGTCGGTATGGTCGCCGAAGTGAATGCTGAAGTCGTCAGCGGTACTATACCGCGGCAAGAGGTGGATGTGAGAGTGGAAGACACTTTGGTAGGCGATCTCACCATTGTTGTTCATGATGTTCATACCTTGGATCTTTGGGTCGCTGGCCTTGATCGCCTTAGCGATCTTAGGGATGCGGCTGAAAACGGCCGCAGCTAATTCGGCATCGTAGGCAAAAATATCTGGGACATGCTTTTTAGGGACGACCAACGTGTGCCCCGGCGTGACTTGGGAAATATCTAAGAACGCTTTGACCACGTCATCTTCATATACGGTGACGCTAGGGATCTCGTTGTTGATGATTTTGCAAAAAATACAATCTGTCATGGTCAATTCCTCTTTCCTGATCAGTTTTGGTTTGGTTTCATGCTATCATAGATTAAATCGTGAGAAAACGAAAATCAGTAGACGCGCTTAGGTGGGCAGGCCGCTTAGGGGCGTTTTTGGAGGCATTTCATGTTAGAGATTCAACAATTGACCGGCGGTTATGGCACCGTGCCGGTATTAAAAAATGTATCCTTCACCATCCCGGATGGGACCATCACCGGTCTGATCGGTTTGAACGGAGCGGGGAAGTCGACCACGATCAAGCACATCATCGGCTTGTTGCGCCCGCTCAAAGGAACGATCACGGTGGCGGGGCACACGTTAGCGGATGACCCAGAAGCGTACCGTCAGGCATTGGCGTATGTGCCAGAAACGCCGGTATTGTATCCAGAGCTGACCCTGAAAGAGCACTTAGAGCTGACGATCATGGCGTATGCGCTCGAGCCCAAGGCGGCCTGGGAGCGGGCCAACGAGATGTTAGTGCGATTTCGGCTCGATAATAAGCTTGATTGGTTCCCAGATAATTTCTCTAAAGGGATGAAGCAAAAGGTCATGATTGTCGCAGCGTTTATGACTGAGGCAAAGCTGTTCATCATTGATGAACCGTTCACAGGCCTAGACCCACTGGCGGTGCATGACTTACTTGATTTGGTGCAAGCCAAAAAGGCTGCTGGCGCGTCGGTGCTGATGTCGACGCACATCTTGGCGACCGCGCAACAATATGCGGATCGGTTCGTCTTGCTTAAAGACGGCCAGGTGCGTGCTGATGGGGACTTAGCGCAGTTGAAGCGGGAATTCGGGCTTGCTGATGCCAGCCTTGATGATATTTACTTGGCGATGACAGCGGAAGGGAGCCAAGCATGAGACGGTTATGGCGCCAACGCTTACGGCAACATGCCAAAGCACAGTTCAAATATTTACAGCTCGTTTTCAATGATCACTTCGTTTTGGTACTCGTGATCCTGTTGGGGGCGTTGTTGTATGGGTATTCGCAGGTGCTCAAGACCATGACGGCCACCTGGTGGCTCGGGCCGGCCTTGGCTTTGATCTTGGTCGCCTTGTTGGCTTTGGGCCGGTTGGCCACGCTCACGATGCCAGCCGACGCCACGTTTTTACTCCCTAAAAGTGCCGAATTTAGCCGTTACCTGTTCAAAGCACGCCGATACAGTCTGCTGTTACCGGTCATCTTGTTGGTCTTTGCGACGATCGCCGCGTTACCGCTATTGCCGATTTTGAAGTTAGGCGCGCTGTCGGCTGTTTTACCGTTGGGCGTCGCGCTGCTCGCGTTAAAAGATAGCGACCTGTGGGTGCAGTTGTTGGCCTTTTATCCGCAACGGGTACCGCGGTGGTGTCGCCGATGGTTGCTGTTAATCGTGGCTTATCTCGCATTATTGGCGGGCTTTTGGTGGCATCCGGCACTCACCATGTGCGTCGCGTTAGTCATCGATCTGGGGCTGCGGTGGCGACTGAATGAGTGGTTGGCACCGGCTGAATTGGCGTGGTTGCCGATGATCGACGCAGAGGCTCGACGGATGAGCCGCATCTATCGCTTTTACAACTTGTTCACCGATGTGCCAGGGTTAAGTGGCGGGGTCAAAAGGCGTCGGTACCTTGATGGGTTTGCCCATTTGGTGGCCAAGGGGCAAAAGCGGACCTGGCTGTGGCTAATGGTTCGAGGATTCTTGCGGCGGACAGAATTCATCGGCCTGTATGTGCGCCTCGTGGTGATCGGCGCGGTCGTGATCGCATTGGTTGACCAGTGGTGGTTAGCGGCTTTATTGGCGGCCTTGTTCACCTACATGATCGGCTTTCAACTCCTACCATTGTATCAGGTCCATGACGAGATCGTCTTCACCTACCTCTACCCCTTAGCGGTGACGCAAAAGCCCCAAGCTTTCAAGCGCTTGTTAGGCGTGTTGTTGTTGCTTGCGGCCGGTGGTTTGGCGTGTGGGGCTTTGATCAGTGGCCACTGGCTGGTGGCCGGCAGCGCATTGGTGGCTGGGATCATCGTCGCGATCGCCGTTGCTTGGTGGTATTTGCCGACTCGCTTGGCCAAGTTGGCCGTCCGGTAGGGAACGCACGCTCCGGCTTGACGATAAGGCGGCGGCTTAGTACACTGTTTTTTGGAAACTCATCCGGTTTTCACGGGTGATCGCGATCTGAGCCGTTTTGCGGCCAGTCCAGCGGCTTACGTAAGGAGTGATGCCTATGGATTTTGATTTAGATCCCGGATGGTCGCTGCAGCCTGTTGGTGGCACTACCGGCGGCGCCTTTATGGGCGTCCACGCACATGAGAAGTTCTTTTTAAAACGGAATGCGTCCCCATTTTTGGCGGCCTTGTCAGTCGAGGGCATCACGCCCAAGCTGATCTGGACCAAACGCATGACGACAGGCGATGTTTTGACCGCCCAAGAATGGCTCAACGGCCATACCCTGACGCGGCAGCAGATGAATACCCCGATGGTGGCGCAGCTGTTGGCCCGCGTGCACCACTCGCAATTATTGCAGCGGATGTTGCAAAAAGTCGGGGGCCCTGGTAAAACACCGGCGCAACTGCGGGATCAGTATGTCGCAGACTTACCCTTAAGTTTGCGACAGCACCCGTTGGTCGCCGAAGTGGCGCAACGCCTTAAGGTGGCGCCGCAAGTGACGACTAAGACGGTTTGTCACGGCGACCTTAACCACAAGAACTGGTTGTTATCGGATGCGCAGCGGCTTTACTTAGTGGATTGGGATCAGGCCAGCATCGGTGATCCTGCCTTTGACCTATCGGTGGTTTTGATCAACTATGTGCCGCGCGATCAGTGGGCACAGTGGTTACAGGCTTACGGCTGCCAGCTAGACGCAGCCTTGAGAGCCCGACTGTTGTGGTATGGCCAATTGCATTTGCTCAGTGAGATCAAGCGTGGGTTCGAAGCGCAACGGTATACTGAGATGAACCAGGCAATTCTCCAGCTCCAACAGCTGGTGCAGCAATGATACTTGACCGGCGCTGACTCTGTCGCGCCGGCTTTTTATGACATAGGAGGAATCATGCGGTTACGAAACAAACCTTGGGCGGCGCCATTGATCGCTGCTCACCCCGAATATATTTTGGCGCGACCAGAAGCCATGCCTGGAAAATGGCAAGCGCGGTTTGCGGACAAGCAACCCCTGTACCTTGAGGTGGGTTCCGGTAAAGGGCAATTCATCATTGCCATGGCGCAGCAACACCCTGAGCAAAATTTCATTGCCTTAGAGATTCAAGACGTGGCAATCGCTTATATCTTACGCAAGCAAGTTGAGCTGGGGCTGCCGAATTTGCAACTGCTATTAGGGGATGGCGCGGATCTGACCGAATACTTTGCGCCAGGTGAGGTGACAGGGGTGTTCTTGAACTTCTCAGATCCTTGGCCGAAAACGAAGCATGAAAAACGCCGCCTCACCTACAAGACCTTCCTTGATCAGTACAAGGCGATCATGCAAGTCGGCGGCACCTTACAGTTTAAGACGGATAACCAAGGCTTCTTCGAGTACTCCTTAGTTAGCATGAATAATTATGGCATGCATTACGACCTAGTCGCGTTAGATCTGCACCAAGATGCGCGGGTCACGGATAACGTTGAAACCGAGTACGAGCATAAATTTAGTTCTAAAGGTGGCCGGATCTATGAACTTGTCGCCCGTTTCGATGTTCGTGACTAACCCCAACGCAACAAGGCACCGTTTGCGGAAATCGTGAACGGCTGTGGGTGACCATCAATGATCAAGCCACAGCTGTAGCTCGCCAACAAGACGTCACCGCCGGCCATTTGGCTTGGGGTATGGGTGATCCATCCACCACTGATCGTCCCCATATTGGCTGCCGCTTGTTGCACTTGGCGGTAGCGACGCTGTGGTAAGGTTTGGTGCCAGTAATGGTGATATAGCCAAGCGGTGGCGGCGCCACAGGCTGTGGCAATAACGAATGGCGTTTTTGACATCACGTATCCTCCAGTTTTAAGGTTAGTATAGACGAAAACGTGCAGGCATGCATTGCCAACTTGGCGAATCACGCGTATACTGTACTTATAAAATGTAAGTGAAAGGGTGTTGACACATGAAGCAATTTGATTCCGATGATAAGATCCGCGCCGAGATTAAGACCCCGGGCAAGAAGATGCTGTTCTTTACCGCCGACTGGTGCCCGGATTGCCGGTTCATCAAGCCGGCAATGCCAGCAATCGAGGAAGAATACGGCGACTACGAGTTTATCTTAGTTGATCGTGACGAAAACATCGCTGTTGCTCAAGACATGGGCGTGATGGGGATCCCGAGTTTTATTGCCTTCAATGATGGCCAAGAAACCGGCCGCTTCGTCAACAAAGACCGTAAAACTAAGACCGAGGTCGAAAGCTTCATCAATGGCTTGCCGGGTTAAGAAGGAAAGGAAGCCAAGCATGGGCTTGGCAAGGGAAGAATGTTAATTACCACTTATAATGAACCAGCTTTAGGCGACACATTGATCGCGATTCTCGGCCCTGATCAAGCAACCCAGACGGTCAAGCGCCAAGGCGATATCGTCGGCATCTACGGTGCAAACGGCGACGTGATCGGTTTCAACTTCTTCAAGCTACACCAGTGGTTACCGGATTTTTCTGGTCACGGGGCGGTGACGCTGACACCAGCACAATTGACGACGCTGAATCAGGCCATCGCCGCGGCAGATTTACCGGGGGCACTCCCATTGCGTACGCCCGCTCGGATCGTCATTGGCAAGATCGTTGAATTGACGGCGCATCCAGACTCAGATCACCTGCACGTGACGAAGGTGGATCTCGGTGCTGAAGGCGTCAAACAGATCGTCTGTGGTGCCCCGAACGCAGCGTTAGGCGAAACGGTCGTTGCCGCGTTGCCTGGTGCGATGATGCCAGATGGCAAACTGATCTGGCCAGGCAAGCTGCGCGGCGTGGATTCTTATGGGATGTTGTGCGCAGCGCGGGAATTAGCGTTGCCTAACGCGCCGCAAGCCCGTGGAATTTTGATCATGCCGGACAATTTGACTGCCGGCACACCGTTTGATTTTGACCAAGCGGCAACGGTCTTGGCCGCGCAGGCATAGTGTGAAAATAATTCACCGTGAATCTTATAAGATTCACGGTTTTTTTGTGGAAAAGGCGGAACCGCCCGCTGTCTATGCTAAAATAGAGGCTATTGAGATTCAGAAAGGAAGATCACTATGGCGCATTATGATGGGCCGCCGTTCCTGCGTTCCACGCAGTCTGAAACGCAACCAGAGGCGTACCCGCTGCCTCCAAAAACGCCGCGTCATGCGAGCACCTCTAAACCGGCGCCTAAACGCGAAGAGCAATCCGGCGAGCACCAAGCGGTCGGCAGACATTCTGTCGACCCTTTGGCTGCGTTAGCCACCCCTAAAAGCGTGGTGCAGCGACCAGCAAAGCGGCCGCGGATCGATTATCGGCTTCTGCTGGCAGACATGGTCCGACCAGATGACGCCGTGTATTTGCTGATGCCCGATGACAGCGATCCTGTCGAACCGACAAATGCGGTTTCGCCAGTTAAACAGGTAACGCCACCGACGGCGCAGCCGCGACCGGAAGCTGCTGACCAGTCTGAAGCGTCGCCGCACGACGCTGAAATGGAAATAGTCCAGGCAAAGCCGTCGGCGCCTGAAGCCGTCGGTGAGCCAACCCATGCGACAGTCGAAACTAAGGTGACGACCAGCCGAGCCGAGCCACGATCAGCAAATGCGGGTGAGTCTAACCCCACGGCGTTCAAGGCTGAAGCAGCGGTTGCGCAGCCACGACCGACAACCGTCGGTGTACCTGTTCCTACGGTACCCGAAGCAAAAGAGCAGGTGACGCAGCCGCGAGCACAAGGCACTGGTGCTGTCGAAGCGATACCGCAAGAGGCTGACATTGTTGCCGACCGTCACGAGGAAGCGCCCACTGGTGCCGCGACAGAGCCTAGTGCCCGGCAGCTAGAAGATGAGCAGCAGGCTAGCACTAGCGAGCCGACCAACGACGCGCCAGCAGTAAGTCAGGCGGTTGCCAAGCATTCGGGCGGATCGACGGTTGTTAAATTACCGCCAACGCTAGACCCGCAAAAGCGGGCGCAACAAGCACAAGTCGAGGCGGCTTTAGCTAAGCAAAAGAAAACTGTTTATGCCAACTGGCGGCCACTGCAGCTTCCCAACCGGGGACAGCTAAAACAAGCCGTAACCAGCTATCGGCATCAGCCAAAGACTGAAAAGCCTGAAGAAAAACCATTGCCTAAACCGGTGGCACAACGACAAGCGGATGCTGAAACTGGATCCACAGCATCAATCACACCAGCTAACACGGCGACTAAGCCGGCACTGACACCAGTCGCACCGACGCCAGAAGCCGAAACGCTTGCCCCGTATCAGCTCCCGCCGTTGTCGTTGTTACCCGCACCCGTTATCGAAGAGGAAGCCGCTCAAGACGAATGGGTGGCCGCTCAAGCAGAGCGCTTAGACCAGACGCTAACAGCATTTCATGTTGGTGCCCACGTGGTGGCACATACAATCGGGCCAACGGTCACACAATTTCAGGTGTCGTTGGATGCGGGCGTCAAGGTCAATAAAATTACGAACCTTAACGATGATCTGAAGTTAGCTTTGGCGGCTAAAGATATTCGTATCGAAGCCCCGATCCCTGGCAAAACGACGGTGGGCATCGAGATCCCTAATCTCAAGGCTCGCCCGGTGATGTTACGGGAAGTCTTGCAGTCCAAGGCCTTTCAAGAGGCTTCATCGCCGTTGACCATCGCGTTGGGTGTCGATTTATTCGGTCAGCCAGTCGTGACCAATCTCAGCAAAATGCCGCATGGTTTGATCGCCGGGGCCACGGGGTCAGGAAAGTCGGTCTTTATCAATTCCTTGCTTACCTCGTTGTTATATAAGGCGACCCCTGAACAAGTGCGCCTGTTGCTGATCGATCCTAAGGCAGTCGAATTGGCGGCGTATAACCGCCTGCCGCACTTAGTATCACCGGTGATTTCTGAACCTAAAGCCGCAGCGGCCGCCTTGAAGTGGGCGGTCGATGAAATGGAAGAACGTTACCAGAAAATGGCTGCGGCTGGCGTTCGTAATCTGGCCCAATTCAACGCCAAGGCGAAGCAGCATGGCGATTACGAGATGGTGTTGCCATATGTAGTGATCATCATCGACGAGTTGGCCGATTTGATGATGGTCGCAGCCAACGAAGTCCAAGACTACATCGCCCGGATCACGCAAAAGGCCCGCGCCGCCGGAATCCATTTGATCGTGGCGACGCAGCGGCCGTCTGTGGATGTGATCACCGGCACGATCAAGAACAACATCCCTACGCGGATCGCGTTCATGGTCGCCAGCCAAACCGATTCGCGCACGATCATCGACGCTAACGGGGCTGAGCGCCTATTGGGTCGCGGCGATATGTTGTACCTTGGCAGTGGCGCTAGCCAACCGATCCGGCTGCAAGGCACCTTTATCGATGAGGATGTGGCTACGGTGGTTGATTTTGTCAAGCAAGAACGGCCACCGCGCTATTTGTTCCAACCAGACGGCTTGTTAGCCCAGGCGGAAGATGAAGAGGCCCAAGACGACCTTTTCCCGCAAGTGTTAGAATACATCGCGGCGGAAAAGCACGTCTCGACGTCGAAGTTGCAGCGCGTTTTTTCCATCGGGTATAACCGTGCGGCTAACTTGATCGATGAGTTAGAGATGCGGCATTACATCTCGCCTGCGAATGGTTCCAAGCCGCGAGACGTTTACTTCACCAAAGAAGATTTACCAGAGAATTAATGCAGGCACAGGCGTTGCTTGCTTGAAAAGGGGAACAGCATGACAGAAACATATTACTTTATCGGGATTAAAGGCTCAGGGATGAGTGCCTTGGCATTGATCTTGCACGATATGGGGAAGCATGTTCTGGGGAGCGATATCACCCAGTACACCTTCACCCAGCGGGGCTTGGCAGCGGCTGACATCGAGATGTTGCCATTTGCCGCAGACAACCTTAAGCCAGGCTACACCGTGATTTGTGGGAATAGCTTTACAGATGAACATCCAGAAGTCGTGCAGGCCCATGCACTGGGACTGAAATTTTATCGATACCATGAGTTCTTAGGGGAACTGATGAAGCCGTATATCAGTATCGGTGTCGCTGGTGCCCACGGGAAGACCAGCACGACCGGGTTGTTGGCGCACACGCTAAATGGTATCGACAAGACCAGCTACTTGATTGGGGATGGCACCGGTAAAGGGACACCAGATTCGAAGTTCTTCGTCTTTGAAGCAGATGAATATCGACGGCACTTCCTGGCCTACCACCCGGATTACGTCATCATGACCAATATCGATTTTGATCACCCAGATTATTACACGGGGATCGAAGACGTGTATTCGGCCTTCCAAACCGAAGCCTCACAAGTGCAAAAGGGGATCTTCGCCTGGGGAGATGACCCGTGGCTGCGGAAGTTAGACGCACAGGTCCCGATTTATTATTACGGGACGAAGGATACGGATGATTTCGTGGCAAAGAACATTTCGCGCACCACGACAGGTTCGAGCTTTGATGCCTTCCACCATGGCAACTTGATTGGCCACTTCCATGTGCCGTTATTCGGGGAACATAGTGTTTTGAACGCGTTGGCCGTCGTCGCGGTGGCGTACACTGAACACTTGAGCGCCGAATTGATTGCCCGTGAGTTGGCCAGCTTTGCAGGGGTCAAGCGCCGCTTCTCCGAAAAAAAGATGGGCGATACCGTGATCATCGATGATTATGCGCACCATCCGAGTGAAATCAAGGCGACCTTAGATGCGGCCCGGCAAAAGTATCCGGACCAGCAAGTCGTTGCGGTGTTCCAACCACACACCTTCTCTCGGACCATTGCGTATCTCGATGATTTTGCCACGACCTTAAGTGCCGCTGACGCGGTGTATGTGACCCCAATTTTTAGCTCCGCGCGGGAAACCAGTGGCTCTGTGTCGGCTGAAGATTTAGTCGCTAAAATTGACAAACCGTCAGCGGTGGTCACGCTTGACGATATGTCGCCGTTACTGGATTATCAGCACCATGTCCTGGTCTTTATGGGGGCGGGTGATATTCAAAAATATGAAGTCGCCTTCGAAAATTTGTTGAGTGATATCAGTCTTAAGTCCAACTGACAAGAATAAAAAAACTGGTATAATGGTATTAAATGCAATAACGAAAGGAGACGATTCGATGCAAGAACGTCGTGTTGTCAATGATGCAGGCTTGTCTACCTTCTTTGCGAAGGTGTACGGCACCATGGGCGGCGGGTTATTAATTACCGCGGTCATTAGCTTCCTCTTAGGAAACGTGTTCCGAGTGCAATATGGAAACTTTATCGTCCAAAACCGGATCCTTTTCATCATCGCCACCTTCTTACCGTTGATCTTAAGCTTCATGATTAGTGGTCGACGGGGCCAGCAAAGTGCCGGGTATGCCCGCGCCATGTTTGGCCTGATGGCAGCGTCATACGGTTTCACGTTGGCGTCGGTCTGGTTGATCTATCCCGCAGCTAATATCGGCATTGCGTTAGTGGTCACCGCCATCGTGTTCTTCACGATGTCTGTCGTTGGTCGCGTCACGCGCCAGAACCTGTCGCCGATCGCTAACATCACCATCGGGGTGATCGTAGGGGTCATCATCTTGAGCCTGATCAACATGTTTTTAGGCTCTAGCATGATCTCGTTGCTCATCTCATACGTGATCTTGATCGCGTTCATTATCATGACGGCTGCGGATACGCAAGCGTTGAAGCGGGTTTATATGACCGCGAGTCGCAATGGTGACTTTGCCGTCAACACATCAAGCCTCGCCGTTCAAGGTGCCTTGATGTTGTACCTGGATTTCTTGAACCTGTTCCTGGTGATCTTACAGATCTTCGGTTTCTCAAACGATAACTAAAGTCATACGGGCGTACAGCGAGGGCTGTGCGCTTTTTGTTTGCCCATCGTCTAAAGAGAGAATGGTGGCGCAGCCGCTTTGTGTGGCCTAATCTGGTACAATAGAAGGCAGAAGATTCGAGGAGGACAATATGGCCACTGAAAAGAATTTATTGCTGATCGACGGGAGCTCCATCGCATTTCGGGCGTTTTACGCCTTATATAACCAGCTTGATCGCTTCACTAACGCACAAGGCGTGCACACCAATGCCGTGTTCACGTTCAACAATATGTTGGACAACTTGGTCGATACGATGCAGCCAGATAATATTTTGGTGGCTTTTGATCGCAGTGGGGGGACTTTTCGCACCAAAAAGTTCGCCGATTACAAAGGTAACCGCCAGCGGGCGCCAGAGGAATTGGTCGAACAACTCCCGTATATCAAGCGCTTGTTGGATGACCATGGGATGGCGCATTATGATATGCAAGATTGGGAAGCCGATGATATTATCGGCACCTTGGCCAAACAAGCGGAAGCCGCAGGTTGGACCGTTACAATTGTGACAGGTGACCGCGATTTGACGCAGTTGGCGACTGAGCACGTTACCGTACAGGTCACGAAAAAAGGCGTCGGGGAACTGGAAGCCTATACCCCGGCGTATATCCAAGAGAAGTTTGGCATCAGTCCTAAGCAGATCATCGATATGAAAGGATTGATGGGTGATACCTCGGATAACTATCCTGGCGTCACCAAAGTGGGGGAGAAAACGGCGCTAAAGCTCGTGACACAGTTTGGTTCCGTCGAAAACCTGTACGAGAACCTGGATGACCTCAAAAAAAGTAAAATGAAAGAGAACCTGATCAATGATCGCGACAATGCGTTTTTGAGTAAGGACTTAGCCACGATCCGCCAAGATGCCCCGCTTGAAATCGGGTTGCCAGATACGGCATATAACGGTCCTGACTTGGATAAACTTCGGGAGTTGTATACCGAATTAGAGATGCGCCAGGCGTTGAATAAGCTGAATAAGGATATGCCCCAGGCCCAGCCTGCAGCCCATTATGTGGTGTTGGATGATACGAACTTGGCGCAAGTCACGGCGATCACAGCACCGATCAGCTTTGAGTTGGAAATGTTGACTGATAATTATCACACGGCTGAACCGGTCGGCTTTTTTATCGGCACCGCAGATGAAACCTATGTCAGTGCAGATGTGACGTTGTTGACGGTCCCAGCGGTGCAACAATGGTTAGCCAATCAGACAGACATTGCCGTGTTCGATGCGAAGCGCAATATTGTTGCTGCCGCAAAACTGGGATTGGTGCTCGACAACATCGATTTTGACGTCTTGTTGGCGTCGTATTTGTTGAACCCGGACCAGAATTCGAATGACTTTGGCCAAATTGCCCAAGATCATGACTATCAATTGGCCTTTGATGCCGATGTTTATGGTAAAGGGGCAAAGCTCGCCTTACCCGAAGAACCGGTATTATTCAGCCATTTCGCTCGCAAGTCTGCAGCGATTTTGAACCTCAAGCCACACCTGTTGAAGGACCTTGACGCGCAAGATCAAACCAGCCTGTTTACCGATATGGAATTGCCGTTGGCGAAAGTCTTGGCCCGCATGGAAATCGCCGGGATCACTTTACATCAAGACACCTTGAAGGCAATGGGTGATCAGTACACCCAAACGATCAAGGTCTTGGAAGAGAAGATCTATGCGGAAGCCGGGCTGACCTTCAACCTGAACTCACCGAAGCAATTAGGCGAAGTCCTATTTGAGAAGCTCAACCTACCCGTGATCAAAAAAACTAAAACTGGCTATTCAACTAGCGTCGACGTGCTGGAACAATTGCGGACGGCCAGCCCGGTGGTTCAAGATATTTTGGATTATCGAGCGGTGTCCAAGTTGCAATCGACCTATGTCAAAGGCCTTTTGAAGGCAGTTTTGCCTGACCATAAGATCCATACCCGCTACTTACAGACTCTGACTCAAACTGGGCGGCTTTCAAGTGTTGATCCGAACATGCAAAATATTCCGGCGCGCGGTGATGGCAAATTGATCCGCAAGGCGTTTGTCCCATCAAAACCAGGGTGGCAGATCTTCTCATCGGATTATTCGCAGATTGAACTGCGCGTTTTGGCGCACATCTCCGGTGATGCCAACATGCAAGAAGCCTTCAAGGAAGACCGGGACATCCATGCGAACACGGCCATGAAGATCTTCAACTTGTCGTCTTCTGCAGACGTGACACCAGATATGCGTCGTCAAGCTAAAGCGACTAACTTTGGGATTGTTTATGGGATCTCCGATTTTGGCTTGGCCAAAAATATCGGGATCACGCGGCGCCAGGCGAAGGCCTTCATCGACGGTTACTTCGATCAGTACCCGCAGGTGCACGATTACATGGATAAAATGGTGGCGTTGGCCCGTGAACAAGGGTACGTAGAGACGTTATTCCACCGCCGGCGTTATTTGGAGCAGATCCATTCGCGTAACTTCAACTTGCGGCAGTTTGCGGAGCGCACCGCGATGAACACCCCGATTCAAGGGAGTGCCGCCGACATCATCAAGGTGGCGATGATTCGCATGCAACAGATGCTCGCGGAAAACCACTTGCAAAGCCGGATGTTGTTGCAGGTGCACGATGAACTCATTTTTGAAGGGCCAGAAGAAGAAATGGCGACGCTGTCCAAGTTGGTGCCAAAAGTGATGGATTCAGCGGTCACTTTAGACGTGCCGTTGAAGGTGGAAAGCTCGTATGGCCCGACTTGGTATGACGCGAAATAGAAGGGAACAGTATGCCTGAATTACCAGAAGTTGAAAACGTGCGTCTTAGTTTGAGTCCCTTAGTGGTGGGCAAGACGGTTACCGGGATCGGGACGAATTGGGAGAAGATCTTAGTCGGTGGGTTAGACCTCTTCAAGCAAGCCTTAATGGGCGCAACCATCACAGGGATCGATCGGCGCGGGAAGTACCTGTTGTTGCGCTTTGATAATGACTTAACGGTGGTGTCGCATCTGCGCATGGAAGGCAAATACCAGCTCGTGCCGACTACGAGTGAGCCCAAGCACCGGTTTGTGCACGTATGGTTCGACTTTACTGATGGCAGCGAGTTACGCTACCACGATATGCGTAAATTTGGCCGCATGCAGTTGTGCGAAACGGGCACTGAGGCGGCACACGTTCCGGGAATCGCAAAAATGGGGCCGGAACCGACCGCGACGACGTTTGCTGCAGCTGCCTTTTATCAATCGCTCAAGCGACACAAGAAGCCGATCAAATCGGTGATTTTAGATCAGAGTATCGTGGCGGGTGTCGGTAATATTTATGCGGATGAAACGTTGTGGCGCGCTAAGCTCAACCCGGAACAGCCCGCAGCAACCTTGACGCGCGCAGAAGCGACACGCTTGCATGACCAAATCATCGCGGTGTTAGCCGAGTCGATCACGGCAGGGGGCACCTCCGTTCATACCTTCGTTGATGCGACAGGTAAGCGCGGTGGCTTTCAAGAACGCCTGAACGTCTATGGGCGCGAGGGACTACCGTGTCCGGTGTGCCAAACACCGATCGTGAAAATCAAAGTTGGCCAGCGAGGCACGCATTATTGCCCCCATTGTCAGCCGTTAAGGAAGCGAAAGTTAGCATGACGTACTTATTGGGATTAACAGGTGGCATCGCAACGGGCAAAAGTACGGTGGCAGCGGCATTCAAGAACGCGGGTTACCCCGTCGTCTCTGCCGACGTGATCGCTCGAGAGATCGTTGCTCCTGGCCAGCCAGCGTTGGCTAAGATCGTTGCGCGGTTTGGCGAAGGGGTGCTGTTGGCAGACGGTCACCTCAACCGGCAAGCCTTGGGCAAGATCGTGTTTGCTGATGCCCAAGCCTTGGCCGACTTGAATGCGATCGACCGGCCGTATTTACGGCAGGCCATTCTGGCGGCGTTAGCTGAAGCCAAAGCCAGTGGCAAAGCGATCGTTGTCGGGGAGATCCCGCTGCTGTTTGAAAGCCATTTTGAAGCCGTTTTTGACGGGGTCGCGGTGGTCACCTTGCCACCGCATTTGCAGTTAGCACGGTTGATGGCGCGGGATGGCTTGGACGCCGCGGCGGCCCGCCAGCGAATCAATGCGCAGATGCCTTTGGCTGAGAAAATTGCTAAAGCGGATTTTTTGCTCGATAACAGTCAAGGGCCGACGGTTCGCCAGCAGCAAGTGGACGCCTTAATCGCACATTTAACGCGGTGAAAACGGGTCTATGAGTATGCTATAATGGCTAAAACAACTAGAAGAAGGTGTTGGTTTGCAGTGCCCACATTGTCATCACAATAGTTCCCGCGTTGTCGACTCCCGGCCGACTGACGGCGGCAAAGCGATCCGGCGGCGCCGTGAATGTGAAAACTGCGGGTTTCGCTTTACGACATTCGAGCGGGTCGAACAGACACCGTTGCTTGTGATCAAGAAGAACGGGACCCGTGAAGAATTTAATCGTGAGAAGATCCTGAAAGGGCTGATTCGTGCCGCAGAAAAGCGCCCGGTCACTATGGAACAGATGCAAGGAATCGTCGAGCAAGTTGAAAATAAACTGCGGGCGATCGGCGAAAATGAGGTCTCTAGCCAAGCAATTGGGGAATATGTCATGACCTTGTTGGCGGATGTCGACGACGTGGCCTACATTCGCTTTGCCAGCGTTTATCGCCAATTCAAGGATATGTCTGTCTTCATGCAAGAACTTCAAGACATGATGAAGAAAGGCAAGCAGCCTCCGGAAGATTAGCGTTATTTGAAACCAGCAGCAGTGATTGCCGGAAATTGTGAATACCTGGAGGATAAGAGGAATTTGGCTTATCCTCTTTTAGCTTGAAAGGAGGGGTGACATGGATCGCCCACAGAGTTTTATGGCGCAAGATGACTACATTGTCACCCAAGCCACCTACTTGACGGATCACGACCAGCAAGTGGCCGTGGCCCTTTATCAGCCGTTGGTGGGCCCGGTGGCGTTAGCGTTGTACCTTAGTTTGTGGCAGGAGGCGTCAGCGCGTCCAGTTTTAACCGATCGGCGGCCACAAACGCGCTTGTTGGACCTGTTGAACATCGACGTCGACACTTTGTTTCAGGCGCGGATCCGGCTAGAAGCAGTCGGGCTGTTGAAGACGTACACGGCAACGGATGCCATGAGCCGTTACTATGCGTATGAACTATATGCGCCGGTGACGCCGCCTGCTTTTTTTGCGGATGACTTGCTGGGCATGTTGTTGTACGACCGTGTTGGCCAAAGCCGTTATGCGGAGTTGGCGCAGCAGTTTACGTTACATCCAGTGCGGCGTGATGATTGGCAAGACGTCTCGCAAGGCTTCTTGGACGTGTTCGCGTTGACTAATGTGCTGGATCAGCCGGCTGAGGTGCAACAAGCGGAGCAACAGTTACAGCAAAAAGCCCAGCCGCCGGTGACGCTGGGTACAGGTGAAGGCTATGATTGGGTGTTGTTGACGCAGTTGCTGCAACGCACGAACCTCAAGGCAGGGGCGGTCGATGATCACCGCGAGGCCTTGTACCAAATTGCGCGGTTTTACGGGCTTAATCCGCCACAGTTGGCGCAGCTGATCACTCGAGCGACCGATGTGATGACTGGAGAGTTGCAGTTGAAGCAGTTGCGGCAGTTTGCGGAACAGACTTATTCGCAGTCACAGAAACCAGCCTTTACCGCGGAAGCACCCGCGACGACGCCGGCCGCGCCGCAGACGACGCTGGCGGTAACACCGGCGGAAAGTGCGCTTTTGACCAAAGCAAGCGAGCTGGCGCCGCGCGAGTTCTTAGAAGCGACCAAGAAGGCTAAAAATGCGCGGGCGTTTGCGGCGCCAAACGAAGTGTATGCGGTGCGTGATCTGGTGCAGCGGCGCACGTTCCCAGACGTCACCGTCAACATTTTGATCGATTATGTGTTGCAGTCCTATGATAGTCTTAGCCAAGCCTTGCTGAATGGTTACGTTAGCCGCTGGGTCAATGCTAACGTCGCCTCGCCACAAAGCGCGTTGGAGCAGATTCGCAAAGAGGCCCAATCGAAGGCTAAACCGCGGGCGCGCAATGGGCGAGCGAGCCGTCAAGAAGAGACGCCAGAATGGATGCAACCAGGGTACACCGCGAAGACGCAACCGGTCAGCGCGGAACGCAAAGATAAAATTGCCGCGCGGCTAGCGAAGCTGAAGGCACTTGAACAAGGAGGCGACCAAGGATGAAAGATATGCAAGCGCAATTGCGCAAGTTGATGGATCAACGCCAGATCACGGGGGCTTATCGCCAAACGATTGCCAAAGCGGTCGCTGATCCAGAAGTCCAGGCCTTTTTGCAGGCGAATCAAGGCGCTTTGGCTGCTGACGCGATCGAACGCGGCGCGGCCAAGATCTATGAGTTCGTGAACGAACGCGATAAGCGAGCGGCCGGTGAGGCGAGTTTTGCTCCGGGGTATCAACCGCAACTGGTGGTCACCAACGGTCAGCTCGACTTGGCCTATGAACCGACGGCTGCGCGGCTAGCAGCGGAAGAAAAGGCGCATCAGCGGTCGCTGGTCAAAGCGATCAATATGCCTAAAGCCATCGCCACGGCGAGCTTGGCAGCGTATGATCCGACTGGCCGGGATGACGCACTTGATGCAGCGACAGATTTCACCTTAGCGTTGGCAGAAGCCCCGCAAGCTTTTCATAAGGGACTGTATTTGACGGGGCCATTTGGGGTGGGTAAAACCTATCTGCTTGGGGCCATCGCCAATCAGCTGGCGAAGCAAGGCATCGCGTCAACGTTGGTTCACGTGCCGACATATGCTGTGGAAATGAAAGGGGCGATTCAGACCAATTCCGTCTTAGCTAAGATCAATGTGATCAAAAAAGCGCCGGTATTGATGTTGGATGATATCGGGGCGGAGGCGTTGAGCCCATGGTTTCGAGATGAAGTCCTGGGCATTATTTTGCAATACCGGATGCAAGAAGAATTACCGACCCTATTTTCCAGTAATAAAACAATGGCAGAATTGACCCGGTATTTAGCGGGAAATGAGCGTGGGGATAATGAGGCGCTCAAGGCGTCGCGCTTGATGGAGCGCGTCCGGTACTTGGCCCAAGAGATCGCGGTCGGCGGGAATGATCGCCGCAACGGATAAAAAAAGCCTTGCATGATCGTGAAGCCTGTGCTTTAATCAAGGTATCGAAGACGGAAGTTACAAGGATCATTCACAGAGAGCTCACGCCGAGGCTGCAAGCGTGTCATGACCTGATCCGCACCACTTCTTGAGATGCCGTTAGGCCCCTGCTCGGGTTATCAGCATCGAGAGGAAAGCAGTGCTTTCAAGTCGGGTGGAACCGCGAGTGATCGTCCCGGATACCAGTGATGGTATTCGGGATTTTTTGTTCTCTTGAGTGTTCACATTTGGCTGACAGCCGCTTCCGAATAATAAACATAAGGGGATCATCATATGTCAATCGCGATCACATTACCAGATAATAGCGTCAAGAACATTGACGCAGGAAACAGCGTCTTAGACGTTGCCAAGGGCATCGCCACCAGTTTGGCGAAGAAGGCAGTCGCCGGTAAGCTTGACGGCCAATTGGTCAGCCTGGACACCGCGTTGAACGCCGATGCCAAACTCGAGATCGTTACCAAAGATTCCGCCGACGGCCTCGAAGTGTTGCGCCAAACCGCCACCTTCGTTTTGGCGGCCGCAATCAAAGACTTGTACCCAGAAGTACGCCTGGGCCAAGGTGAAGCGCAAGAAGACGGCTTCTTCTATGACACAGACAAAGATGATGGTCAGCTGACGGTTGACCAATTGCCAGCGATCAAAGCTAAGATGGCGGAACTGGTCAAGGCAGACGCCAAGATCGTGGCCAAAACCTTGAGCCAAGATGAAGCCTTGGCCTACTTTGCGAACGAACCGTTCAAAAAGCAACTGGTGCAAGCTCAAGCAGGTGCGATCAAGGGCTTCCAGCTCGGCGATTTCTTCGATTTCGAAGAAGCGGTATTGCTGCCAAGCTTGAAGGACCTTAAGCATTTTGACTTGTTATCCGTTGCTGGCGCTTATTGGGAAGGCAAATCGTCTAACCCGATGCTGCAACGGCTTTACGGGACCGCGTACTATAAGGCCGCGGATCTGGAAGAAGACGCCAAGCGTCGCCAAGAAGCTAAAGAGCGCGATCACCGTAACATTGGTCGGGATCTTGATTTGTTCTTCGTGGATCCTAAAGTCGGCGCAGGCTTGCCTTACTGGATGCCAAATGGCGCAACGATCCGGCGCGTGATTGAGCGCTACATCATCGACAAGGAATTGGCCGATGGGTACGAACACGTGTATACCCCGATCTTAGCGAATTTGGATCTGTATAAGACCTCTGGTCACTGGGATCACTACCGCGAAGACATGTTCCCACCAATGGACATGGGCGATGGCGAAATGCTTGAATTGCGGCCGATGAACTGCCCATCCCACATCCAAGTCTACAAGCATCACATCCGCTCCTACCGCGATCTGCCGCTGCGCATTGCCGAATTAGGGATGATGCACCGCTATGAAAAGTCTGGCGCCTTATCTGGTTTGCAGCGTGTCCGTGAAATGACTCTGAATGACGGCCATACTTTTGTTGCTTTGGATCAGATCCAGGAAGAATTCAAGAAGATCTTGCGGTTAATCATGAACGTTTATGAAGACTTCAACATCTCCGATTATTCCTTCCGTCTGTCATACCGTGATCCGAAGAACACTGAAAAGTACTTCGATGACGATGAAATGTGGACGCGTAGCCAAAACATGTTGAAAGGCGCGATGGATGATCTCGGCTTGGATTATTACGAAGCCGAAGGTGAAGCGGCCTTTTATGGGCCGAAGTTGGATATCCAAACCAAGACGGCCTTGGGCAATGATGAAACCATGTCCACCATCCAGTTGGACTTCATGTTGCCAGAACGCTTCGAATTGACCTATGTCGGTAATGATGGTCAAGAACACCGCCCAGTGATGATCCACCGTGGCGTGGTTGGGACGATGGAACGCTTCATTGCCTACCTGACCGAAATCTATAAGGGCGCTTTCCCAACTTGGTTAGCACCGACCCAGGCGATTTTGATCCCAGTTGCCGATGTGCATGACGATTACGTCCAAGAACTGAAGCGCAAGATGCTTGCCGCAGGCTTGCGTGTCGAAGTGGACAACCGTAATGAGAAGATGGGCTACAAGATTCGTGAAGCCCAGACCCGCAAGGTGCCATACACCGTGGTTGTCGGGGACAAAGAAGTCGCTGACGCAGGGGTCTCGGTTCGCCGTTATGGTGAAGAGCACGCCGAAGAAGAATCGATCAAGATGTTCGTTGAAGCCATGCAGGCAGAAGTGAAGAACTACTCCCGCGATGGTAAGCGTAAGCCAAGCGATGTCGAGAAGGTTTTAGGCGACTAATATTATAGAAGAGAAACGATCGCACTCTGCAAAAAGAGGCGATCGTTTTTTAATGAAAAAAGTTATATAATAGCGGCACGGGGGATGGGAGACTGGATGAGGAGTTGGATTAAATGAAACAATCGAAGCGTCGAATGCAGACGTTGCTTATTGGCTGCGTGGTGTTCGTCGCCGTGGTCGTTGGCTTGGGCTGGCATCAACAACATGTTGCCGTCCAGCGTGTCGAGCAGGTGCTTAGCCGCGCGAAACACGCGTATCACGGCCGTGTGGTCACAGAGAAGACGGCCACCGGGCAAGTCGTTTATTTATTGCCCCATAAAGGCACGGCACTCACACGCGCATTGCGCCACCGCGCGCAGGCGGCGCTACCCAAGCAAGGGCAACACCGGGTGGTATTAGTGCAGGTGTCGACAGGGGCTAGCGTGGTCAGTGGCGTGCAGCAACAACGCCTCACCGTAAACCGGTACTGGGTCAAGGCCCGTCACGATCATCAACAGACGGTGACGGCTCAGTCATTACGACCTGTGCGCGCGGCAACCGGCCAAGCCGCGACGGTTGCAGATATCGTAAGCGATGATTATGGGCGGCGCGCGATCAACTATGCGGCTAAGCAGGCGCTCGTCGCCAAACACCGCCAAACACCAGCTAGTTTGGCACAGGTTTTGGATCTGCGCCTACTCAATAGTATGACCGCGACCAATTTTCGGTTGTCCTCGCGGCAGTTGACCGTGACGGATGCGACTGGCAAAGCGGAGGTGAGCGTTCCGTTGGCACGGATTCAGATGTACTTAAAAGGCCAAACCTCTCCTGTCGCTTCAGGGAAGGTGATCGCGCTGACCTTCGACGACGGTCCGAATAGCGCCACGACACCACAGATTTTGAAGACGTTGGCGGCTGCCAAAGTGCAGGCGACGTTTTTCATGGTCGGCACCGGTCTCACCAAATATCCGGATACGGCACGGGCGGTGGCGCATGCTGGCCACGAGATCGGGATCCATACTTATGACCACCCGTACTTACCAAAGCTGACTCCAGCAGCGGCAAAAGATGAGATCTACGGGAAAATGGCGGCAACGTATTACCAAGTCTTCGGCCAGCTACCGACACTGTTGCGTCCGCCGTTCGGGGCGCTGTCGCTGCCGGTGGCGCAAGCGGAAGACTTACCAGCGATTCAATGGTCGATCGATTCGCAAGACTGGCGGTCGCGCAATGCTGCGGCGATCTGTCAGCGCGTTCAAGCAACCGCTGAGCCAGGGGGGATCGTTTTGATGCATGATATCCAACCTGCGACGGTTCAAGCTTTGCCGAGCGTGATCCAGCTGCTCAAAGCGCAGGGGTACCAGTTCGTGACGGTCAGTCAGCTGCTTGGCGGACGCTTGTTGCCAGGTCATCAGTATTTTGGCCGTGGGGATGAGCGGTTGGTGACGGCGGCGGGGTGAGCACGCAAAAAGCTTGACGTGGTGGTTGTTCTCCTGTATAGTAATCAACGTTGAGAAAACAAGCAGAAGTTCCCGCTTCTCGCCCACGTCATGGTGACCGCTAGGCTAAAACGTACGGATAAATATTCGCGGCGGGGACCCATGTGGTCTCGGCCGCTTTGCTTTTTTCTCGAAAATATTTGGAGGTGAATTGCCATAGCTAGAGATATGATGGTCAACTCGGGAATTCGTTCACGTGAGGTTCGCTTGATTTCCCAGACTGGGGAACAGCTCGGTGTGAAGTCTACCCGCGATGCCCTTGCGTTAGCAGAAACTGCTAACCTGGATCTTGTCCTTGTGTCACCGAACGCCAAGCCACCCGTTGCCCGCATCATGGACTATGGGAAGTATCGCTTTGAGCTTCAGAAGAAGCAGCGTGAAGCTCGCAAGAAACAAAAAACCATCAGCATCAAGGAAATTCGCTTGAGCCCAACGATCGGCGAGGCTGACTTCAACACGCGGTTGAAGAACGCCACCAAGTTCCTGGAAAAAGGGGACAAGGTCAAGGTTTCTGTCCGGTTCCGTGGGCGTGCGATCACCCATAAGGACTTGGGGCAAAAAGTCCTTGAACAGATGGCAGAAGCTACCAAAGAGCTTGCCGTCGTCGAATCTCGTCCGAAGATGGACGGGCGGAGCATGTTCTTGATGCTCGCACCAAAACCTGACAACAAAAAGTAGTCAGAAACGTTATTTAGGAGGAAATCGTCATGCCAAAATTCAAGACCCATCGCGCTTCTGCTAAGCGCTTCAAGAAGACCGCTAGCGGCGCTTTGAAGCGGGGCCACGCCTACACGTCTCACCGTTTCCACGGTAAGACCAAGAAGCAACGTCGTCAACTGCGCAAGTCCGGCTTGGTATCCCATTCCGATATGAAGCGGATCCGCCAGATGCTCAGCCAAATGAAGTAAAGCGTCCTACCGCACACATTGGGGCGTAGACGATGTCTGGGCCTGATGTGGTGGTGAACGCGCTTAAGTTGAGCACGGATCACGCGCTCGAAGTTTCCGTTAATGATTTGAGGAGGAATTCTAATGCCACGTGTTAAAGGTGGAACCGTAACTCGCAAACGTCGTAAGAAGGTACTGAAGCTCGCTAAGGGTTATCGTGGTGCCAAGCACTTACTGTTCAAGTCCGCAAATGCTCAAGTGATGGTTTCTTATCGCTATGCATTCCGCGACCGTCGTGCTAAGAAGCGTGACTTCCGTCGTTTGTGGATCGCTCGTATCAACGCTGCTGCGCGTTTGAACGACATTTCCTACAGCAAGTTAATGCACGGCTTGAAGTTGGCCAACATCGATATGAACCGTAAGATGTTAGCTGACATCGCGATCTCTGACCCAGAAAGCTTCACGGCTTTGGCAGATACCGCTAAGAAAGCTTTAGCATAACAACAAAATGGGACTGTGACATAAGTCCCAAATAAGACGCCACTTGATGAAAATCTTCGGATTTTCGTCAGGTGGCGTTTTCGGTATAATATTAAAAAAGAGCATCGGTTGCCCCCGATACTCCACGAAAT
>JALCQM010000010.1 GCA_022651245.1 Lactobacillus sp.
GCTGGTTCATCATGTCCACGTCGTCAAGATCACAGGCAAATCATACCGGTTGAAAGGTGTTGGTTGACCGCCCAAAACCTACATTTTTAAACCGCCATAAACCTGCATTTCAAAACCGCCCTTGACAAATGGACTATTACCATCTCTAAAAGAGTCGAGACGTAACCTTTTTAGTGAAACCTTGATGGACCTACCAACCTTTGGACACAATTTTATATGTAACCCACCGCGTCAGTGAAAACCTATAGTGATTTTGAAGGTATTGGACGTTTTGAATTCTAAATTGTAGAGGAATTCAAGTAATGGGAAAATGAGCCGATTGTTAGATTTTGAACCGAAAGTGATTTCCTGCGAGACAGCGTCGAACACAAGGTGAAGTTAAAAAATAAACTTGACGAAACAGGTGAAAGGGATTACATTGTTGTCATAAGATACTTAATTCAATGAATGAAGTTGGTAAAAATGCAAATTAGAAATGGCAACAAGCAGCTGATGCGCGACATCAACAAGTCTAAGATTCTGAACCTCGTACGTACAAAAGGCCCTATTAGCCGTGTTGCAATCGCCAAAGAATTGAGCTTAAGTCAAGCAACAGTCACATATATCACAGAAGAGCTGATCTCAAGTAAGTTCGTGGTGGAGGAAGGTGAGTTAAAGTCGACCGGAGGGAGGAAAGCCAAGCTTTTACGATTGAATGATGAGATTGGTGTAATCGCAAGTGTCGGGATCAGTAAAGACGGTATCGAAATTGTGATGTGTAATTTGCGGAACCAGCCACTTGCCCATGACTTCATCGAAGAAACGATTGAAACTGGAGAACAGACGGCTAAGGACATTGCAAGCGGATTACAAAGCTTGTTGAAAGCTCATAAGGCGCCAACCTTATTGGGAATCTCGGTTATTTCATCTGGGTTAGTTGATCGCGACACTGGAACAATTGTGAAATCTACGTTGTTAGGATGGCAAAATGTTGCCATTAGGGATTTATTACAAACGTACTTCCCAAATGCGAGAATTTTGGTAGATAAAGACATCAACGCTGTTGCGATGTACGAGATGAATTTTGGTGAAGCCAAGTCATTAGAAGATTTCTTGGTCGTTTCTGTCGGAGAAGGTCTTGGCTTATCCGTCGTGATTGGGAATCACATCTATTACGGTGATTATGGTGGTGCCGGTGAGTTTGGCCATACGGTGATTAATGTGGGCGGTTATCCTTGCCACTGTGGTCAACGAGGATGTTTGGAACAGTACGCATCTGAGTTCTATCTCAAAAACCAGCTAGAAGCGGCGCATAATAACCGGTTTGGGCATCATCATCTGCTTAAACATATTGGGCAAGCGGCAATGTCAGGAGATGAAGAAGCTGCTGCTTTGCTGAAACAGATGGGGATCTATTTAGGATATGGGGTACGGAATTTAATCAATATTTTCAATCCTAAAGCAATCGTCCTTGTTGGTGCGGCAATTGAATATCGGCACTTCTTTCTTGATGATATGTGGCAAACAGCAAACAATAACTTTTTCGCCAATGCAGATTTACCGACGAAAGTCTTACCCTCAGCGGTTGATAATGATGCATGGTATCAGGGCGCGTCGATATTGATCAGTAATAGCTTGTTTGAAACCCCAATATATCAGGAGGTGGTGGGCCTTGGCGGGCTTGACTAAGAAACAAACATATAGGTGGCTGCTATTATTTTTACTTCCCAGCATGCTTGGATTTTTAGTTTTTGTATTAACACC
Source organism: Lactobacillus sp. (assembly GCA_022651245.1). Taxonomy (GTDB): domain Bacteria; phylum Bacillota; class Bacilli; order Lactobacillales; family Lactobacillaceae; genus Lacticaseibacillus. The sequence goes on from JALCQM010000010.1 coordinate 1,744, forward strand.
CATTCTAGCGTCCCTCGGGATTAGTTTTACGGACTGGGACTTGCTGAGCAGTATTCATTTTATCGGTATTAAGAATTATGCGGAAGTGCTGAAAGACGGTGAGTTTTGGCAGTCGTTCAGAAACACACTTGGTTTTATTCTGGGTTATCTGCCATTAGTGACAATTTTTGGACTACTGGCTGCGCTACTGGTTAACAGTAAGATTCATTTCAAATCACTTTTTCGAGGGATTTATTTCTTGCCTGTTGTCACCTCTTGGGTGGCGGTCTCGTTAGTTTGGAAGTGGCTCTTTAACCCTTCATACGGCTTGTTGAACTATTTTTTATCATTAGTTGGAGTTCATGGACCACAATGGTTGGAAGATCCTAAAACAGCGATGATTGCCATCATTCTAACCAGTGTTTGGAAAGATATCGGTTTTATTATGGTGATTTATCTTGGCGGGTTGCAAAGTATTGATTTGAGTTTCTACGAAGCCGCTGAAGTCGATGGCGCCTCAACCTGGCAACAGTTCTGGAAGATTACATTGCCGCTGCTGCGTAAAACGACGTTTTTTGTCTTGACAATCTCGCTAATCAACTCGTTCCAAGTCTTTGACCAGGTCAATATTATGACCGGAGGCGGTCCAGGTAATGCGACTAGTGTTGTTGTCCAAAGCGTTTATAATCATGCTTTCCGGTACTTCCAGATGGGGTATGCGACAGCAGAATCATGGATCTTATTTATTGTCATTCTTGTGGTGACAATCATTCAGATGAAAGGACAAAACAGCAAATGACTGAAACAAAAACAGATCATTATCGTGGACTCCTCATTCTGGGGAAAATCATTAAATATGTCATCCTAGTTGTTGGTGCGATCATCATGCTGTTGCCATTTCTGTGGATGCTTTCGACCTCACTCAAAAATGAAGGCGCAACGATGGTCATGCCGCCGCAGTTCATCGTTAAAAATCCGATTATCGACAATTTCAAGGCGGTTATTACGGATTATCCAATGTTAACGTTCTTGAAAAACTCTGTTATTGTCGCGGTTTTTACGACTGTCTTTCAGATCTTGAACGGTGCCTTGGCCGGATTCGCATTTGGGCGTATGCACTTTAAGGGTAGAAACATTTTGTTCTTGATCGTTTTATCAACAATGATGATTCCAAGCCAGGTCACGATGATTCCGCAATTTGTTTTGCTTAAATACTTAGGATGGTTGAACTCATATCTTGGCTTAGTTGTCCCTAATGTCTTTGGTGCGTTCAGTATTTTCTTGATGAAGCAGGCGTTTGAAAACCTTCCAGATGCGTTGGAAGAAGCTGCTGCGATTGATGGCGCTAATCTTTGGACGATTTTTTGGAAGGTAGATTTGCCACAAACGAAGGCTACGATTGCGACGCTTACCATTTTCAATTTTATGCAGTCATGGAATAACTACCTCTGGCCGTTGATCGTGACGAACTCTGATTCTAAAGCCACTTTGCCGTTAGGCCTTGCGCTGATGCAAGGGCAATATAGCACCAACTGGAATTTGGTCATGGCAGGCGTGGTGATCAGCGTGGTCCCAATCCTGATGGTTTATCTGATTGCCCAACGACAGTTTATCCAGGGCATGACGATGAGTAGTGCGGTCAAATAACGATGGGTATAAGTAGGGGTTTATTTTAAAAAAGGAAGGGAATAATGATGAAAAGACATTCTTGGTTAGCAGTTCTTGGAGGGGTTGCTGTAGCGGCTTTGGTATTAGCCGGTTGTGGTAATAAGAGCGCAGATAACAAAAATGCGGTAACCACGATTCGATTTACTGATTTTTCGGCATCCCCAGATCATACGAAGGATCTTAAGGCGATGATTGCCGGCTTTGAAAAAGAAAATCCTAAGATCAAGGTTGACTTGGAGCAATTATCTTACGATGACTACTTTACTAAATTACAAACACAGATGGCTGGGGGCAATGCACCAGATGTCTTCGAACTTAACTATGAGAACTTTGAGAATTATGCCAAAAAGGGAACATTGGCTGACTTATCTAGCTATGTGAAGAAAGACAAAGACTTTAATAAAAACGAGATCAATAAACAGGCTTACGATGCCTTTAGCTATAACGGTAAGCAGTACGGGATGGTCGAAAGTTTCTCTAACGTCGCTTTGTTCTACAATAAGGACCTGTTTAAAAAATACGGCGTTGAAACACCCAAGGCTGACTGGACTTGGAAAGATGAGCAAGCCGCTGCTAAGAAGTTGACGCGTAAGGTTGATGGTAAACAAATTTGGGGTACTTATGCACCAGTTACGATGAATGAGTTTTATAAAGTTGCAGCGCAAAATGGCGGGACGATCTTTAATAAAGACGGTAAGCCGACCATGAACTCTTCAGCTAATAAAGAGGCTTTACAGTATATGGTGGACAATGTCCTCAAATATAAGGTGTCGCCAAGTCCAGCAGAAATGTCTGGTCAAAAGTCCGAAGATCTCTTCAAAAATGGCCAACTAGCAATGGTACATACCGGAATTTGGGAATTTTCAGATTTTGCCAAAACAAACTTTAAGTGGGACATTCAAGTTGAGCCAGGAAATACCCAAAAGGCAACACACTTCTTTGCAAATGGTTTTGCAGTGTATAACAAGAGTGACAAGAAAGAAGCTGCGTATAAGTTTGCACGTTATATGAGCGCTTCTAAGAAGGTTGCCAACATTCGGATCAAGAGCTCTTGGGAACTGCCAGCATTAAGTAGTAAGAGTATCCTCAAACCATACTTAGAGCAGACCCCACCTGCATCTCGTGACGTTGTCTTCAAGTCGTTAAATTACTTGACCTTACCCCCTGTTGCTAGTGGCTTCAGCAAGATGAGTGATGCGACTGATTCTGAATTTGAAAAGGTATTAAACAAATCTGTTTCGCCAACGGCTGCATTGGATAGCTTGCAGACGCAATTCAAGCAGATCCAGTCTAAAGAGTGATTAATTAAATATGGAATTCCTCAAGGGGCCACGCTGATTGGTAATCAGGGCCGACGGGTGTTGACTCGTCGGCCTTTTTTCAGCTTCAGGTGCCAATAAAGGGGACAATAATCAAGGAGGATATGAGATGCAAACAAGCCTGCCAGAATCGTCATCAATTGATCGGGCACTTGATATCGTTTTGCTTGCGCAAAGTAGCCGCGAGCAGGCGCAACATGCCTTACAAGGATGGCACCATACCAGTAGTGTAGTGAATCGCGCAGTTTTTTTGTGGGCGGCTGAATCCATTGACCTGTCGCTTACAGTAGAAGAGCGTGATGTCTACGTGAATCAATTGCAACAAACATGGCGTATGCCACAACCAGGGATGTTTGATTCACGTCCGGCAGTTCATACTTCGACGTTAGCCTTGGTTTATGCTGCACTAGAACTGGTAAAAAATCATCATCATATCCGTCACTTGCAGCAGACGTTAACGGCCATTCGTGATTACGTTTACGCGCATCAGCTTGAATCCGGCAAGTTAATTAGTGCTGGGGATGATGAACAGGTAACGGCTGATGAGTTGCTGGCAGTATGGCCATTCAACTTATTTTCCGCGGAGGATTTAGTCCTGGTGCAAGCGGCTGATGAAATTAAATCGCAGTACGCACAATTGTCACCATATTGGCAAACGTTGTATGTTCATTACTTGTGGTCGCGATCTTACTTCCAAGAAGCGGAGCACTTGGTTGCCAAATTAGATCTCTCTGGTTCTGGAATGGCGCGATGCTTGGCTCAACGTATCGCGACGCATCATCAAGAGCATGAGGCCCAGGGCGTTACTTTTGCGCACACAGCAGTCGGTAATGAAAACCGTTATGAACCTTTGGCAACACAACGAATGCCGTTATTACCGCTTGAAAAGCAGACGATATCATTGCCAGTACGTATTACTGCAGATTCGCAGGTTCTGTCAGTGGATGTTCAGATCGTTAGCGACACGGCAACTTTGAGCGTGCCAATGGTACTCACGGATGGCGTGTGGATGGCCCAAATACAGCTAGTGGCGGGTCAATACCATTATTGTTTTGAAGCGAAGACGAGTGAGGCAAAGACAGATTCTGATCAGTTTGAGTTGAATGTTGCGCGGTCGATCTTGATTACTCGCTTACCTTTGGTAGCCTCGTCGTCGGTGCAGATGAGATTTCGGATGTATGATGCGCATGACCAAGTCTGGGGAGACTTGGAATTACAGAGATATCAACAGGGGCTTAGGATGGTGATGTCAGCCACTCAGCAAGATGATGGTTTAAAAGCGAGAAATGTTGAGTTACATGCGGGTGAATTCGTCGTTAAGGCCGATGATGATGGTGTCCAGGTCAATCGCCGAGACCGGCCAATCTTTAGACATACAAAACAGGTGCCTGCAGTGAGCCTGATTGTTGCCCCAGATGGTGAAATTCTGCAAGCGCAATTGCAAATGCTCGCGACAAGTACAGAAGCTTTTTGGGGATTTGGTGAACGATACAACGCGCTGAATCAAGCTGGTAAGCGGATTGATAATTATGTTTACAATCAATATCGTGATCAGGGGATTCGGACTTATATGCCCATGCCGCTATACTACTCTAGCAATGGTTATGCGCTATTGTTAGAAACGACGATGTATAGCGAATTTGATCTGACTAAGACACCGAATGGTGAGCCGTTAACAATATCAGTTGAGACTGACGGCACAACTTTACTAGATGCCTACTTCTTTTCGGGAAGTGTGCGTGAGTTGTTGCCTCAAGTGACGCAGGTGAGTGGCAAGCAACAAATGCTCCCAACGTGGGCATTGGGCTTGTGGATGTCGAGCAACAATTGGGATCGTCAGCAAGTGGTTGATGAACAACTTGCACTAGCTAAGAAAACCGCCATTCCAGCAACTGTGTTTGTTTTGGAACAGTGGAGTGATGAAGCGACGTACTATATGTTCAATGACACGGATTATCCCAATTATCAGCCCAACATGGTGATTGAAGAGGCTAAGATCGATTTTCCAAAGTGGGGGCGTTGGCCTAACCCAAGACAGATGGTTGAGGACGTCCACGCGCAAGGAATGAAATTAATTTTATGGCAAATTCCAATTCTGAAAGAGTACCCTCAAGACCGTGCACCGATGCTCGATCGGGACAAAGCCTACGCGATTGAACATCGGTATATCGTTGAGCAAGATAATATGCAACCATACTATATTCCAGAGGGGTGGTTTACCAATGCCCTCGTTTGGGATCCAACTAATCCTGATGCGGTCAAATGGTGGTTTGATAAGCGACAGTATTTGATTGCTATGGGGATTGATGGTTTTAAAACTGATGGTGGTGAATGTATCTTCGGCTCGCAACTGCGGTTTGCTGATGGCCGGACAGGTAAGCAGATGCGAAATGCGTATCCCAATGCCTATATTGGCGCCTATCGTCGTTTTGCACAGCAGAACGGGGGGATTACGTTTAGTCGTGCGGGCTACACTGGTGCGCAAACGATGCCAGCACATTGGGCTGGTGATGAACGATCAACATTCGGTGCGTTTCAGCGCTCACTAAAAGCGGGATTGAATGCTAGCTTGTCGGGAGTCACTTTTTGGGGATGGGACTTTGCTGGATTCAACGGTGAGATTCCGACTTCAGAGTTGTATTTACGGGCAACAGCGATGGCGGTATTTACACCGATCATGCAATACCACGCTGAAAGTAAAGCGCAATTCAATCAAGACCGAACCCCTTGGAATATTCAGGAGCGAACTGGTGATGAAAGGGTTATTCCGATATTTAAGCGATTTGCTGACTTACGGATGAACCTGCTTCCTTATATTTACGATGAGGCCAACAAAGCGGTTAAGCAAAGTCTGCCGTTGATGCGGGCATTACTATTGGATTACCAAGATGATAGCCAGGCCCGAGAATGCTTTGATGAGTATTTATTTGGCTCAGCATTACTAGTTGCACCGGTGATTCAAGAGGGTGCTTCCGGACGGGATGTTTATTTACCGAAAGGCCGGTGGTGTAACTTTTGGACGGGTGTACTAATTAGTGGACAGCAGAAGCTAACCGCTGTACCGACTGAACTTGATGAGATTCAGGTGTACATGCGCCAGGATACGGCAGTATTACTTAACACTGCTGATGGCGAATTGATGTCAGATGTCGGTAATCAACTCGATTCCTATCGCCAGCCAGAGCTGCGGGTATTTGTGATTGCAGGATTTACGCAGGTAATCCATGACTACCTCGGTAATCGTGTATTGGTTGAAGCAACGATCCAAGCCGATCAGGCGAAAGTGCACGTTGTATCGACAGTTGTAGGACTAAAGGTCAAGACGTATTGCGCAGAAGGTGTATCATGCACCGCCGTAGTAGATATGGAGGAATAGTAGTGAAAAAGGGGACACACTATCTTAAAGCGGAACCCTGGCGGATTGTTGAATCAGGATTTCATCGGGAACAAGACCAGGTGTCGGAATCTATTTTTTCGATTGCAAATGAGTATTTAGGTATTCGAGGCTTTTTTGACGAAGGTTACTCGGGTAATAGTTTGCTGGGTGCTTATGTCAATGGTATTTATGAGTACGATCAAAAGCCTAAGCCACAGTATCGTGGCATTACGGATCACACGAATTTTATGTTGAATTGTGATAATTGGCTATTTACACGTATTTGGGCTGATGGCGAACTGTTAGATTTGGCACGTGTGCAGGTGAGTGCGTTTAATCGTACCTTGGATATGCGCACCGGCGAAATGAGCCGTCAGTTTACGTGGACGTTGAATAATGGCAAGAATATTGCGGTGACATTTTCACGATTACTGTCTAATTCAGATGAGCGGTTTGCTTATCAGCATGTTTCGTTGCAAGCGGATAGTGACTGCCGGATTGATTTTTCCAGTGGAATCGACTTCAATACGGTGCACGGTAATTATCAACAAAGCTTTTGGACGCAACAAGATGTAACACAGCGGGGCAATGCTCTGGGAATCGTAGGTAAAACAACATCGACTGAGCAGTATCTTGGCGCCGCATTTCGATACACGTTGAACACTAAAGATGAGACATTTGCTGAGTTGGACAACGATAGCAAGTACATTGGTGTCCGAATTGCATTGAATCTAAAGAAACAGCATCCATTCGTGTTTGATAAAGAAGTCCTACATGATAAGTCCGTCGATGGCAAGGCGCTCAGTGCTTTTCAAGTCGTTTCTGATCTAGTGCGTAAACCGCAACGGTCGTTTGATTTTCATCGTGAAAATCAGCGGACGTTTTGGACAGACCAATGGCAACATTATGACATTGAAATTGACGGTGACATCGATAATCAGCAAGGTATTCGTTTTTGTATTTTTCAATTACTTCAGACATACCGCGGCCTAAGTGAGCACGATAATATTGGTGCTAAAGGTTTGACGGGTGAGGTCTATAACGGACATTGTTATTGGGAAACCGAAACGGTTGTGCTCCCATTTTATTTGTTTACCGACATTAAGGCGGCAAAGCAGCTACTAGATTATCGTTATCGAACACTACCGCAAGCTAAAGCGCGTGCCAAGATGATTGACTGCGTCGGGGCAAGTTATCCTTTAGCGACGCTAAATGGTGAGGAAGGCAATGACTATTGGCAACATGCGAATACCCAGTTGCAGCCAAGTACGGCAGTTGCATTTGCGTTGTGGCATTATACGCGTGTATCTGGTGAGCACGAGTTTCTTGAGACTAAAGGTATCGAGATGTTGGTTGAAATCAGTCGCTTCCTGCGTTCTCGTGGTGATTATGGACAAGTCAGTCACCAATTTGGATTCTATGGCGTGATGGGCCCTGATGAGTTTCAGCTAATGGTCAATCATGATGCCTATACAAATTTGATGGGTAAATTCACATTTGAGTTTACGATAGAAACGTTAAAGTCACTCCAAAATCAGGATGGTGACCATTATCAAGCGTTGTGCAAACGTCTAGGGGTTACCATTGCGGAAATTAACGAGTGGCAGCATGCAGCTGATCACATGTTGATTTCGGTGCGTGAAGACGGGGTTATCGAACAACAACAAGGCTTCTTTGACTTACCGCACGTTGACATTTCCAAGATATCACAAGATCAGTATCCGCTTTATGATCACTGGTCTTATGATCGCTTGTTCCGCAACGATATGATTAAGCAACCAGACGTGTTAATGTATCAATTCATGTTTGACTCCCAGTTTTCTCGCAAGGAAAAACAGGTCAATTACGATTACTACAATGCGCGAACAGTGCACGAGTCATCGCTTTCGCCAAGTATCCACTCCATTCTTGCTGAGGAATTAGACAAAGAAGAAGATGCTTTAGATTTCTTCGGGTTCGCAACGCGATTAGATCTTGATAACTACAATAACAATGCCGATGCTGGGTTACACATGACATCGATTTCTGCGGCTTGGCTCAATATTGTTTATGGATTTGGTGGCTTGCGTAGTGATGATAATGTATTGGCAATTGCACCTAAATTACCGCAACTATGGCAAGGATACCGTTTTAAAGTCAATTATCGTGGCGGGTTGTTAGATGTCCATGTGTCAGCAGGGCGTGTTGAATTAACGTTAACTGGAATTACGCAGTTAACGTTGAATGTTTATGGGCAACGGGTGACGTTAAAATCGGGAGTAACTCAAGGCTTTGTTATGAAAGGTGTGATTTCGCATGAATAAGCAGCCATGGTGGCAATCAACGGTTGTGTACCAAATCTATCCTCGGAGTTTTCAGGACACAAATAACGACGGGATTGGCGATTTGCGTGGGATTATTCAACAACTAGACTATTTAAAGACGTTGGGTATTGGGGCAATCTGGCTGTGTCCAGTCTACCAATCGCCCAACACGGATAACGGTTATGATATTAGTGATTATGAAGCAATCATGACAGAGTTTGGGACGATGGCGGATATGGATGAGTTAATTGCCGCAGCCAAGGATCACGGTATCAAGATCGTGATGGACTTAGTTGTGAACCACACCTCTGATCAGCATAAATGGTTTATTGAATCGCGCCAAGGGAAGGATAATCCATACCGCGACTATTATGTCTGGGCTGATCCTGTAGACGGACATGCGCCTAATGCGCTGACTTCGACATTTAGCGGTAGTGCGTGGCAATTTGACGAAGCGAGTAGCCAGTATTATCTGCACTTGTTTGCACCGCAGCAGCCAGATCTCAACTGGGAAAATAAACATGTGCGACAAGCTGTTTATAATTTGATGAATTTTTGGATAGAAAAGGGGGTCGGTGGCTTTCGGATGGACGTTATCGATTTGATCGGCAAGCAACCACTCAAGGGGATTACAGGTAACGGGCCAATGTTGCACCGCTATCTACATGAAATGAATCGGGCGACGTTTGGCGAGACTGACTTAATGACGGTGGGGGAAACATGGGGCGCTACGCCTGAAATTGCAAAACAATATTCTGATCCGGCCCGTGAAGAGCTATCCATGGTTTTCCAGTTTGAACATAGTGGCATTGATCAGCAGGACGGTAAAGATAAGTGGGACCTTGCGCCGTTTTCAGTCCCGAAACTAAAGGCGATTTTGTCGAAATGGCAGGTTGCCTTGGGAAGCCAGGGTTGGAACAGTCTATTCTGGAACAATCATGACTTGCCGCGAATCGTATCACGGTGGGGTAACGATAAGGAATACAGAGAACAAAGTGCCAAGGCATTTGCGATACTGTTGCATTTGATGAAAGGGACCCCATATATTTATCAAGGTGAAGAAATTGGAATGACGAATTATCCGATTCAAGACATTGCAGAGGCTGATGATATTGAAACCATTAATATGTACCACGAGCGATTAGCTGCAGGGTATTCTAAGGCCAATATCATTCAGTCAATAAATGCTAAAGGGCGCGATAATGCACGGACCCCGATGCAGTGGGACACGAGTAAAAATGCGGGGTTCACCAAGGGTAAGCCTTGGCTGCACGTGAATCCTAATTATCAACAGATTAACGTTAAAGCGACATTGGCGGATAAAGATTCTATCTTCTATACGTATCAACGTCTGATTGCGTTACGCCGGCAAAATACAGTGATCGTTAATGGTGAATATGAGCTCGAACAAGAAACAGCTGCTAACGTATTCGCGTATCGCCGTGTCGATGCAGACACTGAACTGTTGATCGTCGTGAATCTAGCGGAAACAGAGAATGAATACACTGCACCTGCATCTTCGAAACAGTTAGTGTTGAGCAACTATTCTCGCGAGAAAAAGCCGTTAATTCGCGGTGAGGCGCAACAGCTGCGCCCTTATGAAGCCTTTGTCTATGTTTTGAAAGGAGCGCTAGATGAACATTGAGCGGCCGATTACGGGATTTGTTTTTGACCTTGACGGTGTCATTACCGATACGGCCAAATATCACTATCAAGCATGGAAAGAAGTGGCAAAAGAACAGCTTGGCATCACGCTGACACCAGATGCCAATGAGCGGCTCAAAGGCCGCAGCCGAATGGATTCTCTAGCGGAGATCTTGAGGTTTGGTGGGTTATTTGGCCAAATTGATCAAAATAGTCTTGAAGCGGTGGCGGCGGCCAAAAATGAGCGCTATCAGTCGTTGATTGTTAATATGTCAGCGGCAGACATATTACCTGGAATGGATGTATTTCTTTCGTCGGCGCAACAGGCGGGGTATCCTATGGCGGTGGCCTCAGCGTCATATAACGCACCGTTTATCGTCAAGCAATTAGGTTTAGATAACATTCTAGGCAATATTGTGAATCCTGGTAGCGTTGCCCGTGGTAAACCAGCGCCAGATCTTTTTGAGGCGGCGGCTAAGTTGATTAACTCACCGGTTGTAAAAACGGTGGGATTTGAAGATGCTACGGCCGGAATTGAAGGAATTAAAGCTGCAGGAATGTTTGCGCTTGGAATTGGGGATCCCATATTGCTTGACAAGGCTGATCTCGTGGTTGGGACGACAGCAGAATTGAGCCTGCGACTGATAGAAGCACAGTTTCCAGCTTCATAATTCAGTACAGTGTGAGCAACGCAAGAAGCAATAGTCGCGTTCCGCAAAGTATCGCATTTCGATAAGAATTCTGGCGGTTTAGCGTATGGCCGCGATTGCCATGCCTTAAAACTGCTCATTGTCAAAGCATGCCAAACATCGTGATTCGAACGATGTCTGACGTGCTTTTTTGTCTTCCAATATGGGCACTTAATTTTTTTAGGACTCGAGATTACCGTTAATGCTGTTCGCATATACATAACATTGATGAATTTGCGAACTTAGAGCTGGAACTTATTGACAGTGTCAAAGCGAGATGATATTTTCTACATGTAGCATAGTTCACGAACTTAATTCGTATATACGTACAAATCTGATTTAATCCCGGGATAATCATGTACGGAAACGTTTATGCGTAGTGATATGCTGTAATAAAATGAGCAATCAAGTGTCGCCTTCCCTTTTCTCAGATGCGTTAGGGGATGACGGTTGGGAGGACAGGTATGGCAGAAATTATTGTACCGGTAATTACCGTGTTTGATCAAAATGAAAAACCAGATTTCGAAGGTAACCAAAAGGTAATCGATTATTTGATTCGAAATGGTGTTGATGGGCTTCTAGTCCTCGGTTCTGCTGGTGAGTTTACGAACTTGAGTGTCAAAGAAAAAATCGAATTCTTCGATTTCTATGCTGAATATGTAGATGGTCGCGTTAAGTTGCTTGCGGGTACTGGCTGCGTCAGTTATGGCGAAACCAAGCAACTGACACAAGCGGTTCTAAATAAGGGATATGAAGCCGCAGTGGTGATTGAGCCCTATTACTTCGCAATTTCACAATCTGAAGTACGGCGTTTCTATGATCGCTTAGCCACAGAAGTTAAAGGTAAGATCTATCTGTACAATTTTCCCGCACGAAGCGGAATATCGATTGCGCCGCAAACAGTTTCAGATTTAATGAAAGCGCATCCAAATATTGTCGGCTTAAAGGATTCTGTGACAATGCCAGGGCACACCAATGCAATTTTGCAGGCGCTCGATACCACTAAGGCCAAAATTTATTCGGGCTTCGATGATCAATTCTTCGCCAATATCGCTAGTGGTGGTCAGGGCTGCATTGGTGCTTTGGCTAACATTGTGCCAGATATCTGGCACGCCTTGGTGTCTGCCAATAATACTGGTAATTATGCACGCACCGTCTACTTAGCAAGTTTGATCGAACGTTTGATGCCGCTTTATGATTTGTGTTCTAACCCAGCCGTATTATTGAAGCGGTTAATGCAACATCGTGGCGTTGCAATTTCGGCGACCGGCCTATTCCCGTTTGACAATGTGGCTGATTCCGTTTATCGGCAGGCAGAAACGCTTTTAGATACTGTCGTGAATGATTTTCTTGAACCTAGGATCACGGTTTCTCAACGGCAGATTGGCTAACGCAAATAGTTGTTGAAAAAATACAGAAGGTGAAAAAATGAAAATTCTAGCCACAGTCAAAAAAATTCCGGGCGGTACGATGGTCGTGCCATTATTGCTTGGGGCATTTATGAATACCTTTTTCCCGAACATCTTAAAGCTGGGTGGTTTTACCACAGCGGTATTTTCAAGTGCGGGTGCGAACAGTTTGGTGGGCATCTCCTTAGTCTTTATCGGTAGTCAATTACGGATTCGTGAAGCACCAGAAGCGTTAAAACGTGGTTCAGTGTTGCTGTTAGCGAAGTTTATTGCAGGTGGTGGTTTTGGGTTTCTGGTGGCCAAAATATTTGGTCCGACCGGTTTCTTAGGATTATCCGTCCTAGCGGTGACGAGTTGTATTGCTAGTGGGAACGGTGGCCTGTACATGGCACTGGTTTCTGATTATGGTGAAGCAACAGATGTCGCAGCTCTAAGTATTTTGAATATCAAAGATGGCCCGTTTTTAACGATGCTGGCTTTGGGTGCTACGGGTGTCGCACATATTCCATTTATCTCCTTGATTGCCGCAATCGGTCCCTTATTGGTTGGTATTGTGTTGGGCAATCTTGATAAGGATATCAAAGAATTTTTGAAACCTGGGATTGACATCATTATTCCTTGTTTTGCCTTTGCCTTAGGAGCAGGGATCAACTTTAAGAGTATCTTGTCTGCTGGCATGAGCGGGATTCTTTTGGGCTTCTTATGTGTTTTGATTAGCGGTTTTGTCTGCATTTTGTTTGATCGGTTGATTAATCGTCGCCCAGGATATGCGGGTGCGGCAACCTCTGCCGCTTCTGGTAACTCGGTGGCGACGCCGGCAGCCGTTGCATTGATCGATAAGTCCTGGCACCCCTTCGTGGCGACAGCCACGGCACAACTTGCTGCAGCCGTTGTGGTGACAGCGATTCTTGTTCCGTTTGTGACAGCGTTCGTTGCTAAACGCTTCGGCAGTGAGAAAGATAAAGTGAAGGTAGTTCCTGAAGCGCCAGCCGTAGGCGCAAAGAAAATGGCAACTGCATCTCAGCCGTCGCTGACCCATAGCAATAATTAGAGCCTATAGACAATATAGAATGTGAGGAAATTAGACATGAGTATGAATATGTATCATATTTTAACCCCTAAAGATTCTGTTGCGGTGGCACTGCGGGACTTGCACCAAGGTGATACCTTTGATACGCCCAAGGGACAGATTGTCTTGAAGGAAGATATTCAGCGCGGTCACAAGTTTGCGTTACAAGCGATTCCTAATGGCACGGATGTCATTAAATATGGGTTCAAGATTGGCCATGCCGTTCAGGATATTGCACCTGGGGAGTGGGTGCACACACATAATACGAAGACCAATCTGTCTGGTACGCTCGAATATAGTTATGATCCTGTGCCAGATGGCAATGATGCGCCTAAAGACGATCGGACTTTCATGGGGTATAAGCGGGCCAATGGTAAGGTCGGCATTCGTAATGATTTATACTTAATCCCAATGGTGGGTTGTGTGAATGCCTTGTTAGACATTGTGGTACAGCAATTTAAGGCATTGCACCCAGATAATGGCTCTTTTGATAATATTATGATCCTCAAGCATCCCTATGGGTGTAATCAACTCGGTGGTGATTTTGAGAATACCCGCAATATGCTGATCGATGCCACACTACATCCAAATGCCGGCGGCGTCTTACTGTTTGGCTTGGGGTGTGAAACAAACCAGATGGACGAGTATCTAGATGCCTTGGAACAAGCTAACGGCGGGCCAATCGATAACGACCGCATCAAACATTTGGTCTCCCAAAAAGTCGATGACGAATATGATACTGCGCTAGGTATGCTGGAAGAACTCAATGCTGCCGCTGCGGATGACGTTCGCACCCCGCAGCCACTTAGTGAATTACGTATTGGTTTGAAATGTGGCGGTTCTGATGGGTTATCGGGTATCACCGCCAATCCATTGTTGGGCCATGTGACTGATTTTGTGACGGCGCAAGGTGGGTCGGCAGTCTTGACCGAAGTTCCCGAAATGTTCGGAGCGGAAACGATTCTGATGTCTCGCGCTAAGGATGAAGCGACCTTTGATGAAATCGTGAAGTTGATTAATGACTTTAAGGATTACTTTATTGAGAACAACCAGCCTGTTTACGAAAATCCGGCGCCAGGTAACTATCAAGGCGGGATTACCACGCTAGAAGATAAGTCGCTAGGCTGCACGCAAAAGGCGGGGCGTTCACAGGTGACAGATGTCTTGCGGTATGCGGAGCGAATTAAGTCGCCAGGGTTGTCGCTACTGGAAGCTCCGGGCAACGATCCTGTATGTGTCTCCGCCGAAGCAGCTGCAGGGTGCCAGATGATCTTGTTTACGACTGGTCGGGGGAATCCGTTCTCTTCCTTCGTGCCAACAATCAAGGTTTCCTCTAACTCGCCACTAGCAGACAAAAAGCCACGCTGGATTGATTTTGATGCAGGCCAATTATTAGACAAGCCGATGGCCGAATTATCTGAGCAGTTTATCCAAAAGGTTCTGGATGTGGCAAGCGGCACTAAGACGAACAACGAGAAATACAATATTCATGGCTTTACGATGTTTAAGACTGGTGTGACGGTCTGAAGCTAAGTCGCTCAAAGGGTCGAGATCCCATGCGGATCCGGCCTTTTTGAGTGATTCAAGGCTGGATTGTGCTATACTCGAATTGTGTTCGTATATCCGGCACAAGAAAAAGAGGGAGGATGTCAGATGGAATTACATAAACCAACTATGCGTGTCTTGAAAATCTTGGAATTGGTTGATTCTGGACCGAAAGCAGGCGCCAATCTGACCGATATCTCGACGGCAATTGCGGTGCCTAAAGGGACCCTATCACCGATTTTGCGCACGCTTTCTGAAGCGCGCTATCTTCAATTTAACGAAGACAATGGTCGCTATACAATCGGTTTCAAGGCTTTCGAATTGGGACTTGCATATGGCAGCAATACGGATCTATTGGCTATGGTACAGCAACGAATGGTCGCACTCGTCAAATCTGTTGGCGAAATCTGTCAGCTTGGCATTTTATCAGGATTAGACGTGTTCTACTTACTTAAGGAGAATCCTGACAACGCGATTTCAATTCGTAGTACAGTTGGTGCCCGGATTCCAGCCTATGCGACTGGCCTTGGTAAGGCGTTACTGTCAGGTAAGCAAAATGATGAAATTCAAGCTTTGTATAAGGATTACCCGTTCAAAAAATTCACGGACAACACGCTGACGTGTGTCGATGATTTGGTCGCACAGATCGATGGGGTCAGAAGTTCAGGTGTTGCCTACGAACAAGAGGAATCCAAAGGTGATGTTTGTTGTCAGGCAGTACCGTTGGTGATAGACAATCAAATCAAGGCGGCAATCAGTGTCACTGTGCCGAAGTTTCGGTATTTACCGGAAAAGCAGGAGCTAATCACACAGCAGCTGAAACGGCAAAAGCAGATTATCGAAGATGTTTGCAAGGTGCAACATTATCATTTTGAGTACTGAGCGGGAATGAAATTATAATTAATCGTTGCGCTAATCATTTCGTTGTTTAGCATTAATTAATGCGATTCAAATAAAACCAGTACGGACGTGGAATACACGTTTAGTACTGGTTTTTAGGCTCAAATTAATACTAATATTCATAGTGATTATTTAAAGTAACCATCTTATCTGCTACATCGGTGATGATGCCAGACACGGCTGGCATATTCAGGAACTCTTCTGCGGTCGCGGTGTCGTTTACTGTCCAAGGTCGAATTTTTTTGGGATAGTGTGCAAGCGCAGTAGGAGATTGCATCAGCGCCTCTGCTTTGGGATGGATTGCCTGGATGAGATCGAGTTGAGCCGCGATAGTGAAAAGTTCAGAATTACCGCGCATTATCCAAGCAAGTTCGGTTTCAGGTTCGTAGTGTGCAATTGTAGTAAGTGAGGAAAGGTTAAAGCTTGAGTATAGGTGATCGAATGGTCGAGGTTTGTTTTGAATTAGGCTACTGACTGCGGCTTCGATTCCTGAATAACGGTGGCGGTCTGTCTTGAATTCAATATTTAAACAGCCACAAAACTCTTGCCGGGTCAGTAAGTTTAGAACTGACTGTAAACTAGGAATATTAGCGTCAGAATGCAATCCGAAAAGGGGATTAGACTGGATTTGTTCTAAAGTTAAGTCGCCAACAAATTCATGGTGGGTTGTCAGCCTAGTCAACTCGTCGTCGTGGACAACAACCAATTGGTGATCCTTTGTAAATTGAACATCGAGTTCGAGCATGTCGCTCCCAACGTCAACTGCGTGTTTAAAGGCTACTAAGGTGTTCTCTGGAAATTGATGATTAAGACCGCGATGCGCGGTAATTGTTTTTTTCATTTTTAGCTCCCTAAATTAGGCCAAAATGTTCCAGGCCTAACCTAATTCCATCATGATCATTATCAGATGTAATGAATTCGGCTGCTTTCTTTGCATCATCGATACCATTAGCCATTGCTACTCCATGATCAGCCCCTGTAATCATAGAGACATCGTTAGTTCCGTCACCAAATGCAAAGGTAGGGATGCCTTCAAGATGCAATGATTCTTGTATTTTAAGCATGCCACTATGTTTAGAATTGCCAATTTGAACGGTATCGATTGAGTAGGGGGTATTACGATACAGCGTCAAATGCGGATATGATCGATGGTAGATGAGATCATTAGTAGTTGTAAAAATTAATAACATCAGAATTCTGTGATGATAGTAAAATTGTTTATCTGCTAATGGCACCGGCGTGTTGATGAAGTGATATGCGGCGGCCACTTGATGCGTACTTTCTGTTGTTGCAATTTGCTTTGTGGAGTAGAAAGCCAATGCATCCCCTAATTGTGCTGTTTGATTTACCAACGACGTGATTGTGGTTGTGGGAATGACGCTTTTATATAGCACCTGCCCGTTGTGCTCAATATAACTCCCATTTAAAGCACAAAAAGTATTTAAATGGGCTTGTTGACGTATGGCTAATATTTCATTTGGTGCGCGCCCAGTGTTAATGACGGGGAGATAGTGATTTTCCTGAAGTCGTTGAAGCGATAATAGCGTGGAAGGAGATAATTGCGAGTTTCGATTTAGTAATGTACTATCAAGGTCAAAAAAGACAATGCCACGATAAGCTTGATGCATATATCTTTGCCTCCTAAATTAAAGACTGATCATCCTGGCCTGAACGACGCTATCCATCAGTGAGAGGTCATTAACGATAGTTCCATAATCTGTACTTTTAGGTAATTCCAGTGTAAAAACGCTGGTATAAATACGATCGGCTGACAGATTATCAGTGCGAAATATCTCATTATTAACTTGAATTGACTGCGTTTTAAAATAATCACGAACTAATATCTTTGTGGTGTGTTTGTGTAAATATTTGATTTCAAGTTTGCGATATTGGTTGACCCGGATAACTTTCTGCAACAAAACAAGTACCGCAAAGACAACAACTGCGCTCGCCAGGCCGATAGCGTAATAACCCATACCGATTGCGATACCGATACCTGCCACTGCCCAGAGTGAAGCTGCGGTTGTAAGACCTGTTACTGCATGACGGGTAATGACAATAGTGCCGGCGCCTAAAAAGCCAATTCCGCTGACGACCTGAGCAATCAATCTTGATTCATCAATTTTAAGTACTGAAGCCAGATGTGGATTGGTTGTTGTCGCCGCAACGACCTGGCAGATAATTTCTTGTTGCGTCAGTGCAATAATACAGGCGCCAACACAGACTAAGACGTGTGTACGAATACCAGCGGGACGATTCTTGTGCTCACGATCATAGCCGATCACACCAGCAATGAAAACTGCGGCAATCAAGCGAAGCATAATCTCAAGTATGGAGAGTTTGAACATTATGGAATCACCCTGCTTTCAAATGATCTTGGTCAATAGTTGAAATAACGTATTGTTCGGCCGCGGCCAATAGTGTGGACGGCGAGTTGATGATCAACAGTATCTAAATTGATTAAGGCAAATGAATTTTCATCTGCTGTGCCGATTTCCTCAGCGCTTTCGTAAACAGAGTTTCGACAATGAATGACGCGCAGCTTTCCCTGCATCTGATCGGCGTTTTGATGTGTATGGCCGCAGATCCATCCTGCAACGAAACGCGGACCTTGTTGACGAAAATCCGCGTCAAAGGATACCTGGTAATCAGGGACATTTCCTGAAACGTGACAAAGTTTTCCGTCAATAAAGCTATTAATGATCTGGATCATCAAATCATGATTTGGATGTATTTCGGTATGATCAGGAAAAACAACGGGCTGAGGATCAAGCGGAGCGTGGCTGATAAATATAACATGATAATTTTTGGGAACATTTTGTAAAGCAACATTAGCAATCCAGCGGAGCTGTTGCTGCTGCAGCGCAATTTCCCACTGCCTGTAGTGGAGAAGGTTGCTGTTTGCATCGGTAGCTTCGTTAATGTCCGAAGTATCGACGCCAATTAACCGCACATGCTTAGTAGGATAATCTTTAAAAAAGTACAATGAGTCGCCGTCACGTTGTTCACCATATGAATAAGTAATCGTATTAAAGAGCTGTTTAAATTCATTTCGTGTAATAATCTCTTTGAGAGGTAGGTGCCAGTTGTAATCTTTAGTGCGCAGGGAACCATCATCGTGATTACCGTTCAGAAGCCAGCGATCACTGTGTCCAGGAAATGTGGCTTTGGCGATGAACGTTTTAAGATGTTGAACATTAGTAGCTTTGTTGAGTTGAAATCCGTCAATAT
This sequence comes from Lactobacillus sp., assembly GCA_022651245.1. Taxonomy (GTDB): domain Bacteria; phylum Bacillota; class Bacilli; order Lactobacillales; family Lactobacillaceae; genus Lacticaseibacillus. The sequence continues at coordinate 20,876 of JALCQM010000010.1, forward strand.
TATCGCCTCCAAAAACAATAGCATCAAGAACAGCATCATAGTGCAGAATATCTTGTATATTGTTTAGCATCTGGGGTGCGAATTTGCGGCCACGTCCTTCGTCGTAATGTATATCTGTAATAAATCCAAGGTTAAAAGTGGACCCAGAGGGGATTTCCAACATAATACCTCCTTTGTTATGGTAAACGTTTTTATGAGCATACACCGAAACGTTTTGATTATCAACGGTGTAAATCGGACGCTATCGACTAAAGATAGATCAAACTCAAAGCTAATTGGAACATATATACAGAAAATAACCTTTATAAAATTAAAATAATGCTTGTTTTTTCGAAACGTTTCGGTTTATACTTTCCGTAAGCCCTTACATAAAGGACTCGTAATTGTTTTGAACTAAGGTAACGGGTATATCTTTGGGTTGATAAGGAGGAAAAGCTTTATGAAGAAGAGCAAGTATCTAGGCTATGTTATCGCTGCGCTGCTCTTAGTTTTAGGTGTGAGTGCCTGTGGGAGTAAAAATAGTTCTCAATCGGGTAAAAAGACTACGATTTCTTATGCCATTTGGAGTAAGAATCAAGAGGCGGGGATGAATGCTATTGCCCGTGCGTTCGAAAAAAAGAATCCTAATATTAAGGTTAAGGTGGAAGTGACACCATGGGCTCAGTATTGGACGAAATTAGATGCTGCTGCGACAGGGAAAAATCTTCCAGATGTTTTTTGGATGCATTCACAAGAAGCGTATCGCTACATGTCAAATGGCATTCTTATGGATCTCTCAAACGTTGTGAACAAGGACTTAGGAAAGAAAAATTATCCGCAGGCGATTACGAATCTTTACACATTAAATAATAAAGTGTATGCAGTGCCAAAAGATATAGATACCGTTGCCTTGTGGTATAACAAGACACTGTTCGATCAGGCTGGTGTTAAATATCCCGATAGTTCTTGGACTTGGGATACGTTGCTAGAAAATGCTAAAAAGTTAACGAATGCGGATAAAGGCATTTATGGGTTGGGGGCCTTTAATACCGCACAGAGTGGCTACTATAACTATATTTTCCAGAATAATGGGAAAGTCTTGAATGCTCAAGGAACCAAGTCGGAGTTTAACAATAAGGATACTCAGGCGGCACTTCAATTCTATACAGACCTAATTTTGAAGGAAAAAGTTTCCCCTAGTGTTCAAGAATTTGCAGAGAATTCCGAAGCCTCTTTCTTTGAGTCTGGACATCAGGCCATGGGAACCTTTGGCTCGTTTTATATGAATGAATTTATTCAAAATGATTATGTAACTAAAAATTGTGATGTAGCCATTCTTCCAAAAGGTAAGACGCGAGCAAGTGTTTCTAATGGATTAGGTAACGCGGTTGCAGCTAATACAAAACATAAGGCGGCGGCAATCAAATTTGTTAAATTTTTAGGCTCTAAACAAGGAAATGTTCTTCAAGCAGAAAAAGCTGGCGTAATTCCTGCGTACACTGCTGTGGCGAATCACTGGGTTAAAGCATTCCCACAATTTCATTCACAAGTGTTCGTTGATAGTTTGAAGTATAGTAAAGTCTTACCGCACAGCAAGAATACCGTTAAAGCTTCTACCCTAGAAACAGAAGTATTAACGAAAGTGTTCTCAGGTAAGGAGTCTGTCGATAAAGGAACTCAGCAAATCTATTCTGGTGTTAACGATATCTTAAAGCAATAGGTTTTGATCGCCATTAGTCGCGATGACTTGAGTGACCTGTACCAAGTAAATTTTTTAAGGTATGGGTCGCTTTTTGCGCTTAATTCTGCTCTAAACAGGTGGAATCATCGATATTATTTAGTGAGGTGTGACCATGATACGGGCATTAAAAGAGAAGTATAAAACTGAGCAGGTTTTCTGGGGCGTGATTTTTATCGCTCCGACGCTCATTGGATTGATTATGTTGAATTTGAAACCTGCTGTAGATACGATCATCTTAAGTTTTCAAAAATCAACGGGCTTTGGCAATCAGATCTGGACAGGCTTGGATAACTATCGAAGAATGTTCCATGATGTGGAGGTATGGCAGGCGGTTGGCAATACTTTTATCTATGCCTTGTTAACTGTCCCGGCAATTATCATTCTGTCGTTGCTTGTCGCTGTTTTACTCAATCAAAAAATAAAAGGAATTTCAATTTACCGAACAATATATTTCCTTCCTGTTGTTTCAACGCCTGCAGCCGTTGCTATGGTATGGAAGTGGTTGTATAACTCTGATTATGGATTGATCAATTTCTTGCTCTCAAAACTTGGAATTCAAGGCCCAAATTGGTTAACCAACCCACATACGGCCTTACTGGCAGTCGCAATTGTCGGAATATGGTCAGCAGTTGGGTATAACATGATTTTATTCTTGGCTGGATTACAGGAAATTCCTAAGGACTTTTATGAATCTGCTCGTATTGACGGGGCCAGTCCAGCTAAACAATTTTTTTCGATCACGATACCATTAATTTCCCCGACTTTGTTTTTTGTGACGGTCACGACAATTATTAGTTCAATGCAAGTGTTTGATTTGATTTTTATGATGATTGACACGACCAATATCGTGATGCCTAAGACGCAGTCGCTAATTTATTTGTTTTATAAGCAGTCTTTCATTTTGAATGATAAGGGTTATGGAGCAGCCATCGTTGTTCTGTTGTTAGTCATTATCATGTTCTTTACAGCAATTCAGCTCATTGCACAGAAAAAGTGGGTTCACTACTAGAAGGGAGGAAACGTTGATGAAGTCTAAAACTGTTGCAATTCATATCGTATTAATCTTAGGTGCGGTCATTATGGTTGTACCGTTCTTGTGGATGATTAGCACTGCTGGTAAGACATTTGCCGAGTCAGTGATGGTACCACCCGTCCTGTTCCCGAAGTCGTTTCAGTGGAGTAACTTTTCTAGTGTTATCAATAAATTTCCTTTCATCACGTTTTATATCAATACATTTCTAATGTGTATTGGGCGAGTGGTTTGCTCCGTGCTTTTTAGTGCCATGGCCGCATATGCCTGTGCGCGACTGGAATTTCCTGGCCGAGATCTATTTTTTGGTTTAGTTTTATTACAAATGATGATTCCATCACAAATTTTTATCGTTCCTCAATATTTATTGACACAAAAGCTCAACTTGTTAGATACCATACCAGCTCTGATGATTCCCGGATTAGTTAGTGCCTTTGGTACCTTCCTCCTACGGCAATTCTTTAAGGGATTACCAAAGGAATTGGAAGAGGCGGCTAAGCTTGATGGATGCAATATTTGGCAGACATTTGTCAAAATTATGTTACCGCTGGCTAAATCGGGTCTAATTTCATTGGCCATCTTTACATCGTTATTTGCCTTTAAAGATCTAATGTGGCCGTTAATCGTTAATCGTTCAATTGATAAAATGACGTTATCTTCTGGATTGGCTAGTTTACAAGGACAGTATGGGACTAATTATCCCGAGTTGATGGCGGCATCCTTATTGGGAATCTGGCCTATGGTGGTCCTATTCATTCTTTTCCAGAAACGATTCGTTGAGGGGATCTCATCAACCGGAAGTAAGCTATAAACACGAGAAATGGGTAATTACTTCTCTGAAGAAGGATGGGTAAGATTACATGAAAATTATCAATCATTCTGCGTATCAAGATCAGTATCAGGTTTTTTCAGAACGTCTGGGGCCGAGTCAAGAAGTATATCGAGTCCATTTAAAGTGCGATGATGGTGGCCCGCAACCAATTGTTTTAAGCTGGCGAGTACCAATTGTTGGTTTTTCCTATTGTTGGCAACCTACTGCAGAAACAGATTTTGGATTTACGGCCGATTGGGAGCAGGCTTGGCATATTCGAGCGACACAATCAGTGCCTTTATTTGATTTTTTTGATGAGGATGGGCTTAGTCAGCGGTTAATAGTTTTATCGGATGTGGTGCACGATTTGGACCTGGTGATGGGTGTCCATGAGGAAACTGCTGAGATCAGCTTTCAGCTTACGATTCCTAATTTTGGACTTCCTAGTGATTATCGATTAGACATATTTGTTTCATCCGAAGTACAGAATTTTTCTGCAGCTATTCGGCAAGGCGTTGACTGGTTAGACGCTGTAAATGGTGAGAAGCGATTGCCCACCCCGGCAGCTGCGTACGAACCTGTCTACTCGACGTGGTATGCATTTCATCAAAATGTATCAGCTGCGGGAATCGACGCGCAGTTATCGGCTGCAAAGAAATTGGGTTTGAGTACAATAATTACGGACGATGGGTGGCAGACAAGTGATAATCACCGTAAATATGCGTATACGGGTGATTGGGAACCAAATGCAAGCAAATTTCCTGATATTGCGAAGCATGTTAACCAAGTCCACGCTCAGGGGTTCAAATACATGATGTGGTATAGCGTTCCATATATCGGCAAACATTCACACTTATGGGACCGGTTTAAGGGGCGTCTATTATATTATGATTCTGATCAGGAGGCGGGTGTATTGGATCCGCGTTTTCCTGAAGTTCGGGAGTATTTGTGTGAGACTTTTCTGAAGGCCTATCATCAGTGGCATTTGGATGGCTTTAAGCTTGACTTCTTGGAAACATTTCGTCAGTTAACACCAGCAGTTTTACCTGGAATGGATATTGCTAATGTTCAGGTTGCAGTGGTGGCGTTGTTGGAAAAGCTTTGGGCTGCTTTGAACGAAGGGGATGACACCCCACTTATTGAATTTCGACAAGATTATATTGGAACTGTGATGCAGCGTTATGCGAATATGTTTCGCGTTAAGGACTGTCCTAATAACGCTTTAAAGAATAGATTAGGGATCTTAACGATGCGTTTATTATGTCCAGATGCGGCTATTCATTCAGACATGCTTATGTGGCATCAAGAGGAATACCCTGAGCAAGTGGCGTTGCAGTTGATCAATTGTATTTTTGGAGTTCCGCAGATTTCCGTGGATTTGGCTAAGATATCGAAAAAGCAGCATGACGTTTTACAATTTTGGTTACGCTACATGCGGGAAAATAGAACTTTGCTCATGCATGGAGAACTAACGCCGTATAGCCCCCAACATTTATATCCGGTAGTCAATTGTTCTTTAGAAAACAGGCAACTTATTGTGCAGTATGCTGACGATCAATTACTCAAAATTTCGAGAGACCATGATATGATAGATGTTATCAATGGCACCTTGACGAAGGGGGTCGTGCTCGACATACCGCAAGACTATGGCCGTAGTATGATTAGCATTTATGATTGTAGCGGTATGCTAGTTGAGACTAAACCTTTAGTGACGGTGAATCCAATATCTCGATTGAACGTCCCGCCAGCAGGATTATTACGAATACAGCGAACCTAACTTGTATACTTCAATAGAAAGAAGATGGGGAAGATCGTAACGATTAAGGATGTAGCAAAAGCAACGGGCTTCTCCGTAACGACAGTGTCTCGAGCCCTTAATGATTTTGATGATGTTAAAATCGCAACAAAAGAATTAATTAAGCGTACTGCACAGCAAATGGGCTATTCACCTAATATCTTAGCAAAGGGTTTGGTAGGTCAGGATACCAAAACATTTGGTTTCATCACTGCTAATTTTTCGGCCACAACTTTGATGGATAATTTTTCTTTCAAGCTATATATGGGCTGTTTACAGGTTGCAAATGAAAGTGGCTATGAAGTCGTCTTGATTCACTACAGTGCTAAGTTGTATCAAGGTAAGACTTTTGCTCAAATTATTAATGAGCGTAACTTGTCCGGCGCGATAATTCAGGGCTTTGATAGTGACGACCCTTTTTGTAATGCTGCGCTGGAATCAGCAATCCCCACAGTTTTCATCGATATTGGGCGGCAAAATAAGACCTCCAGCTACGTTATGTCTGATATTGCGCAGGCAGCTAAGACTGGACTTCAATTATTAATAGACAGAAACTATACGCACTGTTGCTTCATGCGCGGATCCCTGGATGCCTATGTTACTCGGGTGTGGCTAGAAGAAGTCGAAAAGTTTGTGAAGAAGCATCGGTTAGATTTACCAGAGTTTGAAATCATTTCTGGAGAGTACAATCAAGAATCTGCGTATTCAAATGCCCTACAGCTAATGCAACAGCAGCCACGAATCAATGCGTTCTTTTGCGCGAGTGACGTAATGGCAATTGGCGTCATGAAGGCTGCGGATGATCTAGGACGACAAGTTCCTAAAAGTGTTGCAGTGCTCGGGTTTGATAACATTGCGGTAGCTGAATACTTGAGCCCGGCCTTATCAACTATCATGCAATATCCGGATAAGATTGGAGGTGGCGCCGTTAGTCAATTGTTAGCATTGCAGCGTGGTGAAACGGTGTTACCTTTATTGCTAAATACAGATTTAGTGATGCGAGATTCAGTGTGATGAAGGGGGCACATTATGGCAGAATCACCTTGGTGGCAAACTGCAGTTATATACCAGATCTATCCGCGAAGTTTTGCGGATAGTAATGGAGACGGTATTGGTGATATTCAAGGAATCATCGCACATTTAGATTATCTTGTGACCTTAGGAGTCTCAGCGCTTTGGATTTGTCCAATGTATGCCTCGCCAAATCATGACAATGGCTATGACATAAGCGATTATCAAGCTATTGCGCCCGAATATGGGACGATGGCAGATTTTGATGAGTTGGTGACTGCTGCTAAGCGGCGAGGTCTTCGAATCATTATGGATCTTGTTTTAAACCATACTTCGGACGAACATCCGTGGTTTGTAGCAGCTAGAAACAGTATTGATGATCCACATCGTGATTTTTATGTCTGGCGTCGTGGTCACGATAAGCAACCACCGAATGTGCTACAGTCAGTTTTTAGCGATTCGGCGTGGCAGTTTGATTCTAAAACATCAGAGTACTATTTGCATTTGTTTACACGCTATCAACCTGACTTGAATTGGCAAGAGCCGCGTCTACGTGCTGAACTATATAAAATGATGAATTTTTGGGTGGATAAGGGCGTAGGTGGATTTCGCCTCGACGTCATTGATTTGGTGGGGAAGGAACCTGATCAGATGATCACAGCTGAGGGGCCTTGCTTGCACTCTTATTTACAGGAGTTGAATTCTGAAGTGTTGGCAACTAATTCTGACTTGGTTACCGTTGGAGAGGCTTGGAGTGCGACTCCCGAGAGTGGTATAAAGTATAGTGCGCCACAGCGGCATGAGCTGTCGATGGTTTTCCAATTTGAACATATGATGATTGACCAGGAATTGCCTACTGATAGCTCTGGAAAATGGGAAAGTATTCCATTTTCAGTGCAAAGATTGAAACAAGCCTTATCAAAATGGCAAATCGCATTAGCAGATAAAGGTTGGAATAGTTTGTTTTGGAATAACCATGATCTTCCTCGAATTGTCTCGCGGTGGGGAGATGATCAACGATACTGGCAAGAGAGTGCAAAAGCTTTTGCTATCCTTCTATATTTTATGCAGGGAACGCCGTACCTATATCAAGGTGAAGAAATAGGCATGACCAATAGTCTTGTGTCTAATATTGATCAAGTCGATGATGTGGAAGCACGGAACATGTACTTCAGCCGACTAAAAGAGGGGGCATCTCCAGAATCGTTAATTGCGAAAATTAACCGAAAAGGGCGAGACAGTGCCAGAACTCCGATGCAATGGAATGCTAAAGCCGTTAACGCAGGTTTTAGTTCGGGGAAGCCGTGGCTGCCGGTTAATCAGAATTATCACAAAATTAACGTAGAAGCACAGCTACAGGATCAAGATTCCATTTTAACGCTATATCGCCAACTAATTACTTTTAGAAAAGAGAGTTTGACGATCTTGCGGGGAAAATATCACTTGATGTCAACCTCAGATAATATTTTTGCATATACGCGAGAGTATCAACATGAGAAGATCCTAGTGGTTGCAAATTTGAGCGGTATGTTTGTTGAAGAGGCGTTTGAGGGAGTTACTTCTGATCGGATCAAAGTGATCGTAAAGAATCAGGCGTTGGTGTGGGCACAATCTGGTACTCTATGTTTAGCGCCGTATACAGCATTTGCTGCGTATGTAAAAGCGTAATTATCAGGGAAAACTGAAGCATCAATCGGGTTCTATTTTTGATTAATGCTTATACCACCAACAACATAACATGGTGGCAAAATAAGCTTAGACCAGATTTTTGGACTAGGCTTATTTTGCTGTTCTTACCTTGCTGCGATCGGCCCCATCTGCACACGATTCGAACCCGTGCCGGTTTACGGGCTGCGCCAGATGATCTGACCGCGGTCGTAGGTATTGGGTTCAAGATTGACGGTGATGTCGTGGCCGGCGCCTTTGAGCTGGACGGCAGGCTGGTGCTGAACTCTGGCTCGGAGTCGACAGGCATCACTGCCAGTGCAGGGCGTCGAGGGTGCTGTGGGGGCGACGGCTGGTTAGCCCGTCGCGAAATCTTTAGTGGTAAACTATATCAAGAACAACCCGTGGTGGGTGTTCTTGAGTAAACAATGAAAGAGTGGACGCAAGATTTATGAAAGAAACCAGTCACAACCATGCGCTGTTTTGCTCGACCCTGGTGATCGCGGTGTTAGCCGGCGTGGGGGCCGTCATTTTGAGCTTATTATTGACCTTCACGGAACACGTCTTCTTGGCATTTGAAGAAACGGCCGCACACCCGTATGCCGGGCTGATCACAGGCACACACCGGCTCTTATCGTTGACCATCGGTGGCATCATAGCCGCGGTGGTGTGGTGGTGGATGCGGCGGACGCTCAAGCCGACCGTGGGCTTGGCGACTGCCGTCGATGGCCAACGCATGCCCGTGGTCACCACAATCGTGCACGTGGTGACGCAGATCTTCTACGTCGGGGTCGGCGGCTCCGTTGGGCGCGAACTGGCGCCGCGGGAATTGGCGGGGATGCTGGCGCAACAGTGGAACGCCTGGCTGACCAAGCACGCCCACTGGCAATTGAGCGTAGACGACCAGCGCCTGTTGATTGCCGCCGCGGCCGGCGCGGGCTTCGCCGGGGTGTACATCGCGCCATTAACCGGGACGATGTTCGCCGTGGAGGTCCTGTACAAGCAAGTGTCCAAGCGCAGCGTGATCGTCAGTTTGTCCATGTCGGCGATCGCCACCTTAATCGGTTCGCTGCTAAAAGGCTTCAAGCCCTATTACCTGGTTGGACCGCAAAATTTCGGCGTGCGCGCCATACCGCTGGTGATCGTGGTCGGCTTGTTGTGCGGGGCCGCGGGCGCGGGCTTCCGCAAGGCATTCAAGTGGGCCAATCAGCACCAGACGCGCGGCAACGGCTTGTTGTGGCAGTTACCACTGGTCGCGTTTGGCACCGGGCTGATTGCGATGACTTATCCGCAAATCATGGGCAACGGCCGCGCCTTGGCCCAAACCGCGATCGGCGCCAAAACTATTGACCTCTTACCGCTGCTGGTCCTGGTCGCCATTTTCAAAGCGGTGATGACCGTCTTAACATTGCGGGCCGGGGCTTCCGGTGGTACGCTGACGCCATCCATTGCCATCGGTGCGTCAATGGGCCTGATGGTCGCGATGCTGGTCACCCCGCTATCGGCGGGCGTGCCGTTTTGGCAAGCCGGCGTGATCGGCGCCGGCGCCTTCTTGGCGGTGTCCCAACAAGCCCCGTTCATGGCGATGTTCATGCTGTTTGAAGTCAGCCACTTGAATTATTCCGCCTTGTTACCGCTGGGCATCGGGATCTGTTGCGCAATGGTGGTCGGGAATTTGGTGTTAGAGAAGCGTGCGCTGGGGTAGGTGGCGTTATGGTTCTCGCCTCAATGTTGAAATTGCAAGCCGTGTTAGTCGGTGGAGAAAAAGTGTATTCACGCGTTTTGGTTCAACAATACGATCATGGGTTGTCGACGCCAGCACTGCTTGGTCGCAATGCTAAAACGTGATAGACTGTGAACACAAAGAGCGTTGCCTCGACCAAAGACAACGCTCCGATGCAGAGCCGTTTGAAGAACGGCGGTCACTTACTAGACAAGCAAAAAGCCGCTAGAACTCGCCAAAGTTAGAAGCGGCTTTTTGCTTGCTCATTTTTTCCGGATCGCTCCGAACGCCGTCATCAGTTTGCGCACTGCTTGAAGCAGGCGGGTCAACGCCTTGACCAAACGTGTGGTCACGTTGACCAAGACGATCAGCACACCGACGACGGCCGTGATCGAAACGATTGTAGCAATCGCAAGCCTTACTGTACGCCTTCCTACCAGATTCTGATGTCAAGGTTTTTACACCATAGGCCTCACCCTCTTTCGAACTTCGTACCACCGCTCATTAAACTTTTCTGCGAGCTTTATTGTATCAAATACAACGTCGAATTCCCACAGTGTCAAGGGATTCAACGCTTTTTTTCGCATGCCTCTAATGATCGACCAGTTAAAACAGGCCCGCAATTTCATCTTTTGAGGTTGTGGGTCTGCACTGTTTCAAGCAATTATTTGTTTTGGGAAAAGTGCATGACTCACGACGTAGACGTCTAAAAACAAGTTATTGTCAGCCTTCCGCCTACCCCAAAATCTGGCGGCCAAGCGCTTCGGCCTTGGCCGGCCAGTCACCTAGGGCTTTCGGCAAGAAAACGTTAGGGGCGTACAGAGTCCCTAGGGAGTGCCAGCTAAAGTAGTTAGCGATGCTACGGTACTCTAATTCCAGGGAATTGAAGACGGTTTGATCGTTATTAGCCGCCGCAATCAGGAGGCATTCTTTGTGATCCAAGCGGTGATTGTCGGCATACAAACGGTCGACGATGGTCTTCAGTTGCGCAGTCATCCCAAAAAAGTAGATTGGGGTCACAAAGGTGATGATGTCAGCATCCAGGATCTGGGGTAAGACGACTTTGCTTAAGAGGTCCTCATCGGGGATAGGCAAGTTCTGGGCGTCCACTTTGAGGTAGTGAATCACATTGGCCGTGGCTGCGCCCGCGTTGAACCGGAAGACTTGGTGGCCGGCCGCGGTTGCCCCACGCTCGAAGGCGTCAGCGAGCTGGGCGGTGGTGCCGTGGTCGTGCGAACTGCCGGTTAATAAGACGATTTTTTTCATCGCGTCACCTCAAGTCCCGGCTGTTCGCCAGGTTCTTCATGCCTTGCAAGGATTGGATATGGTTGACGTCGCCGGTGAATTCAAAGCACCCGAGGTAGTCACCGTCTTCGTTGCGTAAGGCGAAGTACGAGATGTAGATAAGTTGGTCTTTGATCGGCAACCAGAACTCCACGTGGTCTTTGGTGCCTGCGTGGAAGTCTTCCAAAATGTGGGCGACTTTATCGCGAGATTTTCCCGGATGGCATTCTAAGACTTTACGCCCGACTTGATCAGGCGTCCGGGCGAAGATCCGCGGGTGGTTTTGACTGAACCACTTGAACCGATCGTCGGCATCGACGTAATCGACTTCAAACGGCAGGGTGTTTAACAAGATTCGTAAGGCTTCCAGCGAGATTTCGCCACTAGGGGTGTGGAGAATCTGCTGGTCATCGAGGGTCATTTTTGGGGTTGTCATGAATTCATCTCCTGATTGGGGGTCTGCTGCGCCATGAGCATGGCGAGGCGTTGTTTGGCATCTGCGGTGGTTTTAGCGAACATGGTGTCGACGTCTGCTTCGGACTTGAAGGTGGTGAGGCTGCTGAAGCGGTTTTGCGTCTTCAAAAAGGCGGGGAGTTGTGAAAAATCTGCCGGGCGACTGTCGATTTGTAACGGCTCTTCGCCGTTGGCAGCGCGTTGCGGGTCGAAGCGGTATAGCGGCCAGTAACCTGAGGCGACGGCTTGCTTGGTTTCTTTCAGCGCATTGTGCATACCGCCATGTAAGCCGTGGTTGATGCAGGGGGTATAGCCGATAAGCAACGCGGGGCCAGGATATTGTTCCGCCTCGCGAATGGCTTTGAGTGCCTGGTTCGGGTCAGCATCCAAGGCGATTTGGGCTACATAGACGTTGCCATAAGTCGTCGCGATCAACCCGAGGTCTTTTTTGGCGGTGGTTTTTCCACCGGCGGCGAATTTGGCGATGGCCGAAGCAGGGGTCGCTTTAGACATTTGCCCACCTGTGTTGGCGTAAAGTTCGTTATCAAAGACAAATAAGTTGATATCTTCGCCGCTAGCTAAGACGTGATCGACACCACCAAAGCCAATGTCATAGGCCCAACCATCACCGCCGATCACCCACTGGCTGACCTTGACGAAAAGGTCTTCGGCTTGCAGCAGCTGTGTTAATTGCGGGTCGCTTTCGGCTTGTAGGCAAGCGCGCAGTGTGTCGGCGCGTGCCCTGGTGTTGTCGCTATCGTGCAGATGCGTGAGCCAGTCTTGTAAGGCGGCTTGCGTATCTGCAGTGCCTAATTGATGGTCCAGACAGTGCTGAACGTCTTGGGCGAGAGCTGCGCGCTTTACTTGATTGGCGAGCAACATGCCATAGCCGAATTCGGCATTGTCCTCAAAAAGCGAATTACTCCACGCTGGGCCTTGGCCCATGGCATTGGTCGTGTACGGCGTTACCGGGGCGGAGGCGCCCCAAATGGAGGAGCAACCGGTGGTGTTGGCGATCGCCATATGGTCGCCGTATAGTTGCGTTAACAGCTTCACGTAGCCTGTTTCGCCGCAGCCGGCACAGGCCCCAGAGAATTCCATGAGGGGTTGGGCGAACTGAGACCCACGAACGGAGGTCTTGGGAATCGTGGTGACTTTTTGGCTCAAGGTGTTGGCAAAGCGCCAATTGACGAGCTGATCTTGTTGCTCGGCATACGGTTGCATCACGAGCGCTTTGTCTTTGGCTGGACAGATCTCGGCACACAGCCCGCAACCGGTACAGTCTGCGATCGAAACCTGGATGCGATACTTGAGGCCATCGGCGCCGCGCATGTCTTTGACGATGAACCCTTCAGGCGCCGCTGCCAGTTCATCGTCGTCCGCTAAGAACGGCCGGATCGCGGCGTGTGGGCAGATGACCGAACACAGATTACATTCGACGCAATTTTCGGGTCGCCATTGCGGGACAGAAGGCGCGATCGCCCGTTTTTCGAAGGCAGACGAACCAGAAGGTAAGTTGCCGGCGAGCATGTCGTGCTTGATCAGATCGCCGACAGAAAGCCGGTCACCTTCTTGGCGCAACATCGGTTTAAAGATCTCATTGATGTAATCTGGCGAGATATCAGTCGTCACTGGTGCGGCGGGCTGGTCTTCCCAATCAGTCGGGATCGTCACTTGCAAAAGGGCGCCACAAGTGGCTGCGATCGCTGCGAAGTTCTCTTCAACGACGACTTGAGACTTGTGACCGTACGCGCGTTGGGCTTCGGCTTGCAGCAGTGGCACGAATTCGGCTTGCGACAGGTCAGTGGCTAACTCGAAGAAGGCCGTACACATCACCGTGTTGATTCGGCGGCCGAGGCCGTGTGCTCTGGCGAGTTTGGCGGCATCGATGATATAAAATCGAATGTGATGCGCCACGATGTATTGCTTCAATTTGGCCGGAAGCAAGCGCTGACATTTTGCCACATCCCAAACGGTGTTGAGGAGGAAGATCCCGCCGTCTTGTAGCCCTTCTAGGAGGTCGTAGTGATGCAGGTAGGCCGCGTTGTGACAACCAACAAAATTAGGGTGAGAAATAGTGTATGTCGATTCGATCGGTTGCTTGCCAAAACGTAAGTAGGAACGGGAAAGGCCGCTCGACTTTTTGGAGTCGTATTCGGAATAGGCCTGAACGTATTGCCCATTACAGTCCCCTAAGAGTTTGGCGGCTTGTTTGATTGCGCCGACGGTCCCGTCTGACCCAAAACCCCAAAACTCTGCTTGATAGATGGCTTTAGGCGTGAGATCCAAGGTCGGCTGGGCTGGCAATGACAGGTGCGTGACATCATCGACGATCCCGATCGTGAAGCGGGGTTTTAGCTCAGCAGCAGGTTTTTGCAGTTCTGCATAAACCGCCACCAGCTGATCTGGGGTGACATTCTTAGAAGCTAAGCCGTAGCGCCCGCCAATGATCTGGGGATGCGTTGGGCTCCCGTACAGGGCACTTTGAACATCGAGCAGTAATGGTTCCCCTGTGCTGCCTGGCTCCTTCGTACGATCGAGGACGGCGATTTTTTGCACCGTCGCGGGTAAATTCTGCAACAGGTTCGCGGTCGGGAAGGGTCGGTACAGGTGGATGTTTAAAAAACCGACGTGGCGACCGTGAGCGTTGAGATAAGCGACCGTTTGCTTGGCAGTGGCGGCGACAGAGCCCATCGCGATGATCACCTCGGTGGCCGCGGGGTCGCCATAATAGTTGGTCAAGTCATAGTCCGTCCCGCGAAGGGCGTTGATCTGGCGCATGTATTTTTGCACGGTGGCAGGGACGCGGTCGTAGAACTGATTCACCGTTTCTCGCGATTGAAAATAGATATCGGGATTTTGGGCCGCGCCCGAAATATACGGGTGGTTGGGGTTCATCGCCCGAGCCTGGAACTTCGCTAAGGCGTCTTGGTTGAGCATCGTCAACAAGTCACTATAGGCAATCGTTTCGACCCGTTGCAATTCATGGCTGGTGCGGAACCCGTCGAAGAAGTTTACAAACGGCAGACTGGCATCGATACTGGCCAAATGGGCGACGCCGGAAAGGTCCATGACTTCTTGGACGGTGCTTTCGCATAAGAGGCAAAAGCCACTTTGGCGTACGGCCATGACGTCGCTGTGGTCGCCGAAAATACTGAGCGCGTTCGTGGCCACCGCCCGTGCGGCGACGTTGAAAACTGTAGGCAACAATTCGCCGGCAATTTTATACATATTCGGCAACATCAACAGCAAGCCTTGCGAGGACGTGTAGGTGGACGTTAGGACGCCGGTTTTGAGGCTACCGTGTACGGTACCGGCGGCGCCAGCTTCTGACTGCATTTCGACGACCTTCACTGGCGCGCCAAAAAGGTTCGGCCGCCCGTCCGTGGCCCAGGCGTCGATGGCTTCACCCATGGGGGAACTCGGCGTGATCGGGTATAAGGCGGCTACTTGGGTGAACGCATAAGAGATATAAGCTGCGGCATGGTTGCCGTCCATTGTTTGATAGTGGGACATCGTGATCACCTTACTTTGCTGTGCATTTTTGTTTGGAAATGGGGATGAGGATCTCGGTGACAAACTCTTCTGGATTGGTCGTCGTCCAGTAATCGACCACATAGCGCTCGTAGCATTCAGGGCCGCAAGTGTAGCCATTGTCCGTCGCCCATTGTTGCACCTTGGGGTACTCGGCATTAATGGTGCCTAAGTCGCCGAGATGATACGTGCTAACGAAAAAGCCGCCTAAAGTGGTGAGGTTAGGCACCGGTTGATCAGATAACACGGGTTTTTGCATGATCGTGGCCTGATTGCTGGTGCCATTATATTTATCTGCATAGGAATCATATTTGAGCACCACTGGTCCAGTGATTTCTTGTTGTTGGCTTTGTAAGTAGTTCGTCCAAGGAATGTTGAGGATCGATTCGCGGTAGTCGTAGCTAAAGGCTTGTTCTAAGGAACAATAGGATTGGACTTCCAGACATTTGACGCTGATCGTGTTGGTGTATTCAGCACTGACCATGCGGGCTTCTTGAAGCAAGCGGTGCCAGTCATGGAGTTGAATCAGCTCATCGTGGATCTTTTGGGCCTCTTCTTGCAGTTCGTTGATCTTGGCCACGAAGTTGTTCTCATGGTAAAAATACGAGGGTTTACCGATCAAACCTTGCATTTCTGATAGCTTGAACCCCATTTGCTTGTAGTACTTGACGATTGAGATAGATGACAAGGTTTGTTGACTGTAGTAGCGATAGTTGTTGTCCGGACAGACATAGTCAGGGGAGATAATACCGAGTTGATCGTAGAAGCGTAAGGTTTTTTTCGAGACGTTACAGAGTTTTGCGACCTCGCCAACAGTGTATAAGTTTGTATTCTCTTTAGATGTACGCATAATCTAACCCCTATTTTTAATAAGATAACGTCAGTTCGAACTGTAATGTGAACTTGTGAATTTGTCAATACTATCCTGACTTGTGAATATCTAACCTTCCCGTATGGGGGAACCCTTGATTCGAACAGCCTTTTGTTCATACTAGGCTGGTTTATAGGCGATTTCTTACATGCTTGTGATGGCGTCATGGTGCACAAACTTTCCAAAAAATTTTTTCGTGATAACAATTCTAAAGTGTCTTTACAGATAAACCTTGATAGACCGGGATTTGTGACTTTTTTACGAAATTATTTGACCTTACCCTAAGGGAAGCGCTTACACTTTGCTTGTTAAATCATGAACAGGTTTAGAAAGGAGCAATGTAGCATGCAGTACGATGCGTTAGGAATGATCGAAACGAAAGGCCTCGTTGGTTCTATCGAAGCAGCGGATGCAATGGTCAAGGCCGCCAACGTCACTTTAATCGGTAAAGAACATGTTGGTGGCGGGTTGGTCACCGTGCTGGTCCGCGGTGATGTCGGAGCAGTCAAGGCCGCGACGGATGCCGGTGCGGCTGCGGCGCAACGAATCGGAGAATTGCTCTCTGTGCACGTGATTCCGCGGCCACACGCTGAGGTCGAAACGATTTTACCTCATCGAAACTAGGCGCTAACAAGCGCGAGAGGAGCGTTCAAAATGAACTCTGAAGCATTAGGCATGATTGAAACAAAAGGCTTGGTTCCCTCAATTGAAGCGGCCGATGCGATGGTCAAGGCGGCTAACGTCACCTTGATCGGCAAGGAACATGTTGGTGGCGGATTGGTCACCGTGTTAGTCCGTGGGGATGTCGGTGCGGTCAAGGCGGCAACAGATGCCGGTGCGGCAGCGGCACAACGGATTGGTGAATTGCTTTCTGTCCATGTGATTCCGCGCCCACATAGTGAAGTCGAAACGATCTTGCCCCACAAGCAATAATTCTAACAACTCAAAATGAAAAAGAGGTGGCATTATGAATTCTGAAGCATTAGGAATGATCGAAACCAAAGGCTTGGTTGGTTCCATCGAAGCAGCCGATGCGATGGTCAAAGCGGCAAACGTGACCCTGATCGGTAAGGAGTTAGTTGGTGGTGGGTTAGTCACCGTGCTGGTCCGCGGTGATGTCGGTGCCGTTAAGGCAGCAACCGATGCCGGTGCGGCAGCGGCGCAACGAATTGGCGAGTTACTTTCCGTACACGTCATCCCCCGGCCACATACAGAAGTGGAAAACATTTTGCCAAAGAAGACTAATTAGAAGAGAGGCGCAAAATGAACTCGAGTAAGTTATTAGATACACAGGCATTAGCTGAAACGAAGATGCAGAGCCTGAACAAGAGTTTTCATATTTCCGGGATCGGTAACGGGCTAGTGTCAGGTTTGACCTACGGCATTTATTCCACATTAGTGGTGGTGGCCAGTGGCTTCAATCCATTAGCGAGTGCCGCCGGGATCTTGGCTGCCCCATTCGTCTGCTCTGGCTTGAATGACCTTTTTGCCGGCATCTGGTTACTCTTCTACAATGCTAAGCAAGGCCGGTTGAAAGAGTTATGGCGGACGCTTCGGACGACACCAGGGAAGATGCTAGTGATCGGTTTCTTATTAGGTGGGCCGATCGCCAACGGGGCGTACCTCGTCGGCTTGGCACTAGCGGGGGCTTATGCGATTCCGATTTCTGCCACCTGTAGTCTTTTTGGGGCATTATTCTCTTGGATATTCTTGAAACAGCGACCAACGAAGCGCGTCGTGGCAGGCATGTTACTGTGTGTCGCAGGGGCGATCGTGATCAATTTGGTCAAGCCAGAAGGCGCACCGAACTTCACTTTAGGCGTGATTTGTGCTTTGTTAGCCGCGATCTTCTGGGGCGCTGAAGGGGTCTTCTCCAGCTTCGGCGGTGCGATGATCGACACAGACGTAGCGGTTAACCTGCGCGAATTGATCTCTGGGTTAGTTAGCTTGTTTATCGTTTTGCCGTTCATCGGCGGGGGCATGCACCTCTTAGCCGGGACTTTTGCAGCGATGACACCAGTGTATTGGTTGATCGCTTCTGGCTTAAGCGCAGGGATCTCCTTTGTTTGCTGGTACAAGGCCAATGCCACTGTCGGCACGGCGATTGGGATGTCATTGAACGTCACGTACGCCTTTTGGGGCGTGTTGTTCAGCGTCATGTTCTTGGGCCAAGCATTGACGGCAACGATCGTCATCGGCTCCATTGTGATCGTTGCCGGGGCGATTTTGGTCACCATGAACCCATTGGATCTATTCAGGAAGGGTGAGTAGCGTGTTATTACCTGCAAGAACTGCGGTACTGAATGAGTTGTATAAAAAAGGCAACGCGACCGTCGAAGAAATCATGGCCGATTTGAAGTGCAAGTACGGGACCGAGCGACAATTTACCAAGAAACTCTACTCCGATCACTGTATGGCGCTAGAAGCCAACGGGATGGTCGAGTTGTCCGGGTATGAGCTGGATGATGCTGGTGAACTCCAAATGGAATACCGGATCACCGATGACGGTCGCAGCACGGTCCACAAATATGTTGCTAAAAAATACCAAGACGAATAACTGAGGTGATCAGCGTGAAATATTACGGCGAAGAAGCGCTTGGACTAGTGGAAACCGTCGGCTTAGTTCCGGCATTAGACGCAGCGGACAAGATGTTGAAAGCGGCCAATGTGGAACTGATCTCGTATGAAAACATCGGCTCAACTTTGGTCACCATCATGATCAAAGGGGATGTGGCCGCGGTCAAGTCAGCTGTGGAAGCGGGGGCGAAAGCGGCCGATGCGATCGGCAAATTGACGGCACATAACGTCATGCCGCGGCCATTACCGGCAGTTGGGGCCATTGTTTCCGTCCATGACATCGATTCAGAATAGGAGAAAAAGCCAATGGCAGGACATGAAGCGATCGGTTCGATCGAAACCTTTGGATTAGTGTTTGTATTAGAAGCCGCCGATGCGATGGGCAAGGCTGCCGATGTTGACGTTGTCGGGTACGAAAACGTCGCCTCGGGGTACATTTCCGTGATCGTTCGTGGCGATGTGGCCGCGTGCCAAGCGGCGGTGGATGCCGGTGTCAAAGCGGTAGAGGCAATGGGTGCGGAGGTCTACAGTTCCGTTGTGATCGCCAGCCCGCATAAAGATCTCGACAAGATCATTCACCGTTACGCCTTGAGCCCGCTGACGCCAGAAGAGTAGTGGGAGATGATGACGTGCCATTCATTGATAAAGATCTGTTATCCATCTCTGAAGCACGGATATTAAGCGAGACGGCCAAGAATCATCAAGTTAATTTACTGAGTTATACCCAAGTCGAACTTGATAAGGCTGTTGCAGCAATTTTTCAAATGATTGAAAACGATGGCCCAACGCTGATCGAACAAAGTGTGCTCGATTCAGGCGTGGGGGACAAGCAAGATGAAGTGACCTTATTAAAAGAATTTCTGCCCACTTGGAAGGCTTCGGTCACCGGCAAGCGGTTGGTGGGGGGCCTCGAAAGTGACGGACCGATACATACCGTCGGGGTACCTTTAGGGACTGTCGCTGTGATCATGGGCCAGGCGCAACCAATCATGAATGTGTTTTTCGCCGCGATCAGTGCGATCAAAACCGGCAATGCCTTAGTGATCGTCCCGCAACCGAAGCTGGCTAAGACGGTCGCCAATGTGGTGACGCTGCTAGATAACTTGATCCAGCAAGCCGGCTTACCGAGTGCGACGATCACTTGCATGACCGAGATCACCGATGAAGGCATCACTGAGCTGATCCAAAGCCCCAATATTGCGCTGGTCATCAATCTCGGCAATGCCCGCTTCATGACTGGGACACTGCCTCAAGCCAAACCGATCTATTACTGCGGGACGGGGTCGACGCCGGTGTTTATCGAACGCACGGCGGATATTGCGCAAGCCGTTCAGCAGATCATCAAGAGTCGCAGCTTTGACAACGGGTTGTTGCCGGCGGCCGAGCAATTCGTCATTACAGAGTCGGTCATTGCCAATCAGGTGCGGCATGAGCTGGCGGCCCAAGGGGCTTACTTCCTGACCGAAGCTGACGAAAAGCAGCTGGTCCACTTGTTGCAATCACTGGATGGGGACTCGCAAGTCTTGACTGGACAATCTGTCCAAGCCGTCGCGAAGCGAGCAGGCTTCACGGTGCCGGCAGACGCCAAACTACTGGTGACATCACAAGACTATATCTACGCCGAATCACCCTATACCGAGTCGCTGGACTTTCCGATCATCGTCTTTTACCTCGAGCCCGACTGGTTACGCGCGTGTGAGAAGTGCATGGCCTTGTTGAAGAATCAGCAGCACGGTCATACCCTCGCGATCCATTCTAACAATGCCGATGTGATCCGGGAATTCGCCTTAAAGAAGCCGGTGGCCCGGGTGATCGTGAACAACGCGGCGAGTTTAGCGGCGCTTGGCATTGGCTCCGACCTTGACCCGAGCTTGTGGCTAGGCGGCATGACGTCTGGCGGCGGCAGCATTGCCAAAGGTATCACGCCAGCAGATTTGACTTACGTGCGGCAGGTTGGTTATCCGCAGGTGCCGACGCATGAAGCGCAAGCGCCGACGAAGCCGGCCGCGGCAAAATCCGAGCGGCAACAAGAGATCCAAGACGATTTCTTGAAGCTCTTAAGCAAACTTGTAAATGAAAGCGATTAAAAAGGAGCGTTTAAGCATATGAACATGCAAGATTTTTCGGCTAAATTAGCCGAAGCAACCCAAGATTTGTCTGATGAAGAACGCGCATCCCTGCAAAAAATGTTCGCTTCGATTTCAGATGATATTCAAGGTGGCGCTGCGAAATCCGGCGTTAAAGTCGCCTTTGCTTCAGACGGGGAAGACGTGCCAGAAGGCATCACCCCGCGTCTGAAGGCCTTGAAGGAAAACTACTTAGACCAAGTGCCATCGATCACGACGTACCGGGCACGGGCGATCACCAAGATCGCCAAAGAAAACCCGGGGATGCCTAAGATCGAATTACGGGCCAAATGCTTCAAGTATTGCTGCGAAACCGCACCGTTGGTGATCCAAGATCACGAATTGATCGTCGGTGCGCCAAACGGTGCGCCGCGTGCCGGCGCCTTTTCTCCTGATATCGCTTGGCGGTGGATGGAAGACGAAATCGATACGATCGGCAAGCGGCCGCAGGACCCATTTTATATTTCGGATGAAGATAAAAAGGTTATGCGTGACGAACTCTTCCCATTTTGGAAAGGCAAGTCCGTCGATGAACACTGTGAAGACCAATACCGTGAAGCCGGGGTCTGGGAATTGTCTGGGGAATCTTTTGTTTCCGATTGTTCTTACCACGCCTTGAACGGTGGCGGGGATTCCAACCCTGGTTACGATGTCATCACGATGAAAAAAGGCATGCTCGACATCCAAAACGAAGCCAAGGCCCACTTGGAAGACTTGGATTACGAAAACCCTGACGACATCGAAAAGATCTACTTCTACAAGTCCGTGATCGACACCACAGAAGGGGTCATGATCTACGCCAAGCGCATGTCCGAATATGCGCAAAGCTTAGCAGACAAAGAAGCGGACCCCAAGCGGAAAAAAGAACTTGAACAGATTGCTTACGTCAACAGCCGGGTGCCAGCCCACAAACCAGAAACCTTCTGGGAAGCGATTCAAGCCGTCTGGACCATCGAATCGTTGCTGGTGGTTGAAGAAAACCAAACTGGGATGTCGATTGGCCGTGTCGATCAATATATGTACCCAATGTTCAAAGCCGACCTGGAAGCAGGGCGCATGAACAACTTCCAGGCCTTCGAACTGGCCGGATGCATGTTGATCAAGATGTCTGAAATGATGTGGATCACCTCTGAAGGCGGCTCTAAGTTCTTCGCCGGTTATCAACCATTCGTCAACATGTGTGTCGGCGGGGTGACCCGCGAAGGCCGCGATGCGACCAACGATCTGACTTACTTGTTGATGGACGCGGTGCGTCACGTGAAGGTCTACCAACCATCGCTGGCTTGCCGGATTCACAACAAGTCGCCACGGGCATACTTGAAGAAGATCGTCGATGTTGTGCGCGCCGGGATGGGCTTCCCAGCTTGTCACTTCGATGATACTCACATCAAGATCATGTTGGCCAAAGGCGTATCGATCGAAGACGCGCGCGACTATTGCTTGATGGGCTGCGTGGAACCGCAAAAGGCCGGCCGCTTGTATCAATGGACGTCGACCGCCTACACCCAATGGCCGATCTGTATCGAATTGGTCCTCAATCACGGGGTGCCATTATGGTACGGCAAGAAGGTTTGCCCGGATATGGGCGACCTCACCCAGTTTGATACCTTCGAGAAGTTCGATAACGCGGTCAAACAAGAAATCAACTACATCACCAAGTGGACGGATGTGGCCACGGTGATCTCTCAGCGGGTCCATCGGGATCTGGCACCAAAGCCGCTCATGTCCATTATGTACGAAGGGTGCATGGAACATGGGAAAGATGTTTCTGCCGGCGGTGCCATGTACAACTACGGCCCTGGTGTTGTTTGGTCTGGTTTGGCGACTTACACCGACGCGATGGCAGCGATCAAGAAGCTGGTCTTTGACGACAAGAAGTACACCTTGGAACAACTTAACAAGGCCTTGGTCGACGACTTCCAAAGCGAACCGCAAGTACGCACCGACTGCTTGAACGCCCCGAAGTATGGCAATGATGATGATTATGCCGATCTGATCGCGGCTGACTTGATCGAATACACCGAAAAAGAACACCGCAAGTATAAGACCTTGTATTCCAACTTGAGCCACGGGACGTTATCGATTTCCAACAACACGCCATTTGGCCAAATGACCGGCGCTTCCGCCGGTGGTCGCCGCGCATGGCAGCCATTATCTGATGGGATCAGCCCGTCTCAAGGCGCCGATTTCAAAGGCCCGACGGCGACGATCAAGTCCGTTTCTAAGATGTCCAACGATAACATGAACATCGGCATGGTGCATAACTTCAAGATCATGTCCGGGCTTTTGGACACGCGCGAAGGCGAAGAAAGCCTGATCACCTTATTGCGGACCGCCAGCACGTTAGGGAACGGCGAAATGCAATTTAACTATTTGGATAACCAGACCTTGATCGAAGCGCAGAAACACCCAGAACAATACCGTGATTTGATCGTCCGGGTGGCGGGCTACAGTGCCTTCTTCGTTGAACTCTGTAAGGATGTTCAAGATGAAATTATCAGCCGGACGATGCTGACACACTTTTAATTAACGTTTGTATGGAGATGATTGCTCGATGAGTACTCAGACAAAACTAGATGTTGAACGCCAAGTCATGGTCTTCAACGTACAAAAATACAATGTCTATGATGGACCAGGGATCCGGACGATCGTTTTCCTCAAGGGCTGTCCGCTACGGTGCCAGTGGTGCTCTAACCCAGAAGGGCTAGAACAAAAATACCAGGTGATGTACAAGCGTGATGTTTGCAGCAACTGTATGGCCTGTGTCGATGTTTGCCCGATGGGGATCCACTACATCGATGAAAATGGTCACCACCAGGTCCGGCGTGATCGCTCTTGTAACGGGTGCCGTAAATGCGTCGCCGTTTGCCCGATGGCCGCGCTGAATATCAGCGGTGAAGTCAAGACCATTTCCGAATTGCTAAAGCTTGTGCATGAAGATGATGCGTTTTACGAAACCTCTGGTGGCGGGATCACGTTAAGTGGTGGCGAATGCACGGCCCAGCCGGAAGGGGCAATCACCCTCTTACAAGCATGCAAGGACGATGGCATCAATACGGCGATCGAAACTTGTGGGTACGCCCCAACGGAGAACCTGATGAAGATCGCGGAACACGTGGATCTGTTCCTCTATGATCTGAAGCACATGGATCCGGTGAAGCACAACGAATTGACCGGCATGAGCAACGAAAAGATCTTGGCCAACCTGACCAAGTTGTTGCAAGAAGGCTATAACGTCAAGATCCGCATGCCGATGCTCAAAGGGATCAATGATAGCGAAGAAGAAATCGACGCGGTCATTGACTTCTTGAAGCCGTATAAGGACCTCCCGAATTTTAAAGGGATCAACTTGTTGCCTTACCACAAGCTAGGCGTGAATAAGTACAGCCAGCTGGGGATGAAATACCCGGTCGATGGCGATCCTAGCTTGAGCGATGCCGATTTGGACCGTATTGAAGGGATGATCAAGAAGTATGATTTCCCAGTTGCCGTGATCCGGCACTAAAAAGGCGAGGTGCACGATGGCAGAGATAACTGAAACCCAACGCTTAATCGAAGAATCCGTACCAGGCAAGCAAGTGACGCTGGCACATGTGATCGCTTCACCAATCCAGGCCGTCTATGACAGTTTAGGAATCGGTAATGAAGGGGCGATCGGGATCTTGACCTTATCACCGTATGAAACGGCGATGATCGCCGCAGACCTCGCGGCTAAGGCCGCAGACGTCAAGGTCGGCTTCTTAGACCGGTTCACTGGTTCTGTCGTGGTGTTAGGGGATGTTCAAAGTGTGACGGAAGCTTTGACCACCGTGTGCCAAGTTTTGCAGGATAATCTGGGGTTCACGGTTTGTGCCATCACGCGAACATGAGTCGCGGCCATTAATTGGCGCATCGCTTCGGACGCCGTGGACATGACCCCACTAGGTCATGTCCATCCCGTTCGACACGATGTCCATATCGCCAGCGACAAGGCGTGATCCGCGACGGTGAGGACAGCCCCGGTTGAAAATGGTGATAAGGATGAAACGACGGACCATGATCATCGGACCCAACCATAGTGGCAAGGTCCAGCTGGCGCAGTACCTTGATCAGCAAGACAAACAGCGGATGCAAGCCTGCTTGTTTTACGGCGAGCAGACGCTGACGGTGCCAGGGGCGTATCTTGAATGTCCTTGGATGCATCAACACATTATCGCCGCGCAACAAGATGCTGACTGTATCTTGATGCTATCCGCCATCGACCGGACGCGACGCAACTACCCACCGAATTTTGCCAAGGTGTTCCGCCTGCCGATCATCGGCGTCGTGACCATGACGACACAGACGCCGCCGACGACAGCGGATGTCTATCGGGAATTCAAGGCGACCGGGATCCCAGAACCGTTTTTCACATTAAATTTACAGCGGCAAGCCGATTTTGCCGCATTAACCGCAATGATCAATACGAAGAAAGGAGGGCTTTAAGTGGCCCAGTATATGATGCCGACCAAGATTTTCTTTGGCAACGAAGCGGTTGACGAAATTGCCAACCTCAGTTTCAACCGATACTTCATTATCTGTGATCCCTTTATGCAAAAGAGTCATAAAGTCGATCTGATCACCAAAAGCCTAGATGCAAAAAAAACCCCGTATGCCGTGTTTGCCGATGTTGTCCCCGATCCGACCATCGACGTGGTGACGCAAGGACTGGCACAAGCCCTTGCCTGTCAACCAGAGGCGATCATCGCCTTAGGTGGGGGATCTGCCATCGATACCGCCAAGGCGATCAATAGCTTGTACGCCCAATCCACCGGGGCGGCGGCACCGGCCTTGATTGCGGTGCCGACCACCAGTGGCACCGGGAGTGAAGTGACGTCATTCGCCGTGATTTCCGATCCGGCGACCAAGTCCAAGTACCCGATCATCGATGCGCAGTTGATTCCCAATTACGCCATCTTAGATCCGCAGTTCACCTTGAGTGTTCCCGCCAGTGTGACCGCGGATACCGGCATGGATGTTTTGACCCATACGCTAGAAGCCTATGTGTCTACCGGGGCGACGGATTTCACCGACGCGTTCGCCGAAAAAGCGATGCGGATCGTCTGGCAAGAGTTGGCGACCACAGTGAAGCATGGCGATGACCTCGCCGCGCGCACTAAGATGCACAACGCCTCTTGCCTCGCCGGGTTGGCCTTTAGTAGTGCCGGGTTAGGGATCAGCCATAGCTTAGCCCATGCTTTCGGGGGGATGTTCCACATTCCCCACGGCCGGGCGAACGCGATGATTTTACCGCACATTATCTCTTACAATGCCGGCTTAGAGTTGGCAGGGGAAAGCACCGCCTTGCACCGTTATGAGGCGGCGGCCAACCTATTAGGCATCCAAGCTGGCACGCCCAAAGCCACCGTTCATGGCCTGATCACCGGGATCAAACGGTTGAGTCAATCATTCAACATCCCGCAAACGATCAATGACTACGGCATCGATCCCGAGGAATTCTTAGAAGCGGTGCCGGCTATGGCGCAAAAGGCCTTGGATGATAATTGTACGGGGACGAACCCGCGGAAGCCGAGTCTCGCTGACTTGGAAGGGTTATATAAGGAGCTGGTTAAAGGAGGGTACTGAGATGAAATTCATC
Source organism: Lactobacillus sp. (assembly GCA_022651245.1). Classification (GTDB taxonomy): domain Bacteria; phylum Bacillota; class Bacilli; order Lactobacillales; family Lactobacillaceae; genus Lacticaseibacillus. Next base: position 47,093 of record JALCQM010000010.1, read on the forward strand.
ACCGAGTATGACCTCAAGTACCAGTATCAACAGCAACCTTTCGACACATTTCAAGTGACAGCAACGCAGCGCTTGACGCCAGAGGCGAGGCAATTTTTAGCCGACCGGCGCGTGACGATCACCACTGCGCAACCGCCGGTGACGACAGCCACACCAAAACAACCGGCAACCGCCAAGTCAGTCCCGGTGCCAGACCACAAGTTAGCCATTTTGGTCAACTACGTGCAACTGGATCTCTACGAGACGGCGCTGGCTTGTAAGCCGCTGGATATGGCGTTGAGCCAGCAACTCTTGGATCTCGCCGAAAGTTTAGAAGCACAAGCGCAAAAAGTGGCCGCACACCAAGTGCCACCTGCTAACCTAGTCGCCCCTAACACGTTCAAGCTCACGTATCTATATGCCTTGAGCGAATACGGGCCGATCATGATCAAGCTGGCGCACTTAGGCAACGCACTGTTACTACTAGGCGACCGCCTAGCCCCTGAGCCCAACGAGCTGATCCAAGTGATCTTACAACAGCTCGCTCAACTCATTACGGAACTGAAACACAAGGAGGAATGACCATGTCTGCGGAACAAGAATTCGCGTATTGCAACCGCATCATTTCGCAATTTGAAGCTGTCATCGACCACCCAATCACGACGGCAGATGGCGATTACTATACTGGGGTCGATCTGGGCACCGCCTGTATCGTGCTGGCCGTTTTGGATCGCACTGGTCGCCCTGTCGCTGGGGCCTATCAATATGCGAATGTTGTCCGCGATGGCATGGTGGTTGATTACATTGGCGCGATCGATATTGTACGGCAACTGAAAGAAAAGCTTGAAGCCCAATTACACACAGAACTCGTGCATGCCGCAGCAGCCTTACCACCTGGTACGGATGAACTGGATTCGGGTGCGATCAAAAACGTGGTGCAAGCCGCAGGTTTCGAGCTGGACAACTTGTTAGACGAACCATCGGCTGCCAATCAGATCTTGCGGATCAAAGATGGCGCGATCGTCGATATCGGCGGTGGCACCACCGGCATCGCTGTGTTGAAAGAGGGGGTCGTGACCAAGGTGGCCGATGAGCCGACCGGCGGCACGCACTTATCCTTAGTGATCGCCGGCGCCTATCAAAAAACTTTCGACGAAGCCGAATTATTTAAGCGGGATGAGGCGAACCATCAAGCTCTGTTACCCGTCGTCAAGCCAGTGATCGAAAAAGTCGCGTCGATCATCACGCAACATATCGCTGGCGAGAAGGTCGATGAGATCTATTTGGTCGGTGGTACCTGTTGCTTGACCGGCCTTGAAGGGATTATTGAACAAAAGTTACACATTAAAACAGTCAAACCTCAAAATCCGATGTTTGCCACCCCATTAGGTATTGCAACCAGTATTGTGCCAGAACTTGAACTCGCGTAAAAGTAGGCATACTGGCAACCACGGATTGTGAGAAAGGAAGTGGCGATCATGTTAACGGCAGAATTAGTGGGTAATATCTGGGCGACCAGAAAATCTGAAGCGTTGAACGGGTTCAAGCTGATGCTCGCTCGCGTCATCGGCGGCACCCGTGCAGGCGAGCAGATCGTGGTCATCGATACGGTTGGCGGCGGTGTGGGTGACCGGGTGATCGTGGTCACCGGCAGCTCTGCGCGGCGGATGCTCAACGACGATAATATCCCAACTGATGCCTCGGTCGTTGGCATCATCGATACGGACTGTCCGTTACTCTTAGAATGAAGAATGTGATGAAAGAAGGGGCGGTGTTATGAAGCAACTGATCAGTATCAAGACCATAGAAGAAGCACACGCCAACGGTGACACCGAGTGCGTGCTGAAAACCGATGCGTTAGTCACCCCAGCAGCCAAAGATCTGGCGGTGGAATACGGGATGACGTTGGTCCCACAAAAGGAGGCGTCCAAGCCGATGAGTGCCGATGAAATCACCAAAGAAGATTTATTCGCCATGTTGAAGGAATTGATCGCCAATGGCGGCGTTGAAGCGCCAGCCCAACCGTTCAAAGCTTGCGTTCACCCCAATGGGCTCAAGTTGGTCCATGGCGACACGGTCAAGATGGATGTCTTTGACACTGGCGATCCTAAGGTCAACGCGCATTTTCAAGAGCTCGTCAGCAAGGATGAATCCCATATGAGTGCGGGGTTCTTAGAAATTGAAAATTCTGCATTCGATTGGCATTTGACGTACGAGGAAATCGATTATGTGATCTCCGGGACGCTTGAAGTGACGATTGATGGCAAGAAGTATTCTGGCAAGGCCGGGGACGTCTTGTTCGTTCCGAAGGATTCGCACGTTGTCTGGAGCTCTCCGGATCACGCGCACATTTTCTACACGACCTATCCTTCCAACTGGGCTGATGCTGAGTAAGGGGTGAGTAGATGGAAGCACTGGGAATGGTCGAGACGCGGGGGTTGATCGCCGCGATCGAAGCAAGTGACGTGATGCTGAAAACGGCCGATGTCCATCTGGTGAACCAGGAATACGTCGGCGGCGGCTTGGTCGCCACCTTGATGACTGGCGATGTCGCGGCGATCAAAACCGCGGTGGACGCGGCGGCAACTGCGGTGCGGCGCTTGTCTGAAGAAGGCCTGTTGACCACAGACGTGATCCCGCGGCCAGATGGCATGTTACACACGATCGTTGAGCGGCCGACACCACCACGGCCAAAAATGACAGCGGTTGCGCCAGAGCAGGCGACGCCAGAACCAGAATCTGAAGCCGCGCAAAGCGTGCTACCGGAGGTCCCAAAGGCCGCAGACAGCACGCCGGAAGCCCCAGCAACACCGGCTGAAAAGGCCACTAAGCTGGATGCGGCGCAACTGCGCGCGCTCGTAGCCGATAAAGCCAAGGCGGCCGCTTACTTAGGACAGTTCAAGATCAACGAGCTGCGCAACTTTGCCAAGCGGCAACCCGCGTTCGTCAAGCAACACAAGAACGTCTATCAGTTGAGCAAGAACAATCTCGTCAACACACTGATCGACTTCTACCAACACGAAGCATAAAGAATGAAAAGGGGATCTGACAATTGGAACAATTCGATAAAGATCTGTGCTCGATCCAAGAAGCAAGAGATCTCGTCAAAGCCGGGAAAGCCGCAACGGATCAGCTGGCGACCTTCACTGGCGAGCAAATCGACCACATTTTACAATATATGGTTGAATCTGCAGAGGAACATGCAGCAGAGCTAGCCGAAATGGCAGTTGTCGAGACTGGTTTTGGGAAGGTCAGGGACAAGGCGTATAAGAACCACGCTGCGGCCACATTACTCTATAACCAGATCAAGGACCAAAAGACGATCGGCGTGATCGCTGAAGACCAAGCCAACAAAACCTTCGAAGTGGCCGATCCGGTCGGCTTAGTGATGGGGATCGTACCGTCGACCAACCCGACATCGACCGTCATTTTCAAGGCGATGATCGCCATCAAGTCCCGCAATGCGATCGTCTTTGCACCGCATCCGGCCGCTGCCAAATGCACGTATAAGGCCGCTGAGATCTTGGCCGACGCAGCAGAAGCTGCCGGCGCGCCGAAAGGCACCATCGGTTGCGTGTCGACACCGACGATGGCCTCGACGAACGAATTGATGCACGCCAAAGACGTCAGCTTGATCATTGCGACTGGCGGCCCAGGCATGGTCAAAGCCGCTTACAGCGCAGGCAAGCCGGCGATCGGTGTCGGCGCCGGGAACTCCCCCGCCTACATTGAAAAAACGGCGAACGTACACGACGCCGTGGCCCGCATTATCGCCAGCAAGTCTTTTGACAACGGGACGATCTGCGCCTCTGAGCAATCGATCATTGCCGAAGAATGCAATCAAGACCAAGTGATCGCGGAACTGAAAGCCCAAGGCGGCTACTTCATGAGTGAAGAAGAAACCGCTAAAGTCTGCAAGTTGCTGTTTCGGCCGGGGACCCACGCGATGAGTGCCAAGTTTGTCGGGCGCTCGCCACAAGTGATCGCAAAAGGCGCTGGGATCACGATCCCAGAAGGCACGAAGGTATTGGTCGGCCCTCAAGGCGGCGTGGGCGATGGCTACCCGCTGTCTTATGAAAAGTTGACCAGCGTCTTAGCCTTTTATGCGGTCAAAGATTGGCACGAGGCGTGCGACTTGAGCATCCGCCTCTTGCAAAACGGCATTGGGCACACGATGAGTCTACATACCAACGACCCAGAGATGATCTTGAAGTTTGCGGCCAAGCCAGCTTCGCGGATCTTGGTCAACACAGGTGGTAGCCAAGGGGGGACCGGGTTGAGTACCGGCTTACCGATCGCCTTCACCTTAGGCTGTGGGACGATGGGCGGCTCTTCCGTTTCTGAAAACGTCAGCCCTAAGCACCTGCTCAATATCAAGACGGTCGCTTGTGGGATCAAGGACGTGACGACTTTGGCCGATGACGACCCGACGTTCCACTTCGAAGAACACGGCGCAAAAGCCGCGGCTCCGGCCTATTCTTCCGATCATGACGCCCCCGCCTGCCAGACGGTCACCACGCCTGCGCCACTGAAGCAAAGCCCGGCAGCGATTCAAGAAGCCTTTGACAAGACTTCTGGAGCGGTCGACAAAGACAAGCTTGCAGACGTCGTGAAGAAACTGTTGCTGGCGATGAACAATCAATAACTTTTAAAGGAGGTGAGAACATGGATGAAGAATACGAAAAAGCCATCAATATTTTAACCGGCGCCTTGAAAGTCGAAGCCGCGCCGAAGACGTGTCGTAATAGCGTCGATGCGACTTCCGGGGCGACCAGTCAGGCACCAGAGCGCAAAGACACCGTGCCAGTGGGGATCTCCAATCGCCACATCCACTTGTCCCAAGCAGATCTGGAAGCGTTATTTGGGCCTGGCTATCAACTGACCAAGCTGAAGGATTTGTCTCAGCCAGGCCAGTTTGCCAGCAAAGAAACGGTGATGCTGGCAGGGCCTAAAGGGGCAATCACGAAGGTCCGCATCTTGGGTCCGGTGCGCGAACATACGCAAATCGAGATCCTCGCCTCCGATCAATTCAAGTTGGGGACAAAAGCCCCTGTGCGCTTGTCCGGCCATCTTGATGGCACCCCAGGCGTGACCGTGGTGGGGCCGAAGACGTCGATCAAGACGCCAGATGGCCTGATCATTGCCCAACGCCACATCCATATGCTACCGCAACAAGCCATCGAATATGGGGTGCATGACGGCGAAACCGTGGCGCTTGAAATTGAAGGGTTACGCGGGGGCGTTTTGAATAACGTCATCATCAGAGCCAAAGCCAACTCTGGCTTAGAATGCCATATTGATACAGAAGAAGCTAACGCACTCGGGGTCACCTCCGGGATGCCAGTGAAGATCAAAAAAATTGGAGGTAATGAATAATGCAAGACGCTTTAGGTATGATCGAAACGAAAGGTTTAGTCGCATCCATCGAGGCCGCTGATGCCATGGTCAAGGCAGCCAATGTCACCTTGATCGGGAAGGAACACGTCGGCGGTGGCTTGGTGACCGTCTTGGTCCGTGGGGATGTTGGGGCGGTCAAGGCCGCCACTGATGCTGGGGCCGCAGCTGCTCAACGTATCGGGGAACTCCTCTCTGTTCACGTGATCCCACGTCCGCATGCAGAAGTGGAAGGCATCTTGCCACATCCAGAAGCCAAGTAGCCAACCAGCTGGTCTAGCGCCTGATCTGACGTGTCTCGTGTGCCAAGATTTTACAACAGGTGCTTGATCAGTGGCTTGGGGGAGCCGATAGACCGTCGTCTATCGGCTCCCTTTTTGGTCATAACGCAAACAAAGGAGTTTAGCTATGAAAATTATCGTTGTCGGCGCGACCCACGCCGGGACTTTTGCGACACAACAGATCCTGACGGAACACCCTGATTATGACGTGGTGGTTTATGAGCGCAATGATACCTTGTCTTTCCTATCGTGTGGGATCGCGTTGTGGGTCGGCGACCACGTTTCTGACCCGAATAAAATGTTCTATTCGTCACCTGACGCATTGCGGCAGTTAGGGGCGACGATGTGCATGCAACATGACGTCTCAGCAATCGACGTTTACGGTCAAAAGCTGACCGTCAAGAACCTGGTGACCGGCGCGGTCCGGATTGAGTCGTATGATAAACTCGTTTTCACCCCAGGGTCGGCGCCGGTCGTTCCGCCGATTCCCGGCGTCGACGCTGAGCACGTCTTCTATTGTAAGAACTGGCAAGATGCCAACCGCCTGCGGGCAAACGTTGACAAGATCCGCTCCGTGATTGTGATTGGGGCGGGCTATATCGGTGCCGAACTGGCCGAGCAATACGCTTTGGCAGGTAAGCAAGTGACCTTGATCGATGCTTTTGACCGTGTGTTGGCGAAAAACTTCGACGCCGAGATCACCGCTAAAGTCGCGGCAGACTATCGCGCCCATGGGGTCACCTTGGCTTTGGGGCAAAAAGTGACGCGGTTTGAAGATGGTCAGCAATTAACGGTCACCACGGACAAAGGGACGTACAAAGCAGACATTGCGATCTTGGCCGTGGGCTTCCGGCCCAATACCGAACTATTGCGTGGCAAGGTCGGCATGCTCCCTAACGGTGCGGTCATCACCGATCAGTACATGCGGAGTTCGCGGCCGGAGATCTTTGCCGCAGGGGACTCGGCGGCCGTCCACTATAATCCCACCGGGAAGCCAGATTATATCCCGCTAGCTACGAATGCGGTGCGCCAAGGGATTTTGGTCGGGGCCAACATCGCTGGGCCCAAGCAAGCCTACATCGGGACGCAATCCACCAGTGCGGTCGAATTATTCGGTAAGGCGATCGCCGCTAGTGGTTTAACGGTTGCGGGTGGCGCCGCGCGGGGTCTGAAACTGGCTACGGTGACCATAGAAGAAAACTACCGGCCCGAGTTCATGCTCTCGACAACGCCGGTGCTGGCGACGTTAACCTGGGACCCAGCGACGCGGCAGGTCAAAGGCGGGGCCTTTTATTCCGAACATGATGTCTCGATGTCGGCGAATATGATCTCTATGGCGATTCAGACGCATATGACGATCGATACCTTAGCCATGCTCGACACGTTCTTCCAACCTAATTTTGATCAGCCAGTCAACTGGGTCAACAAAGTGGCGATGGCGGCGGTCGCCAAATAATCGTGCCGTCAGCAAAGCGCTTGTCTAGGTTATTCTAGGCAGGCGCTTTGGTGTCTGTGGGTGTAAGGTGCGTGGCAAACAGCAAACGCCGCCCCACCTTTCTGCTATAATGACAATGATCAAAACATATTGGGGGATTTATTATGCAAAAGTGGGTAACCGTGACGCTGACCGCGACCATGCTGATGGCACTGGCTGGATGTGGCAAGGCGGGGAGTCAGTCAGCGTCCAGCTCAAGCACGAAGCAATCAGCGAGTGTCAAGAAAAAGGTCGTACATAAAAAGACAAAGGCCGCCAAGAAATCTTCATCTTCCTCGGCGACCAGCAGCCAAAGTAGCCAGGCCAGCCAAAGCAGTGCCAGCACAGTAACCAGCAGCAGCGCGAGCCAGGCGAGCCAGGCCACGGCTAGCAGTCAAGCCGCTGCCAGTTCCGCGAGTGCCGCCCCGGCAGCTAACGATACGGCGACCCATACTGGGGTACCGGCGGCGTTACTCGGGAAGTATCAAGAAACTGAGAAGTCTGAGGCGGCCGGGTTCGCGTCATTTTATGAGTTCACGCCCACAAACGTCACTTACGGGGCGTCGGGCATGCCTGCGGTTGTCCTAGACAATGTGTCATATCAAATCGTCAACGGCAACTATGTGATCTCAGGGACCGGGGAACCGGCGGGGATTTACAAAGGTGGTCCCGAAAAGTGGACGATCATCCAACAAGGCAACCAAATCAGACGCGCCGATAGCAGTGTGTGGGCCGTGAAGCAATAACTTCGCGCCGCCACCACACCGTAAAACAGCCACCCCAGACGTGTTGTCTGCAGTGGCTGTTTTTTTTGGCCTAAATATCCGGTGGGCGCATGTGTGAGTGCTGGGAACACCAGGTAGGCCGTAGAACGGGTTACAGCGTGTTGGCGATCACGTTCCCGTCGTCGTTGAGCACGTCATCATCCAGCGACTTGGTGGCTTTGGCGGCGATCAAGCCGGCCAGGATCGAGTCGTTGACGTTGACGGCGGTGCGGGCCATGTCGACGATCGGGTCGATGGCGATGATCACGGCCATGATCGCGACTGGCAGGTTCAAGGTACCCAGCACCATCAAGGTGGAGAAGGTCGCCCCGCCACCGACGCCAGCGGAACCAAAGGACGCGAGGGTGACCACGGCAATCAAACTTAAGATGTATTGTGGCGTGAAGACGTTGATGCCAACGGTCGGCGCGATGATCGTTGCGATCATGGCCGGGTAGACGCCTGCGCAGCCATTTTGGCCGATGGTCAAGCCGAAGCTGCCGGCGAAATTTGCGATGGCAGTGTTGATGCCTAGCGATTCGGTTTGGATCTTGAGGTTCAGCGGCAAGGTCCCGGCGCTAGTCCGCGAGGTGAAGGCGAAGATCAAGGCTGGCCAGACCTTTTTGTAGTAGCGGATGGGGTTGATGTGATTGGCGATCAAGATCAGCGTGTGCACCAGCAAGACGGCGATCAAGGCGACATACGCGGCAACGATGAAGACGCCGAGCTGGGCGATCGACTTGAGGCTGTCAGTGGCCGCGGCCTTGGTGATCAAAGCGAAAATGCCGTAAGGGGTCAAGGCCAAGATCAGCTTGATGATCCCGTGCACCAGGCGGTCCAAGACGTTGATGCCTTTGGCCACTTGTGCGGCGATGGTGGGCTCGGTTTTACGCAGGCCCAGGTAGGCGATGCCGGTGATTGCAGAGAAGATCACCACGGCGATCGTCGACGTTGCGCGGGTGCCGGCGAGGTCGGCGAAAATGTTCGTCGGGAAGAAGTTGATGATCTGTTGCTGGAAGGTGACGCCTTTCAGCGCGGTTTGGTGTTCCTTGATCGCGGTCAGGTTGGCGGCGTCGGCGGAGGTGCCGTTGACAAAATGCGCGCCTTGCAAGTGGAAGACGAAGACGGCTAACACGCCAAGCAAGGCGGCGACTGCGGTGGTCAACAGCAAGGTCGCCAACACGGTGACCCCGATTTTACGCAAATTGGCGACGTCGCTGAGCTTGGTGAAGGCGCCGATCAAGGACACGGCGATCAGCGGCGTGATCAAAGTCTGCAACAGCGCCACGTAGCCAGAGCCGACGATGCTCAGCCAGTTGATGGTTTCGGTGGTGATCGTGGAATCGTTGCCGTAAAGCAGCTGGATGACTAGGCCGAAGCCGATGCCGACCACTAAGGCGCCGAAAACCAGCTTGGTGAAGCCGACGCCTTTGCGGTGTAAGTACGCGATAATGCCTAAGATAATGATTGCGATGGCGATTAAAATAATGATCGTGAGGTTAGTTGTCATAGGTTAATCCTTTCGTGTGTGCGTCTCGATTACAAGCGACTCACACCGCCACATTCGTTTTGTCAACATACGCTGGACTCCTTTCTACAGAGCGAAACCAGGACGGGTTTAGGAGAGTGTATAAGGCGGCGTGACGCGGTGCGGCACAGCCGGACCGTGGCGCGATGACTTATACGTCTCTCCGTTGTCCTGGAGTAGCTCGACTAAAATCACAGAGCGAAGCCAGGACGGGCTTAGGCATGTGGCTAAGGCAGCCTGGGTGCGTCGCGGTACGCGACGTGACCGGGCAGACTTAGACGCGATGCCGTTGTCCTGGCATAGCTCGACTAAAATCACAGAGCGAAGCCAGGACGGGCTTAGGCATGTGGCTAAGGCAGCCTGGGTGCGTCGCGGCAGGCGACGTGACCGGGCAGACTTAGACGCGATGCCGTTGTCCAGGCGAAGCTCGACTAAATCGGTGACGACAAAAAACGCCCCTTGATCCAATTACGGACCAAGGGACGCTAAAAAGCGTGATACCACCCTGTATTCGCGTCCTAAGACGCCTCAACGGTACCCCGAAAATGTTCGGGAGACCCGGCAATATAACGCTTGCCCACGGCACATCAGCGTGAACTGATGCGCGGCTCAGAGCTCATCTTCACGCGTTTGTCTGCCAGGCCTCTCATCACAATGGCCTTTTTCTTTAGACAGTCGCTTGCGCTACTCTTCTCGTCAGCACCGATTTTAGTTATTGGTGGCTATTATGTGGAATCGCTGAATAAAAGTCAAGAATAAAATGAAATTAATTTAATCGTACTGTCATTTTGAGCGGCTAGATCAGCCCCAAATGCTGGAGCCCGCGGGCGATGCCGTCGTGGTCGTTGTCGCTGGTGACGAATTCGGCGACGGCTTTGGCGGCGGGGATGCCGTTGGCCATGGCGACCCCGTGATCGGCGGCTTGCAGCATCGGGACATCGTTCGTCCCATCACCGAAGGCATACGTCGGCACGCTGGTCAGCCCTAGCGCCGCCTGGAGTTTGGCCATCCCCGTTTGCTTCGAGTTGCCGCGGCGCACCGTGTCGATCGAGTACGGCGTGTTGCGGTACAGCGTCAGGTCCGGGTTGGCGAGGCGATACGCCTCGTCGTTGGTGGTAGTGAACAGCAGCAACATCAAGACGGCATGCTCGCGGTAGTAGTCCGGTATGGCTGGAGGCACCGGGGTGTGGATGAAGTGGTACGCCGCCGCCACTTGCGCGGACGCTTCGGTGGCCGCGATTGCATCTGCGGTATAAAAGGCGACCGCATCCCCGAGGGCTTGCGCCTGGGCGACTAGCGGCGTGATGGTACTGGTGGGGATCGTCGCTTGGTACACCGGCTGGCCGGCATGGGCGATGTAGCTGCCGTTCAAGGCGCAAAAGGTGTCGATGTGCGCCTGCTGGCGGATCGCGGTGATCTCCTTGGGTGAGCGCCCGGTGTTGATCACCGGCAAGTAACCGTTGGCTTGCAGCTGGGCCAGCGCCGTGACCGTGGTCGGCGCGAGTTGGGATTCATGGTTCAAAAGCGTGCTATCGAGATCGAAGAAAACGATCCCCCGTGGCTGAGTGGACATAAACAAACCTCCATTTCGGGTATCAGTATACCGCATCCCGGCCGCCAATGGCATGAATCTAATTTGAATATTATTGCAGAATGCTGTATTGTGAGTCTATTATTTATTTTATAAGGAGAAACTCATGAAACTGAAATGGCAATTATTCGCGCTGCTGGCTTTTATCCTGTGCCTCGGGACGCTCACCGTCCAACCGGTGCATGCGGCAGACGACTCGCTGCAACGCGTCAAGGACAAAGGCACGCTGGTGATGGGCAACTCGCCGAACTACCCGCCGTACGAATTTACGGTGAATGAAAACGGTAAAGAGCACATCGTGGGGATGGATATCGACTTAGGCAAGCAGATCGCCAAGGACCTGGGTGTGAAGCTGGTGATCAAGAAGATGTCGTTTGACTCCTTGCTAGTCGCCTTGGAAACCGGCAAGGTCGACATGATCTTGTCCGGCTTTTCGCCGACTGCCGAGCGTAAGCAACACGTCGACTTCTCCAACAACTACTATGTCTCCAAGCAGTACCTCATTTTGAATAAGGCGGAGCGCGGCTACTACAAGAATCGCCAGTCTTTTTCGGGTAAAAAAGTCGGGGCGGTCCTCGGCAGCACTGCGGCGAACCTGGTCAAGCAGCAGATGCCTGGCGCCAAGCTGGTGACGATGGAAAACGCCGCGGACTTGGTCTTGGCCCTCAAGGCGCACAAGATCGACGGCATCGTGAAGGACTCGGCTTCAGCGATCGCCTATGCCCAAAGCGACGCGACCTTGGCGGCGATGGACGGGAAGTTTTCCGTGTCGTCTGCTGAAGTCGGCAACGCGATTGCCTTGCCTAAAGGCGCCGACAGCCTGCGCTTGGCAGTGAACCAATCCATCGCCGGCGTGCAAAAGCGCGATTTGTTCAACAAAGTCTACTTGAAAAATGCGGGTAAAGAAATCGCCAAAACCAACGCCACCAAGTCGATGTGGCACTACTGGCCGTATTTTGCCAAAGGGGTCTTGTACACCGTCGGCATCTCGCTGGTCGCCGTGGTGATCGGGATGTTGCTGGGGGCGTTGATCGCCTTGATCCGCCTCAGCCACGTCAAGGTGTTGAAGGCCATCTTCACCGCCTATGTCGAGTTCGTCCGCGGCACGCCGCTGATGGTGCAGGTGATGTTCATTTACTTTGGCATCGGCATGTTCTACAACATCTCGGCGGTGGTCGCCGGGACCTTAGCCGTCGGTTTGAACTCGGCGGCTTACGTCAGTGAAGTCTTCCGTGGCGGGATCGAATCCATCGCCAAAGGCCAAACCGAAGCGGCGCGGTCGCTGGGGTTGAGCCAGCACGACACCATGCGCTACGTGGTCTTGCCCCAGGCGATCACCGCAATCTGGCCGGCGTTAGGCAACGAGTTCATCTCGCTGATCAAGGAAACTTCAATCGTCTCGATTATCGGCGTCGCGGACCTGATCTACCAGCTGCGTGTCGTGCAAGCCGACACCTATTCTGGCGTGTTGCCAATCGCGATCGCCATGTGTTTGTATTTCATCCTGACGTTCAGCTTGTCGCGGCTGTTGCATCATTTTGAAACGAAAATGAAGCATGCTTAACCATTAGTGTAGGACCCCTGCCGAGCAAATATTGAGGCAGGGGCCTTTTGCGCGTTGCTTGGCTATGGTAACGGAGAATTGATGCCGCTTTGTCTGGACAGGAGATGAATTTCTCCTTGACAGGTCAGGTAATGAAAAATATAATAATCACATTAAATTAATGGCATTTGGATGAGTAATTTACGATAACTTTCCAAGAGAGGCTAGACTTGGTGTGACTGGCTATTGTTGCGTGAATGAAGATGGTCCAATGAAATGCCTGATATCACGAGGGTCACTAAGTGGTATCCGGTTGCGCCCGATACCGCGCTAGAGGTTACTGAATGCGTTCAAAGACCTTGAGGATGATTTTTTTGATCATCGAAGACGAGTGGTACCGCGCAAAAGCGCCTCGTAGTGTAAAAGCTATGAGGCGCTTTTTTTGATGGAAGGAGAACATGATGAAGTCGGCACTAGAAGAATTGATCTCAGCAGTCCCACTTGGACAGAGGCAACAGCGTTCCTTTGAGACGCCTTTTGGGCAATTAGTCTTTACCATCATTCGAGGGGCCGAACCAGGGCCGACCGTGTGGCTGCAGGCAGCTGAACATGGTGATGAACTCGATGGGATTTATGCCCTTCACCAACTTGTTGCCACCCTTTCACCAGCCAAGGTTCACGGCACGATTGTGGCGCTACCGATCGCAAATCCATCGGCCTTTGCCGTCGGGCACAACCGTAGCCCGCGGGATAACGTTAATCTTAATCGCGTCTTTACGAAAGCGGCGCATCCCGATAGCTATTCTTATCGTTATGGCCGTTATTTGGCAGAGCTGATTGCTAGGGTCGCGTCGTGCTTTATTGATCTGCATGGCGGCGGGGAGTATTTGGATGTGGCCAGTTTCGTCACGATCCCTGAAACTGCGACGCCTGCCACACAGCAGTTAGTCACTGAGTTTTTGGATGTTGAGGCGGTTTTGACAGGCAACAAACAAAGTAGCGCAATGCTGATTGATGAGCTGACCGCAAGCGGTGTGGCAGCAATTTTACTTGAATCTGGCGGTGCCAGCCAGGTCACTGATCGAGCGATTCAGATACATATTGATAATGTGTTACAAAGCTTGCGGTACTGGGGTGTGTTGGCGACAGCCTTAACGCAGCAGCAGACGCATCCCCGGATCATTCATCGTATTCAAGAAGGGACCTTCGCAACTTTGGGATTGTTGCAAGAATGCCGACAACCTGGTGATGTTGTTGTGCGCGGGGAGCCAGTCGTGACGTACAGCAACATTGCGCAACAGTCTTATCAGCTCGTGGTGAGTTTAAAGCGAGCAATCGTGTTGTCGGTACATACACAGTCTCTGGTGCGGCCGGGACAGTACGCGTTCTTATTAGGGCAGATTGATTGAGGAGCTAGATGAAAAAATTAATTGGATTTGCAATTGCAGTTGTCGTGATTGTTTTGGCAGTTTTTGGTTATGTGAAGCATCAAGAGGCGTCGAGTACGAAAGTGGCCAATAAGCCATTAGTGATCGCCCGTGCAAATGATGTCGTGGGGCTAGACCCAGGCTTTTTGACGGAAAATGCGCAAGTGGTGGACAATATTTTCGACACGTTGGTGACACGAGATAAAAACGAAAAGTTACAACCGGGATTAGCCACGAGTTGGAAGCAAATCAAGCCGACGGTTTGGCGGTTCAAGCTTCGTAAAGGCGTTAAGTTTACTAACGGTGAAAAATTTACAGCGGCTTCCGTTAAGTTTTCGCTTGGCCGGGTATTAAACCCCAAGAACAACGCACCAACTGCTAGTTATGTTTCAACGATTAGCAAAGTCAATGTGGTGAATAGCCACACGGTGGATGTGGTGACCAAACAACCAGATCCGTTGATTCCAACTCGCTTTAACCGCTACCCAACCGAGATTGTCCCTGAAAAGTACGTCAAAAAAGTTGGTGAAAAGCAGTTTGCCAAGCACCCAATCGGAACGGGGGCGTATGAGTTTGTCAGTTGGAAGAAAGGCGATTCCGTCACATTAAAGGCAAATGCACACTATTGGGATGGCACCCCAGCCGTTAAACGTGTCGTTTTTAAAGCGATTCCGCAAACTTCTACGCGCATTGATGCGCTGAACAACGGTGAAGCAGATATCGTGACAGGCGTGTCCCCTGAAGAGCGTAAGAGTGTCAAGCAATCGACAACCGCACGCCTATCAACGGTGAAGCGTGGCGGCAATATTGTTTATGTGGGGCTCAAAACGAATGTTAAGCCATTCGATAATGTTAAGGTCCGTCAGGCGTTAAATTATGCGATCAATAAGCAGCAAATTGTTAAGTACGTGCTTAAAGATTCAGCCGTCGCAACGAACAGCTTGAGTGGGCCGAAAGATGCGGGTTACACAGGTGAATTAAGTGGCTATGCCTACGATCCAGCTAAGGCAAAGGCGCTACTTAAAGAAGCGGGCTATCCAAATGGCTTTACTGCCACACTGGATACTGTTAACTGGTATGCCGATAACACGGCCGTAGCCCAGGCAATTGCCGCCCAACTTAAGAAAATTGGGGTGAACCTTAAGGTTAAGAATATTGAAAGTTCCGTTTATCGGGCGTCGGTCCCTGCAGGCAAGCAATCAGCCATGTACGTCTTGGGTTGGAGCTCGACGAATACGCTAGATGCGGATGCTGCGATGTACGCTGTCTTGCATTCTGGGGAGTCATATTCCACCTACTCAAACACAACCGTCGATCAGCAATTAGATGAAGCGCGGACCACTTCTGACTTGGCTAAGCGTAAGCAATTATACGCTAGTGTTGAAAAGACAGTCATTCAAGACGCACCGCGAATCTTCTTATACCAAGAGAATACCTACTATGGTGTTTCAAAGAAGATTCAGTGGCGTGGTAAGATCGATGCTTCGATCAATGTGAAGGATATCTCGTATACGAAGTGATGGTGAAATGATGGCGCGTTATCTGTTTAAACGGTTACTACAGTCAATTGTTACCTTATGGTGCGTACTGACCGTGATTTTTCTGCTCGTCCGACTCGCCGGCGATCCGGCTCAGCTGATGTTGCCAGTCGATGCCACGCGTCATGATGTGGTGGCTTTGAATGCTAGTCTTGGCTTGAATCATTCTTTAGGCGTTCAGTATTGGGATTATCTCCAGTCAGTTGTCCAGGGCAACTTTGGCGAATCGTTGTATTATAAGCAGTCTGTTCTGTCATTGATTGCGGAGCGCTTGCCCGCGACGCTTACCTTAGCCGTTGTTGCGATCGTGATCGCAATTATTGTCGGTAGCCTGATGGGCATTGTGTCTGCAATCAAAAAGGATACTTGGATCGACCGCCTAAGTACGAGCCTCGTCTTTTTGTTACAGTCGTTTCCCGCATTTTTTATTGGGATCCTATTGATCCTCATCTTTGCGGTCAAATTGCATCTGGTGCCAACTTCAGGTAACGCAACGCCAGTAGCAATTTTACTCCCCGCATTCACATTGGCAGCTTATCCGATCGCACCAATCGCGCGGACCATGCGCACCTCTTTGATCGAGAATATGGGCGAAAAGTTTGTCTTGGCTAATCAAGCTATGGGCTTTAATGATGTCGATATCGTTTTTAACCGCGTCCTTAAAAATGCGATGTTACCGGTGGTGACTGTGATTGGTCTGGAACTCGGTACGATGATCGGCGGCGCAGTTGTAACCGAGACCGTTTTCTCATGGCCTGGTTTGGGGCAACTCATCATTCAAGCTGTTCAAAAGCGGGATTTTCCCCTGATACAGGCGGGTGTAATCATCATCAGTGCGTTTTATATCATCATCAATTTTGGGGTCGATGTGCTGTATTTGTACCTTGATCCACGAGTCAAGAAAGGGGGCGCGTCACGATGAAACATTTTGCTTGGCGTGATGGTGTGCGGCTGTTGCCCTTCATTGTGGTCTTAGCAATCGTTGTGATCGGACCTTTGATTGCGCCTTTTGACCCGAATAATCAACAAATCAAAAGTACATTGCTCGCCCCGTTCGCCCATTACGCGGGTAGTGGGCGGGTCGCATTACTAGGAACCGACGAGTTAGGCCGTGATATTTTCAGCCGGATTCTCTACGGTGGTCAAATCTCATTGTTGATCAGTGTGGCTGCGGTGGTCGTGTCAGGTTGTATCGGCTTAGTGATCGGCTTGATATCCGGCTATTTGCAAAAGTGGCCAGATGCCTTCTTCATGCGGTTGGGGGATGTGCAGCTGTCGATACCCAGCATCTTGTTGGCAATCGTGATCATTGCGGTCTTCGGGTCAGGTATTGTTAATGTGATTGCTGTCTTGGCAGTTACCGGATGGGTATCAACAGCGCGGGTCGTCCGCAGTCGAGTGATTCAGCTTAAGGAAACTGATTTCGTCGCAGCAGCTGAATTGATGGGATTGCCACGGCGAGTCATTATTTGGCGACACATTTTACCCAATGTCGGCTCGTTGTTTATTACGCAGGAGATCTTACAGATTTCACGGATGATTTTGTTTTCCGCTTCATTGAGTTATCTCGGCGTGGGCGTTTCACTTTCGACGATCACCTGGGGTGGCATGCTCAATGAAGGCCAAAATTACTTACAAAGTGCGTGGTGGTTAGCTGCGATTCCGGGTTTGTGTATCGCGATTGTCGTGATTGCCATCAATCTTTTTGGTGAATGGTTACAAGCGCGACTGGCAAGTTGATGGGAGACAACAATGCAAATATTAGATCGAACGCAGCTTGCCCAGATCGATTTTAGCGACCTTGAGCAGTTACAAGCACTATTTTGGCAAACTTTTCAGGCTAAAGCGGCCGGACGAGCCGTGAATGCCCAAGAAATTGACATGGTGCCGGAGTCCATAGAAAAAGGCGCCTTCTATTCCTTGCCTGGATACTTATTGGACCGTGGTGTGGTCGGTTTGAAATGGACGACGCACGTGCCAACCGCCAAGGGACCGTTCACGGAGCCTTTGATCTTATTGAATGATATCCAAACTGGTAAGCCATTGGCGGTGATCGATGGCTTGCGTATTGGCGGCTTACGGACAGCGTTAGTGACGTCGTTAGCAATACGACGCATTCTAGCGGGATCGCCACAACAGCTCTTGATTTGTGGCAGTGGCTTTCAGGCCGCGCAACACCTCGCAACGTTGCGTGCTGCCTTGCCTCAGGCACAATTTGTGGTTTGGGACCGAACACCGGAACATGCCCAACGGCTTGCGGCGAAGTTTGACCATCGGGTCACGGTTAGCCTGAATTTAGCAGATGCAGTGGCAAATGCGGACGTCGTGATTGGGGCCACATCTGCATCAACACCGTATTTAAAGTATGACTGGTTTCATTCGGGTCAATTGTATGTCCATATCGGTTTGCACGATATGGCGCCGGCGGATGTGGCTAAGTTTCAGTGGCTTGTTTGTGACGATTACCGTGCAGGCCAGTTGACCTCGCAACAATCCTTGTTTGTTGCTTATCGTCAAGGGGCGATTGCGGCTGAGCGCGTGCGGTTATTGGAAACATTAGTCACGCCATTGCGTGTGCCGGGACCGGTCATGTTTGATCAATTCGGGTTGCAGATGTTTGATTTTGTTCTGGCGGAATATGCGTTATCACAAGTTGAAAAGGGGGTGTCGTTTGGGCATGGCATTGCTAGAAATTAAAGACTTAAATGTTTTCCAAGACCGGAATCGGCAAATTATCCGAAACGTTAATTTTCAGGTCAATGATGGGGAAATATTTTGCCTTGTCGGCCGGTCTGGTACGGGTAAAAGTGTTATCGCCAAAGCAATTTTACAAATATTGCCACCAGAGTTGCAGCGTTTTGTCTCCGGAACAGTGACTTTTGATTCACGCTCATTACTTGGCTTAACGCATCAACAGATATTGAGCGTGCGTGGGCGCGGAATCGGCATGATCTTCCAGGATTCGCTGGGGGCGTTGAATCCTGTCTATAAAGTGCGAGTCCAAATGGCGGATGTTTTCCGTAAATATACGCCTAAGATCGGGCGCAAAGAACTGCGCAAACAAAGTATCGCATTACTGCGACAAGTTGATATTGAGCGCCCTGAAGAAGTTTTGGAACAGTATCCCTTCGAGCTATCAGGCGGGATGTGTCAGCGAATTATGATTGCCATTGCTCTCATTCAGCGACCCCAACTCTTGATCGCGGATGAGCCGACGACCTCGCTGGATGTGATTACCCAAAAGAAGATTCTGGCGGTCTTACAAAGACTGAATCAGGAGTTGCATATGAGCATTCTGTTTATCACGCACGATCTAGGCGTTGTGCATCAAATCGCTGATCGTATCGGAGTGATCGATAAGGGGCAAATTGTTGAGACGCAGACACGAGATAACTTATTCGCTGCTCCTCAAGCCGCATACACCAAAGCGTTGCTGGCCAATATGTTGCGGGTACCTGCGTTGGAGGATGAACGATGACAGAAGCTAAAGCACTATTGGCTGCGACCGGTTTGAGTAAGCACTATGGGCAAAAGCAAGGTGGCTTCTTGTTGGCGCCATTTGATTTAGTCGTCCATGCCAGAGAAACCATTGGCATTGTGGGACAATCCGGTAGTGGTAAGTCGACGATTGCTAAGCTATTGATGGGGATGACGGCGCCAACTTCTGGGCAAATCAATTTTAAACAGACAACGCTCTCAGTCGCGCGGACAAAAGACCAGCGACAGCAAATTCAGTATATTTTTCAAAACCCCTATTCAGCGTTGGACCCACGATTGACGATTCGAAAACTGCTGAGTGAACCGTTACAGTTTTATTTTGATTTGAAGGGGGAGGCGCTTGAGAAGCGCTTGATTGCGCTATTAAGTAGTGTGGAGCTGACGCCAGAAATTCTGGATAAGAAACCGGCTGCTTTGTCAGGTGGACAGTGTCAACGTGTGGGAATTGTTCGGGCACTGGCGGCCAAACCCAGTTTGATCATTTGCGATGAACCCACTTCGGCATTAGATGCCTTCAGTCAGATGCAAGTTCTGAAGTTGCTGCAGAAAATTCAAGCAGATACAGGTGTGAGCCTGATATTTATCTCGCACGCCTTGGAGGTGGTATACCAACTGGCCGATTATTTATATGTGTTTCAGCACGGCCGGCTGGTGGAAGAAGGCGCTCGCACGCAGATTTACACGAAGCCCCAGGTGGCGTATACCCGAGCACTTTTAGAGGCAGTCCCAAGTAGAGGAATTAATTAAAAAAGGAGCAGTAAAGATGGCAATTATTCCATTAGCACAGCGTGAAGATTTAAGTACAGAAGGACAGAAATTTTACGATGAACGGATCAAAAACAGTGGGCGGATCACGAATATGACCAATACATTGATGCGCTCTATGAAGAGCTTTTATGCGATGGAGTTTTACCCGATCCGTGATGAAATGATCAAAATCGTCGGGAACCGGGCCACGTATTTTTATTGTTACGCGATATCTGCGCAAACAGATTGCTTAGTTTGCTCGACTTACCACGCAAAACTCTTGCGTGACTTAGAGATCAAGCCTGATGATTTTGAAAATACTGCCACCGAGAAGATACTGATCGCTTACGGCCGTGCAATCGTTGATGACGCGAATCATGTGCCAGACGATATTTATACCCAACTGAAGCAGACCTTTACGCCTGAGGAATTAGTGGTGATCACAACAGTCGGCTGTAAGATGATTGCTTCGAACATTTTCAATCAAGCCTTGAAGGTTGATCTGGATGAATATCTTTATGGTGTCGATTTTAAAGCCGACCTGCAAACTAAGTAAGAAGTGGCCAGCTGCTCCTGGGCTAATAAAAAGGTCGCTAGTATGGGCGATGTCCACACTGGCGGCCTTTTTGGTTCTGGAGGTTACTTGAATTCGGTGATAATCGGCTGTAGATGAGCGTATGAGAATTCTAGTCCTTTTTTGACCAAGTCATTGATTCCAGCAAAACGGCGATCTTCGTGTTCGATACTAAAATCACCTTGATAATCGACTGCTTTCATGACTTGATAGAATTGATCCCAATTGATGTCACCAAGTCCAGGAATGACAGGTGTCCAGAAGCCAAGATCTTCTTCATGTTGCCGGTTAAGCTTCTTGCCAAAGATTCCGTAACGGTAGAACTTGGTTCTGTCGACGAGCATGTCCTTGGCGTCGATATGGAAGATCCGGTCACGGTAATCGCGCAATGCCTGAAGGTAGTCGATTTGCAACCAATCCAAGTGGGACGGATCGAAATTTAAGCCGAATGATTTGCTTGGTACTCGCCGAAACATTTCGTCCCACAATTCTGGTGAATAGGAGATCGTGCCTGGCAAGCCATCTTCTTGCCAACCTGGCATTGGGCAGTTTTCAATCATCAACTTCACGTGATGTGCCTCAGCAAAAGCGACTAACTCGGTGAATAAAGTTTCGAAAGCCTCAAAGTTGGCATTTAACGATAGTTGTTGATTCTTCCCGACGAAGCAGCCAACCAATGGTGTGCCTAACCGTTCTGCAGCCAAGATGACTGCCTTCAGATGTGCTTTATACCCTTGGGCCACTGCTGGGTCAGGATGCAACATGTTGTCGTAGTAAGCTAGACTGGCGAAGGTGAGGTTATATTTGACCTGCCATTCTTTGATGGCAATGACGTCTGCGTCGCTTAAGTGCGCCACATCGATATCGCTTCCTGAGAAGTCACGACTGTTCGACTTTGGCCAACAGGAAACATCTAACGTTGTAAAGCCGACTTGGTGGGCATACGCCATTTTCTCCTCGAGGGTCATATTTTGTAAGCAACCGGTCAAAAATCCTAATTTCATTTTTGTCATCCTTTCTGGTCTGGCTTAAATTAACTGGGCGAAGTAGTTCAAATTGCTGATGACGACAGCGCCTAGCAATGCGAGCAACGTGCCTGCGATGATGAAGCGCATCTGGCGACTGGTTTTATATGAAACCAAACTCTATTTAGTGCATACTAACCCCTTGGTGCGCAAATGCCGAAAAAAACTGCTATACTGTGGTTATACTAGCGCTAGTAGATTATGCCTTGGGAGTCAACGTATCTTCAG
>JALCQM010000011.1 GCA_022651245.1 Lactobacillus sp.
AGGCAAGACCACATTCTACCATTGGTGTGTAGCCACTGACCGAGTTGCGTTAACGCTGTAAAGTCAGAGAAGTCAAGCCGGAAATCTGGCATAAAGCGGATTTGGTAAGTTGTTTTAAACCTCATGAGTGAGCTGCTATATAAAATGTGGAAGAATGTCCATTGACACTAGTAAAGGATTATATATTTCCTTTCTTAGTTTTACATTCTGAGTTTATTTGATCCCGTCAACACTAGTATTCTTACCGCGGTATTCACCTTGGCAACAGTGACTAGCTCTTGAATCGTTAGGACATAGCCTGCCCCTGTGCATACTGAATTAAATTCAACACGGCGTTTTGGTCCCGGTCCAGCCGGATGCCGCAGCCGTAACAATGAAACTCGTGATGTTTTGTGTGATGATATTGGTTACCTGCCAAGGTCAATTTATCGATGCCCGTCTTGACCACGCCGCAATGACTGCACTGCTGCGTGCTAGGAAAGAAGCGGTCAACTAACACCAAAGTACGACCGTACCAAGTCGCTTTGTCTTGCATCAACACCTTGAAGCGCCCGAACAAAGAGCGGTGAAGGTTCTTCGCCAGTCGTTTGTTCATCTTCATGTGCTTCGCGTCCAAATCTTCGATAGCAATAGTACCGTTGTCAACCACCAGCTGTGTTGTCAGCTTCTGTAAGAGGTCGTTTTGGATCCGTGACACTTTCTGATAGGCCCGCTTCAACTTGGTTTTCGTTGCGCGGTAATGGTTAGACAAAAAGTGTCCTGGATTCGCTCGCCGCTTGCGGGCAAGTTGGCGCTGATACAAGGAGATGCGGTCGTACAGGCTGATGAGTTTGGCAGTCAGCACTGGCAGGGTTGCCATGGTGTCGCCGTCATTATAGACATACTTGCCAATATTGGCGTCGACCCCGCAGACCCAATCCGAAGCCGGTAAGGGTTTCGGCTGTTCAACCTCAATGCTTAAGCTCACGTAATAACCATCAGCTTCTTCAACAATGGTTGCCAGATGAATATTACCCTTCCATCGCGGCGTTTCTGCTAACCGTATGTCATACCAAGCACCCTGATACGCATGTGGTTTGTCCAGCCGAAGCTTGCCGTCTATGATAGTCGCCCGATCAGTCTTAAAGACCTGGCGACTACGTTTTCGAGATTTGAATTTTGGCTTAGCGTGCTCAGGCATCTTTGGGTTAAAGAAGTTCTTCCACGCCTGGGCAACGTCATGTACGGCCAACTGTAGGACACGGGCTGAACGACTGAACTGCCAGTCAGCTTTGTTGGCAACCAATTCGTCACGCACTTTGCGCTCGTTCGGGCGCAGACCCTTGTCTTCCATAATGACAGATTCATCGTACATGTCATTCCAGGTAGACAGCGCCTGGTTATAACAGTAGCGGCGATAATCACACGCTTGTTTTAGAGCCTTTTGCATCGTGGTATTTGGATAGCAGCGTAACTTGTGAGTTCTTAGCATCTCATCACCTCCTTTGTTTATAAATTACGCGAAGAAGGTGAAGCTATCTTGTCAGGACAGAGAAACTTTTAACACTAAAGGATCATCAATTTGCTAAGGCTTTCTCACGAGTTCATTATTTCATCCATCGCTGCGCCGCTGCCTTCCACTTGATTACTACAGCGTCACAAAACGGGACGAGCTTCTAGATGTTTCCATGTTTTTAATTGCAGTTACCATCCTCTTTTTATTGATTGCAGTTTGAACAATATTCTGCATTAAGAATACCACACACGTTGGAATAGCGCTTACATTTATCTATAAATGCTAGCCTTATCCCTCTCGGTGACGCGTAGCTGGTGGGCAGTCAGCCATAACCGGAAAGCAATAGGCTCAACGAGGACCTGACCGATAAACAGCAGCACCAAAAAGCAGCCCGCAAACGCTTGTTACTTAAGCTTGCGGGCTGCTTTCGACGTGTGGGCCTTTTTATCCGGCCATGTTAGCGGCTTCTGCCGCGTCTAAAACACTCTTGGGTTGTAGGACGACGAATTTGCCACGGTGCCCGTCGTCGAGTAAGGTGTGCCCACGTTGAACGCCAGCTGTGCTGAAGGGTAGTTTTTGAGTCACCTGCAGCGCCAGGCCTGAGGTTTGTGCCAGCGTCATCAAGGCATTAAACGCCGCAGGGGTAGGGGCCATTTTTGTCAGTTGTTGGTGCGTGAATGGGCCGTCTGGTAAGGTGACGTAGGCGGTAGTCACCACGGTGCCGCCAGGGCGAACCAGCTGGCCAAGGCGCGTCAAATCGCCGCCGCCATTGATGGCGTCGACCACAAAGTCACTCGGCGCTAGCGATCCAGTATAGGTGCTCACAGAATCGGCACCGCGCTGTTGCAGCCAGTCATGGTGTTTGGCACTGGCAACGGCACGAACGATCAAGCCGCGTGCTTTGGCGAGTTGTACCAAGACATTACCGATACCACCACCGGCGCCTAAAATGGTCACGCTTTGTCCCGGATGGGCTTCAAGCATGGTCATGACAGTGTACGCGGCGATGCCGACTTGTGGCAAAGCTGCAGCAGTGGCGAAGCTGAGGGTCGTCGGTTTGTGGATCAGCTTCGTTGCGCTCGCGGTCACGAAGTCGCTGTAACCACCGAGCGGGCGATAATTTAAGACGATGTCGCCAACCTGGAAATCATCGACTTCGGCACCGACTGACGTGATTTGGCCGACGATGTCAGTGCCCGGTACGATCGGGAACGGCAGTGGGCGAAAGGCGGCCTGTTCGCCACGACGTAAGCTGGCGTCATACGGGTTTAAACCGAATCCTAAGACGCGGAGTTGGACTTGGTTAGGCTTAGGGATAGGTTGCTCAGCAGTCAAGGTGGTGAAGACCTCGGGACCACCGAATTGGTCGAAACCGAAACGTTGCATCTTAAACTCCTTCCTGCAGCCAACTGCGGGCTGCTGCCAGTTCAGAGTGGGTCAGTTGATGACCGTGCGGATGATGATAAATGGTGGGTGCCGCTCCGCGCTGCCGCAGACGAGTGACTAAGGTGGCGAAGTCGGCTGACGGCACAAACGGATCATGGTCACCGTAGGATAGCCACAATGGGACCTCGGCCAGGTTCGGACCGCTGCTGTCAGCCGCGACCGTCGTGGCATGGAAAAAGATACCGGCGGCAAACGGCGTCGGCCGTGTCAGTATCGCATGTGCCGCGATGTTAGCGCCGTTAGAGTAGCCCACTGCGATCACGTCGCTGCCGCTAAGGCCGTTAGCTGCTAACTCAGCCGTAAGCGTCGTCATGAGCCAGTCGGTTTCGCGGGCTAAGTCGGTTTGATCGAACCCGCCAGCGACATCGTGGCGAAAATACCGGGACTGGCCATTTTCTTCTAAGCGACCGCCGATGCTAAGTTGCGGTGCGGCCGGGTCTAAGAACCGGGCGATGGGCAACAAGTCGCGTTCGCTGCCGCCGGTTCCGTGGAGCAAGAGTAAGGGGTGATGGCCAGGTTGACCAGGCACAAAAATTGGCATAGCTTCCTCCTTAAAAAGTTATCACCGGCAGGCTCAATCCTGGAAGGTGACGCCTTTTGCTGCGAAAGCTTGCAAAATGGCTTGCCGTTGCGAGGCCAGGTGTGGCGGCAAGCCCAGCCCGTTTCCTAGGTTGGCCAAAGGCTCATCTAATGTGAAGCCGGGGCTGGTGGTGGCGAACTCGATACGGTTGCCTGCAGGCGTCAGTATGTACAGGCTTTGGAACCAACCGCGATCCGCGTAGCGCTCGATGGTGTAGCCGTGGGCCTTGGCGCGTTGCCGTAACACGTCAAAAAAGCTGCGGTCTGGGATGGTTATGGCGACATGGTCGATACTGCCCCGGCCGAAGCGATGCGTGCCGCTGTCCGCTTGCGTGAAGCTTAAGGTGCGCCCGTTGCCTAAAGTCAGCTGGTGGCCGTCGTTAGGTTCTGCCAGCATCGTCGCAAAAAAGGCCGCGGTTTCGGCTGGTGCCGGACTGGCGATCGTGCTGCCCCACCAGCCTAGGATCTGGGCTTCGGCGGGAATCGGGCCAGGAACGACTAGCCGTTGATCGAGCTGACCCGCGCGTTGGCGTAACGTGATGCGGACGCCGTTGGGATCCGTGGCGGTCAGACTGCCGAGGCGCGTCCGCCAAAAACTGGCGCTGCCTGTAGGGATTGCGAACGTCACGTCGGCCATGTAATGCCCTTCATCATAACGCGGCCCGAGTCGGGGCACTTCGAAAAAAGTGATCACGCTCCCAGACGTCCCGGCATAATCACCGTAAAAAAGGTGCCGCATGTGTAGGTTTTCTTGGTTGACCGTATTTTTCACCAGCCGTAAGCCCAACTGGTCGCGGTAAAAGGTGGTGGTCGCGGCGGCATCACCGGTCAGCAATGAAACGTGGTGTAAGTCGAACATGGCAGATCCCCCCTGATACTTATTTTTAATAAGCATAACACGTTTGCTGTGACTGGCAAGTTTTTTCACTATCTTTATGGTAGCGCAATCACTGACCAAAGGCGATCTTAACGCTTGCGGGCGGTCGCATTGCGGCGGGCAATGAGATATAATGAATTAGATATGCTTAAGAGAAAGAGGAGGCGGACAAGTGGCAGTTTTCAAACCGAGTTGGCTGGTGAAAGCCGTGTACGGCCTGACGCCCGAGCGCTTACAACAACAGGGGATCAAGGCGATCCTAACAGATCTTGATAACACCTTGATCGCATGGGACAACCCAGATGGCACGGCGGCACTGCACGACTGGCTACGCACGATGGAGGCTGCAGGGATCACCGTGATGGTGGTTTCTAACAATAATCATGACCGGATCGCACGGGCGCTGGCAAAATTGGCGTTGCCTTTTGTATCGCGGGCGTTAAAGCCGCTACCGATCGGGATCAATCGGGCCGTTAAGCAACTGGGGTTACCCAAGTCAGCCGTCGTGATGGTCGGGGACCAGCTTCTGACGGATGTGATGGCCGGTAATGCCGCAGGGGTGCGCACGATCCTGGTTCAGCCGCTCGTGACGACAGATGCCTGGAATACCCGGATCAATCGCTTTTTTGAACGGTTTGTTTTCATGTTGCTAGGTGGCAAGGCACACTTGACCTATAAGGAGGATCTGCATGGCTGAAGAAGAAACACAGGCGTTGCGTTGTATCGGGTGCGGGGCGGTCTTACAAACGACCGAGCCGCAAAAAGCTGGCTATTTGCCAGCGGCAACACTCGCCAAGATGCAGGCCGATCCAGACGCAGAGTTGTACTGCCAGCGCTGTTTTCGGTTGCGGCACTATAACGAAGTGCAAGACGTGGAATTGACAGACGATGATTTTCTCCGATTATTGACGGCTTTGGGTGACAGTGATGCTTTGATCGTTAACGTGGTCGATATTTTCGACTTCAATGGCAGTGTGATCCCAGGATTGCACCGGTTTGTCGGTGATAATCCGGTGATCTTGGTCGGCAATAAGGCGGATGTGTTGCCGAAGTCGGTCAACCCGCGTAAGTTGACGAACTGGCTGACCCAGGCGGCGCACGCGCAAGGCTTACGGCCGGTGGCGACTTTGTTGACCA
Source organism: Lactobacillus sp. (assembly GCA_022651245.1). Classification (GTDB taxonomy): domain Bacteria; phylum Bacillota; class Bacilli; order Lactobacillales; family Lactobacillaceae; genus Lacticaseibacillus. The sequence goes on from JALCQM010000011.1 coordinate 5,535, forward strand.
GCGCCAAAAAAGGGCAGCGCGTTGATGCCCTATTAGAATTGATCGAGAAATACCGGAACGGGCGCGACGTTTATGTGGTCGGCGTGACGAACACGGGGAAATCGACGCTGATCAACCAGATCATTCGCCAGCTCACTGGCGTCCGCGAGTTGATCACCACGTCGCGGTTTCCAGGAACGACACTGGACCGGATTGAGATCCCGTTAGATGATGGGCAGTCGTTGATCGATACCCCAGGGATTATTCATCACGGTCAAATGGCGCATTACGTTGATAAGCGCGATTTGAACCTGGTAGCGCCGACGAAACCGATCCGGCCGAAGGTGTATCAACTCAACCCGAGGCAGACGATTTTCTTAGCGGGCTTGGCGCGGTTTGATTTTGTTCGTGGCCAGCGCAGCGGGTTTACCATCTATGCCGATAATCAGCTGTTGCTGCACCGGACGAAGCTGGAAAACGCCGATGCGTTCTATGCCAAGCATGTTGGGGCGTTATTACAGCCACCGCGTGCGGAACAACTGGCGGATTTTCCAGCACTTGAACGCTTCGAGTTCACCCCGAAGGTCAAGTCAGACTTGGTGTTTGCCGGACTAGGCTGGATCGTGGTCCCTGCTGGGCAAACGGTGGCCGGCTACGCCCCTAAAGGCGTCGATGTGCTCTTGCGTCAGGCATTAGTGTAAGTTAAAGGAGAAAGCATGCTAACTGGAAAACAGAAACGATATTTGCGGAGTCAGGCGATGACCATGAAGCCGCTGATCAACTTGGGGAAAAATGGACTGACGGCGACCTTCATCAAAGGTGTCGCCGCGGCGGTTGAAGCACGGGAACTCGTCAAAATCAGCTTGTTACCAGCCACTGAGGAGACGCCCAAAGCCGTTGGCGCGGCTTTGGCTGAAGCCATCCCGGGTTTAGAAGTGGCCCAAACGATCGGGCGTATGGTCGTGGTTTACCGCCGCGCCTTTGATCCAGAAAACCGGCAGATTTCGGCAATTATCGCGAAACTATAAGAGGGGTTTAGGCATGAACGTGAGCACGCAAACGATCACGTTATCGCATCCGGTGATCACTGAAGAAGTTTCAGAAGCGATCTTGGGGCCGCGGCGCAAGCAAGTCGGCTTGTTCGGCGGCACGTTCAATCCGATCCATAATGGCCATTTGATCATGGCAGAAGCGGTGGGGACGCAGTTAGGACTGAAGCAAGTGTGCTTCATGCCAGACAACCAGCCGCCGCACGTTGACCACAAAGAAGCTATCCCGGCCAAACACCGGCTGGCGATGCTTGAAGCGGCGATTCAAGATAACCCGTTGTTTGGGCTGGAGCTTTGCGAATTACAACGCGGCGGGGTGAGCTATAGTTATGACACGCTGGTCGCGTTGAAAAAATTACACCCGGACACGGATTACTACTTCATCATCGGGGCTGACATGGTCAATTACCTGCCCAAATGGCACCGGATCGCGGAGCTTGTTAAACTGGTGACTTTTGTCGGGGTCAAACGGCGCGGCTATGCACCGCAAAGCCCGTACCCGATCTTGTGGGTCGATGCCCCTTTGATCGAAATCTCTTCGACAGAGATCAGACAGCGCGTCGCTAGGGGCCAAAGCATTCGCTATTTAGTCCCAGAAGGTGTGCGTGCTTATATTGAGAAAGAAGGATTATATCTTGACGCAAATTGAGTATCCGACGGCATTGACGAATGGCCGCAAACGCTCAGAAATCTTGGCGCTATTACAGAACCGGTTAGATGACGCCCGCTATCAACACTGCTTACGAGTGGAACAAACGGCGCGAGAGTTGGCGGCGCGCTTCGGCCAAGATGTTGACCGGGCTGGGTTGGCTGGGTTATTGCACGATTATGCTAAGCAGATCCCCAACCATACCTATATCGACGTGATCAAGCGCAACGGATTTGACCTCGATTTGCTCAACTATAATCGTGGAGTGTGGCATGGCTTGGTGGGCACCTGGTTCATCAAGCAAGAAGTGGGGGTCACGGACCGTTTGGTGATTCAGGCAATCGAGCGCCACACCACCGGGGATCCGAACATGTCCACGTTAGATCAGATCATTTTTGTCGCGGACTTTATCGAACCGGCGCGCACCTTGCCGGTTGAAGATCAAGCCCGGGTCGCCGCCCAGACGAACATGCGGGAAGCGACGCTGATCGAGCTGGAAAATACGCTGCAATACTTGATCGGCCAGCGTAAAGTGGTGTACCCGAAAACGTTGTTGACGTATAACGCATTCATCCAAATCAAGGAGTGAACTATGGAAGCCAAACAATTACTAGAAACGATCGTTAAGGCCGCCGATGACAAGCGCGCCGAAGATATTGTGGTTTTAGATATGCAAGGGGTCAGCTTGCTAGCAGACTATTTTGTGATCATGAACGGGAATTCCGAACGGCAAGTTCAGGCCTTGGTCAATGCGATCGAAGACCAAGTGGAAGCTGAAGGCGGCAACCAGCCGCGGATCGAAGGCCAAAAAGGCTCCAAGTGGATGCTGATGGACTTCCATGATGTCGTGGTTCACGTCTTCGTCCCAGAGGAACGCGAATTCTATAACTTAGAGAAACTGTGGAGCGAGGCCCCACTGGTCGACGTCCAAGACTGGGTCACAGAATAATGATCTACAGCACATTCGCCCAGGTTTATGACACCTTGATGGACGACAGCTTGTACTTGCAGTGGCGCGATTATGTCCAGCAACGCGTTACTCCGAGCCAGCAGCCGTTGTTGGAGTTGGCAGGGGGTTCCGGTAGCCTAGCGGTCTTGCTGGCACAAGCCGGGTATGCGGTGAGCGATCTAGATCTCAGTGCCGAAATGCTGGCCTTGGCCGAACAAAAACTGGCGGCTGCCGGCCTTGAGGTCCCTTTATTGCAAGGGGATATGCAAGACCTCAGTGGTTTGCCCGAATACGCTGTGGTGACGTGTTTTGATGATTCGTTGTGTTATATGCCGGATCTGGCTGCTGTGGCGACGGTATTCGAACAGGTGCACGCACATTTGCAGCCGGGTGGGGATTTCTTTTTCGATGCCCATTCGCTGTACCAAATGGACACGGTGTTCCCGGGGTATATGTACAATTATCAAACCGAAGACTACGCGTTCATGTGGCAAAGTTATGCCGGAGAGGTGCCACATACGATCGAGCACGATCTGACGTTCTTCGTTTACGATGAGGCGATCGATGCTTACCACCCGCTGATCGAAACCCACCACGAACGGACTTATCCGCTAGCGGATTGGGTGGCGACACTTGAAGCTGCTGGTTTTCACGACGTGACCGTGACGGCGGATTTCGGCCAAAATGCGGTCCAGCCTGATAGTACGCGGTGGTTCTTCCACGCGAAGAGGGATTAAGATGCAAGCAGTGGGGATGATCGCGGAGTTCAATCCGCTACATCATGGCCATGTGTTCGCGCTGAGGCAGGCACGGCGGCAAAGCGGCGCAGCGGTCGTGGTCGTCGCGCTGGCGGGTAACTATGTACAGCGCGGGGAGCCGGCAATCGTCGACAAGTGGGCGCGGACGCAGGCAGCATTGGCTGCAGGCGCCGATGTCGTCGTCGAACTGCCGACCGCCGTGGCGAATCAAGCTGCTCCTGGGTTTGCAGCAGGCGGGGTCGGCGTGTTAGCTGCACTCGGCGTTGAGGCTTTGGCCTTTGGGACCGAGGCGGCCGAGCTCGATTATATGGCGGCGGCTAAGCAGTTGGCGGCGCTACCGCCGGCCACGGGGCATTTTCAAGATTTCACCCAGACTTATGCCACGCAACTGAATCGCTACTATCAGCAAGCGGCCGGAATCGATCTAGCGGCCCCGAACCTGCTGTTGGGGATGAGTTACGCGCAGGCCAACCTGGCGTTAGGTGAGCCATTGCGGTTACTACCAATCGCCCGGACTGGCGTGGCGCATGATGCCTCTGAGTTGGTCGGCACCTTTGCGAGCGCCAGCCAGTTACGGGAACGGTTGGCTCAAGGGTCGTCGGTTGCCGAGTTGGTTCCTGTAGCGACACAAACCGCGCTGCAAGCGCGTCATCAAACCTGGCCAGACTTTTTCCCGTGGTTAAAATACCGCTTGCAAACCGCAGACCTGGCAGCACTGCGCATGATCGACGCGATGGCGGAAGGCTTGGAATACCGCTTGACCCAAAATATCGATGCCGCGGCTGATTTTTCACAGTTTTTGGCGGCGATCAAGTCGAAGCGGTATACGTATGCGCGCTTGCGGCGGCTGTGCCTAGCGGTGGTCTTGAACCAGACGCAAGCGGCAGTGGCGGCGGCTAGAGCACAGCCGGTTATCCGGGTGCTCGGCTTCACCCAACCGGGCCGCGCCTATCTGCACACGGTGAAAAAAACGGTCGCGTGGCCGCTGATCACGAAGGCGAGTGCCGCAATGCTGGCCCCTGGTGGGTGTCTGTATTGGCAACAGCGTGCGGACCGCTTAATCGAAACGTTGACTGGCCAGTCCCAGAACTACGGGCGGCGGCCGATCATGATGTGACAAAGGAGGAAAAATGCTAAAATTTACAGTGGCCGATTTGGCTAAATACAAGCACGACCCCTTGCACGTCGAAGAGACGTTGCAGGTCAAAGACGCACTGATGACCCGTGATCCTGAGATCCTCGACGTCAGCCCGATCAAAGTGGACGCTTATATCAGTGCCGATGATGGGGACTTCCTACTGTCTGCGACATTGATTGGGAAGCTGACCGTGCCTTCGACGCGCAGCCTGAAGCCAGTGGTGTTGCCGTTAGACTTCACCTTCAGCGAAGTCTATGTGCAAGATGACGACCGCAAGGATAAGTACGAAAATGGCGAATTGGTGATCACGATGGCAGACGACGAACTCGATTTGGAAGCCGCCGTGCTCGACCATGTTTTGTTGAGTATCCCGATGCAGGTCTTGACGCCAGAAGAAGCGGCGGGTGAAGCGATGCCAAGCGGGGCAGACTGGGAGGTCGTCGCTGAAGACGACTTCAAGGCCTTACAACAAGAAGAAAAAGCCGCAGATTCGCCTTTTGCCAAGTTGCAAGGGCTGTTCGACGCAGATTCTGATAAAAAAGAGTGACGAAACTTTTAATCAGTCGCTCATTCTGCTACCATGAAGCGGTAACGGAACACAAACGAAGGCGAGACAGACTCGCCTTTTGTAGGAGGCAAATTGATGAATAAACCAACAATCGGCGTTATTGGGATGGCCGTCATGGGCAAGAACTTGGCCCTCAACATCGAAAGTCGCGGCTATACGGTTGCGATTTACAACCGGACTGGCAGCAAGACGGAAGAGGTCGTTAAAGACCACGCCGACAAGCAACTCGTCCCAAGCTACTCCATTGAAGACTTCGTGGCGTCTTTGGAAAAGCCTCGGCGGATCATTTTGATGGTCAAAGCCGGCGCCGGTACCGATGCCGTGATCAGTCAGTTGCTCCCATTACTCGATAAAGGCGACGTCTTGATCGATGGTGGGAACACCAACTTCCACGACACCCGTCGGCGTAACAAGGACTTGGCTGATTCTGGGATCAACTTTATCGGCATGGGCGTTTCTGGTGGCGAATTAGGTGCCTTACAAGGGCCTTCCTTGATGCCAGGTGGCCAGCGTGAAGCGTATGATCTGGTGGCCCCGATCTTGGAACAGATCTCAGCTAAGGCTGACGAAGACGGCGCCCCATGTGTCACCTATATCGGCCCGGATGGTGCCGGTCACTACGTTAAGATGGTCCATAACGGGATTGAATACGGTGACATGGAACTGATTTCCGAATCGTATAACCTATTGCGCAACCTGTTGGGCTTAGATATGGATGAAATCGCGAAGGTGTTTGCGGATTGGTCCAAAGGTGAACTGCATTCTTACCTGATCGATATCACGGCCGAAATCGTGACCCGCAAGGATGATCTGGGTTCCGGTAAGCCGATTGTCGACGTGATCTTAGACCGCGCCGGCAACAAGGGAACTGGTAAGTGGAGCACCCAATCTGCCGCAGAATTAGGCGTACCACAGAGTGTGATCACCGAATCCTTGTACGCGCGCTACATCTCCGCGATGAAGGACGAACGTGTCGCGGCAAGCAAGGTCTTGCCAAAGCCTGTTGGCAACGTTGACTTGCCAGACAAGGCGGCTGCGATCGAATTGATCCGCAAGGCCCTGTACTTCTCTAAGGTCATGAGTTATGCGCAAGGCTTCGAACAGATGCGCGTGGCCTCTGAGCACTATGACTGGGATCTGAACTATGGGAAGATCGCTTCGATCTGGCGTGCAGGCTGCATCATCCGCGCGCAATTCTTGCAGAACATCACCAACGCCTATGAAAAAGATCCGGCTTTGAAGAACCTCTTGTTGGATGACTATTTCTTAGACATCACCAAGAATTATCAAGAAGCTGTCCGTGACCTGGTTGCCTTGGCAACCAAGGCTGGCCTGCCAGTTCCAGGGTTCATGGCTGCGATCAGCTACTTCGATTCCTACCGGAGTGAAGTCCTGCCAGCGAACATGATCCAGGCCCAACGCGATTACTTCGGTGCGCACACATACGAGCGTAACGACCGCGAGGGTATCTTCCATTACACCTGGTACACGGAACAATGATGATTTAGAACCGATCCAGCGGCTCCTATCCGCGACCTTACCTTTGGTCAGCGGATAGGAGCCGCTTTTTGGGTTATTTCGTTCTGGTTGCTGGTACCTTCGGAGTTTGGCGTGTAGACTTGTTCGAGCAATTTTATTGCGAACGCAAAACCGCAAACATGTGTCGGCGTGGCAGCTAACTGTGGCGCAACAATAGTGCCCGTTAATAGGTATACACCAATTTATATTTTCTTTTAAATTTACTAATCTCGATATAACCGGGCTATACCAGTAGCGGCCTGTCTCATCTTGTCATTTTGCGTTATTTTTCTCCGGTTAAGAATACCTGTGATAGTCAAGCAAAAAGGACTATGGTACAATAGGCGAAGCAACCTATTACATGAGAAAAAAACGCTACCGTCCCGATGCGAAATGAGAGTTTTGCCAGAGGACTGGTACTTGGGAAAATGATAAAGGAGTCCGATCATGAGTCGTATTTTAATTATTGAAGATGAGAAAAACTTAGCCCGCTTCGTCGAATTGGAACTGAAGCACGAAGGTTACGATACTGCTGTGCACTTTAACGGGCGGACAGGTTTAGATGCCGCTTTGAGTGAAGACTGGGATGCGATCTTGCTTGATTTGATGCTTCCAGAACTCAATGGCTTGGAAGTTTGTCGGCGTGTGCGCCAAACCAAGAACACTCCGATCATTATGATGACTGCGCGGGATTCTGTGATCGACCGGGTCAGTGGTTTGGACCACGGGGCCGATGATTACATCGTCAAGCCGTTTGCCATCGAAGAATTGTTGGCCCGATTGCGTGCGTTGTTGCGGCGCATCAGCATTGAAGGTGAACATAACGCGGCCAAGCAAACCACGCTGACCTATCGCGATTTGACGATTGAAAAAGAAAACAGAGTCGTTCGGCGTGGTGATGACATCATCGAACTGACGAAGCGGGAATACGAATTACTGTTGACCTTGATGGAAAACATCAACGTTGTCTTGGCGCGTGACGTGTTATTGTCTAAGGTCTGGGGCTATAACTCCGATGTTGAAACCAACGTCGTCGATGTTTATGTCCGTTATATTCGTAATAAGATCGATCGCCAAGGCGAACCAAGTTACATCCAAACCGTTCGGGGAACCGGTTACGTGATGCGGTCTTAATGACAAACAATGAACCTTCTCCCAAGCGCCGGTTGTCTTTAGCCTTCAAATGGACGGCCGTCGTTGGCGTTGGCATTTTTGTGACGTTCCTGGTGTTTTCGCTGATCCTGTATGGCGCGACGGGTCAGATTTTGGCCAGTCAAGAGCGAAGCACGCTACGGGATACGTTGAATGCGGTGGAGCAGCGATTGTCCCCGATCGCGACGAAACTTACCGATAAAAATGTCTCGCCGTTACTCGAAGTGGATGGTAGTGATTATCAAACCAGCGCGGGTACTGGGGTTTCTTTGGTGGGTGGCAATGACGAAAGCGTCTTTGCTGACTCCGTGATCCAAAAACTCTCCCGAGCAGATGTCAGCGTCGCCGTGTACAACAACGGCGGCGATCAGATCTTCAGCTCGCGGAATCAAGATCAACCTTTGAATAAGGTGACGACCACCACGATCAAACAGGTCAAGACCAATGACTTTAACGGCTTGGTGGTGACGGCGCCGATCGTTTCGAGTACCACGGGTAAACACTTGGGGTACGTGCAGATCACCGACCGGATGAAGGCGATTCACGCCACGATGCGGCGGGTGTTCAATATGATCTTGCTCCTGAGTGGTGTCGCACTCCTAGTTTCTTTGCTGGTGGGCTACATCATGGCGCGGCGCTTCTTGCGGCCGATCCGGTCGATCACCAAGACGATCAATGTGGTCAATGAGGAGCCGCAGTCTAGTGTGCGGATCCCTGAATTGAAGCAAAATGATGAGCTCGGTGACTTGGTCAATGAGTTCAACGGGATGTTGGACCGGATCCAACGGTTCATCGATCAGCAAGGTGATTTTGTCCAAGATGTGTCGCATGAATTGCGGACGCCGGTGGCGATCCTTGAAGGTCATCTCCAGTTGTTGAATCGCTGGGGCAAAGACGATCCTGAGGTTTTGGAAGAATCTTTGAGCGCCAGCCTACAAGAGATCACGCGGATGAAATCGTTGATCCAAGAGATGCTGGATTTGACCCGTGCGGATCAAGTCGACGTGCAGTTCCCGAATGCGGTGTGTGATCTGAATCAGATTCTCGAACAAGTCGTCAATGACTTCAAGATGATCCATCCGGATTTTGTTTTCATCCTGGATAATGACCTTGAGGGATCGGTGTTCGTGCGCGTGTACCGCAATCACCTTGAGCAAGTCTTGATTATTTTGCTGGACAACGCCGTCAAGTATTCGTTGACGCGCAAGGAGATCCATATTTCTGCGGCGCGGAATTCGGATGGGGTCGCTTTGGTGGTCCAAGACTTCGGTGAAGGGTTGTCTAACGAAGACCGTGACCGCGTTTTTAACCGCTTCTACCGGGTAGATAAGGCGCGCAGTCGCGAAAAAGGCGGCAATGGACTGGGCTTATCGATCGCCCAACAGCTGGTTGAAAGCTATCACGGCGAGATCACCGTGGACTCCGCCTTAGGGCACGGGTCTGCTTTCCGGATCGACTTACCGACGATTACAGAAGAAGAGGCTGACCATTTGCGCGAACAAGCGGAAAAGCAGCCGGAAGATCCTTTTGCAAACAGTAACCTATAATCACGTCAACGGCGCCAGCAGCGGAGAGTATTCCGCTGCTGGCGCTTTTTGTTGTCGCCATTTGCGACGCGCATCGCCAAAAAATGTTGACATTCGGGTGATTTAGCGGCATATTAAACGTTATGTTAATGGCATTAACGGTATAGGGGATTACATATTATGCCGATAAATTTGAAGGAGTTGAAGTCACGTGTTTAAGCGGGAATTTACTGCGCTCATGCACAACAAGGGGTTAATGATCACAATGGTTGCGATCATTTTGATTCCATTTATCTATTCGTTTTGTTTCTTAACGAGCGCCTGGGATCCATACGGGAATACGGGGAAAATCCCGGTGGCTGTCGTGAACCTCGACAAGCCAGCGAGCCTGTCGGGTAAGACGATTCAAGCAGGGGCGGATACCGTCAAGCAATTGCGCGACGATAACCAGTTGGAATGGCATTTCGTCACGGCTAAACAAGCAGCTAAGGGGTTAAAAGACAACCAGTACTATACGGTCGTCACCATCCCGAGTGATTTTTCACAAGATGCCGCGACGGTTTTGGACAAACATCCCAAGCAAATGAAGCTGACTTATCAGACTAACGGGTCTTTGAACTATGTCTCGGAAATTATCAGCCAAGTCGGGACGGACAAGTTAAACAGTCAGATCAAAGAAAAGGTGACCACTGCCTTCGTGACGGAGCTATTTTCGAATATCGACACAATCGGTAAGAAGCTGAAGACCGCCTCTAACGGCGCTAAGCAGCTCAAAGACGGTGTGGTCAAGTATACCGGTGGGGTCACCCAAGTCGACAACGGCTTGACGACCTTGAATGGCAAAGTGCCGGAACTCACGAGTGGCGTGCAGAAGCTGGCTGACGGCGGCACCACCTTGCATAATGGCCTGGGGACGTTAAACAGTAAAGTGCCTGCTTTGGCTAGCGGCGTTAATCAGTTGGCGGCCGGAGGCAATACCTTGCATAGTGGCCTTGGCAGTTTAAACGGGCAAATACCAACATTGGCTGGCGGTGTTAATCAGTTGGCGGCAGGTGAGAGTCAATTAGCAACCGGTAGTGGTAGTTTGTATGGTGGATTAGGTCAGCTGTATGGTCAAGTGCCCGCATTATCTAGTGGCGTTAGTGCACTGGCGACAGGCGGGGGACAACTTAATGCTGGCCTGAAAACGCTCAATAATAAATTACCTGCGCTCTCGACTGGTGTCGTTAAGCTTAATGACGGCAGCTTGGCACTCAAGAATGGTTTGGGGCAAATTAATGGCGAGGTGAATGGTAATACGCCAGACACCGACCTGACCACAAGTGTTCAACAGTTAACCACCGGAATGGATCAGCTGTATCAAGCCGTTTCAACCAGCTCACAGGAAAATGGTGTGACCTACCCTGCGATGACAGAGGGGGTACAACAGATACAAGACGGCCTACAAAAATTACAGACCTCGACAGCGGATCTGCCAGCTGGTGCGGCAGCGTTAAGTGCTGCAATGACGAAGTTACAAAAAACAGTTACCTCTCAAATAGGCTTGTTTAGGGCCTTTTATAACGACGCACAGTATCCTGCTACCGCAAATATGCTAGGGACAGGCAGCGGTTTTGATACTGAAAAGAAGCAATTACAGGCCAACTTGACGAGTGCAGATTCCAAAATGCAGGCCGCAATTGACGCGGTCACCGATCCGACACAAAAGGCGGCCTTAGTGGCAGCCTTCAAGGAAGACAAAGCGGCCTCTGGCGCCAGTCAAGCTAAGTTAAATAAAGCGTACATGGTGTTAAATACAGTTAAATATAATTTAACTAACACAGATACAGAAGCGACAATCAATCCTGCCACGGGTAAAGCAGATCCTAAAGGTCTACTGAACGCTGTGACGCAGATCAACGAGAACCTGTCTACACTCAGCACAGGATTAAACAACCCGCAAGCTGATACTGGACAAACGTTTGCGCAAGGCATCGCCGCATTGTTGGCCGGGGTTAAGCACCTTAATGCAAATGTGCCTGCGTTGGTGGCAGGCGCTCAAAAGCTAGACGAAGGCTTGAACAAGTTGAATGTTAAGGCGCCGAAATTAGCGAGTGGCATCTCTAACTTGTATTCAGGGTCAACTGAATTGAGTGGTGGATTAGGGTCCTTAAATGAGCAAGTGCCGAGCTTAACTGCCGGTGTTGGACAGCTCTACAGCGGCTCTGGTCAGCTAGTAAGTGGCCTGAATGAATTAAATGGCAAAGTACCGGTACTCAAATCGGGTGTTGCGTTGCTTTATAGCGGTGCCGGTAAGCTTTATGGTGGTACGAGACAAATGAGTGATGGTTTGAACCGATTACAATCTAACGTACCTGCCCTGACCTCTGGCGTCAGCCAACTCTACACGGGTTCAGGTCAACTCTCCGCTGGCCTCAACCAACTCCAAGGTCAAGTTCCGGCCCTGACCTCCGGCGTCAGTCAGCTTTACAACGGGTCCGGACAGCTTTCCAGTGGCCTCGACCAGCTCAATGGCCAAGTGCCAGCATTGACGTCTGGGATCAAGCAACTCAAGGATGGCACGACCCAGTTGACGGCCAAGAACCAAGAGCTGAATGACGGGGAACAAACACTGTCTGACGGTTTGACGGATGGCTATCAACAAGTGGCCGGCCAACATTTGACCAAGTTGACAGCCAAGATGTTTGCCAATCCCTCTAAGGATGTCCAAAAGAAGTACACGAGCGTGAAGAACTATGGTGCGGCGCTTGCGCCTTATGTACTCGCATTAGCCTTGTTCATCGCGATCATCATTTTCAATTTTGCTTATCCAATGCGGCGTACGGCAGATGATGACCGAACGCTGGGGCAATGGCTCGGTGGCAAGATCGCCGTTGGTACCGTTATCGCCGTTGCGGCGGCGCTGGTGGAAGCGACCTTGATCTTGTTCGTCCACTTGCCAGTGGCGCATATCGCTGGATTCTACGCGATGACGATCTTGTTCGCCTTGTCCGCGATGTACTTGACGCAAATGCTCAATCTTGCCTTTAACCGGGTGGGGATCTTTATTGCTTTAGGGTTGCTGACGTTGAGCGGTTCTGGTGGGTTATTCCCTGCCGAAACGATCAGCCCGCTGTATGAAGCAACGCAGAAATTCCTGCCGATGACTTACGCGATCAATGGCTATCGTGAGGCGATTTCTGGTGGGATCGCAGGCGGGACCGTCACGACCAGTGTGATCGTTCTGCTCGTCGTGGCCGTGCTCTCCTTGCTCTTAATGGTGCCGGCGACGATCGCCCAAGGCAAGACCAAGACGACGGCAGGTTAAAAGCCGTATCATCGCACTGTTGATTGTGGTACGCTTGTGTCCAGGAGGGTGATGCAAAATGGCCAACACTGACTTGTTAGAGGCGTATATCGAAGTGTATTTCCGCGCATTCAAGTACGTGGGAGATTTGATCTCAGAGCCGATGAAGGCCGACGGGATTTCGTTTGAACAGTTTTTGATCATGCGAGACCTCGCCGCTGGGCATCAACTGAGTTTGTCTGAAATTGCGCAGCGTCGTGGGGTGACCCGCGCAGCGATTTCGCGGCAGATCAAGACCTTATTGGAAAAAGAGACGATCGTGCAAGAACGTGACGCCGATGACCGTCGGCGCTTGTACCTGCGGTTGACGCCGCATGGTGAAGAAGTCACCACGCGGGTCAATAAGGTGATCCATAAGCGGTTCTACGATTGGGTCGAGGCGCTGGGTGAAGATGACGCCAAGGAGCTCCTGCGCATTATGCGCAAAGTGGGCGCAACCATCATCGCCAAAGACCGCGCGCAAACGGACTAGATGACAAAATTGGGACCCTGTCCGAAGATGGCAGGGTCCCTTTTTAAATTAAAAAATTAAAAACTGTTGACAAAGAATGAGAAAGAGTTTATCTTATTCACAACAAAACAAGTTCGTCCATAAACCGATGAGGTGGAGATCAAGATCATTGTGCGCGCACAGAGAGCGGCCGTTGCTGGGAATGCCGTCGAACGCAGGTGATTAAATGGACCACCGAGGGACAAGCCAAAAGAACCAAGTGCGCAAGGATGGCGCATTTAGGGCTACGGCTAGCGGATCGTGAGCGTCGCGTGCAAAGCACGCAAGCGAATGATCGCTAGGCGCTAGCCCGTTGCCATTCTGTAGCACGATGATCGAGTCAGCTTGTACGTCAGGCATACGTCAGTTGCCGGGAGGGTGTTAGCCCTTCGCTGAGTGGGGGTAGTGTTGTTTGCATTACCCAATTAAGGTGGCACCGCGGAATAATCCGTCCTTAAACAGTATGACTGTTTATGGGCGGATTTTTTGTATTCTGTGAAAACGAGGTCAATAAAATGACATTGAACGAGCGATGGCGACGCCAGTAATTGAGCTGATGCGACGACCAAACGAGGAGGAACTACGATGTTAAACCAAACGATCAACACTTTATTGCAACATACCGACTTATCTTTTGCTGAAACGAAAGCGGCCCATGATGAACTCTTACAAGGCCAGGTGCCAGACGGCTTGATCGCCAGCTACTTGACCGCGATGGCGGCTAAAGGGGCGACGGCCACGGAAATCGCCGGTGCCGCCGAATCGATGCGGGCCAACGCCTTGGCGTTTTCAGCCCCAGAACCAGTGCTAGAAATCGTCGGGACAGGGGGCGATCATGCCAACACGTTTAACATTTCGACCACGAGCATGTTCGTGATCGCCGCAGCTGGTGTGCCGATCGCCAAGCACGGCAACCGGGCTGCGAGTTCTAAGTCGGGCGCCGCCGATGTCCTAGAGGCGTTAGGCTACAATATCAACGCCTCTGTGGCGGAAAGCGAAGCCTTGTTGGCTAAGTACCATGCGTGCTTCTTATTCGCCCAAAAGTACCACGCGTCCATGCGGTTTGTCGGCCCGATGCGTAAGCTGTTAGGTTTCCCGACGATCTTCAACTTGATCGGGCCCTTGGCCAATCCAGCCAAGCCCACCTACCAACTGCTCGGGGTTTACCGCGAAGACTTGATGCAACCGATGGCTGACGCCTTGATCCAACTCGGCGTGAAGCGGGGGATGGTCGTTCATGGTGAAGATGGCTTGGATGAAGTCACTGCCACCGGCAAAACCGATGCCTTGTTGATCGCCGATGGTCAAGTCACCGCCTTAACCATCGACCCGGCTGATTACGGGATCGCTTATGCTGATCCGGCCGCCTTAGTCGGTGGGACCCCCGCTGAAAATGCGGCGATCACCCGCGAGATCTTGGGTGGTGCGCAAGGCCCTAAAACCGATGCCGTGATCTTGAACGGCGGGGTAGCGCTGTTCGTTGCTGGGCAAGCAGCCACGATCGCCGATGGTATCGCCCAAGTACGGACCATTTTGGCCGAAAAGCGGGCCTTGACCTTGCTAGATCACTTAGTGGCAGACAGTACCCAAGAGGTGAGTGCATGATCTTAGATGACCTGGTAGCCGCCACAGAGAAGCGGCTCGCCGTGGAACAGGCGGCGGTGCCGTTGGCAGCGGTACAGGCGCAAGCAGCAGCTTTTGCAGGGCCACAAAAGCCAAGTTTTATCGCCGGTTTAGCCTCGCACTTCGGCATCATCGCCGAAGTCAAGCAGGCGTCCCCGTCCAAAGGCGTGATCGCTAGCGATTTTCCTTATCAACAAATCGCGGCGGATTATACGGCCGCTGGGGTCGATGCGATTTCGGTGCTGACCGAACCCGACTTTTTCCACGGGGACTTGCGGTATCTCGAAACGATTGCGGCAGCTTCGCCTAAGCCAGTGCTGCGCAAGGACTTTGTGATCGATCCGTACATGTTGTATCAGGCCAAGGCGGCCGGCGCGAGTCTCGTTTTGCTGATTGTCGCGATCTTGTCGGATCAGCAGCTACAAGATTATTACCAGCTTGCGACCGACTTGGGGCTGGAAGTCTTGGTCGAATGCCACGACGCCCAAGAGGTGCAACGGGCTTTGGCGGTGCAGCCGCGACTGATCGGCGTCAACAACCGTAACTTGAAGGACTTCTCCGTAGACATCACCACCAGCGTACGCTTGCGCGAAGCGATTCCTGCCGAGATCAAGGTATTAGCCGAAAGTGGCATCACCGCGGCATCGCAATTGGCCGAGCTCAAAGCCGCTGGGATCAATGGCGTCTTGATCGGTGAAACCTTCATGCGGGCACCGGATCGACAGGCGATCATTCGCCGCTATCAGGCGGTGGTCGCATGAGCCAAGTGAAAGTTTGTGGCCTGATGACCCCGGCAGACATCGCGATCGTCAATGCGGTCCACCCTGATTACGCAGGGTTCGTGCTCGCAGGTGGGAGGCACCATGTGTCGGACGCGACCTTGCGCACCTTGGTCGCCCAACTCGATCCTAAGATCTGCAAGGTCGCGGTGGTGGTTGAGCCTGATTGCCGGCATTTGATCCGGCTTCACGACGCCGGATTGATCGACGCGGTCCAACTCCACCGGGTCAGTCGCAAAGCCGTGATCGCACAGTTGCAACAAGCTGGATTGATGGTAATTGCCCGCATAGCTCTCACTGCGCCGCGGACAGTCGCCGATATTGCGTTGCTGGATGCCGGAGATGGCTCTGGCCAGACGCTAGATTGGTCGCAATTACCGTCAGTCACGCAACCCTTGATGCTGGCAGGCGGCTTAGATGCCAGCAACGTCCAACAGGCGATCCGCGCGGTGCATCCGCAGATCGTGGATGCTTCCAGTCGCTTAGAAACTAATGGCCAAAAAGACGCGGCGAAAGTCACCGCTTATGTGACCGCCGTTTTAAACATGAAAGAGGAAAGCTAATGGTAGAAGAAAACATGAACCGCTACGGTGAATTTGGGGGCCAATACGTCCCAGAAACCTTGATGGCCGCTTTGGACCAGTTGAACATCGCGTTTGCAGAAGCAAAGCAGGATCCAAGCTTCTATGATGAGTTCCACCGCTTGTTGAATGATTACGCCAACCGCCCATCCTTGTTGTATTATGCCAAGCGGATGACCGAAGACCTTGGCGGCGCCAAGATCTACTTGAAGCGTGAGGACCTGAACCATACCGGCGCGCATAAGATCAACAACGTGATCGGCCAAGTGCTGTTGGCGCGACGTCTAGGCAAGACCCGCTTGATCGCTGAAACCGGTGCCGGCCAGCATGGGGTCGCCACCGCGACGATCGCGGCGTTGTTCGGCATGAAGTGTGAAGTCTTCATGGGTAAAGAAGACACCGAACGCCAAAAGCTAAACGTTTACCGGATGGAATTATTAGGCACCAAGGTCAACGCGGTCACTTCTGGGCAAGGTTTGCTCAAAGACGCCGTGAACGCGGCCTTACAAGACTGGGCTGCGCATCCCGATGACACCTTTTATGTGATCGGGTCGGCGATGGGACCCGCCCCTTATCCGGCAATGGTCCATGAATTCCAAAGCGTGATCTCAAAGGAAGCCAAAGAACAGATCATGGACGCCGAAGGCAAGCTGCCAGATGCCGTTGTCGCCTGTGTGGGTGGCGGGTCGAACGCCATCGGCTCATTTGCAGACTTCATCGATGATCCAGAAGTCGGCTTGTATGGGGTCGAAGCGGCGGGTGAAGGGGTCGATTCAGGGCATACCGCGGCCACATTGGAAACCGGCACGCCGGGGATCTTCCACGGCATGAAGTCGATCTTCATGCAAAATACCGAAGGCCAGATCGCGAAAGTCTATTCGATTTCTGCCGGTCTCGATTATCCTGGTGTCGGGCCGGAACATGCGGCGTTAGACGCTTCCGGACGTGCGCATTACGTTGGGATCACCGACGACGAATCAGTGGCCGCCTTCGAATACATTGCCAAGCAAGAAGGCATCATCGCGGCGATCGAATCCTGCCATGCGGTCGCTTATGTGCAAAAATTAGCGCCGACGATGCGCAAGGATCAAGTCATCATCTGCACCTTATCTGGGCGCGGAGACAAAGACGTGGCGCAAGTTGCAGATTACCGGGGGATTGATATCAATGAGTAAATTAAGAGACGTCTTCACGAACCACAAAGCCTTCATTCCATTCGTTACCGCTGGCGATCCGACCGCCGCAGACACCGTGGCGCAGGTGGTCGCATTAGCCCAAAATGGCGCCGACATCGTTGAGCTTGGCGTCCCGTTTTCAGATCCGATCGCCGATGGTCCCGTGATCCAAGCGGCGGGCTTGCGGGCCTTCGCCGGTGGCATCACTGTGGATGGCGTGTTTGCCATCGTCAAGCAGATCCGCGAACAGACGCAGGTGCCACTAGTCTTTTTGACTTATGCCAACATCCCGTTCAAATACGGCTATGATGCTTTTTGTGCCCGTTGTGAAGAACTTGGCGTCTACGGCTTGGTGATCCCAGATCTGCCGGCTGAAGAAGCCGGTGAGATCTTACCGTATACCAAGCAGCACGGCCTCGACTTGATTCCGCTGGTGAGCCCAACGTCTGGGCCGCGGTTGGCGAAATTGGTGACCAACGCGACAGGCTTCATCTACATCGTGTCGGCGCTAGGCGTCACTGGTCAGCGTGAAGGCTTCGCCCAAAACCTGGACGACTTGATCGCCGACCTCCGGCAGGTGACTGACGCGCCGTTGTGCGTCGGCTTCGGGGTACATACCCCCGCCCAGGCCAAAGAATTGGCCCAGGTGGCAGATGGGGTGATCGTCGGCAGTGCGATCGTCGCGTTGGCGGCTGAAAGCTCTGACGCGCCACAGGCTGTGGGTGCGTACACCAAGTCCATGGTCACAGCGATCGCAGAAGCATAACAAAATTTAAAGTAAGTAGGTGAGTCGCTCGGCGACTCGCCTTTTTTTGCGTCATGGTGGCTTGTCACCCATCTAATACCAAATAGAATACCCCACAAATACCGGCCAACTTTTTGAAAAAAAATATCTTAAACGCTATCGTCGGCATATTGGGAAATACGTGTTATACTGCAAATGAAAGCGGTATCACAATAGAGGGAGGCGACCGGGATGACAGAAAGACAATCACCGTGGCTCTATCTGTTCAACCGTGGTGAAGAATATCAGGCTTATCGGCACTTTGGCGCCCATGAGATCGCACCTGGGCGGTGGCAGCTTTTGGTTTGGGCCCCTCATGCCCAGGCGGTAGCGGTGGTAGGCGACTGGACGCAATGGGAACCGGTCGCACTACAGCCGATCGCCGAAACGGGATGTTGGCAAGGTGACTTTGCCGCGTCAGCGGGCCAACTGTACAAGTTACGCATTACGACCCCCGACGGTACCGAAGTCGAAAAGATCGACCCCTTCGCCTTCGCCTTCGAGCCGAAACCAGGGACGGCGGCCAAACTCGTCGGCTTGCCGCAACATGACTGGCACGACGCAGCTTGGCGGGAACAAGTCACCGCTGAACCGGTGTACTCGCGGCCGCTGAATATTTATGAAGTGCACCTAGGGTCGTTCAAGCGCAATCCGGATGGTAGCTACTTGAGCTATCGACAGATGATTCCCCAGATCTTGCCGTATGTGAAGCAAATGGGCTACACCCACATCGAGTTAATGCCTGTGATGGAGCATTTGCTCGATGCCAGTTGGGGGTATCAGCTACTCGGGTACTTTGCGGCGACCAGCCGCTTTGGACCGCCAGAGGACTTGTTGGCCTTCATCGATGCGGCGCATCACTTGGGGTTAGGCGTGATCATGGATTGGGTGCCTGGGCATTTTATTCGCAATACGGATACCTTGGCGCAGTTCGATGGCACCGCGACCTTCGAGTATCAAGATCCGCACCGCGCCGACAATGTGCGCTGGGGGACATGGAATTTTGACTTAGGGAAGACGCAGGTCCAAAGCTTCTTGATTTCCAGTGCGATGTATTGGCTCGATTACTGTCACTTAGACGGACTGCGGGTCGACGCGGTGTCCAACATGTTGTATATGGACTACGATGCGGGTAAAGAAAACGACCGCAACCGTGATGGTGGCCGAGATAACTTAGAAGGCCAAGCATTCCTGAAGAAGCTCAACACCGCGGTGTTTGCGGCGCATCCTGAGGCGTTGATGATCGCTGAAGAGTCGTCGGCCTTTCCGCGGGTATCGGCGCCGATCGATGCAGGGGGCTTGGGGTTCAATTACAAATGGAATATGGGGTGGATGAACGACACGCTGAAGTATTTCGCGATGGATCCCTATGCGCGGCGCGAACATCTGGACTTATTGACCTTTTCTTGGGTGTATATGTATGACGAGCAGTTCATCTTACCGTTTTCACATGATGAAGTGGTGCACGGGAAAAAATCGCTGATGCACAAGATGACCGGCGACCGCTATAATCAGTTCGCCAATTTGCGGGTGATGTTCATTTGGTTGATCACGCATCCGGGCAAGAAATTGTTATTTATGGGCGGTGAATGGGGGCAGTTCCTCGAGTGGCGCGATTATACCCAACTCGAATGGGTCGACCTCGAAGACCCGCTCAATGCGGGCATGCAAAACTTCACCCGTACCTTGAATAAGTTATACGCGAAGACCCCGAGCCTATGGGCGCAAGACCATGATCCAGACGGGATGCAGGTCACCATCGGCAACGGGCCAGAGCAGTTGAGTTACATCCGTTGGGGCCAGGCGCCAGAAGATTGCACCGTCGTGGTGTTGAATTTGATGCCAGTAGAGGTGCAAAACTTCCGGGTACCGGTCCCGGCGGCCGGCGTTTATACGGTGGTTTTGAACACGGAAAGTCAGCATTTCGGCGGGACATGGCGACGCCTGCAACGCACCTTGAAAACCACAGGCATTCCTGCCCAAGGCCAACCCGACAGTGTCGAAGTCGTGTTGCCGGCCATGGGCGCGCTGTTGATCCAACCGAAGTGAAGGAGGGAGTCAGATGAGCACTGAGATGTTAGGAATGATCCTCGCCGGCGGCCAAGGGACGCGGCTAGGAAAATTGACGAAAAATACCGCCAAGCCATCCGTCCCATTTGGTGGCCGCTATCGCATCATTGATTTTACCTTGAGCAACTTGTCTAACTCTGGCGTCAATACGGTCGGCGTGATCACCCAATACCAGCCGCTAGAGTTAAACCGCCACGTCCAAAACGGGGCCAGTTGGGGCTTGAACGAGCGCGGCGCCGGGGTGACGATCCTACAGCCTTACGCTTCGAGTGAAGGCGAGAAATTCTTCGAAGGCACGGCGCACGCGATCTACCAAAACATGGCCTACATCGATTCTTATAACCCGCAATACGTGTTGATCCTGTCGGGGGACCATATTTACAAGATGGATTACGAGCGGATGTTGGCGTTTCACAAGGCGAAAAAAGCGACGCTGACGGTGGCCGTGATGCCGGTTTCGCTAGAAGAAGCGACCCGCTTTGGGATCATGAACACCGATGACACGGACCGGATCATCGCCTTTGAAGAGAAACCGGAAAAGCCGAAGTCCGACTTGGCGTCGATGGGGATCTATATTTTCGATTGGGCGCCGTTGAAGAAGTACCTGTCAGATTCTTATGCGACCGATGGCAAGATGGAAGATTTTGGCAAGGACGTGATCCCGGCTTATCTCGCGCATAATGAGCCGACCTTCGCGTACGCTTTCCACGGGTATTGGAAAGACGTTGGGACGATTCAGTCGTTATGGGAAGCAAACATGGAATTTCTGTCGCCGAACAATCCGTTGAACATCAGTAACCGCAACTGGCGGATCTATTCGCAAACCGAGGCGTTGCCGCCGATGTTTTTCACCAACACCGCGAAGGTTCACCGCTCGATGGTCACCGATGGCTCTTATGTGGCCGGCGACGTTGAACACAGTATCTTGAGTCAAAACGTCAAGATCGGCGTGGGCAGTCAGGTCAAGGATTCGATGATCATGCCCAACGCCGTGATCGGTAAAAACGTCACCATCGACCATGCGATTATCGGCGAAGATGCCGTGGTTGGGGACAATGGTGAGGTGATCGGCACCCCAGATGACATTGCTGTGGTTGGGTACGGCGAGGTCGTTGGGCGAAAGGAGAAAGCATGAGACAAGGAGAAATGGCCGCCGTCATCGATTTGAACGAAGACGTGCACACCTTATTGCCGTTAACGGAACACCGGCCGATCGGGACGTTGCCTTTTGCCGGGCGCTACCGCCTGTTAGATTTTCCGTTGTCTGCGATCACTGCGGCTGACATTCACTCGGTCGGGTTATTCATGCCGGAATCCGAGCGGAGTGTCCAAGATCATATCCGCAGCGGGGCAGCCTGGAACCTCGATTTGATCCAAGGCGGCGTGTTCTTGTTCCCGTATGTGGCCACGCGTGATTACAATGACCGTACCTTGCGGGATCGTTACTATGAGAATTACATCCAGTTCTTACGGGGATCGGGCTCGAAATACACGGTGGTGATGGGCGCCAAAAACGTCGCCAACGTTAATTTGACGGCGATCTTGGACTACCACAAAGCGGGTGATCTGCGGATCACGACGGTGTACAAACAGTTGCCGCCAGAGCGGATCGAGCCGGACGATTGGACCCTCAGCCTTTCGGAGCAAGGCACTGCCAGCTCGGTGATCCAAGCCAAGGAGCGCTCGGGGGATGCGGCTGACACCGCGATCCCGAGCTTTATGGATATGTATGTGTTAGGCACGAACGACTTGATCGAACTGTTAGAAGACGCGGCACAACACCAAGTTTTCCGCCGCCTACCCGAACTCTTGCGGGATTACGTCCTCGCCAATAACGCCAATGCGTTCGAATACACCGGCTATTTGGCGCGGATCGATTCGATCCCACGGTATTATCTAGCGAATATGGAGATGTTGGATGATGTGAATTTCCAATCCTTGTTGTTGTCCAGTGTCCCGATCTTGACCAAGAGCAAAAACGAGGTCCCGAGTTTCTTCGCCAAAGATTCGACGGTGTTGAACTCACTGTTGGGCACCGGAACCTATATTGAAGGCACCGTGCAAGACTCTGTTGTTTTCCGCAATGTTGTGGTGCACCGAGACGCGACGGTCGATCACAGCATCGTCATGCAAGGGGCCAAGATTTCAACGGGCACGACGGTGGAATACGCGATTTTGGACAAAGGGGTGGTCATCGGGCCGAACCTAAAGATTGCAGGAACACCAGAAAAGCCGCTGGTCTTGCGGAAGAATCAAACGGTGTTTCGGGAAAGCGAGTTGGAGGTAGGAGAAGATGCTTAAAGTCTTATTCGCCGCCGCAGAAGGGGCGCCGTTCTATAAGACCGGCGGGTTAGGGGATGTGGCGTACGCGTTGCCCAAAGCACTGCGGCAAGCTGGCGTCGACATTCGCGTGGTACTCCCTTTTTATACGCGGCTGTTTCCAGAACAATATCGCGATGCCCTGAAGCCCAAGGCCCGCTTTTCCGTGAAAGTGGGGCAGCAAGAACAGTACGTTGGCGTCTTGACGATGAAACTTGGCGACGTCACGTATTACTTTATTGATAACGAAGCCTTTTTTGCCCGGGATCAGCTTTACGGCTATTGGGATGATGGGGGCCGCTTTGGCTTCTACCAAATGGCGATCATCGAGATGTTGCAGGTGATCGGCTTCATTCCGGATATCTTGCACCTCAACGACTGGCACACCGCCTTTATTCCGGTGCTGTTGAAGGATAAGTACCAGTGGATCACGCCTTATCAGCAGATCAAGACCCAGCTGACCATCCACAACTTGCAGTTTCAAGGCTGGTTCCCGCCATCTGTCTTAACGGATGTTTTCGGTATCGGGCGGCAGTTCTTCAACGACAACGGGTACGCGCAAGACGGTTCGGTGAATTACCTCAAAGGCGGGATCAACTTCGCCGATTTGGTCACGACGGTCAGCCCGAGTTATGCCGGCGAGATCCAAACGCCGGAGTTCGGCGAGCACCTCGATGGCACGCTGCGTCAACAAAATTGGAAGCTACGCGGCATTTTGAACGGGATCGACACGGCGCTGTACGACCCACAAACCGACGCCCAGCTGTACGCCAACTACAGTGCGGCCGATCTCAGTGGTAAGCACCAAGACAAGCGGGCGTTGCAGCGTGAATTGGGGTTGCCAGAAGCCGATGTGCCCCTGTTTGGTGTGGTCTCGCGCCTGACTCGGCAAAAAGGGATGGATATATTGGCTTCGGCGTTAGACCAGCTCTTACCAGACACGGATTTGCAGGTTGTTTTGTTGGGCACAGGGGATGGCGACTTAGAGGCGCGGTTTGACGCCTTGCACATCCACTATGCCGGCAAGGTCGCGACTGTGATCGGGTTTGACACCGCCTTGGCCCAGCGAATTTATGCTGGTGCGGACTATTTCGTGATGCCATCAGCCTTTGAACCCAGCGGCTTAGCCCAGATGATGGCGATGCGCTACGGCACCTTACCCGTCGTCCATGAAACGGGCGGCCTGCGCGATTCGGTTACGCCGTACAACGCCACGGATGGAACGGGGGATGGCTTCACCTTCTGGGAGTTCACCCAAGACGTTCTGGCGGCCACCTTGCAACGCGCCGCCTTAGTCTACCAAGCTGAACCCGCCGTCTACGCACAACTGCAACAAAACGCAATGGCCAAAGACTTCGACTGGATCCACGCCGCCCAAGATTACCTGAGCGGCTATCAGGGACTATTAGGATAGAGCGCGACCCGACCCGCATTTAGGCGAGTGCATAAGGCAGCGTGGCGGGGTGCGGCGGCAGCCGCGCACAGACGCGATGACTTATGCGCAGCGCCGTTGGGTCGAGGGAGCGCGTTTAGGATAGAGCGCGACCCAGCACGGTTTTAGGGGAGAGTGTAAGGCAGCGTGGCACGATGCGGCGACAGCCGTAGCGGGACGCGAAGACTTACACACCTCCCCGTTGCCTTGGAGAAGCGCGTTTAGATACTTTGACCTGGCCACACTTTCCAAGCGGCAGGGGCATAGGAGGACTTTTTCATGACACTAACCAAAGAACGCTTCATGGCAGATTATCAAGCGGAGGCGCTGCACCTTTTTGCGGATAAGTTAGAGAACTTGTCGGCGATGCAGCAATATCAAGCCCTGGCCTTTTTGGTCAAGGGGTATTACGCCTCGGATTGGGCGCAAACCAAAGCGGCGTATGATCGTCAGCAACAAAAACAACTATATTATTTTTCCATCGAATTCTTACCTGGTCGCTTACTGGGGTCCAACCTGTTGAACTTAGGGATCAAAGAGACAGTTGATGCCGGGTTGGTGACACTAGGATTACAGCCGGAGACACTGTACGCGGCAGAAGGTGACCCGGGCCTGGGCAACGGTGGTTTAGGGCGGTTGGCGAGTGCCTTTTTGGACGCGATGGCCAGCGTCGGGATGGCGGGCAACGGGAATGGGATCCGCTATCAATACGGGCTGTTTAAGCAGCGCTTCATCGATGGCTATCAAGTGGAGTTACCAGACGACTGGTTGCGCGATCCCTATGTGTGGGAGACGCGCAAGGAAAACCGGGCGGTGATCGTGCGCTTCGGCGGGGACGTGAGTTTGATGGCGCGGCCGGATGGTAGTTTGGAGGCCGTGTACCATAATACCGATGATGTGCTGGCGGTGCCTTATGATACCGCGATGGTCGGCTACCACAACCAAGTCGTCAACACCATGCGACTGTGGAGCGCAGAGCCGGTACCAGGCGGCGCACACAGCCTTGAAGAAAAGGCGCGCGTGAACGCGATCACGCAGATCTTGTATCCCGACGATTCAGATACGGCCGGCCGGGAGTTACGGTTGCGCCAGGAGTACTTCTTCACGTCTGCCGGGGTGCAAAGTATCATCACGCATTTTCGCCGGTATCATCATGACTTGCGCTTATTGCCGGAGTTTGTCGCCATCCACATCAACGACACGCATCCGGCGATGGCAGTGCTGGAGTTGATGCGTGTCTTGCTCGATGACGCCGAGCTTGATTGGGACACCGCCTGGGACATCACAGTCAAAACGCTCAGCTACACCAACCATACCTTGATGGCAGAGGCGCTAGAAACGTGGCCGCAAAGCATGTTTGCGCAGCTATTGCCACGACTGGAACAAATCGCGATCGAGGTGGACCGCCGCTTCCGCGAGACGTACACCCGACAGTTTGGTGAGCTGTTGGTCGGTCGGTGTGCCCCGATCGCCGATGGTCAGTTACGCATGGCGTATTTGGCCGTGATCGGGAGCCACGCGGTAAACGGGGTGGCGAAGCTGCATTCGAAGTTGTTGCAACAAAGCGTTCTACGCGATTTGTACATGATTTTTCCGGAACGCTTCAATAATAAGACCAATGGCATCACGCCGCGACGGTGGGTCCAGTTGGCCAATCCTGAGCTGAGTGGCTTGATCGATACCACGGTCGGGCGCAAATGGCGGCGCGATCCGCGGGAGTTGGTGCCGTTAGTGGCGCAGTTGAATGCGCCAGACTTCTTGCAGCAACTACAAGCGACCAAGCGCGCTAATAAGGTACGTTTAGCGGCCTTAGTCAAAGATGAACTCGGTTTGACGATGCCGCTAGATGCCATCTATGACGTGCAGATCAAGCGACTACACGCATACAAGCGCCAACTGTTGCATGTTTTCGGCATCTTAGAAGCCTACCTCGCAATCAAAAATGGGGAAGAGCGGCCGCCGCGGGTGCATATTTTTGGCGCTAAAGCGGCTCCGAGCTACCGCTATGCGAAGTCGGTGATCCGCTTGATGAACGCGGTGGCGGATATGATCAATCACGATCCGGACATGACCGGTAAGCTTCAAGTCGTGTTCGTGCCGAATTATGGGGTCAGCTTGGCAGAAACGATCATCCCGGCGGCGGATATTTCCGAGCAGATCTCCTTGGCCGGCACCGAAGCGTCGGGGACTAGTAATATGAAGCTGATGAGTAACGGGGCGTTGACCTTGGCGACCTTAGACGGTGCCAACATTGAGATCCAAGAAGCCGCTGGGGAAGACGCGATGGTCACCTTCGGTTTGACCACGAGTGAAGTCGAGCAGCTGCAAGCCAGCCACGCCTATTCCGCGAAAGCCTTGTATGAGGCGAACCCGACGCTGCACCGGATCGTCGACATGTTGACAGATGGCAGTATCCCAGGCATCGCCAGTGAAGGCCAAGAGATCTCTTCGGAGCTGTTGGAATATAACGACACGTATTTGGTGTTGGCCGATTTTGACAGTTATGTGGCGGCTAGCCGGCGCCTGGATGACTTGTGGCAGACCCCTGAACAGTGGGCCCAAGCGGCGTTGAAAAATATTGCCGCTTCTGGGCAATTTTCGGCAGATTTCACCGTCCAGCGCTATGGGCGCGACGTGTGGGACGTGTTGCCGACAACTGGGATCTGAGCTAAAGGAGTGGTTGGATGCCATATGATTCATTTCTCGACCGGACACCAGCCGGGCCGGTCGTTGCGGGAACACCGGTCACCTGGCGCCTGGTTGCGCCTGATGCGCGGGTGGTGACCTTGTTGTTGTCGGCGCCAGATAGTGGCATGCAGGCGGTGGTCATGGACGCGACAGCGACGGGGTGGACGGCGACGTTCACGCCGCCACAAATTGGGGCGTGGTATTATGCCTTTCGCCTTGAAACCGCAACCGGCCAAATGACTTGGGCGGCCGTGACCGGTGGTTATGGGGGACGCGCGCAGCAGTACCATGATCCCAATACGGCGCCGTGGTATCAGCTTAGTGTGGTCGCTAAGTTGGAAACCGTCCCGGCGTGGTATCGGGATGCCAAAATTTACCATATCTTCGTCGACCGCTTTGCCAATGGTAATCCCGATGGTCATGTGAATGCGCCCAAGCCCAGTAGTTTCTTATATGGGCAGCTGAGTGACCACCCTTATTACGTTAAGGATGCCGCCGGCGAAGTGGTGCGCTGGGATTTTTATGGTGGGAACTTGCAAGGCATCCGTGCCAAGCTCGATTGGCTTCAACAACAAGGCGTGACTGCGTTGTACTTGAGTCCGATTTTTGAAGCGCGCAGTAATCATCGTTACGATACCGGGGATTATAAGCGCATCGACCCGATGCTAGGCACCTTAGATGACTTCAAGGCGCTGGTGGCCGATTTGCACGAACGGGGCATGCACTTGATCTTAGACGGCGTGTTCAACCATGTCGGGCGCGATTCGCGGTATTTTAACGCCTTAGGCACCTACGATGACGTGGGGGCGGCGCAAAGTCGCGACAGTCCGTATGCCGACTGGTTCAACTTCAAACACTATCCTGACGATTACGATAGTTGGTGGGGCGTCAAGGACTTGCCGGCGATCTGTAAAGACGCGCAGAGTTTCCATGACTTCATTGCGGGTGGTCCAGATTCGGTGATCGGTTACTGGACGGGCTTAGGCGTGGATGGTTGGCGGCTCGATGTGGTCGATGAGTTGGCTAGCGACTTCGTGACGCAGATCCGGACGCTTTTGGCGACGTATCCTGACCGGGTCTTGATCGGCGAGGTCTGGGAAGATGCCTCACACAAGGTCGCTTACGGCAAGCGACGCCCGTATTTTGACGGGGGCCAGTTGCAGGCGGTGATGAATTACCCGCAGCGGCAGTTGATGTTGGACTTTGTGCAAGGACAGCTGGCGCCGGCGCAATTGGGCCGACGGTTGCTGACACTACAAGAAAATTATCCGCCGGCGGTGTTCGCGTATAACTTCACCAGCTTGTCCACCCATGATACGCCGCGGGTGCTGACCGTTTTGGATCATGATCTGGCGCGATTGCAACAGGTATTGATGCTGTGGGCCGTTTTACCAGGGAACCTGGTGCAATTCTATGGGGATGAAGCCGGCCTAGAAGGCGGCCCAGACCCCCAAAACCGGCGGTACTACCCTTGGGGACACGAGGATAAAGCTGTCCAAGCGCTGTACGCACAAGTGACTCAGTGGCGGCAGCTCCCAGCATTGGCCGGGGCCGCGGGCTTCGCACCGTTTTGGGATGGCGAGGTATTCGGCGTGGTGCGCTACGCCCAGGCCCAAGTGGTCGTGGCCGTGTTCAACGCGGGGGCGCAACCGGTGACGCTGGACCCGGCTTCGGCCGACTTACGCTATGTGCCAGAGTGGCTACGCAGCGTTGTGCGGCCGGTCACGGTCGCGGCACACGGTTGCGACTTGCAAACACACTAGCAAAAAAGGGACCGTGACAAATGTTGACGTCACAGTCCCTTTTTAGGTTGGCCAAGCGGTTGCCCAGTTATTCTGGGTGCTCTTCGCGGTATTTGGCCATTTTTTCGTGGAAGGTTTTTTCTGTCATGCCGTAAGCCGTGTAGGTGATGGCGTTGGCCCCGGCGGTGATCGTCGCTTGGATCTGCTCGTCTGTCTTGCCGCCAGAAGCGATGATTGGGAAGTCTTCTGGGACTTGTTGGCGGGCCCAGGCAACAAGCGCGGCGGTCTCTTTACCACCGGCGATGTTTAAGGCGTTCACACCGGCAGCGACATAGGCAGTTAAATCTGCACTTTGGTTGACAACCGTGTAAAAAATCGGCACGTCAACGATCTGGCGGACGCTTTTCAGTGTTTCTAAGCCGGTCGGCGCGTTGAGCACGACGGCTTGGGCGCCGTTTTCCTCGGCAAAGCGGGCGACGGTGGCAGATCGCAGGCCCTTGGTCAAGCCGCCACCGACGCCGGCGAGGATCGGCACGTTGGCGACGCGGCTGATCGCGTCGAGGATGCGGGTGTTGGGCGTCCACGGGTACACCGCGAGGATCGCGTCGGCGTCACAGTTTGCGATCAGTGCCACATCGGTCGAGTAGACAATGGTCTTGATGCGTTTGCCGAACAGACGCAGGCCAGACGCGTGCCGAATCACGTCTGGCGACTCGACGATGCTAGTCCGCAGCGCCGAGGTCAGGTTCGGAATGGTGGTTTTAATCGACATATTGATTCCCCCTTATTAAGACGACAATACCACCAATACAGGACGGGAAGCAAAAAGCGTTAAAAAGCGCGCTGGGATGTCTGCATTTCGTTTACAAATCGCGTCAATTCGGGTATCATGGTCAGGTATGCAATAAGAAAATGACTATGTCGGAGGTACAGCATGGCTGCAAAATGGGAAAAGCAAGGCGCAAATGACGGCGCTTTGACTTTTGAAATCGCACAAGACAAGATCAAAGAAGGGTTGGACGCTGCGTTCAACCGCGTGAAGAAGAACCTCAACGTTCCTGGTTTCCGGAAGGGGCACGTATCCCGTACCGTGTTCAACCGGATGTACGGTGAAGCGGCATTGTACGAAGATGCTTTGAACATCCTTTTGCCAGACGCTTATGAAGCTGCTGTTGGCGAAGCCGGCATCGATCCTGTTGACCAACCACAGATCGACGTTGAAAAGATGGACGAAGGCGAAGATTGGGTCATCAAGGCGACCGTTACCGTTAAGCCAGAAGTGAAGCTTGGCGACTACAAGGGCCTGACCGTGGACAAGCAAGACCGTGACGTCACTGACGCCGACGTGGCTGAAGAATTACAAAAGCGTCGCGAAGGCCAAGCTGAATTGGTCCTCAAAGAAGACGCAGCCGCTGAAAAAGGCGACACCGTTACGATCGACTACGCCGGTACCGTTGACGGCTTTGCGTTCGATGGCGGCACGGCTAAGAACTACAGCCTCGAACTCGGCTCTGGTTCCTTCATCCCTGGCTTTGAAGATCAATTGATCGGCCACAAGGCTGGCGAAGACGTGACCGTTAAGGTGACCTTCCCAGAAGACTACCAAGCTGAAGACCTTAAGGGTAAGGACGCCGAATTCAAGACGACTATCCACGAAGTCAAGACCAAGGAACTGCCTGACTTGGATGACGATTTTGCTAAGGATCTCGACGAAGACGTTGATACCTTGGACGAATTGAAGGCTAAGGTTCGGACAGAACTTGAATCCAAGAAGGCTGAAGCCGCAGACAATGCCCTCCAAGAACAAGCCATTGGTGAAGCTGTCGAAAATGCGACGATCGACGAAGTGCCGCAAGCAATGATCGACACCGAAGTGAAAAACCAGATGGATCAATTCATGGGCAACATGCAGCGCCAAGGCATCAACCCACAAATGTACTATCAATTGACCGGTACCAAGGAAGAAGACTTGAAGAAGCAGTTCACGGCTGATGCCGAAACCCGCGTCAAGACTGACTTGGTTCTTGAAGCTGTGGTTGCAGCCGAAAAGATCACGCCTTCCGAAAAGGAAATCGAAGCCGAAGTCAAAGACTTAGCTGAAGAATACAAGATGGAAGAAAAGGCCGTTCGTCAGGCCCTTTCCGACGACATGTTGAAGCATGATATCGGCGTCAAAGCCGCTATCCGCGTCATCACAGAATCCGCAAAAGAAGCTTAATTAAAAACCAAAGCGGAGCCGGGCGCATTTAGCAATGTGTGTAAGACAGCGTGGGTGCGTACCGGCAAGGCCGGTGCGTGACCGTGATGACTTACACGCAATTGCGTTGCCCGGCGCAGCTCGAGGAAGAGCCAAAGCGGAGCATCGCGTTTTAGCGGGTCAAAATAATAAGGGGTAGTGGTGCGCAAGCTTGCTTGCGTGCCGCTGCGCCTTTTATTTTGTGCCCGCGGTGCGGTGCGCAGCTCGAGGAAAAACCAAAGCGAGGCACCGTGTTTTAACGAGTCAAAGTAAATCAGGTGTCGTGGTGCGCAAGTTTACTCGCGTACCACGGCGCCTTATTATTTTGGGCTCTTCGTCAAGTAGGATTGTGAGATTATATTTTGCCTCCGAGTGCCTGCATCGCTATAATGAGAGCATTCGACCGCAGCAAGCGGTGAAGGAGGATGTATGGATTTTTCAATTCAAATCAAAGAGACAGCGGCATTAACTCCGGATGAGTTGTTGACGATACTAGCGGCCCGGATTCGTGTGTTTGTGGTCGAACAGGCGTGTGCTTACCAAGAAGTCGACGACCAAGACTTTGAGGCGCGGCACATCATGTTCTATCGCGAGTCTAAGTTGGTGGCGTATGCCCGGATCATTCCCCATGCCGACGGCCAACATATCAGTTTCGGTCGAGTCTTGGTGGTCAAAGAATATCGCGGGCAACAACTCGGTCAGCAATTGATTGATACCGTGCTGGCCGAAATTGCGCGTCTTTTTCCCGATCAAGCCATCAAGATCCAAGCGCAAAACTACTTACGGGACTTCTATGGCCGTTTCGGTTTCGTGGCCGTTTCTGACGTTTATTTAGAAGATGGTATTGCCCATGTCGACATGTGCCGTTGAGCAGTCAAAAAACTTGCGAAACGCGTTTTTTTCGTGTAACTTATTTTATGTAAGTGAAGGCGGAAAGAAGGGGTACTATGCTGGCAATTGTGATTGGTTTGATCATTGGGTTTGGCATTCCGGTCCAAACCGCGATCAATTCTCGTTTACGTGACGCCGTTGGGTCGCCGTTTTGGTCCTCATTGATCTCGTTTGCGATCGGGACCGTCGGCTTGGCCGTGGCGACGCTCCTCAGTGGGGCAGCGTTGTTGCCGTCGGCGCAAGTGATCGCGGCCCAGCCGTGGTGGTTGTGGCTAGGCGGCTTGTTCGGGGTCGTTTATTTAACCAGTAATATCTTATTATTCCCGAAGTTGGGAAGCGTGCAAACGGTGATTTTTCCCGTCACCGGACAGATCTTGATGGGACTGTTGATCGATAACGGCGGGTGGTTTGCGGCGCCTGTGCAATCCTTGACCGTTATGCGTGTGCTTGGTGCTGTTTTGGTGGTCGGCGGGGTATTGATCACCGTCGCCTTGCCAGCATTCTTGGCCCGTCAGCACGATTTTGGCGGCGGTCAGGAATTGGTGCCTCAAGGCGCGAACTTGTGGTTGTGGCGGCTGTTAGGCATCATTGCTGGGATGTTATCGGCGAGCCAAACTGCGGTCAACGGGCACCTCGGCGTGGTGTTGGGCTCAACGGCGCAAAGTGCGTTGATCTCCTTTGCGATTGGGACCGTGATCTTGGTCGTGATCGTCGCGATCTTACACCCGCATTTTACCCTCGCGCAAACGCGGCCGACGCATCGCTGGTGGATGTGGATCGGTGGGTTGCTCGGGGCCACGTTCGTCTTGGGTAACGCCTATTTGGCGCCGACGATCGGGACAGGGCTAGCAGTCGTGATCGTCTTGGTCGGGTTGATGGTCGGGAGTTTAGCGATCGATCAATTCGGCTGGCTTTCCGCGCCGCGCAGCCCAGTGTCGAAGGTGCAGCTGCTAGGGCTGTTAATCATGATCCTCGGCGTGGTTGCGATTCGCCTTTTGTAAAAAAATGGGCTTTGGCGCTTCGATTCCGTGAAATCGAAGCGCTTTTTTGGTGCCGTCAAGTCAAACTCGCGTTGCAGACCTGTGAGCGGTATACTGATAGTACTTGGAGGACGATTAAACTGTGTACGAGCTTTCTTCCTGGCACATATCTGGACGGGTAAAATTTTCCCTCAGATACCGGTTTTAGTCGTGATGCAATGAGAAGATTGCAACCAAGTTTTCACTATGTTAGGCTAGACCAAGTCACGACCTATGCAGAACCACCCTGTTTTGGTATGATGAAGATAACAAGAAGGGGTTGAAAAATATGTTTGACAACGTTGAGACCACTGGTCCAGTGACTTGCAGTTTCTGCGGGAAGTCTCAGGACCAAGTGAAGAAGATCGTTGCTGGCCCTGGCGTATATATTTGTAACGAATGTATCGAGTTATGCAAGCAGATCATCGATGAAGAGTTCAAAGAAGATGCGTACCAGAACCTGTTAGAGGTCCCGAAGCCAATCGAGATCTTGAAGATCTTGAATGACTACGTGATCGGCCAAGATGACGCCAAGCGCGCGTTGTCGGTTGCCGTGTATAACCACTACAAGCGGGTCAACCAGATGGAAGTCGCTGAAAAAGACGATACGGAATTGCAAAAGTCCAACATCGCCTTGATCGGCCCGACCGGTTCTGGGAAGACGTTCTTGGCGCAAAGCCTGGCGCGGATCTTGAACGTCCCGTTCGCGATCGCGGATGCGACGACCTTAACCGAAGCCGGTTATGTCGGTGAAGACGTCGAGAATATTCTGCTGAAGCTATTGCAAAGTGCAGACTACGACGTTGAGCGGGCCCAAAAGGGGATCATCTATATCGATGAAATCGATAAGATCGCCAAGAAATCGGAGAACGTCTCGATCACGCGTGATGTGTCTGGCGAAGGGGTTCAGCAAGCCTTGCTGAAGATCTTGGAAGGCACGATCGCCAACGTGCCACCTCAAGGCGGTCGTAAGCACCCGCAACAAGAATTCATCCAGATCGATACGACGAACATCTTGTTCATCGTTGGCGGGGCCTTCGACGGCATCGAACAGATCGTGAAGAACCGGATGGGCGAAAAGGTCATCGGTTTCGGCGCGAATTCGGATGAAGCCAAGGGTTACGATGAATCCAAGTCTGTGATGCAGCAGATCGTGCCAGAAGACTTGATGAAATTCGGGATCATCCCCGAATTCATCGGGCGGATCCCGATCATTGCGGCGTTAGAGAAGCTGACTGAAGACGACTTGGTTCGGATCTTGACCGAACCAAAGAACGCCTTGGTCAAGCAGTATCAGAAGTTGTTGTCCTTGGATGACACGACGCTGGAATTCACGAACCCAGCCTTGCACGCGATCGCGCATCAAGCGATCGAGCGCGATACCGGTGCACGTGGCTTACGGTCGATCATCGAAGCCGTGATGCAAGATCTAATGTTTGAATTGCCGAGCCGCCCAGAAGTGGCTAAGGCAGTGGTGACTAAGGCCGCTGTTGAAGGTAAAGGGGCACCAGAAATGATCTTAGAAGACGGTCAAGAGGCTTCTTAAGCAATCAAAATAAGGCGAGTGGCTGCTGCCACCCGCCTTATTTTGTTTGTCAAAAAAAAGGCGGCGCGACTAAACTCGTCGCACCGCCTCCGGACAGGTCCAGGCCACCTGCATGAAGCAAGTCTGGACTGTGTCACCACCAGGTTCACACTGAGTCTCTTGGAATGCCTCTCGGCAAGCCGGACTCTGCTGTGGAAGCCGATGGGATCACCTACCAAGTAGGCGTGCAAGCGTCCCATTGCGTTGACGCCTCACCATCACCCGCGCTCTAGAAACGTGGGGACATCGTGAGCCTGCGTCGTGATGCGCAATGACCGGTACTTGCTTGCCAGCGTCAACACGCGCTGGCGCTATCGATTTCCACACTCTTATTATAGCAGATCCGCCAAACTTTGCAAGCGTTTTCTTCAATAAAAATAACAAATTTTTCTCGGCTAAGACCACAACGAATTGGCATAGCTAAAACCTGCTCTCCTACCAAGGGTAAGGTTAAATAACGTTGGGGCAACTGCTCGTCCAAGCCGGGCGACCGCCACCGCGTCATGTGTTTGTCACTAGGTGCGACGCACGAGGTATGCTAAACTAGAGCGGTGAGATTGGAGTGAAATGCGTGAAAGTAAACAACGTAGAACTGACGATCAGTGCCGTGAGTGCCAAGCAGTATCCCGATACTGGCTTTCCGGAGATCGCCTTCGTCGGCCGCAGTAACGTCGGTAAGTCGAGTTTGATCAATAAGCTGATCGACCGCAAAGCCATGGCCCGGACCTCGAGCGTGCCGGGGAAGACCCAGACGCTGAATTTTTATTTGCTCGAAGACAGCCTGTACTTCGTGGACGTGCCGGGGTATGGCTTCGCCAAGGTGTCCAAGGCGGACCGGGCGAAGTTTGCGACCATGATCGAGGAGTACCTGACGACGCGTGGGCAGTTGCGTGGGGTGGTGCAGCTGGTCGACGCGCGTCACGCGCCCAGCGCCGATGATGTCAGCATGTACCAGTACCTCAAGTATTACCATGTGAAGACGTTGGTCATCGCGACCAAGATCGATAAGACCAGTCGTGCCAAGCGCGCCAGCGTGATCAAGACGATCAAGCAAACACTCGATTTGAACCAAACAGACGAGCTGATCCTGTTTTCCGCTGAGACAGGGGAAGGTAAGGCCCAAGTCTGGAAGTGGTTGGAACAAACGGCAGGTTTTGTGGGGGAAGCATAATGGAACTTAACGATTATCAAAAAGAAGCGAACAAGACGCTCGCTGGCAATGAGCACGTGTTGACGAACTTGGCGCTAGGTTTGAGCAGTGATGCTGGCCAAGTGGTCGACTCGATCAAGCGCTACACGTTCCAAGGACAGGACTTGAACAAAGATAAGCTGCAACACGAGCTCGGCGATGTTTTGTGGTACTTATCGCAGATTGCTTTGTGGGCAGACATCGACTTCGAAGCGGTAGGGCAAGCCAACCTGGAGTCGCTTGCCAAGCGCTACCCGCAAAAATAATCAGCTGTCAGGCGCCTGCGATTCTGTAGGCAGAAAGCTAAGAGGCAAACAAAATGGCTAAAGCAGAAAAGCGCTTTGTTGCGATCGAAAAAACCACGACCGCAGGCGCGCATGTCGTTGACGTCTTCGTCGATCGCCAAACCCGGGTCCAATACCTTGCCGTGTCGATCTCTGGTGGCGGTGGGTTGACCGTCTTGGTCGATGCTCAAGGCAAGCCATTGCTGTATGACGGTGACTTCTAGCACCAAAATAAGAGGATCTGCCACAGCGGCAGATCCTCTTATTTTGGTGAAACGGGAGTTGGGTCCGCAGACGCATGCTTCAACAAGAATGGAGCCAGTAAGGTGGTGATGATGATCACCGCGATCATGACCGAATAATCTTGGCGCCCTAACAGGTGTGCTTGATAACCGATCTGCGCGACGATCAGTGCCATTTCGCCGCGGGACACCATCCCCGCACCGACGAAGTACGCCTCAGGCATGGTGAAGCTAGCCAGGCGCGCCCCGCCGCCGGCCCCGAACAGTTTGCTGGCGACCGCAGCCAGGGTCAAAACGAGGATAAAGCCGAGCTGGCTGCCCATACCATTCATCGTCAGGCTCAAGCCGATGCTGACGAAGAAAACCGGAATAAACACCGCGTAGCCGATCGGTTCGAGGTGGGCGGCGACGGTGTGCCGGGCGGTGGTTTGGCCGATGGCAATCCCGGCGAAAAAGGCGCCAACCGCCGCGCTGAGGCCGACAAAATCCGCCACATAGGCCATCCCAAAACATAAGATCAACGCGATCAAGGTTTCCCCGACCGGCAGCAATAAAGCCGCCCCTAGCCGCGCCATGATCGGGGCGAGAAAGCGGACCACGACGTAGATACCGACGAAGTATAAGGCTTGTTCGGCAAACCGCAAGACTAGCGGAATGCTCGGCCCGGCGCTGGCCCCAAGGGTGGCGACCATTAGGCTCAATAACACCACCGCCAAGACATCGTCGACGACCGCCGCGCCTAGGATCGTGGCGGCGCCTTTGCCTTCCATTTGCCCAAGCTCTTTCATTACCGCTACGGAAATCGACACCGAGGTGGCAGCGAAAATCACCCCGACAAAGAGGCTTTCCTTCCAAGGCAACCCAAAAATCAAGGCGACGCCGCCAGTCAACACGATGGGTAACAGCATACCGATGACCGCGACCAACACGCTGGGGCGCAGGTATTTTTTCAATAAGCCGAGGTCGCTTTCGATCCCGGCTAAAAACATCAAGCAGATCACCCCGATCTCGGCGAAATCATGGATAAAGGCTGTCGGGTGCAGCCAGCCCAGTAGCGCCGGGCCGAGCACGATGCCGGCCGCTAGCTGCCCGAGCACAGCCGGAATGCCGCAGCGCACGCTGATGTGACCGATCAACGTTGTTGCGATCAAGATCAAAACTAAGTCGCCTAAAAATGTCATTCAAGTCCTCCTCAATAAAAAAAGTGCCAAAGAACCTCTTTTCCGCCCCGAAAAGAGAAGTTCCTTGGCACTTTGCCAACCGTTTGGTCAATAAATTG
The DNA here is from genome assembly GCA_022651245.1 of Lactobacillus sp. Classification (GTDB taxonomy): domain Bacteria; phylum Bacillota; class Bacilli; order Lactobacillales; family Lactobacillaceae; genus Lacticaseibacillus. The sequence continues at coordinate 42,575 of JALCQM010000011.1, forward strand.
TATATAATATTGTAGCAAAATGAGCTGTAGGTGTCAATTAACTGAAACCAGGCGCAAGCGGGATGACCTTTGTCATGGCTAAATGATGACAGGCGTGACTAGGAGGCCCGCTAGTAAGCGCCCTAAAACAGATAAGAGGCGGCCCTTGTGCAACCCTAAATTGGGGGGTTCACAAGGGCCGCCTCTTATGCTGGTTAGGGTCTCAGCCTACTTACAGCCAGCTCAAAACGTGCGTGATCAAGCCGCTGTCCCAGAAGACATACAGGCCGATCAAGATGTAGCAAGCCTTCATCAAAGGTTCGCCGTAGCGGTCCATGACCTTGGTGACGACAGGGATGTCTGCGATCAGCTTGAGTACAGCGACCACTAAAAGCGTCAAGACGCCGATGAAAATCAAGGTCTCGCCAAAATGCGGCAAGGTCTCGCCGGCCAACACTGGCAAGAAGATCGACAAGTTACACCCGGCGCAAACCGACAAATAGGTGACGAGGACCGTTAATACTGGCCCGCCGTGCGCTTTATCGCCGGCATCGTCGTCATCATCGTCGTGAAGGGCCATGTAGATCGGCAACACGCCGAGGATCCCGAGGAGCCACTCCGGTAAGAAGGACGCCAACACTTTGCCGACCGCAAAACTCAAGGTCAACAGGATCAAAGTCCCGAGTAAGTAGCCCAGCATCACTTGTTGGACGCGGTATTTCTTGAGTAAAAATAAGAGCATGAAGAAAAAGTCTAAATTGACGCTGAGAAACGTCAGCGCAAGGAGCCAATAATTCATCACTATCCCAACTTTCTAAATCAGTTCGATTTTAGGCCAGTGGCTGATGCATGGCAAGAAAAAATTAGTCACTGCTTAACATTTTTTTGCTCAGATTAAAAAATGCCTATTAAAAGGCGTTTTCATCGTCACTATTTGTTAGTTAGGCCGAAAAATCCTTTACTTTGGATTTTTCCGGGAGTATCTTAATTGATGGCTTTATAAAAACTAAATCATTTCGCCACCACCGAGTGGCAGTTGTGTCAATGATCGGCACAACAGGAGGGGAAGACATTATGAAGAATTCAGATCCTGGCCGCAAGCATAAGCTGATCGAATATGCGAATGGCCCGTCGTTGGAAGAAATCAACGGAACGGTGGAAGTCCCAAAGGGCAAAGGCTTCTGGCGCACCCTTTTCGCCTATTCTGGCCCTGGCGCGTTAGTCGCTGTGGGGTATATGGACCCTGGTAACTGGTCGACGTCCATCACCGGTGGGCAGAATTTTGGCTACTTGCTGATGACGGTCATCTTGGTTTCCAGTTTGATCGCGATGTTGTTACAGAACATGGCGGCCAAACTGGGGATCGTGGGCCAAATGGACTTGGCCCAAGCGATTCGGGCGCGGACCAGCAAGACGTTAGGCGTGATCTTATGGATCATGACCGAGCTGGCGATCATGGCGACGGATATTGCCGAAGTGATCGGCGCGGCGATCGCCTTGTACTTGTTGTTCCACATTCCGTTAGTGATCGCGGTGTTCTTGACCGTTTTAGACGTGCTGATCTTATTACTGTTGACCAAGATCGGGTTTCGGAAGATCGAAGCGATCGTCGTGTGTTTGATCATGGTGATCTTGTTCGTTTTCGTTTACCAAGTGGCCTTGTCTGACCCGCAGTGGGGCAGTGTGATCAAGGGCTTGGTGCCTTCCGCAGGCGCGATTGCGACGCACCCGACGGTCAATGGCATGACGCCATTGTCTGGGGCGCTAGGGATCATCGGGGCTACCGTGATGCCGCATAATTTGTACCTGCACAGTGCGGTATCGCAAACCCGCCGGATCGACCACAATGATGAAGAAGAAGTGGCGACGGCTGTACGTTTTTCCCAGTGGGATTCGAACATTCAGCTGAGTTTCGCCTTCGTCGTCAACTCCTTGTTACTGATCATGGGCGTGGCTGTGTTCAAGTCTGGTGCCGTCAAGGACCCGTCGTTCTTCGGGCTGTATGAGGCGTTATCAGATACTTCGATGTTGTCCAACGGCGTCTTGATCGCCGTGGCGAAGTCAGGGATCTTGTCGATCCTCTTCGCCGTGGCCTTGCTGGCTTCTGGGCAAAACTCCACGATCACCGGGACCTTGACCGGGCAGGTGATCATGGAAGGGTTTGTGCACATGCGGATGCCGTTGTGGGCGCGCCGGTTAGTGACACGTTTGATCTCGGTGATCCCCGTTTTGATCTGTGTGGCGATGACCAGCCGACTGAACAAGGTCGACCAGCACGAGGCGTTGAATACCTTGATGAACAACTCACAAGTGTTCCTAGCCTTTGCGTTACCGTTCTCGATGTTACCGCTGTTGATGTTGACCGACAGCAAGGCAGAAATGGGCGGCCGGTTCAAAAACAGCACCTGGGTCAAGGTGTGTGGCTGGATCGCGGTGATCGGCTTGACGTTCTTGAACCTGTTGAACCTGCCGGATTCGTTTGCGGCGTTCTTAGGGGCTAACCCGACGGCGGCGGCCTTGCGCGGTGCGCACATTGCCGCTTATATCGCGATCGTGTTGATCATCGCCTTGTTAGTGTGGTGCCTGTCTGACTTGTACCGTGGTGATAAGCGGTTGGCAGCTGAGGCGAAAAAGTGAGTGAAAACTGGCAACGTAGCGGTAGCCAAGCGGTCTGTATGGCGCAACCGACACTGATTTCAGCGTTGCTCGGACGGCAGGGTTCGTGACGAAGGGAGTGGGGGTAACGATGGCGAAGCCACCATTGAGAACCGAATTTTTAACCGTCGCGCGCCAACGTTTTGCTCAAAAAGGGTTCCACGCCACGACCACCCGAGAACTCAATGCGGCGTTGGCCGCCAGCGAAGGCTCACTGTACTATTATTTTCCCAAAGGCAAACGGCAGCTACTGGATGAAATCGTGGCCGCCGGTGCCACGTGGCCAGCGCCTGGCGCTTGGTCGTTGGCGCAAGTGGACACGCCGGAAGCGGTGGAACGGCAATTGTTGGCTGGGCTTGCCAGTTGGTGGCAAGCGTTCTTGCGACCAGAAGTGTACCAAACGTTGCTGATCGTGGTCCGCGAGCGGGCCGAGTTGCGCAGCGCGCAAGTCGCCTGGTTTCAGAAGCGGCGCGACCAAATGCAGGCCCAAGTGCAACAAGCGCTACAAACGCTGACTGGGCCGCTGCGCCTGCCGCTGGCACAAGCTCAAGCTTTGGCGGTCTTGATCGTGGCCTTATACCGGAACTGCTTGTGGGAGACGCTAGGCCTAGCTGGGCAGCCGAATGGCAGCCGTGATTTGCCGGCTGCCTTGCGCCCAGAGCTCCACCTTTTGGTCCAACAATGTTGGGGGTTAACATGAGCGTGGTGGTGTTACCGGCAGTCGTGAGCCAGCTACAAAAAACCAACCGCGCTGCCGTTGGCCCAGTGGTTTTGCGGCGGCTGTGGCACGCGTTGGATTTGCTGGAGTTGGTGGGCGAACAGTTGCCGGCGCCCTTGTTGAAATCCCGGTCAGTGCAGTCGGTGCCGATGGCGCTCTTGCGTCCGAGCCCGCATCTGGCCTGTTATCTCCAGCGCCAAGCGGCGACGTGGACATTGGTGTCTTGCCGGCATTATCAAGACGAGCGTGATCAAGAGCAAGCCTTATGCCAAGCGGCCACCGTGCCGGTAGGTGAAGCCGGCTTACCGTGGTCACTGGTGCGGGTCAGCTTACCATGGTTTCCGCCTGACAAGCGGCTGGTCTTGGCCGCACTCGCGCAATTGGTCGCCGCCCGTTTGCGGCGCTCTTTGACCGTCGCCCAAGTCGCACAGCGAATGGGGATGAACGTTCTCCAGTTGGAAAAGTTAGAGCGGCTTGATTCCTGGCCAACGTTGCAGACCTTGCAACGGTACGCGCAGGCCTTGGCGCTTGACCTGGAGCTCGCCGTCGTCGCCCGACCAAAATACAGGGATTGAAACGCAAACAAGGCGTGTGACTTTTGTCACACGCCTTGTTTGGTTTAGTAGCGGATGATGGACAATAACGCGTCTCTCGTCTAGCGGGCAAACAGCCAGGAGGTTTGTTGCCAAAAGGCTGAAAAGTACGAGGCAACAGGACCGGCCGGCATGCAAGGCATGGGCGTCAAAACAAAGTAGCGATAAATGCCAGACATGGTGGACGCCTCCTTTCTGTTCGGACTAATAGAGAAACGAATACGCTCAAAAGGTAAGTTATGGCTAGCCTTAACTTACCTCTAGAGCATACTGCGGATCAGATTATAAGTCCATTTTCAATAGGAATCTTCGTTGCTATTAATTTTTATAGGCACCTTAATATTGCTTGCTTTTTGGCAGTAATTAAGGTATATCTAAATTGCACCATGCCAAAGGGGGAATGTTGAATGGAGCTCACTTATCGCCCGGTCCGCTCGATGCCACAGCGTAATGCCGTCTTGACAATTTATCGCGGGGCACTCGACTATTTTCGCCGAACTGCTCAACCGGCACCGACACGCGGTACGGTTCAAACTGACCGCCACCATGTGCCTGCAGGCTGTTCTTCGACGGCTAAGCGGTTTGACTTGTTGTATGCTGATGCGCAGCCAGTTGGGGTTTTAGATCTGGTCATGCCATATCCGACCGTCGATGCCGTTTACCTGCAACTGTTGTTGGTGCCTAGGCAACTGCGCCACCGCGGCATTGGTTCAGCAGTGGTGGCCCATTTGCGAAAGCAATATGGGCCGACGCGGGACTGGTTGCTGACCACGGTGATCAACGCTGACGCGGCACAATTGCAGTTTTGGCAACAAGCGGGGTTTGCGGTGCTGAATGCAACGCGTGTGGCCAAGGCGTCTGGTGATTGGCAGACTGAAACCACCTTGCGCCTAGCCCTATAGAAGAAACCAGTTGCCGTTGGGTTAAACAACGCTGCCTGTAAACACGTTTCGCGTTTGCAGGCAGCGTTTTTTGGCATGGCCTCACTTTTTAATAGTAGCCGGCTGGTTGGGGCGACAAAATTGTGCGCAGGCAACTTGATCGTTGTGCACCGACCCTGCTAGCATCCCCATATGTAGAAGTCAAGACTACACAAGCACAAGATATGGTGTAGTATGGACGTTGCACTTGAAGATATGGGGGAACGACAATATGAGTATGACAATCCAATTAGCACCGGAAGCCGTGGCAGCTATCACCGAGCAGGTGACGCCGCATTGGGGCCCACTCGGCTGGGTCACGTATAAGCGCACCTACGCCCGTTGGCGCGATGATCAAGGGCGCAGCGAGGAGTGGGCCGAAACCGTCCAGCGCGTCGTCGAAGGCAACATCAACTTGGACCCGCGCTTGCAAGACGCGACGCCGGCTTCGCCTGTCGTGGCGGAATTACAGGCAGAAGCCGTACAACTGTTCAAGCTGGTTTACGGCTTGGCGGCGACGCCAAGCGGGCGCAACTTGTGGATCTCAGGGTCAGACTACCAGCACCGCAACGGGGATGCGTTGAATAACTGTTGGTTCATTGCGGTGCGGCCGCAAGCCTATGGCGATAGTCATATTCAGCCGTTTTACCTGCATCGTGACACGATCGCACCATCAATGCCGTTCGCGTTCTTGTTCGATCAATTGATGAAAGGTGGCGGCGTGGGCTTTTCGGTTGCCAATGACAATGTGGCCCAGCTACCGCCGGTCGATCAAAAAATTACCGTCGCCATCACCAGCGACCAAGGCGCCAAGGCCTACGACGAGGCCTTAGCGGTCGGAGCCGTGGATGCTGCCAGTGATGAAGCTGTCCACGGAACCGAAGACGCTTTACGCTACCGCCTGCCAGACACCCGCGAAGGCTGGGTCGTCGCGTTGGCCGCGTTGATCGATGCGCATTTTAACAGCATTAACGAGGCGCAAACACCGCGCGTGGTCTTGGATATTTCCAATATCCGTGCGCGTGGTGCCCGCATCCACGGCTTCGGCGGGACTGCCTCAGGCCCGGCACCGTTGATCGAAATGCTCCAAGACGTGAACGCGATCCTCAATGCGCGGGTGGGCAAGCAGCTCTCTGCCGTCGATTGCACGGATATCGGCAACCTGATCGGCAAGGCCGTGGTCGCCGGTAACGTGCGCCGCTCGGCGGAGATTGCCTTAGGCGATAGTACCAACAACGAGTTTATCACCATGAAGCAAGACAAGGACAAGCTCTACCACCACCGGTGGGCGTCGAATAACTCTGTGATCGTGACCAGCGCCTTCACGACGTATGCGGAAGTCGCCCAAGCCGTCGCGCAAAATGGGGAGCCGGGGATGTTCAACCTTGAGCTGTCCCAAAACTACGGACGGCTGATCGATGGGTTGCAACCGGGGATCGACGCGACGGTCGAAGGCACGAATCCGTGTGGGGAGATCTCCTTAGCCAATGGCGAGCCTTGTAACTTGTTCGAAGTTTTCCCGACCATCGCCACGCAACAAGGCTGGGATTTGAAAACCGTCATGGCTTTGGCGGCGCGCTACACCAAGCGGGTGACCTTCAGCGCGTATGATTGGGAAGTGTCCCGGCGCGTGATCACGCACAACCGGCGCATTGGCGTGTCTTTGTCCGGCCTGCAAGACTGGCTCTTGACGCAGTTTGGCCACCGGGTCGTGACCGGGTTTGACGCACAGGGGCAGGCGCAATATGACCCGACGATCGTGCAGGCGGTCGATGACTTGTATCACGCCGTAGTCGCAGCCGATGAGGCGTATTCGACGACCTTGCACTGCAACCCGTCGCTGAAGCATACGACCGTCAAGCCCAGTGGCACTGTGTCCAAGTTGGCCGGCGTGTCGGAAGGGATGCATTTTCACTACAGCAACTACTTGATCCAGCGCATTCGCTTCCAAGACACCGACCCGCTGCTGCCGGCGCTAGAAGCGTGTGGTTATGCGATCGAGCCCGACATCTACACGAAAAATACGATGTGCGTCTCCTTCCCTGTGCGGGCTGCCAACGCCGATGATCCCGCGTTCGCCAGTGCCGGGAACGTTTCGATCGAAGAGCAATTCGCGACGCAGGCCTTCTTGCAGACATATTGGTCTGATAACGCGGTTTCGTGCACGATTACCTTCCAACCAGAAGAAGCGCCCAAAATCGCGGGTTTGCTGCGGCAATATCGGCACACGATCAAGTCCACCTCATTGCTGCCATACGCCGGGGACGTCTACGAACAAGCCCCCAAGCAGCCGATCACCAAAGCGCAATACCTTGACGAAGTGATCAAGATCAAAGGCGACGTCCAAACCGTTTACGCCCAACTCAACGGCCAAGAAAACAAGGACCTCGAACTGGTCGGCCAAGAAGACTGCGCAACAGGCGCCTGCCCGATAAAGTAAACCAGAGCGGAGCCGGGCGTATTTAGCAATGTGTGTAAGGCAGCGTGGGTGCGTACCGGCACAGCCGGTGCGTGACCGCGATGACTTAGACGCAATTGCGTTGCCCGACGGAGCTCGAGGAGAAAACCAGAGCGCAGTGGCGCGGTTTTAGCGGTGTGTGTAAGGTAGCCTGGTCGTTGTGCGGCGAAGCCGTGCAGCGGCCGGGATGACTTAGACGCAACCGCATTGCGGCACGGAGCTCGAGGAGAAAACCAGAGCGCAGTGGCGTGGTTTTAGCGGTGTGTGTAAGGTAGCCTGGTCGTTGTGCGGCGAAGCCGTGCAGCGGCCGGGATGACTTACTCGCAACCGCATTGCGCCAAGGAGCTCGAGGAGAAACCCAGAGCGCAGTGGCGCGGTTATGGGAGACGGGCTAACAGGGATTGGTGGTGGGTGGCGACAGCCGCGCGCCGCCGAGACCGGTTAGAACGCTCGCCCATGCGCCAAGGAGCGCGACGACGTCCCAACTGCAGTGGCGCGACATAGAATCACCCACCTAAAAATGGTAAGCTTAACCACACACCCAACACTTGAAGGAGACTCACATACACCATGCAAAAATCGCTCACACGTTCTTTTACCGCCATCGTTGCCGTCGTTACCTTGAGTACAGGACTGGCCGCTTGCGGTACGCCGGCTAAAAAAACCACCGCTAAGCCAGTGGCCAAGGCGACCATCAAACTCGTCGTCAACAAGAAAGCCTTGAGCACCAAGAAGGTCACCATCGCCAAAAAAGAAACCATCTTAGCCGCGATGAAGAAGCACTACCAAGTCAAGGTGACGAAAGGCTTCATCACCGCAATCAACGGCCACGCCCAAGACCCGGCGACGAACACCTACTGGATGTACAAGGTCAACGGTAAGATGGCGACGAAAGGCGCCAACCAGCTGACCCTGAAGAAAGGGGACCAAGTGACATGGACCCTCGCGCCGACCAAGTAAGCCCGACGCGCCGCATCGCTTTTTTGGCGGTGATGACCGCCTTGTGCGTGGTGGGGCGGTTCTTGTTCCAATTCATCCCCAACGTCCAACCGGTGACGGCGATCGTCATTTTTTTGACGTTGACTTACGGCATCGGCACCGGGTTAGTAGTGGCCGAGTTGAGCATGTTGATCACGAACCTGTTCATGGGGATGGGTATCTGGACGCTGGCCCAGCTCGGCGCCTACGCCGCAGTGGTGTTACTGACGGCGTTGTTGGGTCGGCTGCCAGGGGTGAAGCAAAAACTGCTGGCGCAAACCGGCCTGGCCGTCGCCATGGGCTTCGTGTACGGCTTCTTCGTCAGCGTCTTGCAGGCGCCATTACTCGGTGGCTTGTGGCCGGCGTTGGCTTATTGGGTTAGCGGGCTGTCGTTTGACGCGCTGCACGCCGGCGGCAATCTGGTCTTGTACCCGCTGCTGGCACCCGCTTTAGGCGCGGTCGTGCGCCGGCGGCAATTATTCGGAGGAAAACCATGGTAAAAATTTATACCAAGCGCGGCGATGCCGGGCAAACCATGCAAACCACAGGCAAAATGGTGGCCAAAACGGACCCGCAAATCGAAGCACTCGGGGCGATCGACGAGTGTCAATCATACTTGGGCGTGGTGGTGTCTGCCTTACAGCCGGGCAAAAGTGCCCAGCTGGCGCCAGAACTCCAATTGGTGCAGCGAACGCTGTACCAATTGCAAGCCGATATCGCGGTGCCGCGGTGTCACAATCTCACGGCAGAAGACGTGACCCAGTTGGAAGGACGGATCGATGCCATCATGGCGCACACGCCGCGGATCAAAGGCTTCATTTTACCTGGTGGCGGCCCAGCTGGTTCGCGACTGCAATATGCCCGCACCTTGGCGCGGCGGGCGGAGCGTGATGCGGTGGCGCTAGGGGCGCATCAGGAATTGGCGCCGGTCTTGCTGCAATACCTCAACCGGCTATCGGACTACTTGTTCGCGTTGGCGTTGCGGGCCAACTTCTTGGATGGGGTAGCCGAGGTCCCCAGCAAGCCTAGCGATGCCACGCGGGTGACGAAGGTGAACCCAGAATAGCCACGCCTTGTAGCGGGCCACACGGACAATCAAAATTGCCGGTGTGGCCCGCTTTTTGGGTGGTCAAACCACCGCCGAATAGGTTAGGATGGGAAACAGGTACTTTTTTGGGGGTCGTTTACGTGAAAAAGAAAATTGAATCGCCCATGGGCATTCGCACCACGCTCCAGTCGTTGTGGCAATTTGTCGTGGCAAACAAGGGGCCAGTGGCGCTCATCTATGCGCTGACATGGGTGCTGTATGCGCCAATCATCACCAACTTCAACTACTCGATCGATTCTGAAGTGCTGGTAAGCAAGCCGCATCACTTACTGTATTCGTGGCTGGGGATCGGCTGCTTCGGGCTAGTGGCGCTTAAGAAGCTCGCCATGGTCGGGCTCACGATGAACCCGTATTTCACCAACACCATGGCGGTGCTTTTCCTTGCTAGCGCCGGCGTGCTGGTGTTCTACTTATTGGCCGCGTTACCGAAAATGGGCCGCTGGCTGAAGCTGCTATTGGTCGGTGTTTTTGTGGCGTCACCGGTGCACGTCGAACAAGTGGCCTTCACCCTGCAAGCGGCACAATTCTTCTTCGCAGTCGCTTGCTTGACCCTTGCAGTGGTGCTGGTGGGCCAGCCGAACCGCAAAACCAGTTGGCCGGCCTTGGCCCTGGCCGCGGTGGCGCTAGTCGTGAGTTTTAGTGTCTATCCATCTTTGGCCACTGGCTATGTGGCCTTGGCAATTTTAGTCAACCAAGTCGCCGCCCTCGCACACGCCACCATGCGGTTATCGGTGTGGTTCAAAGCCTATCTCAAGTACATCTTGGTCTTCGGCGTCGGGGTGTTGGGTTATAAGTTGCTGGATCAGCTGGCGATGCACATGCTGGGGGTCCAAGCGGATGACTATGTGACCAAAGGCATTGTCTGGGGGAAATTACCGCTAGCGCAGATCTGGCAGGCGATCACGACCCAGTTCAGCCAACATTATCTGGCGCTACAAGCGCCTTTTGCGCTGGCGTGGTTGACTTACCTGCTAGGGTTAAGCGTGGGCTTGTGGCTGTTGGCGGCGGTCCGCCAAAGACGGCTGCGTTTGCCGTTACTACTCAATACCTTGAGTGCCTACCTGGTGTCGCTGGCGTTACTCGTGGTGATGGGCACCTCGATCGGCCCGGTGCGCTCGATGACGCCGACCGTACCAGTGGTGCTGGTGACGCTGCTCATGACGAGCATGGCCTTGCTCAACTGGCGGCGCGCGCAGCCGCTGATCGGCGTGGTCGTCGCGGCATTACTGGTCTTTTTAGGGAAAAATACTATGGATCTTGAGCAAACTGAGATCTTAACTTATCAGGCCGCGGACCGAACGGCAGACCTGCTGGTCCAAAAAGTTGCAGAACGCGGCATTACCGATTACGGGCACTATACTTTGAGCGTGGTCGGCGGCAAACTGTTCGCCAGCCCATTAACGACCATGGGCGACGTGGTCGGCCATAGCTTCTGGGATTGGGATAGTAGTTCACCGGTGAAAAGCACGGGCCGCATCACCGGCTTCTTGCGGAGCAAAGGCTATCCATTTCAAGAAAGTTCGGCGGCGACCTATCAACAAGCGCTGCAAACCGCGACCCATATGGGCGTCTTTCCGGCTGCAAGCGGCCTGCGCATCCAAGGCCACCACATCATCGTGAAGCTCAGCCAGTAACGGTCGGCTCTTGGCGCACCAAAAAAGTCTGGGACAGCAAGCCATCATCGCTTGCTGTCCCAGACTTTTTCATTCTCCGTGGCGCTTGCCGCGCAGCACGTGGTCGGCGTGGGCCAAGGTCTTGTCGACCACAGCCAAAATATGAGGGTCGTCTAGGCGATAGTAGATGGACTTGCCTTCGCGGCGGGTATCGACAAGCTGGTATTGGCGCAGGTGGGCGAGCTGGTGGGAAACCACCGACTGTTCGCAGCCTAAGGCCGCCACCAGTTCACTGACGTTGTACTCGCGTTGTTCTAAGAGGTTCAGCATCTGCAAGCGGATGGGATGGCTTAAGAGTTTATAGATGCGAACGGCTTCTTCTAAATGGGCATCATCAATAAGATGTTCAGACATGCGAAATCCTCCTTCGTATGTTATTATCAACATATGAACTTCAGGGAGGAGTTGCACATGTTAACATCAATTCTAACGGGCGTTACGGCCTATATCTCAACGAGTCTAGATTACCTCATTATTCTGATGGTCATTTTCGGTACCGTCAAGCCCCACCAGCGCCACCTAGTGTACTGGGGGGACCTGCTGGGGACCAGCATCTTAGTGGCGGCGAGCCTGTTTATGGCCTTCGTCTTGAAACTGGTCCCAGCCGAGTGGGTCTTGGGACTGATCGGCTTGATTCCAATTTACATGGGACTCAAGTTGCTGATCAAAGGCGAAGACGATGACGACGATGCGATCGCCAGCCGCTTGAAGCAGGCCAACGTCGTCCTTAGCGTGGCGATGATCACCGTGGCCACTTGTGGCGCCGACAACATCGGGGTCTATGTGCCGTTGTTTGCAGCCCAAACTTGGTCGAGCATCGTGATCATCTTGGTGACGTTTTTCGTGATGTTGTCGCTGTTTTGCTTCATCGGCGCGCAACTCGGGCGCCTGCCGGTGATCGCGACCGGGCTGGAGCGCTGGGGCCGCTGGATCACTAGCGTCGTCTACATCGGCATCGGGTGCTTCATCTTGATCGAAAGTGGCACCATCACCCATTTCTTCTAACCACAGGCGTCCTCGCGGCACGATTCGACTGAATCGCGGTGCGGGGGCGCTTTTTGGTTTAGGCCAACACCATGTCGTTGATCAAGGCGATGATCGCGTCTTCACTGAGTTGCGGGGCATAAGCTTCTTGCGCCAACTGGGCGTAACAAAAATCGACGATCACCGAAAACACCGTCTCGGCTAAAAACTCGGCCGGCAGAGGTTTGACCACGCCGCGTGCTTGATAATCTGTAAGCCGCTTGAACAAGGTGGTGAAAACGTGGCTGTCGCGGATGGTCGGCAACTGGGCGCGAAAACTCGGCTGGGCGCGGAAAGCGGCCACGATTTGAATCGAGGTCGGGTGTGTCTTGGCGAATTGCAACAAGGCGCGCGTGATTGCGGCGATCTGGGTCTGGGGGTCCAGGTCGGCGTTGAGCACCGGCGTGAGCGCAGCAGTCAGTAACTGTTGGTGGTAGGTAAACACCCCCAGCACTAACGCGTCTTTGTTCTTGAAGTAGGAATAGATGTTGGACTGGGCGCCGTTGATCCGTTTAGCCACCTTTACGGTCGAGGTCCCGGCCACGCCGGCTTCGATGATCGAGGCAGTGGTTTCATCGATGATTTGTTGGCGCATGGTTTCGTTTTTAGGTTTCATGGCTTCATTTTACCAGTTGACAAGCGATAGGTCTATCGCTATACTGCAAACAGTTTAACAGATAGACCTATCGCTAAAAGGAGAATACACATGAAAAAAGTCGCATTAGTCACCGGCGCATCGTCGGGAATCGGGGAACAAGTCGCCTTACAGCTGGCGGATCAAGGCTACCAAGTGGTGGGCGGCGCCCGGCACATCGCCGAATCGAAAGCCTTTACCGCTCGCGGCATCACCACGCACCAATTGGACGTGACGGCACACGAAAGCGTGGTGGCCTTCGTCGCCGATACCGTCAAGCAGTACGGGCGGGTGGATGTGGTGGTCAACTCGGCGGGTTACGGGTCGTTTGGCGCACTGGAGGAGGTGCCGCTAGCGGAAGCCCGGCGGCAGCTGGACGTGAACGTTCTCGGCGCCATGGACCTGGTCCAACAGGTCACGCCGTACATGCGGCAACAACATAGTGGCAAGGTCATCAACATTTCGTCGATGGCGGGCCAGACCTACGGCGTGCTCGGAGGCTGGTACTTCGTCTCCAAGCACGCACTGGAAACCATGAGCGATGTTTTGCGCTTGGAATTGGCGCCTGCGGGGATCGACGTGGTGATCGTCGAACCAGGCGTGACGGCCACCAATTGGGCGAGCGTCACCAATCAAAAAATGGCGGCGGCGACCCCGGATGATTCGCCGTACCAGGCGCTGGCCGCCAAGCAAGCGGCGATGATCACCCATGCATCGCAAACCGCCGCCCAAGTCGCGCAGGTGGTGTGCAAGGCGATTGCGGCGCGCAAACCCAAAACGCGCTATGCAGTCCGCTGGCAAGAAGGGGTGATGATGACTTTATGGCGGCTGGCGAGCTACAAGCGCCAGGATAAGTTGGCGCTGCGGTTGGCGAAGTAGACGAGATAGGCGCCAGTATTAGAGAAGGATACGCAAGTAATTCGCAGGAAATACGACATGATCTGTGACTGCTCATTGACCTATCAACGACTAGCCATTGTCTAGCCAATGTGGTATTGTTTAAGCGCAGGAGGCGATAGCATGAGCACAAAAAAGAAAGCAGTGATTACTGCACGGGTCGATTTGGATACCAAAGAGCGCGCCCGGAAAGTATTTGAGAATGCTGGTTTGGATATGACAACTGCGATCAATATCTATTTGAAAAAGGCGATTGCGATCAATGGCGTCCCATTTGCCGTGACCGCCAACGATTCACTAGACGAAGCGACCTTGCGCGCTCACGAAGAAATTAAACGGGGCGAGTATGACAGCTTTGACAGCGTCGATGACTGGTTTAAGGATTTAACTGATGGAAATTAGGCAAGCTAAGTTATTTAAAAAACAAGCACGATTGATGCAAAAACGCGGCGCGAATATGCTTGAATTGCGAGCCGCCGTTGAGGCAATCGTTGCCAATGACCGGACTCAGCTTGCCAAAATGCGCGACCACGTGTTGAAAGGACGACTGAAAGCTGATCGTGAGTTGCACATCAGTGGCCGCGGTGATTGGTTATTACGCTACCGGGTCACTGGCGACACAGTGGTTCTATGGTTGCTAGCGACTGGTTCGCATCGAGATGTGCTAAGCATTGAATAATCGCGTGATTTCACGCCATAACCAGCGCCCCCACACCACGGTTCGTTCCTCGAATCGCGGTGCGGGGGCGCTTGTATTTCTAGGTCTGAAAACCCGCTGCTTAGCTCGTGATTGCTGTGCGTTGTGCTTGCCTAGTCATAAGTGACCTGTCTTGTCGCGTTAAAGGTAGCAAAACCAAGGCCAGTTGCGTTAGGATGTGAAGGTAAGATTTTCAGAAAAAGACCATAGGCGCGGCATCGCCTACAGAAAGCAGGGGTATTGTGTTGAAACGAGGGCTCGTCGCCGTGTTGGTGTTGGCGGCGTTAGGGTTGGGGAAGCGGCAGCCGGTGCAGGCAGCGCCGCCGGTTAGTGATCAGGCGTTGCAAGCGTATGTGGCGCATTTGAGTTTGCAACGGCAGCTGGGGCAGTTGTTCATCGCCTATGCGCCGGCCAACGCGAAAGCCGCCAAGCAAGCGGTGGCCAAGTACCACCTAGGCGGCTTGGTGTTGTTCGGGGTAGATTTTGCCCACGGTAATGCGGCCACCAAGCGCCGGATCGCCAGTTACCAGCACGCGAGCACGGTGCCGCTGTTGATCGCGACGGATCAAGAAGGCGGCAGCGTTTCGCGGCTCAGTGGCAGTCCCAATTATGCCAACCGGCCGTGGTTGTCGCCGCAAGAGGCGTATTATCGTGGCGGTATGCCAGGCGTTTTGCGTGAGGCCGCCCAGATGCAAGCCGCGTTGCAGCGCGTCGGGGTGAACTGGAATTTTGCCCCGTTGGCCGACGTGGCGCCGGACCCCAAGAGTTATATCTACACGCGCACCATGGGGCTAGGGTATCAAGGGACAGCCGCGTATATTCGCCAAGTTGTGCCAGTGATGCAAACCGGCAAAGTGGCGGCGACGTTGAAGCATTTTCCCGGGTATGGGGATGACGGCAATACCCACACTGGTTTTGCCGCCGATGACCGGCCGCTGACGCAGTTGACCCAAGCAGACTTGTTGCCTTTTGAGGCGGGGATCAAGCAACACGTGGCGGCGATCATGGTCACCCACATCATGTTGCCGGCGCTCGACGCGGCGTACCCGGCCTCGCTGTCGCACAAAGTCGTGACTGGCTTGTTGCGCCAAAAGCTCCACTATTCGGGCATCATCATCACCGACGGGTTGGAAATGGCGGCGATCACCGATTTCGCCAAGGCCCATCACCTCAACGCCGATGTGGCCGCAGTGCAAGCCGGCAATGACTGCCTGCTCAATGATGATTACGCCACCGGCATCCCCGCGTTGGCCAAGGCGGTGCAAATTGGGAAGCTCAGCCGCCAACAAGTGGCTGCCTCTGTGTTGCGGGTGCTGAAGTTGAAGCGGCAACTCGGCTTGCTTGACAGCAAGCAGTTCCCACCGGCGCAAGTGCGGGTGACCAAGCACCAAGAAGCGCGGCGCAGCGTCGTCGTGTCTGGGCAAGTCTATGCGGCGAAGGCCCGGCGCGTCCAGGCGGTCGTCGCGGGGAAAACAGTCGCCAGCGCACCGCTCAAGGCTGATGGCCGCTACCGCTTGCGCGTGGCTAAAACAACGGCGGTCCAGCACGTGCGATTGCAGGCCAGCGGTGCGGCGGTAGCCAAGCTCAAGGTAGCGGCGAAACCGGCGTGGTGGCCTTATGTGGCTGGGGCGCTCGGTAGCGTGGCGGTGCTTTTGGCCGCTGTCTGGTGGCGACTGCGGCGGTAGGTGCGGTGCCGGGCTAGCTTTGCTACAATGGGCCTATGACCGGAGGAGGAAGAGATGAAAAAATGGGGATGGGTGCTTACCGGCAGCATCGCGGTATTGTTGCTGCTTGGTGGCGGCCTTTTTTGGCGGCACCAGCAAGCCGCCACGGCTGCACAGGCGCAACAAAGCCAGCAATTGGCGCGCAACACCAAGGTGGCGCGCCGAATCAGTGCGCAGTGGACCAATCAGCACCACCACTACGTCAAGGCGAGTGTCGACGCAGACGGGCTCAAGCAGCTGACCGTCGCGCAGCACGACGCAGCCAAAAACGCGCGCGGCCAAGCCGAACGCCAGGCGACGGCCAACGAGCTGGCCTTGAGCAAGCTCAAACGGGCATACGCTGCCACCAAACGGGTCAACGCGTTGTTCGACGCCCCAGCCTTGGTAGACGCCAAGCTGACGGGGGATCCGCTGATCGCGGCACACACCACTACCATTACGATCACCAAAGCGACGGCTAACGGCGTCAACCCGACTTTGGCTAAGACTTTAGCGAACTTACGGACGCTGGCCAGTGCCCAAGTCGCCGAACGGACCACGCTCAAAGCGGCGGTCGCGAAGATCGCCGACGATGGGACGCTTAAAGCTGACGTGACCAGCGCGGACTTGCAGGCGTTTCAAACGACGGTCGCCGGCCTCAAGTATCCGGCATTGGCGGCCAGTTACCACAGCCTGCAAACCGCCGTAGCGACCAAACTGTCCGCGCTGAACCAACTCAAAGCGCTGGACGCTAAAGAGCGTGACCGACGGATCTTATACTTAGTCAGCGGCGTAGGGACGCACGAACCGGAGATGGCCATGATGTGGGCCTCTTGGATCAGCAATGGCCGCTTTGTCGGCGATACCTATCAGGCAGACGTGACCAATTTGAGCATGCGTGATGACCTGGACAGCACGGAAGTTGGGGCAGATGTGGTCGTCAAAGCGGATGGCACCCTTGTGGTTCACGAGCACCAGTCTGGGGCCAGCAAGACCTACGGCAACGTCTTAAAAGACATGCCGGCCGACTTGGCCACCCAACGTCCCGATCCCAACAGCAAGCCCGCGCCGAAGATCACAACTTTTGCCACCTTGAAAACCTTGTTGCAGCAAGCCGGCGCGTCAATCGATGCCGACGCGCAAGCGCGCAGCGGTTCTGACCTAATCGGGGTGGCCAATGCCGATGGCAGCGGCTATTACTACGACAAGCGGGATAGTGGCATCTATACTTGCCACTATCCGGCCGCCAATGCCGCACCAATAGGCAGCCAACTGTCCCTTGAATTGACCGCGGCGGTGTGGCAAAAGGCGCTGGGGCAAACCGGCGATTAGTGCCCGATCGTGATTAATTGCGGCGGGGTCCTTTTCTCATAGGGGCAAGTATTGCTATAATAGGAAGCATGTTATTCGGGATCTAGGAGGTCGTTGGGGCGATGTTAGTGGGAAGTACGATGGCAAGTGGCGGGATCGGCGACACGCTGCTACATAATATGTTATTGCGGGAATTGGTGCTAGTCGCGCTGATTTTGATGCTGCTGATCCGGTTTTACTTTCAGTACGTCAACGCGGCGACGCGCAAAATTGAGCGCATCCGGCGCCGGCGCACGCGCCAAACCTTGGTCAACACGCGGATCGCGTTGACGATTCTGGTGGTGGCGCTGCTCGCGGTGTTGGCTTATGACCGCTTGTTGCCGCATTTTGGCTACGGGGCCCAAGCAGCGCGGGTGAGCCAGACCAGCGCGCACAGCAGTATCGCTAAGATCAGCGTCAGCTCGTCGTCAACTTCGGCCAAAACCAGCAGCAGCCGTAGCAGCCAAGCCGCTAGCAGCACGACCACCTCGAGTAGTAGCAGCACCGAGATCACGGCCAAGCGGGCGGTGGCGATCGTCAAAAGCTACTATAGTAAACACCCCAACGATTCCGGGGCGAACGTCGACAGCTACTCTTACGTCGAAAAAGGCACCGATGATTCGGGTGCACCGGTTTTTGAAGTCGGCGGCTTCGTCACCAACCAAGACGGCAGCAGTTCCCAACAGCACCTATACTACGTGCATAAAGATGGTAAGTTCGACATTGCCTATTAAATCCGCAGGCTGAGACATGCGCAACGACCATAACAACAGCGCCCTCGTCCCCCGATTCGTTTCTTGAATCGCGGTGCGAGGGCGCTTGTGTTTTGGGCGTTGCTTTGTGGCACGCGACTATTGCATTTTGTCTCGGCGTCATCGATTTTTTCCCAGTGAAGGCCTACAATGGGGAAGATACTTCTGAGAAAGAGATGATTGTTTTGACCAAAACATACAAAGGTTCCTGCACGACCATCCTGGTGGGCAAAAAAGCCAGCATCGATGGTTCTACGATGATTGCCCGCAACGAAGACGGCGCTGAAGCGCTGAACCCGGAGAAATTCGTCTACGTGAATCCAGAAACGCAGCCGCGCCACTACCAAGCCGTGCTGTCCAAGTTCCATCTCGACTTACCAGATGACCCGTTGGGCTACACGTCCACGCCAGATGCCGTTGCCGGCCACGGCATCTGGGCCGCCGCCGGCATCAACAGTGCCAACGTTGCCATGACTGCAACGGAAACCATTACCACCAACTCCCGTGCGCTGGGAGTCGACCCACTGAATCCAGACGGGTTAGGCGAAGAGGACATTACCGCGATCGTTTTGCCGTATAGCCATAGCGCGCGCGAAGGCGTGGCGCGCTTGGGCAAGCTACTCGAAGAATACGGGACCTACGAAACCAACGGCATCTGCTTCTCGGATCAAGACGAGTGCTGGTATTTTGACAGCATCGCCGGGCATCACTGGGCCGCGGTTCGCATCCCAGACGACGCCTATGTCATCGCCCCGAACCGCTTCAACATCGACCATTTTGACTTCGCGTCCGCAGACACCATGTGCGCGCCGGACCTCAAGCAGCTCATCGACGACCACCACCTGAACCCCGACGCAAAAGGCTACAACCTGCGGCATATCTTCGGTTCGGCGACGGTCAAAGACACGCGCTACAACAACCCGCGCGCCTGGTACGGCCAGAAGTACTTCAACCCGGAGATCGTCCAAAGCCCGATCGACCAGGACTTGCCTTTCATCTGCCGCAGCACTAAAAAAATCGCGGTGGAAGACGTGAAGTTCGTGTTGAGCTCGCATTACGAAAATACCGCCTTCGATCCATACGGCACCACCAACACCGAAGGCCAAAAGCAGCTCTACCGGCCGATCGGCATCAATCGTAACCAGGAACTGCACATCTTGCAGATCCGCAACGATGTTCCTCAAGCCATCGCCGGGATCCACTGGCTGGCGTATGGCCCGAACACCTTTAACGCGATCGTGCCGTTTTACGCCAACATTACCGACACGCCAGCTCAGTATAAAAACACCGGCGCGCACTACACGCCCGGCAGTCAATATTGGCTGTCCTACTTACTGGCGACCTTTGGTGATTACGACTTCCACTTGTTCGAGGACTTCGAGAACATTTTCGAGCAAAATACGGTAGGGGCCTGCCGCCACCTCCAGCTGGAAACGGACAAAGTCGCCTTGTCCCAGCCAGATACCGCTGCTTACCTTACAGAGGTCAACGCGCAGTTAGCCGACATCTCCTTCAATAACTCCAACCAGTTGTTGGGCCAGATGATCGAACTAGCCGCCCCGCGGATGAAATTACAATTTACCTTGCACGACTGATGCCAAAAGCACCTTGTCACCCTCAATTTGGGGTGGCAAGGTGCTTTTTTGTTGAGCTTGCCCCACTGAAGCGCAAAATAATCTTGAATAGTGGGACAAATCGGAACGACTACCGTGATTGGTCCCCGTTAAATGTGGAAGATGTCGATTGTAAAGGCCTTCGTCATCGATTTGTCATATTTATCAGAAAATCAAATATGACAATTTTATTTAGACCAAAACAGATTCACATTAAAGGTATAGCTTTTTGAATATTTGCTTCTATCATACTTAATATCCCACAACTATTGATAACCATGCGTCTTTGTGACCTGCATCACGGCCCTAATGGGTATTCGCTAACAATTAATTAGTGACACCATATTGGGTGAGTGATGGTCAGGCTTACAAAGTGCAAATTTTTCTCATAGTATCTATTTCAAAAAAAGGGCAAAAATGAAGTTTCTTTGAACAATATATTATTTTTTCTTTGACGAAACAGGTGCCTCGTCATATAATCAGCGTAGATGAGATGGCTGGTGATCACTTTCGTCTTCGATAAGATTAATGTAGCCACCGTCCTTCTATACTTTGATTTCTTCCTGAGGAGGAGTTTTTTATGACAAAACATAACACTAAAGCAGTTATCGCTGCTGGGGTAGCGGCTGCAGGGTTGTTCTCTGTTGCTGCGTTTGGGTCCAACAACGTTTCCGCTGATACCACGACTTTTGGTCAAAAGTTGCAACAGCAAAACAGCGTTAACTCGACGACTGACACGAAGGATCCGGTTGCGGTAGCAGCACCATCTACCAGCACAACTGGCAAGACGTTCGGTCAAAAGCTGCAAGAAAACAGCGCCAACGCTAACACCACGACGCCAACAACGACGACCACCACGCCTACTACTACCACGACTGGCAACAAGACGTTCGGTCAAAAGTTGCAAGAACACAGCGCCAATGCTAACACCACGACGCCAACAACCACAACGACTACGCCTACTACCACCACAACTGATAACAAGACGTTTGGTCAAAAGTTGCAAGAAGGTAATGGTTCTGCCTCTACCACAACCACGACCACTTCTACAACTACGACGACCAACGACAACAAGACGTTCGGTCAAAAGTTGCAAGACAAGAGCAACACTGGCGCAACGACAACTGACACCAAGACCACGACTACTGACACTAAGAAGGGTGCCAATGGTCTGATCACCAACACCGACGAATACACTGCTGACCAACTCGGCATCACCGTTGATCAGTTGCATGCACAACAAGACCTGACCAAGTTGAACGAACTGAAGGCCTTGTACGAAAACAGCTTGAAGCAAGGTTTCACCGCCCAAGCTAACATCGCTAAGCAACAATACGACGCTTTGAAGGCTAAGATGGAAGCCGCTGGCGAACCTACCGACGACACCAAGACGCCTGATAACGGTGGCAAGGACACTGATACCAACACCAACACTGGTGACGATACCAAGACCGACACCGACACAACCACCGACACCAAGAAGGACGACGTTACGACGCCAGCCAAGGAAGGCGATAAGACCCCAGCGAAGACGGCTACCGTTGCGACTGCAACCAAGACCGCTACCGTTAAGGCTACCGCTGCCAAGACTGCTACTGCAACGACCGTAGCCGCTGCTAAGACAGCTGCTGCAGCTGCTGCTAAGTCCGCAACCTACCCAGCAACTGGTGATAACACCAACACTGCTGCGACTGCTTTGGGTGTTGTGGCTGTGATGGGCGCATTGTTCGGCTTGGCCGGCACTTCCTTGAAGAAGCGCGCCTAATCAATCTCTATATAGGACTTTTCGTTCACTAGAGACTTGATTTTTTACCGACTAAGGGGCCCGGCAAAAATCAGATCGATTTTTGTCGGGTTCTTTTTGTTCAATTGATTATAGGAGGATTTACAATGACAAATAATAATGGCGCTAAAAAGCTCTACAAAGCACATAAAACCTGGATCGCTGCGGGTTTAGCCGCTGCGACCTTGTTCAGCGTCCAAGCTTTCGCAGGTCAACAAGAAGTGCACGCTGATGACAAGACGGCCACTGCTGTCGCTAACAATAACGATATCGCTCAAGCTGCTACAGATGCCCAGGCAGATGCTAAGGCCAACACGATCAAGACGGCTACTGAATTGAAGAATGCCGGTAAGTCGGATGCTTATATCGCATCATATAATGGCACCGTACAAATCCTGAACATGAATGCTGCCAAGCCAACAACTTCTACATCCACGTCTACTTCGACAACCACCAATAACGCTGGCACAACAACCGGTGCTACTGATGATTCTCAAGCCGGCCAAGATGCAGGCACTGCAGATAAAAAGGCTGGCAATGCTGCTAAGACCTTCACAGATAATGACGGCTATTCGGATGCTTATAAGGCTGGATATCGTTTCGGTTACCAATTTACTTCCGGTCCAGCAGCAAATACCAACACCAACACTGGTAGTACAACAACCAACACGAACACCAACACTGGCAATACGGCAACTGGTACGACCACTACCGGTAATACTTCTACCAGCACCTTGCCTTCCAAGCCAACCGCTGAACAAGCTGCCGCAGAAGCAGCTGCTAATAAAGCGGCTAAGATTGCTGATCTCAAGGCGAAGCTGGCTGCTGTTGAAGCAGAATTAGCGACCAAGACGCCTGGTAGCATGCAATACAATGCGATCGTTCAAGGCATCCAAGACTTCAAGGATGACCTGGCCGCATTGGGGGTAACGGATACCGGCTCGACTACCACCAACACCAACACCAACACCAACACGAATACCAACACGAATACCAATACTGGTAACACGACAACCAACACTAATACTGGTTCGACGACCACTACTGGCAATACTTCTACCAGCACCCTGCCATCCAAGCCGACTGCTGAAGAAGCTGCCGCAGAAGCAGCTGCTGACAAGACAGCCAAAATTGCTGACCTCAAGGCGAAGCTGGCTGCTGTTGAAGCAGAATTGGCGACCAAGACGCCTGGTAGCATGAGCTATAACAACTTGCTCCAAGGCATCCAAGACTTCAAGGATGATCTGGCTAAGTTGGGGGTTACGGATACAACTGACAACGGTTCGACCGATACCAACACGAATACCGGTTCTACCGACACGAATACCAATACCAACACCGGTTCGACCAACACCAACACCAATACTGGTTCGACTGATACCAATACGACCACAACCGATGCTGATGCAACGGAACTGGCTAAGTTGCAAGATCAGTTGAAGGAATGGGAAGCTAAGTTAGACGCCGCAAAGGAAGGCTCTATCAGCTACAACATTGCTAAGCAAGGCGTTGACGACATCAAAGCCAAGATTGCTGCCTTGACTAAGAATGACAACGGCTCTACTGATAATGGTTCAACCGACAATGGCTCGACCAACAACGGTTCCACCACGACTGACAACAATAACGGCACGACCGGTGATAAGGGTGGCGCTACCAAGGATGACACCACTAAGACTGGCACCACCCCAACCAAGACCGGCACCACGCCAGTAGCGACTGCAACCGGCTCTAAAGCTGCTGCAACTGCTACGAAGACGGCTGCTGCCGCTGCTACGGTCAAAGCAACAACGACTAAAGCCGCTGCTGCTACAGCCACTAAGACTGCAACCTACCCAGCAACCGGTGATAACAACAACACCGCTGCTACTGCTTTGGGTGTTGTGGCTGTGATGGGCGCACTGTTCGGCTTAGCCGGCACTTCCTTGAAGAAGCGCGCTTAATCTACCGTAACTAAAAAAGGAGTCGATCATGATGATCGGCTTCTTTTTTTGCGCCAAAATGGCGCGCTGGCAGACTGTTACAGCAGGCTTGATGGTCGATGTAACAGGGGGTGTCTAGGATTCGTGAACATCAAAATTGGTATACTTCTGCAATTCAGCGGCTTCTTGCACATAGCTGGCAAACTGCTGGTGGAGCTCCGCGTACCCGTACCGTTTGATCTCGGTAGAGGGGATAAGTGGCGGGCGAACCGGAAATAGCGGTCCTTTTTTCACCAGTCTGACCCCACCGGCTTGAACGAAGACGCCGACGGGTTGTGTGTAACGCTCAAGTAAGCTCACGCGTTCGTGGTTGAGCTGCGTCAAAGATTGTTGCAAGTTGGTGAGGCTGGCCGGCGCGTCTTGTTGGAATAGTTTGGTTTGCTTGGTCAACCAGTCGTTGAAAAGTAATTTTTCTGCAGCAAAGTTATCGGTCAGCCTGATCAAGACGTTGCGTTTGTCGCCGCCATAGTGTTTGGTCCACCAGCGCATCTGGCTCACCATTTTATTCGTCAGGTTGCGGAGCTCGCGCGACAGGGGTGGGACGGATTGTTCAGGGTTCGTATAAATGACGGTGGTGGGGCCTTCCACCTCGACCGTGTCCCCGAGGTGAATCCGGAGTACTGGCCACAAACCATCGTACAAGATCCGTACCGTCTTTAGCTTAGGCGGCCACACAATGCCCGGAGCGGGGCCTAGGATGCTTTGGATCTGCATGACCGTAAAGTCGTAATGGTGTGGATCGCCGTTGAGATCGTACTTGGTTTCGGAAACGGCATCGATAAGCGGCCCGGTTAAGACGAAGTTGAAGTATGCCATGAGTCATCATCCTTTGCTGGTTTGTCGAATCGCGAGATTGCTTCAGGCGGCCAGAACTTTTTCCCGCGGAAGTAGGTGGCCGGGACGAATGGGAGTTGGTGGAAAAGGCGGTAGGCGTGATTGGCCATGATTTGCTGGAACTGTTCATGCCGATATGCTTCGTCTTCAGATCGCGCAGGATCATTCTTGCGTGGGTGCCAGTCGGGATCGAACTGACTGGACGTTTTGACTTGGCGCCCCTTCGTCACCAAAAACGCTGGCGGCATCAAGGCATCGATCTGCACTTGCGTCGCCTTGCGCACCGGTTCTAGATCCGCCAGTAAACCTTGGAAATCGTTCAACAGCCACTGATCATGAGTCGCCAAGTAGCGGCGGGAACGCGTCAGCAGCGCATCCAGGCTCAACTTGTGCTGATCATAAGCCGTTAGGAATTTGGTGAGGTGTGCGTGGGTGGCGGCTAAGACTGGGGTGGCGGTTTTTAGGTGGGATAGCCAGGTAAGATATTGCGTTTTAACAAAACGGTCTCGTGTCTGCCACAGATGGTTGACCTTTCGCCGGTCTGATAACCGTTGGACAAGATTGACCGCGACTAGCTTCCCTTTAATTTTTAGGAAATCGCCGATACTTGCGGACCCAAGAGCTTTGAGGAACTCGCCATTATGCTCGACGAGTAATGTCCAGGCTGGCCAATCCAGTGGGTTACCATGACTGTCGAAATAATAGTAGGCACCTAACGTGACGGTATCGAGTTGGCGATATCGCCCATCTGGAAACAAGACAAGGCGTATCTTAGCGTCTGCGATGATGCCAGCAAAGCGCAACGTTTGAATTCTATCAGCCATATTGATCCCTCCAATATCTTTGATTAATGGAACCAAATTATAACCGTTATAAATACAAAAGAAAACTTTTTTGGTCTATATTTCCAATTATCTAAACGTTGCGATATCAGCCTTTATAAGCGGTATTGGTATATGCTCAGAATTTCTTTTAAAAAATAAGTAGAAAAGGCTTCCATTTTTGGATAAAGATGGTATACTGTCATCAAGATCATGGGAGCGGATATGATGATGGTACCCATCATACGTTTTTCCGTTCTTTAACAGCGGGGACTCCTGCCGGGTAACCGGACCTCGCAAAACGCTTAAGGGTAGACCCTCGAGATGGCCCAGAACTTTCTTGGGCAAAGGCCTGACGTTTGGAGATGACGTCGTGGCCAGGACGGTGAGCTAAACCCTCACCAGAATGGTTACCAGTCCAAGCCCCGCGAAACCAGCGGGCAACCTAATCAAAACCCCGGCATAACGCCGATCGCGGCA
>JALCQM010000012.1 GCA_022651245.1 Lactobacillus sp.
AGCGATTTTGACGCCAAAAAGCGCACCTTGCAAGTCACGGCTGCGATCACCCGCTATGAATACCAAGCGGTAATCGGGACCTATAGCTCAGTCACCCAATTCGAAAACGTCTTAGCCAATCTCAAAGACGACTTCATGCGTGCACTCGAAGTGAAGGGGGACAAAGCCAATGCTTAACTACCGTGACCAAGCGCTACAAAAAATCGCGACCAGCGCCTTATCTGCTCAAGACGCCCGCATTAAGATTACTGAACATTACGCCCACGCCTTCAACAAGCAACAAAATTCTGCTTTGTGGGCCCAAAACGAGGCGGCGTTGGCCAACCTAACGACCAGCTATACGACCTTGCTCGCTGACAAATTGTATCAAGCCTTGAGCACCTTACCAGGCTTAGACAAAGGCTTCGCCGAGCGCTTGTGGTTAGCGCCACAGATCCGCACCTCGGGTCACAGCCAGATCACCGTTTACTTAGCGTCTGCCGAAGACAACTTGGAACTATTGGTGATCGATTCCCCGCTGTTAGATTCCGCCGCCTTAGTGGCGCGCAACCTGCCCACTTTGCTGCAAGTCACCG
The DNA here is from genome assembly GCA_022651245.1 of Lactobacillus sp. Taxonomy (GTDB): domain Bacteria; phylum Bacillota; class Bacilli; order Lactobacillales; family Lactobacillaceae; genus Lacticaseibacillus. Next base: position 576 of record JALCQM010000012.1, read on the forward strand.
CCAAAGAAGACGTCACCTTGCCTTTTGACGATAATGAATTAGCCGCCTTAAGTGTCTTGATCAAGGGCTTGTACGACGCCGATTTCGCCTTCAAGACGGTCGATGAAACGGTGCTACAGCCAGTCGACGGGCTGACCTTCCAGACCAAATACGACAACACGCGGGCCGTGACCACCACCAAGCTGGTCGAAGCCGCCGGTGAGTTGACCTTAGGCTTAGACCTCGCTGGCGCCACCCCGCTCACCTTCCACGTCTTAGACGACGCGGGTCACGACTGGATGGATCTCGGGACCGAAGCCCAAGACGCCGACGCCTTTTCTTGGGCCTCGACCACGATTCCAGAAGAACTCGTCGGCCACAAGTTGACCTTGCAAGTGCTGATCCACGCAGGCGAAAACGCCCCGGCTTTGGACGAGTTATTCGTCATTGCTTCTAATCACGCCATCTTGATGCGCCAAGGCAAGCGGGCCGGCAGCTACGATCTGGCCTTGCCGAACCATCAATCCCTCAGCGTGATCACAAACACTGACTCGGACACGATCACCTTACGCTACCCCGAAACCGACGTGCAGATCATGGAACTCAATCACCAATATCCGTTCATCGGCGAATGGCTGAAGACGATCTTACCGCAAAAACGCGCTTTTAATTGATTTCTCATCTTTTTGATAGTATTATCTAAGGAATTCCATTAAAAAAGAGGTTTTGTCTTTATGGCAAATGAATTTCCCCAAGTCTTAACAATCGCTGGCGTCGATTCCGACGGCTCTGCCGGCGCGCAAGCCGATCTGCACAGCTTCTTCATGCGCGGCACGTACGGGACCCTGGTCTTGACTGCCGCAGTCGCCGGTAATTCTTACGGGATCCACGACAGCATGGTGATGCCGCTCGAATTCATCGATCATCAATTCGCCGACCTCGCCCAAGACCTGCACATCCGCGCCAGCAAAACCGGCATGTTAGCCGATTCTGCCGTGATTCGGTGCGTGGTCAAAAATTACACCCAGTATGACTTTGGGCCGCTGGTCCTCGATCCTGTGATCTCAACGAAGCATGGCAACCTGCTACTGGAAACCGAGGCCTTTGAAACCCTCAAGGCCGAATTGATCCCGCTAGCCACCGTGATCACGCCGAATTTCTACGAAGCCGAGCACCTCACCAACACGACGTTAGACTCGGACGACAAGATCATCGCCGCCGCGCACCAGATCCAAGACATGGGCGCCCAGAACGTGGTGCTCAAAGGCCGCCACGATTCCGAGGCGCAAACCACCGTCCGCGATTACGTGTTGTTAGCCTCTGGCCAGGCGTTTTGGCTGGAAGGCCCGTACTTTAACACCGACCGTAAAAACGGGACGGGGGATACATTAAGTGCGGTCATCACCGCCGAGTTGGCCAAAGGGCACGACGTCGAAACGGCGGTCCGCATCGCCAAGCAATTCGTCGATACCGCGATCAGCCACGAAATCGCCGTCGGTCACAAGTACGGCCCGATCAACCACTGGGCCAACCCGCTGACGCCACCAGAGTATTAACCCAGCATCTAAAAAACGGCCCCTGCAAAACCCGAATTCGAGTTTTGCAGGGGCCGTTTTGCGTCTAGTCGTTGGATTATTAGCTTCAAAAAAACTGTCGGCGCCTATTTGGCCTAGTGCCGCCGCAACGCGGTGACCACTTCCATGACCGCCATCACGAGCATCATCGCGCCGGTCACCTGCACCAACACGAGAATCGCGTGGAACGGGTTGAAGAGCAAGATCGCCCCGGCAACGATCACGACGACGCCGTAAAGGATCTGCGGGACCGCGCTGACATTGACGAACTGCTGATCCGACTTGGCCGTTGCGATCTTGTTCACACCGAACAAGATCACCAAGATCCCGATCATCACAGGTAATAGACTCATCACCGGTTTCAACAATGCCGCCACCAAAAGTGCCGCAACGAGCAAACTGATCCCGCGGGTCAACGCCCAACCGCTCGTCCCCGTTGCCCGCCGTTCTTTGAGGCCTTGGATCACAGCGGGAACCGCCATGACGACCAACCCGCCAACGAGGACCCACTTGATCACGGTATACACGGTTTGGGGCAATAATAAGAACCACAACCCGACTGCAATTAAGATGAGGCTACGCGCTAATCCATTTTGAAAAACTCCGGTGACTTTTGTCCGCATGACGTCCGACTCCTTTTTGATTATCTGCATTAAGCATACCGCGAACGCCAAGTCACGACCTCCGTCTTGAGGCGGGTCTTCACCACCGCTCGTGGTCCCAGGCGCGGCCATCAAGTTCGCCTTCTGCTTGCTCTAGCCGGGTGGCTTGCGCTTGAATAAAGTCGGCCAGCGCCAGCAATTGGGCCCGTTGCCCATAATCCGTCGCGGCGTCTGCGAGTTGTTGCGCCTGTTCGAGTAACCATTCCGTTTCAGTCATCGCCTTTCACCTCCGCCAACGTCGCGCGCAAGCTCTCTAGCCGCGCTTGCCTGGTCGCTAAGGTCTCGGCTAGCAATGCTGCTTGCGGCTGTTGTGCTAACTGCGTCTGCCACCACGCGGCTTGGGCGCTGAAGCTGCTGGGTACGGTCAAGCCCAAGTATTGCTGGTATTGGACCAGCAGCCGCGCCCGCTGTGCGTCGATTTGATAAGCGAACTGTGCGATCGCTAGTGGTGGTAAAAGCGTCATCTTCGCCGTTTGGGCCAACGCCGCAAACGGTGACAACAGCGCATCCAAGCTCACACCGACCGCGCCACCGGGATGAAAATCTCGCAACGGCCGCCCCAAAGACACCACCACCCCCAGACTTTTACCCGCCAACTGTTGAGCAAAACGCGTGGTCCAGACGGTGGCTAGCCATTCTTGAACCATTGCCGGTGCGGCGTACCAATAGAGGGGGAACTGGAGCACGATGCGCTCAGCCGCCAACAACGCCTGGCGCTCGGCTGCGACATTCAGCGTCAGCGGGTGCCACTGCGCCGTGGGGACACCGGCAGCACTGGCTTGTAAAAAGGCCTGGGTGCTCGACCCGTCAAGGTCTGGGTGTCCGACCACGATCAATGTTTTCATTCTTGTACCCCCTGCAACAGCTTTTTTTGCACCGTCGGAATCGCGATCGTTGCCAAATCAGCGACGGGTACCCAGCGTCCCGGCAGATAGTCTAAGGCAAACGCCGGACATTCCGCGGTCAACAACGTCAGCTGCCACTGTTGATGCGTGAACGTGTGCTTAACGACCGGTAGTTCAGGATCAGCAAAGGCGACCTGGTGGCCGGCGCGCGCCGCAAAAACCACCGTCGCAGCCGCCAGGTTATCCGGCTCGAGTTCTTCACGAGCCACCAATGGGAACATCCACAAATTAGCCAGCATGCCACTGCTCGGCCGCTGGACGAACAAGTAGCCTTTGGGGCTGTGCACCGCCAAGGCGTAATACAGGACCGGCCGCGGCCGCTTTTTCTTCGTTTTGACCGGAAAATCCATGACCCGTCCCGTTTGCCACGATTCATCGAATTCGGCGACCGGCGAATGGGCCGGATCAGGATCTTTGGCCGCCATGTAGCTGGAGCCGAGGTCCATGATCGCTTGGTTAAAGTCCCCTGGCCGCTTTGGGTCGATCACCTGCCGGATCAGCTGGTCAAACACCGCCCGCGTCTTAGGTTGGGCGATATCGTCCGGCACGCAAAACAAGCGGGCAAAAACGCGAAAGGCGTTGCCATCGATCGCCGGTTCAACTTGGTCAAAGGCAATACTGGCGATCGCCCCTGCCGTATACGGCCCGATTCCTGCCAACTCCTGTAGCGCTGTTGCCGTGTGCGGCCACTGGCCCCCGTGCTCGACCATTAGCTGCTTCGCCGCTTTTTGCAAATTGCGTGCGCGCGAATAATAGCCTAACCCTTCCCAAGCTTTCATGACCTTGGCCTCCGGTGCAGCGGCCAAGGCCGCAACGGTAGGAAATTGGGCAATAAACCGCTGATAATAAGGGATCACGGTTTGGACCTGCGTTTGTTGGAGCATCAACTCACTGACCAACACATGATACGGGTCGCGGTCCTTGCGCCAAGGTAAGTCGCGCTTGTTGGCGTCATACCAATCCAATAATGTGCGCCGAAACGCTTTGATTTTCTCTTCTTTCCACATGCCCTTATCCTACTGAAAAGTTGTGGTAAAATGCAACTCTTCCAAAAGCCTATCATGCACACCCGCCACCAACCTCGACGAACGTATTTACGACCCGCTATAGTGTACAATCCGCCTGGCTCATGCTAGAATACATGTATCGAATGAATTCAAATCACCACCGCCGCATAGTCTGGTAGCTATGCGGTATTTTTTTGGAATTAAAATAGACGCCACCTCTGGTAGAAGGCGACGCCCATGGTACCAACCGCGGCCGAACCTTGTCGCTACTTGTCCTTATCGTTGTGGTTCAGCCAGTACTCGAACAGAAGTAGGAGCACTCCAACGATTAAGGGTGCGGTCACCGCTGTATCAAATGAATTCAAATCTACCACCACCTAACGGCGCGGTATCACGCTGGTAGGACGTAGCGACATCCCCAATCATACAGGACACCGGCGTCGATCGCTACCACATAAAAACGCCCACCCGCTAAGGTGACGCCAGACCCTGCCCGCAAGCTATGAAATGGTTAGTGTTTGCTAGTGATATTTATATCACCAGTAGCACATTTGGATAAGACGCCGTTTTTCAGAATGGCTTGATATAGCGGCCTTTGGCGTTATAATGCCTCCCGCTGGACCCCCTGTGGTAAAATGCAACTATCTTAGGTACTTGCAGGCGATACCTACTCCAACATTGCCGTCGACGGAAAGGATCCTGATGCGGATATCTGTCTTGCAACACACGCCTAGCGAAGGGCCTGGCGCGATCGCACTTTGGAGTCAAGCACACCAACACGAAATGACGATTTACCACCCTTATCAATTTGGCCGCTTGCCTGAAGCCGCCGACACCGACTTGCTGGTTATTTTGGGCGGGCCCATGAGCCCTAATGATGACGCGCCGTGGATCCACCAAGAACGCGAGCTGATCCAAACCCTACTAGCGGCCAACAAGCCCATGTTCGGGGCTTGCTTCGGCGCCCAACAAATCGCTAAAACGTTAGGTTATGCCGTCACCGCCGCCGAAGCCAAGGAAGTTGGCTGGGCTAAGGTGTACCGCCAAGCGACCACCATCCCGGGGATCCCCGCCACCTTGACGGCACTGCATTGGCACCAAGAGCAATTCGCCATTCCTGCTGACGCGCAGTGGCTTTTTTCTAGTGACCTAGTCCGGAATCAAGGCTTCGTGATGCGCCACAAGATCGTGGGTCTGCAATTTCACTTCGAGCCGCTAGCCGACGATGTGCGGACCATCGTCGCCAACGATGCCGCCTACACCAACGGCTCGGCTTTACACCAAACCCCGGCCGAGATCCGCGAGCATCCCGTGCCCAAAGAAAACCAAACCGTGATGGCCGCCATCTTAGATTACATCACGGCGTAAACTGCTCCTGTTGATGAAGGACCCCGCCAGTGCGCTCATCACGGCGCGCAAATGAGGCCCATGATGCAATTTGACGGTTAGGGACTCAAGCGCAAAAAAGAAAGGCTTAACGCTTACATTGTATTCGCTTACATGGTAGCCTACAGTCATCGGCAAGCCATGGCTGGAAGGTCCGTTAACGGCGCCGTTGCGGTGAGCTCCTGTCCAGCTGACGAACAATTCCGATCGGTGTCTTTTGACACCGTGATTAGTCCACCCAGAAGGTCGACATGCTTTACTTCTCCCTAGGTACGTTTGCTGGGGACATCAGGGCGTTAATCGGAAACTTCGATTTCGATCGAAGGTAAAAAGCACCACCTAAGCACGAAGGGGACGACCCTTGGGCTTATTCAAGTTGGCAATCACGCGGCTCCTAAATGAGTCGCAACACAAGCCGCCAAGCAAGCGGCAAGGGGCACGAGCGGGAAACTGGTCGTGCTCTTTGTGTGCGCTCAAACCCGCCAACCTGATGGCATAAAAAAACGCCTCCACAGGTAACACTATCCTGTGCGAAGCGTCTTTCGTTTGTAAAAAACAGACGTCCTATACTTGGGCGTCCGCCGCCGGCTATACATCGGGTCACTACTCCCAATGCGGTGAATCAGTTGCCATTTTCTTCTCGAAAACAGTACTAAACATCTCGCCAGGCGATTGTAAAAACAGTGTTAAGTACTAGTGTACAATGTATGTCTTGATGCCAAAAAACCTGTCGAACCAGTTAGTGTAACGGTAATTTTTCTTTTTCTTACCGCCAATGACTTCACTTAGTTCAATATCGTTCATCTGATAGAATTTCTTGTTCATAAATATTTCCTCCAGTATAGTGAGACTAACGTGACAACTGTAAAAGACGACAAAAATTCGCTTCATCAATCACCCCCTAAATGGAATCTGGTAAGAATAAACCCAGAAATTCCACCCATTATGTGAGCTAAATCCGATCCATCTAGTGGCATTGTCAGTCGAATAACTGGTGAAAAAATAGACCCTCCTAATGTCACCACCGCTAAAATGATGATTGCCTGTCGTAATCGATTCTTACGCAATTTTCCTAATTCGCGAAATACTGTCACTCCGGCCACTGATACCCCGGCAATGGCGGTTGAAGCACCTAAACCAACTGCCAAATATGAACTCGCGTCTATCCATCTCCAATTTCGGCCAATCTTCCAGATTAGGGCCAATACGCCGTCTGTCAATAAATTTCCAATGATTCCAGACACGATATAAATCACTAAGAATCTTAAATGCCCAATCGTGACTTCAATCGCCCAGCCGACGGCTAATAAAAGAAGCACATTTGTTACCAGCGCCATGATATCAAAGTTTTCTAGCCATAACGCCGTAAAAATACGAAATACGCTACCACGCATCACAAGGTCGGCTTCATTTCCCAACAAATCAGCCGAATATGTAGCAACGTGAATTGACCGATTGAGTAATAAAAATATTAAAATAAGGCCGGAAACAATTGTGATTGTTACCATTGGTATATTCTGAATGCGCCTAGCCATGTAAGTATTCCTAATCTCCATCTACAAAACCACCTGTGTGTTTCACAACGTCAAGTTTTAGTGAGGTGTATCCAGAGTCCTGAAGGTCTCTAAATAATGCGAATAACGGTGCATTTAATTTCAAATTTACCGCTTCAAACAATAAAATCGAGCCAACGTTTGCAGCGACTATACCGACTTTAAGTCCCCGATTCAACTCTGTTCTGGCGTACGCAAGCTTTTTTCGCACGTCTGTCGGCGTCTCAGGATCACTTATCAACGTCTTCAATCGCACTACAAATTCGAAATCAGTAATTTTCACAAACAAGTCCCTCCCATAGTTTGCCTATGCGCGAGCAAAGATACGATCGTATAAAGCCTGCCAATAAGTCTTCCTCGCTGTGATGATCGATGCTTCACCTGTTATCCCATAATGCAATTGCGTCGTTACCGTGGTCGGTATATTGGCTCGTGCAACCACCTGAAAATAGTTAGTCTTTCCTATCTTGTTCCGTTAATTCAATAAACTTTTTCATAATGCCTTCCCACCTAAAGTTAACAATAATTTCACAATTCATGTTATCATTGCTTAGCAGAAATGGTTCAATCCGTAAATTAACGCGCAAAAACGATAAATTAACGTCGTATCGTCATTGCTTTTGTGGATGTCTGACAGTCGAGGTGTAACATGTACGATGTTTCCGTTCCAAATTACCTTGTTATTATTATGCCGATGCTCCTTTGTTTGTTCTCGCTTCAATCGATCGTACTCTATCATAAAATTTATGTGAGCTACATCATCCCAATTAGTATTGTGGCAACGGCTTTCTCTCTATTTTTTACCAGCGCTGGAGAAATCATCTTTGGCATCATTTATGGTGCATTTCTATTCCGGCGGCAGAGATTCGGTCTATTATGGTTTATTATCTCATGGGAAGCATACCTGCTTTTGGCTAACACGATGGTCGTGATTCTACAATTCGCGATATTCTTGAAACCAAATGATCAATCAATGCTGCTATGGGTCATTCCGATCCTCTGGAATGGTTTACTGATACTGGCTACCTCCATCGGATTGCGCCATTTTCGGCAAAAGCCTATTCGCCAATTCACCGAAGCAACTGATACAATGTTTCTCAAAGTTATCATCTTCTACAGCAGTATTATCTGTGCATTGTCATACCTTATTCAAATCGTCTTTGAACATACTGGTACGCCCAAAACCTACCAAGCAATTGCAACTGGGATATTCATGTTGCTAGCTGCGTTAAATCTAGGAACCATTATTTACTTACAACGCGTCAGCCGCACGATATACGAAAATCGACTACTGAAAGCCTCGGAAACAGCGCGAGAGACCTACTATAAAGAATTAGATCAACAACAAAGGCAAACTCGTCGGATTCCTTCATGACTATAAGAATCTACTTGCCACCATTTCTGTTTCTGTTGATTCCAATGTAATCGATGAAAAAACAACCCAACTGATTGCCCAAGCACGTTCAGGTTTAGAACACGCAGCAGCCAATCAGAATACACTAAACATGATTCAGTCCATCCCTTTGAGAAGCCTGCTTTACTTGAAATGGACGGAAGCAAACGAACACCAGATCAACCTAACCATCAATACCAATGGTGACATCGCCTTGCCACCAACTATCGACATGATGGGCCTGATTCGCTGCTTAGGTATTTTGTTGGATAATGCCTTATTTGCCACACAGGAAATTCATTATCAAAAATTTGACCTCTTAGTAATGCAAGATCGAGGTACAATTCAATTTACCGTCAGCAATGCTGTTGGTAACGAATTCAACCTTCGCGACCTGATCCAAGATGGATTCTCTACTAAAGGGAGTGGCCACGGAAATGGATTGATGAATCTGCGGCAAATTATTGCCCACAACCCGCAATTCAGCTTTACTCAGCTCGTAGAAGATCACCAACTTTCAATGAGCATCATCATTCAGGGGGAATAGCATGTTAGACCTTTATATTTTGGAAGATCAACCTGAACAGTTAGCGAATATTAAACATGAACTTGCCACTGCAATCATGATTGAAGACTATTCAGCCCAGATTCGAATGGCGACAGCTAATCCAAATGAAATTACGCAAGCACTCGCAATCAATGGTTATGCCGATAGTTTATTTTTCTTAGACATCGAAATCGATAGCGCAGTTGGGAATGGCATTGACCTTGCACAATCAATTCGTCAGCATACGCACACAGCAGACATCATCTTCATCACGAGTCATCCAGATGCAGCGTTAAAAATCGTTAATCATCAAATTACGCCTTTAGACCTGATTTCTAAAGGGAGTGCACCAAGCACCTTCCGGCAACAACTTCGCAATGATCTTGCCGAGTGTATCGATCGCGCCAATGATCGTAAACTACATTCGCCGCAACTGCTCAGCTACATGATTGGAACAGATATTCGAACCGTCGACTTGACTAATGTTTTTAGTATTCAAACTGTTCCCGGTGATCCTGGTATGCTGTTGCTACAAGCCGATAAGGTTGACGCAAGCTTTCGTGGTAATCTCACGGACTTTGAACGCGAATACCCTTCGCTGTTTCGATGTCATAAAAGTGCACTGATCAATCCATCCCAAGTCACCGATTTCGATGTCAAGAAGCGGCTCCTTACATTACACAACGGCACCCAAGTACAAGTCAGCATTCGAAAAATTGCACAATTAAAACGATTACTCCTAAGAAAAACAGCAGACAAATAACGTAGCTGAGACATAACTCTAGATTTCGGCACAGTTGCGTTCCATAAAGCAACGCCCAGGCATACAAATGCCCCTGTACCGCGGTTTAAAACCAAACCGTGGTACAGGAGCACTTGTATTTTGGGCTAAAACCGCTTTATGTCTCAGCCTCATAAATTCATGAATTTCGCCAATCAGATCATGCTAGCATCAGAAAGAAGGCGACGCTGTTGACCAGAACGTGAGCTAAACAGACAGGAATCAGATTATGGTTGCTCCATTCAAACGCGATGGCAAATAGCAAGACGTCTCCATAACTGATAAAAATCAAAAGTAGGATATCTGGTCTCATATTAATTTCTGATCCATGGTACAGAATGAACAAAATAGTCGTACAGGCCACACTACCAATCCGTTGAAGGCTTTTCGAAAATTTTGAAAACACTGTTGGAAACAGAATTCCCTGAAAATAATACTGGAAAATCAGCTCTTCCGTGACCGGCAGAACCATCACACCAGTCACTACCAACATCGTCAATAATACTGGTGAATTTCTCAGCGTTGCAACTAAGCCCATCGTTGTATTCTGATTGGCTGGCAACGGTAATTTCAGTAGACTGATGACCACATCGTATAGCAGACTACCACAGGCCACCAATATTCCCATGCCCCAAGTTTGTAGCTTTCCAAGGCTTTGGCGCCACTTGTGCCAATATGTCCTCGTAATCATCAGTAAAACGATCAGATAGAGCCAAATAATTCCAAGCTGAAGCGGTACTAAAATGATCCGTCGCAAAGAAAAACCGACCTTAACCAATTGCATCAGCTTAGGAAGCACGAAAGTAATCACGCCTTCCATAAATACAAATATGATCAATCCATATTTAAGTTGGCTCATTTTATCTAATCTATCAAACATTTCCTCATCGACTGCTTGTTGTGCGCGACACCAAACAATCAAACTTCCTTTCTGGTTTATTCAGTAGATACGAAATGGGACGGTACAGTGTCAATGCTGCGCCGTCCCATTTCATATCATGTCATTACAGAACAATCACAAACTTGCAATTGGTAAAAATATTGAACGTAAAGCTACGCCCTTTTTTCTTTTTGCCCCCGACGATTTGCGATAAGTCCTGCGCGGATAACACTGCATAATTGTTCATCATGATTCCTCCATTTTTGATTAACCTAGTTTTGCGATAAGCCACATTGCGATCTAAATGCCACCAGTGAGTGCAGTTTGTGCAAGATCACAACACGATTTATTACAGGCCCTATCCTACCAAAGCTAAAAACGGATGAATGAAAAAAATATTACCGTTTGAAATCATTAAATCAACGTTGTCCATTTGAGACGTGTTACCCAGTTACCATGGTAAAAATCGTCGGCCAGCTACGATTAGGCGCAAGGAATGACACACTTGCCTCTCTGCTGTCATAACCACGGCATACCGCATTGCCGATTGAAAAACTGCACCCAATCAGAAGTAGCCTTCCTGAAGTGAGCAATACACAATTGGCTTTCAGCAAGCAGACACATTGAAATCAAATTCAAAATAAAAAAACGCGGCCCTTTTACAGGTCGCGACAGACGGTGAGTTTAGTTTTCATTTTCCAACCGCTCGGCATCTTTGTCGATCGTGGCAAACCCTGACTCGGTCTTCTTCTTGGGATGTTCCGCACGATCCTTTTCCGCTTGTTGGATCAGGGCCTTGCGTTCTTGCTTACTGAGCTTTCCTGCCATACTTCTCGCCTCTTCATCAATGATTTTGAGTTGAGGGCAACATGCTCCCGACAAATTAGTTATACCACTTTTTCTAACCATTAGCACACTAACTGCAAATTTGCTAAATTTAGGCGCCAAGGTGGACCGGGGTGATGTGGCTGTCGCCGGCGCCGGTGGGAGTCACCCGCAATTGGTCAGGAATTCCGGTTTGTAGCGACTCGACATGGCTGATGATGCCGATCATGCGCGACTGGCCTTCGATGCTTTCCAGCGCTTCTAGGGCCACGTCGAGGCTGGTACTGTCCAACGAGCCGAAACCTTCGTCGATGAACAGCGCGTCGATCGTGATCCCGCCAGCTTCTTGCTGGATCACCTCGCCTAACGCCAAGGCCAAACTCAAGGCGGCGATGAAAGACTCCCCGCCGGATAATGTGTGCACCGACCGTGTTTCCCCGACTTGATCATCATAGACATCAATTTCCAAACCAGAATCGTTGCGATAACTCCCCGGATCACTGTGCAACTGCAACTGATAGCGGCCATCGGACAATCCTTCCAGCCGCTTATTGGCGACCACCAGCACTTGTTGCAAGTACGCCCGCAAGACATAGCGTTCCAAGCTGAGCTTTTGGTCGTTATTCCCATTGACCACCGCCGCGAGGTCTTGCATCGCCACCGTTTCAGCCAAGGCTTTTTGGTTGGCCTGATAGTCATGTTGGACCGTTTCAAAAAGGCTTTGTGCCTGTTTCAAGGCGTGCGTGGTAGTCGCGACTTGTTCTGCAGCCGCGCTAGCCGCTTGCTCAGTAGCTTGACGTTGGGCTTGTAACGCCGTCATATCCGGAAGCGTGGCGGTTTTGATCTGGTCTTTAGCCGCCGCCAACAGCGCTTCTTGCCGGGCTTGCGCCTCACGCGCAGTTTGCAGCTGCTGCGTCAACACCGGGATCTCCGGCGCCGCCTGGACCCAGGCTGCAAAGGTGGCGGCAGTCGTCTGGCGGTGCGCCTGCAAGGCGGCCGCAAAGCGTGCTTCATCGCGTTTAAGTGTCTGGGTCAGCTGCGTTTGCTGGGCAGTCAAGTCACTAAAGGTGGTCTGCAAGCGTGTATGTTGCAGTTGCGCGGCTTGCAATGTCTTCGTCACCTGGGCGACGGTGTCATCATAGGTCTGGACCCGCTGCGTTAAGGTAGCCTTTTCGGCTTGCAAGTCCGCTAAGCTTGGGGCAGTCGCGGAAACGGCGGCCTGCGCGGCGCTTTGCTTGGCCGTGGCCGCCGCCGCTGCCACGGCTGCCGCTTGCGCCGCCTGCGTCGCGGCTTGTTTTTGTTGCGCCAGCTGCTGTTGCGCCTGTGTGAGCCGCAACGCGTCTGCTTGCAAGCGTTGCTGTTGCGCTTGCGCTTCTGTCACCGCCTGCTTCAATGTCGTGGCTTGCGTTTGCACCGCCGCCAGCGTCGCTTCCGCCGTTGCTTTGGCCGCTTGGCCTGCTTGGGTTTGGATCTGCGTTTTTGCCGCTTGCACATCCGCCTGTAGTTGTGTGGCTTGCGCCGTGAGCTGCGTGACTTGCGCCTGTGCTTGCGCGACGGCTGCTTGCGCTTGATCGCGTGCCGTCGTCGCAGCCTCAAAATCAGCCGCGGTGACTGTCACTGCCGTCGGGGTCGCCGGGTGCGGGTGTTTGGTGCTGCCACACACAGGGCACGGCGCCCCGGGTGACAATTGTCCCACTAGTGTCGTGATCTGCGCCGCCAGCCGCCGGTCATTCAGTGCTGTGTAATCGGCACGGCGCGCGTCTAAGGTGGCTTGCGCTTGGGCGACGGCTGCCGTAGCCGTTTGTAGCTCGTTTTGAGTGGCCGTCAAGCGTTGCTGGGCCTGGTGTTGCTGCGCCGCAAACCCGGTCAACTGCGTCAACAACGTATTGGCCTCATGCCACGCGGCCGTTTGGTCGGCTTGCGCCAAGGCTTGTTGCGCCGCGGCTGTGGCCTTTTGCTGGGCTTCGCCAGCGGCTGCTGCGTGCTCGGCATCTTGCTGAGCGACGTGTGCTTGCTGGGCTGTGGCCGTCGCCTCCTTAGCCGCAGTCGTTGCGGTCGCCAAGGCTTTCAGCTGCGCTTCAAGCTGGGTCATCCCCGTCAACTGCTCCCGCGCTTCAGCAATCGGCACCGCCTGCACTTGCAAGGCCGCTTGCTGGGCTTGAGCATCGTCTAACGCCGCTGCCGCCGCATTCACTGCCACTTGGGTCTGGCGCCGTTGCTGCGCCAACTGCTCTCGTTGCTCGCGCTGCTTGGCGACGCCTTCAGCCACCGGTTGCCAGTCGTGCGCCCATTGCAGATCGGCCAGGCGTTGTGTTGCGGCCGCCTGCTGGTCAGCTTGCTTCGCCAGCGCATCGAGGGCCGCTTGCGCCTGATCGCGCTGGGCGTACGCTTGCGCCAAGGTGGCGCCGGTTTGGTAGTCCTCATTGGCTTGGTCATAGGCCGCCTTCGCCGTCTTCGCCGTGGCAGACTGCTGCTTCAACGTGGCCGTTTGCGCGGCTAACGCCTGTTGCATCAGCTGTAAGCGATCCGCTAAGGTGGCTTTGGCCGCAGGTGTCGCCTCGCCATAATCAAACTGAGCGGCCAATGTCTCTAGGCGCTCCGCTTGCTTTTGACTCGCCGCGGCTTGTTGCTTGGCCAAATTCTGTAAGGCCGCTTGCCAACTGGCATACGCTTCGGTGCCGAACAAATGGCGCAATAAAGCGCCTTTGGTATCAGAGTTTGCATCTAGGAACTGACGAAATTTACCTTGAGGTAACAATACCATTTGGCGAAATTGGTCGGCGTCCAAATGCAGTAAGTTTTCGATGCGCGCTTTCACTTGTTGGATCTTGGTCAACTCGGCTTCTTCTACGCCATCCTTGAAGACCTGCAGGCTCACCTTGGCACTCACGGTCGTCAGGCCATTGCCCCGTTTTTTCGCCAGCAATTGCTCTGGGGCGCGCGTGATACGATAATCGCGGCCACCATGACTGAAGGCCAACACGACCTTCGTCGGCTCTTCGGGGGTGGCAAAATTCGCGCGCATCTCCGCGCCGCTACGCTCACCGCCGGTTGTCGTGCCGTACAACGCAAACACCAAGGCGTCAAAAATCGTGGTTTTCCCGCTCCCGGTTTTACCGCTGATCAAAAACACCGGCGTCGTCGCAAAATCAGTGAAGGCTACGACTTCATGGTGATAAGGCCCAAAGTTTTGCATTTCCAATTTTTCTAAGCGCATTTCAAGACTCCTTTTGGCTGGCGGTCAAGGCTTGCTCGGCCCACGCCTGCTGCTGCGCCGACAGTTGCGTGCCCGTCGTCGCCTGGAAAAAATCTTGCAATAACGGCAGCGGGCCTAACTTGGCTGCTTGTACCTGCGGCGTCTGCGCCAGACGCACCCCATGCGCGCGATCTAAGCCGATCACCCGCGGGAAGATCTCGCGCAAACTCGCCATTACGTTAGGGATCACCTGCGTGTCCGTCAAGGTGATTGCCGTATACGCTTCACGGTCTAGCCCTTGGTAGTAGTCAGGCGTCGCCAGGTGAGCATAGCGATCGGTCAGGTGTTGGACCTCATACTTCGGCGCTAAGGGCACGAACTCTCGAGTCATGGTGGCCGTATCCAGAATGTAGACCCCTTTTTCTTGGGCCACTTCTGACACCGAGTACTTCAACAACGCCCCGGAATACTGGATCTTCTCAGCATTCAGGGCATGGCGGTTGTGTAAATGGCCCAACGCCACATAGTCAAACGGCGCCAAGTCCCCGACTGCCACCGCGTCTAGGCCCCCGACGTTGACTCGGGTCTCCGAGTCTGAATGCGCGCTGCCCGCCGCAAAGAAATGCCCCACCAAAACATGACGCTTATCCGGCGCAAATAGCGTCTGCATCTTCGCCACTACCGGCACCATCGCCTTGGCGATGTTCGTCAGGCTTTCATCAGCGAAATACTGCCGCGCAGCCACCGGCTCAAAATATGGCAGCAAGAAAAATTGGGTCTCGCCCAACGTGACCGGCGTAAACGCTTGGTCCAAGCGGGTGTTCAGATACAGCTGCGTGCTTTGGTACCAATCGCGGCCCGTGTTCAAGCGGACCGCTGAATCATGGTTGCCAGAAACCACCAACAGCGGGTAGCCGAGCTCCCGATTGAGCCGAAACAGCATGCGATTAACGACGGCGGTCGCCGCTTCACTCGGCAAGGCGCGGTCGTATAAGTCGCCGGCGATGATGATCGCATCGACTTGTTGCGCCTGCGCCACCTGCACGAGCCGGGCAAATACCGCCTCTTGATCCGCTAATAAATCGAATCCTGCGAGTTTTTTACCGATATGCCAATCGGCCGTATGCAAAATTTTCACCTGCAATGCCTCCGTTCCTGTTATACTGAAGCCATCCACGAAAGGAGTGCTTCTGCTTGTCGACGTATATTTTTGATATTGATGGCACCTTGATCGATTCCGTGCCGATGTACTTACACGGCCTGCAAGACGCGTTACACGCCCGCGGCCGCGAGTTTGCTTTAGCTGACTTGACTTTCTCTAACGGGATCCCTTCTAGCGACACCGCAACGCGCCTCGGTTATCACGGGCAAGCGGCACAAACCATGATCGCCGAATGGGTCGAAGCCGCGAAGGCCTACGCGCCAACTGTCGGCTGGATCCCCGGGATGACAGACACCTTGCGCCAATTGCGCCAAGCCGGTCATCGCCTCGGCATCGTCACCAGTAAAGCCGCACCGGAATACGCCTTAGACGACGCCCGCTTTCACTTCAGCCAGTACGTCGACACCGCCGTATTGGCCCATGACGCCAGGCGCAACAAACCCTTCGGCGACCCGCTCTTACTCGCCTTAAAGCGCCTGCAAGGCACGCGTGAGCACGCTGTTTATGTCGGCGATACCATCACCGATTCCAAGGCCGCCAACGACGCTCAAATCCCGTTTGCCTTAGCGACGTGGACGACCGCCCCCAGCGGCGAACTCGCCCCGATCGCCTATGCCTTGAAGACGCCGGCAGCACTACTGTCATTATGACACAAGCAGGCACCGGACTCCGGAAAAATCTGCCCACTCGACTTGAATCTGACAAAGCCGCAACGCGGTTTCCACCACCCAATTATATTCGCGCTAACGCCAAAATCCCCTGCGAAACCAAAAATTCTGGTTTGCAGGGGATTTTGACGTGGCGCAAAACGCAACTTTTGGCGAATTCTCTTAGTAAAGGTCCGCGACTTGCTTTTGGGCCACGTCGTGCGCGATGAATTCATCATAGGTGGTGTCGGCACGGTCGACGACACCTTTTGATCCCACTTCGATGATGTGGTTGGCAATCGTCTGGATGAATTGGTGGTCGTGACTGGTGAAGATCACGGCACCAGGAAAATCGATCAAGGCGTCGTTCAAGCTGGTGATCGATTCCAGATCCAAATGGTTCGTCGGGTCGTCTAGCAACAAGACGTTGGCCTTGGCCAACATCATCTTGGCCAAATATGAGCGGACCTTTTCGCCCCCAGATAAGACGGTGACTTTCTTCAACGGTTCGTCCCCACGGAACAGCATCTGCCCCAAGAACCCGCGCAAGAAGGTGTTATCCGACTCTTCTTTGCTGGCGAACTGCCGCAGCCATTCGAGGATGTCGAAGCGCTCGTCGCTAAATTCTGGCGTCAGGTCTTTGGGCATGTAAGAACGGCTGGTGGTCACACCCCACGTCACGGTACCGGTATCGGGTTGTAAGGTGCCGGCGATTACTTGCATCAAGTAGCTGGTGGTGACATCAGAACGGGAGATGAACGCTGTTTTGTCACCCGGCCGCAAGATGAAAGAAACATTATCTAAGACCTTGTCGCCTTCAACAGTCAACGACACGTTTTCGACCCGTAACAAATCATTACCGAGTTCACGTTCTGGCACGAACTTAATGAACGGGTACTTGCGCGAGCTCGGCTTGATGTCATCTAAGGTGATCTTCTCTAACTGCTTCTTACGGCTGGTGGCCTGCTTAGATTTCGAGGCGTTGGCCGAAAACCGGGCGACGAATTCTTGCAGCTGCTTGATCTGCTCTTCTTTCTTGGCGTTAGCGTTTGACCGCAGCTGTTGCGCCAACTTAGATGATTCCATCCAGAAATCGTAGTTACCGACGAACATTTCGATCTTACCGAAATCAACGTCGCACATCATGGTGCACACGGCGTTCAAGAAGTGCCGGTCATGGCTGACGACTAAGACGGTGTTTTCATACCCCGCCAAGAAGTCTTCCAACCACGCGATTGCCTGTGGGTCTAACCCGTTAGTCGGTTCGTCCAAAAGCAAAACGTCTGGCTTACCAAACATCGCTTGGGCCAATAAGACCTTGACCTTTTCGCCTTCTGGCAACTCTGCCATTAAGGTTTGGTGTTGGCTTTCAGGGATACCGACCGATTGCAAAAGCTGGCTGGCGTCAGACTCGGCGTTCCAGCCGTCCATTTCGGCGAATTCGCTTTCGAGTTCGGCGGCCTTGATGCCATCTTCTTCACTGAAATCAGGCTTGGCATACAGCGCGTCTTTTGCCGTCATCACCGCAAACAGCCGCTGATGGCCTTGCAAGACCGTATTCATCACGGTTTGGTCGTCGAAGGCGAAGTGATCCTGTTTCAAGCTGCTCATCCGCTCGTTGGGCCCCATCGTCACGTTCCCGGTCGTCGGCGTCAGTTTGCCTTCGAGGATCTTCAAGAATGTCGACTTGCCCGCACCATTAGCGCCAATGATCCCGTAACAGTTCCCCGGGGTGAACTTTAAGTTAACGTTAGAATACAGGGTCCGGTCGGTGAACGTCATAGAGACATTATTAACTGTAAGCAATACCTTACCTCACTTTGTTTAGAAGTCGTCGTTGAACACATTGCCATACATATTATCAGAATTCGGCGCTTGGGGCAATCTATAGTAGAGAAGTTGCTTTTTGAGGACGATTCGCTAAACTGGATGCAGCAAGGGGGAAAATGCATGCTCATCTTAGGACTCATCGTGCTTTTGGCCGGTATCGTGCTGTTGCTCGGCAAAGCACCACGCGCCAAGCGGGCCCGTACCCGGCGCCGCAAACAAGCCGCCAGCCTGATCGCAATCGGCTTGGCACTAGCCGGCGGCCAACAGGTCCAACAAAAAGTTTCCGGGCCCACCACACAAGCACCTGCTAAAACGACGCACAACACCGCTCAGCCCGTCACGAAGCTCGCCCAGCTCACCTATAATGGGGATCAAGAGCTCACCATCAACAATAACGACCCCGCCTTTTCAGAAGCCGACCTCAAGACCACCAACGGCGCCTGGACCCGCTTCAGCGACTTGGACACGCACAACCGCGTCGGGGTCGCTGAAGCCATGCTCAATCAGCGCCTGATGCCGACCCAAGAGCGCCAACCACTGACTTGGTCTCCTACCGGTTGGCACAACAAGCGTCTCCGTGGAGGCTGGCTGTATAACCGCAGCCATTTGATCGGGTTTCAGCTGTCCGGCGAAAACAACAACCCTAAGAACTTGATGACGGGTACGCGGGAGTTGAACTCGCCGCTGATGCAGGCGCATGAAGACGACATCGCCCACTACCTCAAGCAAGATGCCAAGCATTTTGTCCGCTACGAGGTGACCCCCGTCTTTCGTGGCGACGAATTGCTCGCCCGCGGCGTCGCAATGCGTGCACAATCGATCGGGGATAATACGATCCGCTTCAACGTCTATATTTTCAACGTGCAACCAGGCGTGACGCTGAATTACGCTGATGGCACCAGCCGCTTGCAATGACCACTCGGTCCAGAGGCCGACGCCGAATCGATGCGAGGCGTGTATGGTTAAAGCAGAGACTTGCAGGGGGTACTTATGGATAAACTACAGATCTACGTCGACGGCCTATTCGCACATGGCGGCGACTTGACCCAGAAAAAAGCGGTGCTCGCCGCCATGCGCGCTGATTACGACGACGCCATCGCCACAGGGGAACCCGAAACAGACGCCTTGATCGCGGTGATGAGCGCTTATGCCGACGCGGCAAGTGCAGCCGGGCCACACCGCAGCATCGGCATCGACGCGGCCACTGCCAACAGTTTCTGGCGGCGCGCCGAATTCACCGCCCGCATGACCGCCTTAGGGGTGGCTATGTTAATCGCCGGGTTGGCGGCGCTACCTTTGACGGGATCGCGTGCCGGCGATTATGGTGTGGCTGCCTTTTTCGTCGCGCTCGCCTTGGGTGTCGTCTTGTTGCTGATCCCGCGACTACTGCGGCGCCACAGTCACAAGGCGCGCCGCGTGCCGATCGCACCGGCGACGCAAGCGTTGGCCCAGCGCAAACTAGCCGCCTACCGCCAGCCATACGTGATCGGCTTGTGTACCGGCATCGGCTTATGTATCGTGTCTGTCGCCCCAGCCATCGCATTAGGGCCGACGCTCGGTGCCAGCTTAATGTTCTTGTTGATCGCGATCGGCTGCTTCTTCATCATTTACGTCGCGATGATCCAGGCCAGCTACAAAAAACTGCAACGCCCTAAGGCCAAACTCAAGTAAATTCCAAACCCCGTCAATCGAATCTGTCACCTATCCTGACACGGGTAGACTTTTCTAAACGCCGTTACAACGGCGTTTTTTTGTGGCTTCGGCCAAATGGTGCAAAATAAAGCGCTTACTACAATTGGTACGGCCAAAATCGATGCTACAATATGCCCAATCATTTTTTGGGAGGGATCCATATGAACATCGCCAACACAGCCTTCGTCTTACTTGCCAGCGTCTTAGTGTGGTTTATGACCCCGGGACTCGCCTTTTTCTACGGCGGATTGGTCTCTAAGCGCAACGTCGTCAATACGATGCTTTCGGTATTTTACATCACCGGGATCGCGATCTTATTGTGGGCCCTTTGCGGTTATGAGCTGTCCTTTGGCCCCGATCACTTCGGGCTGATCGGTTCCGTCCGCGGCTTGTTCATGAACGGGGTCGACCTCACCGCGCTGCGCCCTGACAAGCTACCAGAAGGGGCCTTCGCGCTGTTTCAGATGATGTTTGCGATCATCACGCCCGCCTTGTTCATCGGCGCCGTTGTCGGCCGGATCCGCTTCAGTTTTTTGACCTGGTTCATCGTGCTGTGGAGCGTCTTGATCTACTACCCATTGGTGCACCTCGTGTGGAGCCCGGATGGGTTAATGGCCGGCTGGGGGGTCTTAGACTTCGCCGGCGGCACCGTTATCCACATTAACGCCGGGATCACGGCACTGGTGTTATCCGGCTTCTTAGGCGCGCGCCGCGCCAAACAAAGCGAGCCCAGCAACCGGCCGTGGGTCTTATTAGGCACCGCGATCTTATGGATCGGCTGGTACGGGTTCAACGCCGGTTCGGCTTTGGCCGCCAACACCACCGCCGTTAACGCCGCGTTGACCACCAGCGTGGCGGCGGCCAGCGCGATGGTCGCCTGGATGGTTCTCGACGTCCGCCAGCACGGCAAGCCGACGCTTATCGGCACGTGTACCGGCGCCTTATGTGGCTTGGTTGGCGTGACGCCAGCTTGTGGGTATGTGACCTTGTTTGGTAGCTTCGTCATCGGCATCGCCGCGACGGGGTGCTCCTATTGGTTCATCGAAAAACTCAAGCCGCGCCTGCACATCGACGATGCTCTAGACGCTTTTGGCTGCCACGGGGTCTCCGGCATTGTTGGTAGTGTCTTGACCGGCGCATTTGCCACCAAGGCGGCCAACCCGAGCATCGCCGAAAATGGCCTGCTGTACGGCGGTGGCTGGCATTTATTCTTAGTCCAAATCGGTGGGACCGCGGTGACGATCCTTTTGGTCGCGATCATGGCGACCCTGATCGTCCTCGGCTTACGCCACTTCATCCCGATGCGGGTCACGGCGCACGACGAAAAAATCGGCTTGGACTTATCCGAACACGGCGAAGTCGCCGAAGCCCAACCCGATATTAGCGATGTTTTACGCTATCCAGACGAGTTTCAAGGGCAAATGCGCGGTTTTGATCCCCGTAACCCGTGAGGCCGCAAAACTTGTGAACTTAAAAGTTGCTTCCCCGCTCTTCGGTCTTCTACAATGAAGCTGTTCCATTTGTCCGAGCTGAGAGGAGGAGTTTTTGATGCAAGCATTCGGCCTTAATCACCCTGATGGTCCCTTTATTGCCGCTAACGTGCCAGACTTACACCCGCACGCTGGCCAATTCACGGTGGCGCCGCTAGCCGTTGGCCTCAACAACCGCGACCGGATCGAGCGCATGACCGCCCCAGACGGCCGCTTCACGATTCCTGGTCACGACGTTGCTGGCCGGGTCATCGACCCAGGTACCACCGATTTCACGCCGGGGCAGCTGGTCCTCGCCCATACGGATCACGCCTACGCTGAGCAGGTTCTGGCCACCCCTGATACCGCGCTCGCCTTACCTCCGGGCCTAGCGTTAGCTAAAGCAGCTGCCGTGATCACGCCAGGAATCACGGCATGGCGGATCGTGCACCGCTTCGCCACCATCCAACCGGGTCAAACCGTGATCGTCAAAGGCGCTAACGGCGGCGTCGGCGCGCTGGTCGTGCAACTGGCGACCGCCTTGGGCGCCGATGTGATCGGTATCGCCTCGGCGCGCCACCAAGAAGCGGTGGTCGCAGACGGGGCTTTGCGTGCCGTACCGTATGATAACGCTGATCTCGTCACCGTTTTAGCCAACGCCGGCGATGTCGTGATCAACGTCGCGATGGACGGCATCGGCTTCACCGAAGACGCGGTGATGACCCGCCCGGGTGGCCAACTGGTCACCGTTGCCCACGTCGCCGGCCGCGCCGAGGACAAAAAGATCCAAGTCACCCACGTCCACCCGGCGAACACGCCTAGCGATGCGGTGGCCTTGGCGGCTTTGGCGCCAGCCGTTGCAGACGGTAGCTTGCGCCTGCACGTGGCCGACCCCTTGCCGTTCACTTTAGCCGGCCTCCAACGCGGGCACGAGTTGCTCGGCCAACCACATGACGGTCGCTTAGTCTTGGTTAAAGATCACTAAAGTCGCCTTGCCAGACCACGGTAGCGCTTTTTCGGGCGTATAATAAGGATTGGAGGTGGACTATGGCATTAAAATCATTCAAGCAAACCGCGACCAAACTTAAAGATGACACGCCGAAGCCGTCCATTGACGGCACCTTATATACGCTCGTTTTCGGTACCACCGCTGTCATTGGCCTTTTATCCTTCGGCGTCTACAAGCTACTTGCCCCTGAACGCTTAATCGCGCGCAAGGCTAAAGCAACGGTCACCAAACACCGACAGGCCCAATAGGCTTCGCTTTTAGTATCCGTGAAGGTTTCACCCTAACCCCAACGCTTTTACCCACTGATTCGTGCCTGGAATCACGGTGTGCTTGCGTTGGGGTTTTGCTGTGCCGAACTGCGCTTGACGCTGACGCGTATAATAGCTGTATCATGCCCGTTGAAAGGAGCTTTGTATGTCCATTTTAGCTACCATCACGTCCCCCGCTGATCTGCGCCAGCATAGCATCGCCGAGCTGACCACCTTAGCCGCAGAAATCCGCACCGCTTTGCTGACGAAACTCAGCGCCACCGGCGGTCACGTCGGGCCTAACCTCGGCGATGTCGAGTTGACCATCGCCTGGCACTATGTATTCGACTCACCACACGATAAAATCGTCTGGGATGTCTCCCACCAAAGTTATACGCACAAAATTTTGACCGGTCGCAAGCAGGCGTTCTTAGACCCCGCGCATTACCATGACGTGACCGGCTTCACCGAACCCCGCGAATCGCCGCACGACTGGTTCACCATCGGCCACACGTCCACGGCGGTCGGGTTGGCGGCCGGCTTGGCACTGGCCCGAGACGCGGCGAAAACCACCGATCACATCACTGCTGTCGTCGGCGACGGCGCGCTGTCTGGCGGCTTGGCCTTTGAGGCGCTAAATAATGCGGCGGTTTTGAACCGGCAGCTCTTGATCGTGGTCAACGACAATCAGTGGAGCATTGCCGAAAACCACGGCGGCTTATACCAAAACTTAAAGCTTCTACGAGACACCAATGGTCAAGCCGAGCGCAACGGCTTCAAAGCACTCGGACTTGACTATACTTACGTCGCAGCAGGCAACGACATCGCCACATTGATCCAGGCTTTCCAAGCCGCCAAAGACTGTGACCACCCGCTGGTCTTACACGTCAATACGCAAAAAGGCCGCGGGTTTGCCCCGGCTTTAGCCGACGAAGAAGCCTTCCATTGGCACGCACCTTTTCGACTCAGCGACGGCCAGCCCCTCCATCCGGCTAGCGGCGAAAATTACCCCGATATCATTCTGGCTGCCTTAGAGCGGCAGTTACAAGCAGGCACGCCGATCTATACGATCAACGCCGCGATTCCTGGTGGTTTTCACCTCAAAGACTGGCAAGCCAAGCACCCTGACCGCTACCTCGACGTGGGGATCGCAGAGCAAATGAGCATCACCCTCGCCGCCGGAATGGCCAAAGGCGGCTTACGCCCGGTCGTCTTCGAATCTGCCACCTTTTTACAGCGCGCCTACGACCAGCTCAGCCACGACTTAGGCATCAACGCATTACCGGTTGTCATCTTGGTGCGCGGCGGGCAGATCACAGGAGGTGATCCCACACACCAAGCGGACCTGGATGCAGGCATGCTAAGCAACATCCCCAACCTCACCTACCTGACGCCGACCAGCAAAGAAGAACTCGTCGCCATGCTTGACTGGGCGCTCGGCCAACCACAAGGCCCGATCGCCATCCGCATTCCGAGCAACGCCGTCCAGTCGGCTCCCTTAGCCGCCGACTGGCACCCCTTGCGCCAACACGTGATCCATCACGGCGAGCAAGTCGCGTTATTGGCCATTGGCTCCTTACTGCCACTGGCTGAAGCCGTCGCCGCTCAGCTCTACCAGCACGGCATCAACGCCACATTGATCGACCCGCGCAACATGAACGCCTTGGACACCACTGGCCTCGACCAGCTACGCGGTTTTCATCAGCTGGTGGTCACCTTCGAAGAAAATAGCCTCGACGGCGGCTTCGGGCAAAAAGTGGCCGCCTACTTTGGCACCAGCGACGTGGCCGTCTTACCATTAGGGGCCAAGCGTGAATTCACCCACGACCAAACCCGCCAAGAACTGCTAGACGCCTACCAGCTGACACCAGAGCGCGCGACGGCAGCGATCTTGGCCGCCTTATCACACCGCTAGCACAAGCCCAAAATGACGCCTCTTATGCAGCCCGATGCGGGTTACATAAGAGGCGTCATTTTACTGTCTGCAAACGATAGCCGTTGTTAAAATACAGAGGTTGGGCCGCCGTGACCAGTAGCACAAGTCAAAGGATCACTCTATTTAATTCTACTCAGCCTAAAAATACTGATTTACTTGTCTCATCTTGATTCGGTACATGCAGCACCATAATAATCATCGATTAAAAGATAGTGCCAATCTTTGTCACAATCCATCCGACCCACGTTGTTGCACTACCAACAATGTTCGACATGCTGACAATACCCTTAGGCATCGGAATTTTGCTCATAACTGCAGCTTTAGTATAAAAGTTAGCTATGTCAGTACCAACGTAGAAAATACAGATAAGAATTAACGTTCCTGCAATAACCATTCGGAACATGTTCCGCTTGACGAACGGCGTTACCAAGGCCAGTAAAAACATCAGCGAAGCTAGATCAACAAATGGTAACATCTTATTCCCTGGTAAAATGAACGCCAAAACAATCGCAATAGGAATTAAGATTAGCCCCGTAGCCAGAACAGAAGGCTCGCCAATCAATAACGCTGTATCCATACCAATATAAAATTCTCGATTTGGAAACCACTTCTTCAATTGTTTTTCTACAGCATCCCTGACAAGGGTTAACCCCTGAACCAAAATATCAATCATTTTTGGCAACAAGACCATTGCGGCAGCAACATTGATGGCCAATGTTAACACTTTCGAGACGTCGTATCCGGCCATTAGCGCAATCGCAATTCCTAATATAAAACCCAAGGTTAGAGGTTCACCAAAAACCCCAAATCGCTTTTGAATTTTTTCAGGCTTCATATCAATCTTGTTAAGTCCAGGAATGTGTTCAACAAACCAATTTGTAAAGATTCCGAACGGTACCCAAGCCAGACAGGTTAAATGCGGAAATGAAATCCCTTTTAGATTTAAGGATGCGTACTGACGTTGAATCCAAGGAGCCGTCAAATCAGCTACAATTAGGGTTAGCCCAAACACGATCCAAGTCGTAATCGCTGTTGCCCAAAAATTACCAGATGCAGCATACACAACTGCACCAAGCAACAGGAAAATCCAGTAATTAAAGATATCGATATCTACAGTTTTAGTTAGTTTAAATACTAACATTAACGCGTTAATGACCAAAAATCCAATAACGATTGCGGGCATAATTGGCGTACCCCACCCGATAGTGGAAGCGGTTGGCCATCCGGTGTCAACAACTGTCAAGTGTAGCCCCATTCGCGTGACCATCGCCTTTGACGCAGGGCCAAGGTTGTCCAATAACAGTGTGATCACCATATTTACACCGGTAAAACCAATCCCAACTAGCATCCCGGCCTTGAAAGCCTTACCTACTGATAAGCGAAATAATAGTCCAACCAAGAAGAAGATGATTGGCATCATAACTGAGGCACCAAGGTTCACAATGGTTTGAATGATTTGCATTTGAATCACCTACCTTTCCCCGTTGTCACCCTACTTACCTAGTTGTGCTAAGAAACGCTGCGCAAAAAGCTTAGGCGTGTTGCGAAACGCATCAGCTGTACTCCCAGCCAAGTGAGATGTCAGTGTGACGTTCTTCAACTTTAGAAATCGGCTATCATCTGGAAGCGGTTCATTGTTAAACGTATCAATTGCAGCGCCGGCAATTTTCCCTTGTTCAAGGGCATCGAGCAACGCATCTTCATCCACCAATTCAGCCCGTGCCGTGTTGATAAAATAGGCAGTTGGTTTCAATTCAGCAATCCGGCTAGCGTTGATAATATGCTCAGTTTCTGGGGTTACACGCATGTGCACACTCAAAACATCCGAACGACGAATAAGTTCGTCCAATGAATCAACCTTTTCAAATCCATCAACTTGTGGAACGTACTTATCGTAATAAATGACGTTAGCATCGAATCCCTTCAGGAATTGCGCTACCAACTGCCCAATATGTCCGAAGCCAGCAATACCGATGGTTTTACCACCAATTTCGGGAATATTATCTTGATTTGGAAAATCTTTAAGCCAGATATCTTTCAACATTGCGGCATCGGTTCGACCAATATTACGCGTCTCTGCAAGAATCATTCCTACTGTGAACTCCGCAACAGCCCGAGCGTTGCGCCCAGCGGTATTCATGACCTTAATACCTTTCGACTCAGCATATTCTTTATCAACATTTTCAATACCACCACGTAATACACCAATATATTTTAATTTTTTTGCCCGATCGATAATTTTCTTTCCGATAGGCGTGAACTGCGTGATAATTAAATCAAATTGATCAATATCATCCAATAAATCATCTGAAACCTCTACAGCATTTGCACCCTGTTGTTCAACTATCAGGTTATCTGCTTGTAGCAACTCAGTTGAAGCGTGTGACCAATCACGTACAGTGACATCGATATCGTTTTCCGCCAACGCTACTAAGCCTTGATTCAACATTGAAACGTCAATTAAATTATCTCCAAACGCAAGTGCTTTCATTTCTTTCTCCCCTTATCTCATCAACATCCCGCCGGTTACATCAACTGTCGCACCGGTCATATAACTGGCTGGTTCGGATGCCAGAAAGATACCAATTCGCGCAATTTCGTCCGGTTCTGCTACTCGTCCTTGAGGAATTCTATTAAGATAGTAATTTGGATCTTTATCCAAATTTGCCTGAATCATTCTCGTATGCATAATCCCAACGGCAACATTATTCACATTAATCCCTGCTTTGGCGACTTCACGGGCCAACGAGATAGAAAATGCTATTAATCCTGCCTTGCTAGCTGCATAATGTGCATGCCCTGTTGTCGAACCATGAAACGCTGCCTGTGAGGTAACATTAACAATATGACCTCGCCGCCCCGACTGAATTGCATAATTGACAAATTTCTGTGCCACTAAGAACGGCGCCCTCAGGTTCACTGCCATAGTTAAATCCCAATCCTTAACTGAGATGTCTTTGACCTGACCACTTAGCCAGATACCAGCATTATTGATGACAATATCGATGCTCCCCAACGCATCCAAAGCACTTTCGAAAAAGATGTCAATCTGATTTTCGTTAGCTAAATTCGTTAGAATCGGCACGGCCTTTATTTGAGGATTAATTTTCTTCACAGCGGCCACAGTCTTTTGGGGTTCTTCTCTTTCACTCATATAGGTGAAAGCAATATTAACGCCTTCACGCGCAAGTCCGAGAACAAATTGCTGTCCAAGTCCAGTCGCTCCGCCGGTCACAATAGCATTTTTGCCGCTAATTTCTAAATCCATAATCAGCCTCCTAGGCTTCATACTTATCTGGTAGCCTCTTCTTGAAGCTCACTCCAAACAGGCTCCATTCCATTTACAATACGTTTATAATTCTCATACTTCCGTTGATAGATTGCCGCAGTTTCTCTTTGCGGGTCAATTACGCGGCTAATGTGTACCATATGCTTTGCCGCATCTTCGACACTATCAAAATCACCTGTCATTACACCCGCTGTCATTGCCGTTCCCAATGTGCCATTTTCCTTAACGTTGACCAACTCAAGCGGACGTTGCAAAACATTTGCGAAAATCTGTAACCAGACAGTTGAATTTGTAATACCACCAGCAATACGCGCCGCACCGTCAAGATGGCCATCAATATGACGTAATTTCTCAATGTGATACATATGAGAAAATACAACACCCTCATATACGGCTCGAACAAAGTACTTCAAATCATGAAACTTAGTTGCCCCAACAAAACCTGCGCTAGCATTAGGTACCGCATTCCCACCGAAAATAAATGGGAAAAATAATAGATCACTATCTTCTGGCTTTGTGCTAGCAACTAGCTTGTTGCAATAATCATAAATTGAAAAACCTGCATCCTCAGCCGCACGCTTCTCCTTTTGCATAAACGTGGAGATAAACCATTCGAGGTTGCTGGCAGAGGTCGGACTTGCTTCGGTAATAAGCCAACGATTAGCAATCGGGTAAATAGATGTCATGAACAGATCTTTAACAACTTTCGGCCGATCAGTAATATACTCATTAATTGACCAAGTCCCCGTCACAATTCCCAGTTTATCTCGATGAACGAGGCCGGTAGATAACACAGAAGCTGCAATATCAAACACCCCTCCAGAACACGGCGTCCCCTCAGCTAGTCCAGTTAACTCTGCTATCTGCTTCGTTACCCGACCACATTGGTCTATTGAATTGGCCAAAGGAGGTAACTTATCAAGCCACTTCTCAATGCCGAAAAATTTCAAGAGCTCGGGATCAAATTTCTTGCTCGTTAGATTAAGCATACTTGTGCCTGATGCATTAGTGATTTCAAAGTGGGGATCCCCTGTTAGCCAGTATCGAATTAGATCGGGAATCATAAAGATATACTTTGTCCGATCAAATACTTCAGGCTCATGATCTTGCAACCACGCCAATAACGCGACCGGTTGGGAAGACCAAACTGTCTGCATTGTTTTGGGTCGAATATCGACTTCATACTTCGGATCAGCAAGCCAACGCTTCACGTAACTTGCTGCACGGTCATCAGTAGAAATAATGCCATTGCGAGTTGCTTTGCCATCTTCTCCAACTAAATACAAGCCATTGCCATGGCCTGTACAAGCAATCCCGACAATATCATGTGGATCAATATGTGCATCAGCAATTGTTTGCTTGATCACATAAACATTAGCCTTCCACAACTCATCCATATCTCGTTCGGTGAAAAAAGGATGAGGCGTCAACATCTTGGTATTGATTGTTGTCTTTTTCAGTTCACGCCCATTCATGTCATAAATAGCTGCTTTAGTACTAGTACCGCCATTGTCGATACCCATTAAATATCTGTTAATCATCACTACACCCCTTTCCCTGCTATCTACTGCCAAAGTGCACAATCACTCGTTGTCACTCCAGCAAAACCAGCCTCGAAAATTTGCTTAATTTCTTCACGCGTTCGAACAAATCCCCCAGCAATTAAAGGCATTGAGCCAACATACTGACGGATATTCTCTACTTCAGACAATGCGTACGCGCTGGGAAGGATCTCCAATGCGGAGAATTCCCCACCGTGTAAAACTCCAGCTGCTCGTTCGAGGGAACGTGAATCAAATAGGAATAATCTATAAACCGTTTCAAGTCCTAAGGCTTTAGCACGTGCAATGACGTGCATGTTGGTAGAGATAATGCCATCTAGATGATACATATTTTTCAGCAAACCAATCCCTATCTCATCTGGACGAAAGCCCCCGGTGATATCAACATGAACAAAAGCTTGCTTTTGCTGCTGATGAATGTACGAAACAAACTCAGCAAGATTTCCAATGTTTACTCCTGAAAGTAAAACAATATCCGATTCACATCGACATGCTTTTCTAAGATATTTCCCGTTCAATGACGAAGGTATAATGGTCTGTCTGCTTAACATGTAATCACTCCTTCAATTATTTAGTGTTTTGATATGCAGTAAACGCTTCTTCAGGAGTACCATTCTGGTGAACTAAGACATTCAAACCCGCAACCATTCCGGCCGGGTTAGCATCTTGAGTAATATTACGACCAACTGCAACCCCATGCGCACCAGCCTCTAGACAGTGTTTAACAAACTTGTAATACGTTAGGGTGTCCGTCTTGGGACCGCCAAGGGCCAAGACAGGGCGACTAGCGTTTTGAATGATTTCTTTGTCCGTATCTTCTCCACTTAGCCGAGTCTTGATAATATCGGCTCCAAATTCCGCACCTATGCGGGCGGCGGCGGAAATAAATTTAGGATCATTAGACTCTGCCGTTGTTACAGGGTATCCAAACGGCAAGGTTTCAGCGATTACTGGCATTCCCCACTCCTCACCTTGCTTGGCAAGGTGAGCCAGCATCTGGTGCGAGAACTGCTCGCGCGTACCTGCACCCGGAAAAGTCATACAAACAACACCAGAAGCACCAAGTTTAAGTGCATCCTCAACATCAAAGAATTCATCAGTCTCAGGAACTGTCTTGTCATATACATTAATAGACGCATCAACACGCAATACAGTGGTAATCTTCGCTAATTGTTTTTCATAGGTTTTCGCCTGACCATAGGTGACTAGTGCTGCATCTAGACCATTATCGATTAATCGATCCAAATTTTCGCAAGTATAATCTACCCCAGCCGTGTTCATTGAAAACCCAAAACCGTCTAATGCTGCAATAATTGCGTTACCATCAGAGCCCCAAATCTGTGCTAATCGGCGTGCTTTACTCATAACAAATCTCTCCTTTTTATGATTAAGTGCACAAAAAGACGCCCGAAAATGAAATATTTCATCTTCGGGCGTCTCTATTCCTATGCCCATAACCTTATTTAGTTAACAACCACATAATAAATCCACACATTAGGTTTGTCAAGCGCTTTCAAAAATGTTTCTTCACTCACAAATAGAATGAGCCTTATATTTAATTACTTGTACATACTTTTCGAAAGAGCCGTATCATATTTATCCAAATTTTCAAAACAAGTATTCAGCTTTTATATAGCCAACAAATACTAAAATTTTTAAACAAGAACCACTATGCAACGACAACATTCTATATAAAATAGATATCGCTTATTCTCGTCTCCGCAGACCCTTTGCTTTGGCCATCAACCGTTGTAACTTAGTACGCGTCATTTGATCACCGGCATCTTCGAACACGACGTACTGACCAGTTCCAGGAAGCGCCAAGACGGTCTCAATCAGGTATAGTTCGCCAACCTCACGATTAGTCAGCAATAAGTGCTGTGTCTTGAAGTCGGACACCACCAGCGTGTCCCACGCCGCCGAAAATATCGCGTCTGTTTTCACCGCCTCAAACAGCTGAAACAAAAACTGAGCGTCCGCCGCTTCACTATAGCGCTTGCGGAACACTGCCGTGACGTATCGCGCATATTGGTCCCACCCTGACAGACGCTGCCGGAAACAATCGCTGTTGAACGTCCGCCATACCCAGTTGCGCGTCAATGGTGATTGCCGCTCCCAATTACCATACAGCTGTTGAAAACTCTGGTTGGTAGCCACGAGCGTCAGGTTACGATCCATGATGAACGCCGGCAGCGGCTCGCGGGAGGCAATCAACGCCAACGCCGTACTGCTGACCTCTTGCTGGGCGACACGCGGCGGCGCCAGGCTGACCAAGTTAAACGCGTATTCGCTTTCTGAGCGCGTGAAACGCAACACGCGACACAGCGCTGCTAAAACGTCTGCCGATGGCGTCGCGCGACTGCGCCCTTGCTCGATCCGTGTGTACCAATCAACGCTGACATGCGCCATGCTAGCGACTTCATCGCGGCTCAGTCCTGGCGTCCGCCGCTTGCGTTCAGGGACAATTGCGTACGCCGCTAGGTCGACGTGTTCCCGCTTGTACCGTAGAAAATGACCTAAAACTTTTTCGTTCACGCTAACCCTCCAAGGTAGGACAAACTATCCCCCGATAAACGCGGTCTTACTCATCCATATCATTCCTTGCATACTATAACTGTTCAAGAGAAACCCAACAAGGAGGACATTTTGATGACAGTAAAAATTGGGATTAACGGGTTTGGTCGTATCGGACGCTTGGCTTTCCGGCGCATTTTGCAGTTGAACAATGACTCGGCCAACATTGCCGTCGTGGCGATCAACGACTTAACCAGCCCGGCAATGTTGGCGCACCTACTCAAATGCGACAGCACCCACGGCACTTTAGACGCGACGGTGAGTGCCACTGCGGATGCCATCGTGGTTGACGGCCGGACATATCATGTTTACGCCGAACCAGACGCGGCCAAAATCCCTTGGGTCGCCAATGATGGCGTTGACTTTGTACTCGAATGTACCGGCTTCTACACCTCGGCGGCAAAATCCCAAGCGCACCTGGCTGCCGGGGTCAAGCGCGTTTTGATCTCTGCACCTGCGGGCAAAGACGTCAAGACCGTCGTGTACAATGTCAATGACGACATCTTGACGGCAGCCGATCAAATCGTCTCGGCCGGTTCGTGCACGACGAATTGCTTGGCACCCATGGCCGACGCCTTAGACCGTGAATTCGGGGTCGTTGCCGGCACCATGACCACCGTGCACGCCTACACAGGGACCCAGATGCTCCTTGACGGTCCCGTACGCGGCGGCAATTTGCGCGCCGCGCGCTCTGCAGCCGTTAGCACCATTCCGCATTCTTCTGGTGCCGCCAAGGCGATCGGCTTGGTCCTGCCGCACTTGAACGGCAAACTACAAGGTCACGCCCAGCGCGTCCCGGTACCTGACGGGTCCCTCACCGAACTGGTAACGGTTCTTAATACCAAAAACGTGACGGCCAACGACGTGAACGCCCACATCAAGCCGTATACCAACGCTAACGCCAGCTTTGGCTGGAATGAAGACCATATCGGCTCTGCTGACATCGTCAATACCACCTACGGCTCGGTCTTTGATCCCACCCAGACAGAAGTCGTGACCGCCCGCGATACCCAACTGGTCAAAACCGTCGCTTGGTATGATAACGAATACGGCTTTACCTGTCAGATGATTCGCACCCTTTTAAAGTTTGCCGATCTGCATTAACGCTCACAGACCGCGCCCTCGTGTCACGATTCGTTCCCTGAATCGCGGTATGAGGGCGCTGGCGTTTCTAGGTGTTGGAATGCGACCAGCCCCCTGGTTTGCGATGCGGATTGACAATGGTCGGCGTGCCATTAGGGACGTTTAAACCATTATTTTCATATTTGTGTATAATCAATACCATCAATGGAAATGAGGCGTCAAGCATGGTTGGTATCATTGTATTAGTCATAGGCGTGTTGATTTTTACCCGCAACGCCTTTCGACTGGAGAAAATTTCGCGTTGGGAAGCAATCCTGATCCCAGTTTATAGTTTAGTCATGGGTATTCAGACATTGACCCGGGAACGGCCTCCCGTGGTATTAGTAATGGTGACGGTGGTGGTAGGGCTTTTGGCTGCCGGCTTGCAGGCCGTCGGGGCGCAATTGCAAGTCACCGATGACTGCGATCGACATGGCCGGCCGGTGGTGAAGTTGCGCCGTGGTTGGTGGTATTTGCTCGGCTGGGTCCTGATCTTTGCCTATGGCATCGGCATGGCCATGTTGCTTGGGGAACACGTGAACCTGATGCATGAAGTTGAGCTTGAAATTATGAAAGACCTCTTTAGCTTCCGTAACTTTACAACGGTGGCGAGCTGGAACATCTACTTACAATCAGGAATCGCTAGCTTGGGATACACCTGGTTATTGATCCGCCGAGAACCCACCGTTCGCCAAGCTGTACGGCATAAAAAGCGTTAACGCGGTCTGGCGGCTAAGGCTGTTCTGATCAAAGTGCAGCCAGCCGTGTCTCTGGGCATTATTTCCCGGGTAATTTAGGGATGCCAAGGAACTTGTCGTTAATTTTGCTGGCCTTGCAAGATGTTTGCTTGGATAATTGCGGGTGAACCCACAGATTGAGTTGGAGGACACCATGAACATTAACGAACAATTGCAGCAAGCCAGAAAACAACACCAACTTACCCAGCAAGCCGTTGCAGATACACTGCACGTGACGCGACAAACGATTTCCAACTGGGAAACCGGACGCAGTTTGCCGGATATTGATGCCTGCATGTTGCTCAGTGATTTTTATGGCGTATCCTTAGATCAATTACTGAGGAGTGGGGATATCATGGCCCAATTACATGCACAAGAAAAAGTTCAGATTCAAGCGCGGCGAGCGTATCGGTTAAATTTACTACTGGATGCCGTGTTGATCGTCAGCTGGTTCAGCCCGCGGCTTGGCTACGGAAGTGGGCTTTCAGGCACCGCATTGCTGGTCGTATTGTTGATCGTGAACTTAGTCACACTCAAAGATGCGCGTCAGCGGAGTTGGCAGGTCAACCAGCATCATTTTAGCTTAACCGTACAAAATAGCCGGATCATCACGGGAACGGTAGGCATCATGGTTACCATTGGCGTAATTTTAACTCGCTCGGTGACGGCTTTTGATATCGGTTATGGTATCGGGACTGGTTTCATTGTGGGGTTGTTTCTTTGGGGGCTATTACCAACTCGCGCTGAGTAGTTGGCATTCAGCGTCAAAGGCATGGTGCTGAATAATCGCAACGAAGCCGGGTATCGAGGCGCGAAACTCACGATAGAAACTCGTCTATTCCATCGCAATACGCCCTAATACGTCCACAACGACCGCCCCGTAAAGTCACCAAAGATGGCTTTGTGCGCCGGTCGCTTTGTATGACCACAAGCCACTGGCTCGATCACCTCGCGTACCCTATTTTCCGGGAAATTTTTTTCGCAACCAGACCGTGCGCGTATTTCCGACGCAAAACTGCTATGGTAAACAAAGATTGAAGCTGCACCTGATGATCAACTGCCAAATTCGTACGTTGCGTCAACAGCGCCACTGGACGCAACAGGTCCTTGCCGACCGCCTACATATTTCCCGCCAAGCCATTTCACGCTGAGAAAACGATACTGCCTTACCCACATTTGACGACACATTAAAAGGAGTTTGCTTTTGACTAATTGGCATCCGGTCGCACATCTTGGCCGCAAAACGTTTCTCAGCTACCTCTTCGCCTTCCTGATCGGCTTTGCGCTGATGGTGCCCGTTTACGGCATCTTCAATCTTAGTGAAGATGCTTTCGGTAACCTTTTTACCCTTGTGATTGCCGCCATCTTGTGGCTATTCACCTGGCGTTGGCTGCACTTGCCGCTATTTGCCCGGCCCCAAAACGCCAAGCTCGGCTGGCTGGCGGTCGCCGCAATCATCGCCTCAAATTGCTTAGATCTCGGTCCCTTACCGGCACCGACCGTTGCTCGGCTAGGCAACGCCTTCATCAACGGCTTCGCACCAGGTTTCAGTGAAGAGCTTCTATTCCGGGGTCCACTTTTATGGTGGCTATGGACGAAAACCCCGAAGAAATGGGATTCCTACTGGTGGACAAGCATCACCACTGCGTTGGCCTTCGGTGCCATCCATTTTAGCAACCTCAGCATCCAGCCTGACCTCGTCCAAACGACCCTGCAAGTGGGTTATGCTGCCGTGCTAGGTTTTGCCGCTGCGGCGATTTTTTTTACCACCCATAACTTGTGGTTCACGATCGTGATGCACAGCTTATTCGATGCCGTCGCCGCCTATGGCGATCCGGCGATGGTCTCGCAAGTCGGCTTCGACTGGTGGTCACTGACCAGCTTAGCGATCATGATTATGGTCGAATTAGCCATCGGTATCGTCTACTTGCGCCGCTTACCGCGGTAGCCCCTGTGCCCAGTCACGCCATCACCACCAAAAAGACCGCCTCACAAATTGTGACGCGGCCTTTTTGATTCGACGCTTCCAGTAAAATTTAGTCATTGAAATTTGTCGCTACGACGACGGGTTCTCCGGTGTCAGAATTCCCATTGAGCGCTTGAAACATCGCCATGCCAGCGTTCCCCATATCTGCTACGGCCAGCTCACCATCACTTGTGATGGTGAATTCGGCAACCGTCGGGGCCACATTGGGGTCGAGATCCGCCCCATGCGCGTTCGCATAGTCGTGATTTTCACTGACATGGACCACCAACTGGCCTTGGTCATCATGACTATAATTCCAGCCAAACATATTGGGATCATCATAGGTGTAGGTATCCGGCGTATATTTTTCCAGATTACGGATGACCCAGTCTTGTACTTGCGCCGTTGACAGATTTTTCATATCAACGCTTGCCGTACTGCTGGCACTCGCACGACTAGCACTGGTACTACTGGCTTCTGTCGCTGACGCCTGTGCACTGGCTTGCGTCGTGGCGCTAGCAGCGCTTTGCGCCGCCTTTTCCTGACGTTTACCGCGCTGCAAAGCCTCATCATAGGCCGCTCGATGCACTTTGAGTTGTTTGCGCAAAGTGGCCTTCGCATAAGTCGTCGTCTTTCCAGCAGCGTCTGTCGCCTGTACTTGCTGTTGGCGACTCGTAAAAACCGTTCCCTGAGTATCACTATCTTGATCTCCAATGAAAAGCCCATCGGAACGGGTCAATACCCGCAATTGTGCGCTTGTGATTCCCTGCTTACCCTTGGCCTGACTAAAGGCTGCCATCGCGTACTCTTCATCCGAATAGACGACAGCCTGCGTCGCTGACTCAGCCGATTTTTTGGCAGTAGAGGTAGCGGTATGCCCACAGCCACTCAAGGCTAACGCCACGAGTACACTGACTCCCAGAATCTTTTTCATCATTACTGCTCCCTATTCCCGATTGAACTTACCATAGTAGTTAATGGCCGTCGAGCGTAACGTGTAGGTCTGATCATTGATGATATCGATCGTCATCTTGATCTCCTTGGCACCCCCGTATTCGCGACCGGTGATAGCAAAAATCTGCCCGCCTGCATTGTCGGGCCCGGAATAGGTGTAATCAACAAGGCGATACTCGTACTTCATCGCCCCGTCACCTTGATGATGTGCTTCCCACAACAGCTCGCCATCTTGCTCAAAAAAACTAGTCCGTTGCGCGCTGCCGTCGCTGATCGTCGAATCGTCTTCAATATAGCTTCCCTTGGCCTGATTAAGTGCCGTTTCCGGGTCAGCACTGATACCATTCTCCGAAACGCTGCTGGTGGCAGCGGCCTGATCATCTTCGCCCCCTTGTGGTGACGCACTGACTGGCAACAAAGCCGCTAACTTCGCGACATCCACACTTTGAAAATGCTTCTGCCACAGGTCGTGCACGTTCACATTAAACCCATGCTGCTGAATGTAGGTATACGGCACCGGGCTTTGCGCGGCAAATAAGTACGCCTGATCACCCGTCAACACCACTAATGGCGTCAAGTGCTCATGCTGTTGCGTTAACGTGTACACCGTGGCACCAGACGGCGTCCCAGG
Organism: Lactobacillus sp.; assembly: GCA_022651245.1. Lineage (GTDB taxonomy): Bacteria > Bacillota > Bacilli > Lactobacillales > Lactobacillaceae > Lacticaseibacillus. The sequence continues at coordinate 38,092 of JALCQM010000012.1, forward strand.
AACCTGATTGCTGGCAGGGTACGCCGTATTTTGCGTCCCGTTAGCCAATAATTGACTGCCAGTCGGCGACCAGGCCTCAGCACCTGTCGCAAGTAATAGTAACGCTATCTGTTCAGATGCAGTCGCCGTCCGCGTTGGCGTACTGCTGGCACTGGTATGACTGACCGGCGACTTAGCGACCGCTGATTGCGACACGGTTGCACTGGCCGACTGCTTCTTCGGCGCTGCCTGTTGCCCGCAAGCGGCGAGCCCTGCCATAAAAGGCACGACGACTGCGACGATGGCCCAAGAATTTCTCCCCATGCTTTCACTCTCCTATGTCACTGTGCAAACAAACCCTACCCTGGCATAGTTTGCCCAGTTTGTGCTAATTAAAGCATACCCGTCACCTTTCATCAGGATACAAGCGCTGCACGATTGCCGCGACCGGCTCGATTTTAGCGATGCGGCCCGCGATCTGCCCCGCCATTAAGGTGCCGTGCGTCACATCCCCGGCGATCGCCTTGGCCAAGCTGCCATCTAATAAGGCGTGCAAGTCTTCGGGCGTGGCCCCTTGCTGCTCAGCCGCAAAGTACGCGTCGGTCAACGGGTTGTGCAAACAGCGCACCGCATCCCCAAGCGCATGGCCGGTCACCACCGTACTGGTATCGCTAGCCGCCACCAAGGCTTGTTGATACGCCGGGCTGATCGGAGTTTCTTCGGCGGCCAAAAAGGCGGTCCCGACTTGCACACCGACAGCCCCTAAGGCTTCGGCAGCACGCACTCCGGCGACATCATAGATCCCGCCGGCTGCAAACACTGGGACGTCAACGGCGGCGGTGACTTGTTGCACCAGGGCCATCGTCGTCAAGGTGCCAATGTGACCGCCTGATTCCATCCCTTCGGCAACCAGCGCATCCACCCCAAGTGCGGCCATTTTCTGGGCCACCTTGACCGATGGGATCACTGCCACGACTTGGGTCCCCACGGCTTGTAGCTGCGTCACAAAACGCTTCGGCGACCCAGCGCTGGTGGTGACCACCGGCACAGGGTGTGCCAATAAGTAAGCGAGTAGCTCGGGGATATTCGCCTGTTGCAACATCAAATTGACCGCAAACGGGGCCGCCGTTTGCGTGCGCACCGCAGCGATCTGCGCGGCCAGCCCGTCCTCGTCCAGTCCTGTCGTGGTCAATACCCCTAAGCCACCGGCCTTGCTGACTGCCACCACCAAGCCTGCCGTTGAGATCTGCGCCAACGCCCCTTGAATCAAGGGTAAGCGTGTCTTTAATACCGTCGTCATCTTCCCACTCCCTTTTATACCGTGGCCACTGCCGGCCACATCCTATCACCAGCCTACCTGTTTTAATTTGAAAACGCCACCACTTTAATTAGTGTCTACAAATATCGTGCAAGTGTTTGCCAATCACGAATAAGACGCGTAATATGTAGTCTGTTGTTTTGTAAATTAAAGTAACATGAGAAAAAGCACTACTAGCTTATTAACCTAAGGAGCCAGCTACAATGGAACGAAAACTCAGCGCACGCCATATGCAAATGATCGCCTTAGGCGGCACGATCGGCGTCGGCTTATTCATGGGGGCGACGTCTACGATCAAGTGGACCGGTCCTTCCGTGCTGCTCGCCTACACGATCGCGGGTGTGTTTTTATACTTAATCATGCGCGCCCTCGGCGAAATGCTTTACGTTGATCCCGCGACCGGCTCGTTTGCCAAGTTTGCGACCGAATACATGCATCCGGTCTTCGGCTACCTCACCGCTTGGAGCAACGTCTTCCAGTTCGTTGTCGTCGGCATGTCAGAAATGATCGCGATCGGAGAATATTTCCAGTTTTGGTGGCCGCACCTCCCAGGATGGTTGCCCGGCCTCGTCGCGATCACCTTCTTAGTGATCGCAAACCTGATTTCGGTGCGCATGTTCGGCGAGCTCGAATTCTGGTTTGCCTTGATCAAAGTGGTCACGATCGTCTTGATGATTATCGCCGGGTTAGGCGTCATCTTGTTTGGCTTCGGGAACGGCGGTCACCCAATGGGGATCAGTAACCTTTGGACCCACGGCGGTTTCTTCACCGGCGGCGTCAAGGGCTTCTTCTTCGCTTTAGCGATCGTCTTGGGATCGTATCAAGGCGTCGAACTCTTAGGAATCACCGCTGGGGAAGCGGAAAACCCGCAACCGACCATCGTCAAAGCAGTCAAAGAAACCGTCGGCCGGATCTTGATTTTCTACGTCGGCGCGATTTTCGTGATCGTTGCGATCTACCCATGGAACCAACTGTCCGCGATCGGGTCACCCTTCGTGCAGACGTTCGCCAAAATCGGGATCACTTTCGCCGCAGCTTTGGTCAACTTCGTGGTGATCACCGCCGCGTTATCTGGGGCCAATTCCGGGATCTACTCGGCCAGCCGGATGCTGTACACCTTGGCGGACGAAGGCCAACTGCCTAAGAAGTTTAAGCTGCTTAACCGTCACGGGGTTCCACTATACCCTGTTTTACTGATCGGGTTAGGCATCGGGTTAGGCGTTTTACTCAACGCCTTATTGCCGATCATCGCCCCCGCAGCCGGTAATATTTTCGTCATGGTATATTCCAGCTCCGTCTTACCGGGGATGGTGCCTTGGGTCGTGATCTTGATCTCCGAGACCCACTTCCGCAAGCAACACGCGGATAAGATGCCTGACCACCCCTTCAAAATGCCGGGCGCACCGTATACCAACTACCTGACACTTGGCTTTTTAGCGATCACCTTGATCTTCATGCTGCTCAACCCTGAAACCCGCATCAGCTTGGGCATCGGGATCATTTACCTGGCGCTCATGACCGTGATCTATTTCGTCAAACACCGCACTAACTAACCCGAACATACCGAGACCACGACGTGAAGGCGCCAGCGATATCCAGAAGCGGATTTCGCTGGCGCCTTTTTATGGCTCTCACTTATGATTGCTTACTTGGCACGTAAGGCACGATCAGCTTGGCCAAGGCCTCAACGTTGCGCGTCTGAATATAGACCCGGCCGCGACCAGAGAAGCGGTTGACCAGCCCTTCTCCGGTCGTGAATCCCAGCACCCCACTGGCGGCCTCGATGTGGTAGTCCAGGGTATCGGCCCACGCCACCACATGGCTATTGTCGACGACATAGTCATGTGTGCCATCGAGATCCAGCGCCAACATGTCCCCGTAGGCGCTCACCAGCATCTCGCCAGCCCCTGCCGTATGCATAATGAAAAAGCCACCGGTGCCCCCGAACAAGGCGCCACCGACATGTTGGCTGACCATGCTGTAGCTTGTCGTTGCTTCACCGGCCAAAAAGGCCCCAGTATTCAGGTACCACTGGTGGGTCGCGTCTAATGTCAACGCCTTGATCGCCCCGGGGTTCCCTGGGGCGATCCCCAGCTCACCACCGGCGGTCGTGCCGGTAGCTGTGGTAATAAAGAAACTTTCACCACTGGTCACGCTACGCCCGATCGCACTCATTAAGCCGCCCAACCCTTTTTTACCATTGCTGTTCATTTTTCCGGTCAACGTCACGTCGCCGTTATGATAGATCATCGCCCCAGATTCGATTTGGACACTTTGCCTTGCCGTTAACGGCAACACAACAATTGGAAACGTGTCACTACCTTGCAATGTGTATTCCATCTTTTTCCCTCACCTTCTCGCTGACATGCGCCACTTGAGGCCCACTACTATTGTGATAGCGGTCACACGATTGTCTTTATTATACCCGCTTGACTGGCGTGATGGCCATTTTGTCAGCATTTATGGTAGCGGTGGTCAGCCCACGTTTAACATTCGCAACCGCTTCCCTTATAATAAAGGCACACAAGCGAAAGTAAAGTAGGTGAGTAAGGATGCAAACTATCAAACTAGCTGGAACCAAAGTGCCGGCGCTCGGTATGGGAACTTGGTATCTTGGTGAAGGTAGCACTACGCGCAGTGAACAAGAGATCCAAAGCATCCGCTACGGTCTTGATCACGGGCTAACCGTGATCGATACCGCCGAGATGTATGGGGAAGGCGCATCAGAAACGTTAGTCGGCCAAGCGATCAAACCGTATTCCCGGCAACAACTCTACTTGATTTCCAAATTCTACCCTTGGCACGCCACCGCGCGCCAAATGCGCAAGGCCTTGGAGAACTCGCTAGAACGCTTAGGTACCGACTACCTCGACCTTTACTTGTACCATTGGCGCGGCAACACGCCTTTGAAGGAGACATTGGCGGGGATGCAGGCACTGAAAAAAGCAGGACTGATCAAAGCCTACGGGGTCTCCAACTTCGATGTCGCCGATCTCGAAGAAGCCGCGGCCTTCCCTGGCGGCCAAGACATCGCTGCCAACGAAGTGCTGTACAACCTTAGCGCCCGGGGGATCGATTACGATCTCCGGCCGTATCAACGCGAGCATCATCAAACCTTGATCGGTTATTCGCCGTTCAACTCCGGCGCCGGGCAAAGCATTCGCGTTCCCCGCGCCCTCAAGGACTTAGCCAAGGCCAAAGGCATCACGGAACACCAACTCTTGCTGGCCTGGACGATGCGCGACCACGACGTTTTTCCAATTCCTAAAGCGGCTAATGCCAAGCACATGGCCGCCAACATCGACGCCATGACCATCACTTTCACCCCAGATGAACTTGCGCTTATTGATACGGCCTTTCCAGCACCGACGCGCAAGCAGCCACTCGGGATGATCTAACCCCCAAGGAGGGATTTTTATGCAAATTTTCGTTATTGGTGCCCACGGTCAAGTGGGGCAACATGTCGTCGCGACCTTACTCGAAAACGACTACAAAGTCGTCGCTGGCTACCGTGACCCCCAAACGCAAGCGCGGCCGGCGACTGCGGAATATCGGCCGGTGACCTTCGACCTCACCGCCAGCATCGCGACCTTAGCGACCGCGATGGCCGGTAGCGATGCCGTGATCAACGCTTCCGGCTCGCAAGGTAAGGCATTGTTGGCCGTCGATCTCGACGGGGCGATCAAAGCAATGACTGCTGCACAACGCGCCGGGATTCCCCGCTTCATTCAACTCAGTTCTTTGAACGCTGAGATCCGAGAAAAATGGCCGGCCAGCCTGCACGACTATTACATCGCCAAATACTATGCCGATGAATGGCTGCAACACCGCACGACCCTGGACTACGTGATCGTCCAGCCCACCACTTTGACGAACACCGCCCCTACCGGACAGATCAGCCTCGACCCAAAGGCCGACAGTACGATTTCCCGACAAGACGTTGCCACCGTCTTAGTGGAAGCCATCGAGTCCGACCAACACCGCAACACGATCAAGATCGCCAGCGGCAATTTACCAATCGCCCAGGCCTTGTGACCAACAGGCCTGCACAGTAAAAAGCGCACCCCAACCGGCGCGCTTTTTACTTGCCGCCAGGTTTGTGGTCATCGCCGGCTAGAAGGCAGCCACTAAAGAATTGGCCTAGGGCAGCGTGTTCTAGGGTATTGCGCGTCAGGTCACAGCTTTCCCTTCCGCAAACGTAAGCGGTATACTGATCCTGACTTAACTAAGGAGGACGCCCATTATGTTTTTGATCGATACATCTCGTAACGGGAAACCCGTTTATGACCCAATCGTGAACCAATCGTTAGATAATTACTTAGTCAATGACCTCAAGCTCCCGGGACACGGGTTGATCGTCTACGTTAATCAACCCGCCGTCATCATCGGCGTCAACCAGAATGCTTACGCCGAGGTTGACTTGCCTTACCTCAAAGCGCATGCCATCAAGTTAGTCCGCCGAACTTCTGGCGGCGGGGCCGTGTACCACGACTTCGGCAACTTGATTTTTGAAAACATCGTGATCGACGATGACCAGCACTTCGGCGACTACGGTTATTTTGCCCAGCCGATCCTCGATGCCATCCACCACATGGGGGCCACTGATGCCGAGCTTCGCGGCCGCAACGATATGGTGGTCAACGACCAAAAATTCTCCGGCATGACCATGTTCAAAGTCGGCCACTCTTTTGCCGCAGGTGGCACCTTACTATTCGACTTGGATCAAGACGCCGCAACGCGCGTGTTGACGCCTGACAAGGCCAAACTCGCCTCCAAAGGTGTGCGCTCTGTCAAGGCGCGGGTCACTAACCTCAAGCCATTCTTACAGGCCCCGTACTCGGCCTATGACATCGAACAGTTCAAAGAAGCGTTACTCAAAGAACTGTTCCATGTCGACGATGTAAAAGACATTCAGACTTATCACCTCACAGAGAAGGATTGGGCAGTGATCGATGCCCGCCTGGCCGGTAAGTACGACACAGACACCTGGAACTACGGCACCAACCCTGGGTTCGACTACTACGTAAGCCGACATTTCGACATCGGGACTGTCAGTTTCAATTATTCCTTGAACACTGGCCGCATCAACCGCATCAAACTGTATGGCGACTTCATCACCGGCGGCGACATCACGCTGGTGGAAAAGGCACTGTCAGGCTGTAACTTCACGCGCGACGCGCTCATCGCCGCCTTGAGCGGCGTTGATTTGGCCGCCAACTTAGGAGCCATTTCTGCTGAAACGCTGGCCGACTTGCTCCTCGAAAAGACCCCGACGAAAAAGCACACTTACTGATTGGGGCTTGACAGCGACCGAGTGCTAGTGCTATCTTGTGAACAACAATTAATGAAACGGAAGTGAAGCCCTTGAAGTAAGCCCTTTGACGAATTTGTTCCTGACCCTGAACGCATTGGCGTGGTCTCGACATTTTTGGCAATGGGCTTACCTCGGGGAAATCACCTGAGGTCTAGTTGGCAAACGCCACTAGGCCTTTTTGCATGCCATCACCGCCACCGTTAGGGTCATCCACCGACAGGAGATGACCGCATATGTCCACAATTTCACTGCAACACCTTAGCTTCAATTACGACGGCCAGGCGCCATTATTCACCGACGTCGACCTGAACCTCGATACGACTTGGCACCTCGGTTTAGTCGGACGCAATGGCCGCGGTAAAACCACGCTGATGCGCCTGCTACAAGACCAACTCGACTACACCGGCCAGGTCCAAGTGCCTGTGCCACTCACGTATTTTCCCCAGCCATTAGCCGATCCCAGCCAGTTGACGCTGTACGCCTTACAAGCGGCCAACGACTTCGAGCAATGGCAGCTTGAACGCGAAATGACGCTGATGGGCCTCGATTTGGACTTGCTGTGGCGCCCTTATCAAGACTTGTCCGGCGGCGAGCAAACCAAGGTCCGCTTGGCCTTGTTGTTCACGGACACCACCGCGTTCGCCTTGATCGACGAACCAACGAATCACCTCGACAAGGCGTCGCGCCAGATCGTTGCCACCTACCTCAAGCAAAAATCTGGCTTCATCGTGATCAGCCACGATCGTGATTTCCTCGATGCGACCTGTGATCACACCTTGGCCTTAGACCGGCAGCAGATCAGCCTGTACCAAGGTAATTACAGCGTATACGCCCAGGCGAAGGCCCAACAAGACGCCAGCGAGCAAGCCGAAGACCAAAAGCTTCGCAAAGACATTCATCGTCTTGAACGCACGGCGGCCCAAAAAGCACGCTGGTCACAATCCCGTGAGCGCGACAAATACGGGGATCGCCACATCAAAGGTTCTGGTGCAGTTTACGATACCGGTTTTATCGGCGCGCGTGCCGCTCGGGTGATGCAAAAACGCAAAAACCTCGAGCGCCGCATGGACCGCGAACTCGAAGCGAAGCAAGATTTGTTGCAAAACATTGAAACCGTCGCTCCACTGCAGATCAATACGCTGCCCGACCATCATCCCGTCTTTGTCCACGCCGACCGCGTGCAACTCGGTTACGACGACCAACCCTTGTTCGCGCCGGTCAGCTTCGATGTGCGTCCTGGCGACCGGATCGCCTTAGTCGGCCCTAACGGTATCGGCAAGTCCTCGCTGCTACATGCCTTAGCAGGACACTTCGACGGCAGCCACAACGGCACCCTCACCCACCCGGAACTACGTATCAGCTGGTTAGCACAACAAAATCAAGCCCAAGGCAGCTTGAACGCTTTTGCCACCAAACACCAGCTCGATTTTCAAGCTTTACTGAACAACCTCAAAAAGCTGGGGCTCGACCGCGCAAGCTTCACGACACCGATCGAACACCTGAGTATGGGCCAACAAAAAAAGGTCGCCTTGGCCGCCGCCTTAGTCACCCCGGCTAACCTCTGTGTTTGGGACGAACCACTGAACTACTTGGACCTGTACAACCAAGACCAGCTCGCCGATAGCATCTTGAGCTCTCAGCCAACGATGTTGTTCGTCGAACATGATCAGGCCTTCATCGACCGCGTGGCTACCAAGATCGTGACCTTGACCCCACCACGCTGAAAGACTATTGCCCACGAAGAGTCTTTATCACACCTTTGCCGCTAACGCCCGGAACCAGTTTTATCGATGTTCCTGAAGACCTACAGCTCGGGGTTTCAAGTCCGTTGACCCCAGCACCTGGCACGAATCCGGAACAACTGCTCGGCTTGGCGCTGCCCACCTGCTTAAAGGCCACCTTACGCCTGATCGAACAACGTCAACACGCGCCTTTAGATTCGGTGGTTCGGGGGCGCGTCGATATGGGTGATCAATTCACCTTGACCGCCCAAGTGCGCCTCACCCAGCATACACCTGAAACCGCGGTGGTTTTGCTGGCGCAAGCGCAACGCGAATGTCCTGTGGCGAAGCTGGTACAAGCCAACGCTAACGTCAAGGTCCGCTTAGTGACAGTTTTTAGCGACGACAGCGCCTTTTGACCTGACAATTCCGGTCATCCGTGGTACGCTGAAAACGACTACAAAATAACGTCGTCCGCGCGTGGGGACGCGACACAAGGGGGAGTTTCTATGCAGTCGCTGTACCATACCTATATTCAAAATCACAATGGACTCACCGGTACCAGCTTCGTCGAAGGCGACGAAGGTCTCGCACTAGGCGTCTCCAGTTCCTTGATCCAGGCTCCCGGCACTAATCCGGAGCAATTCATCGGCTTTGCTTTGGCCACATGCTTCAACGCGACGATTCGCATCGTCCAACAACGCCAACACCAGCCGGCTAATTCGCAGATGCGCGTGCGTGTTGATATCACGCACGATGACCCCGGCTACCAGTTTTTGGTCACCGCTCAGATCAAAATGCCTGACTACGATGATGCCGCAGCGCAAGCGATCATCGCCACCGCATTGGACGAATGCCCGGTCGCCAAGCTCTTGAAAGAGAATCCCAACGTCGTCTTCCAACTCGTCGATGATTTCACCGATGAGCCCGCGTTCGGCGAGTAATTTTTGATGAAAGCAGGTGGCGCCTTGGCGTCAACAACTCAATCATCATGGCGGTGGCTGTGTAGCCTCGCCGTGATTTTCATTGGCGTCTTCGTCGCTACGCGCTATCTGGTCGCCAACGATATCGTTGCCGGCAACTCGATGCAGCCAACGTTAGAATCGGGCCAGCGCCTGATCTCACTCAAGCAAAAACAGCCGCAACGGTTCGACATCATTGTTTTAGACGCCCCGGATGCGCCCGGGGCACTCTACATAAAACGCGTGATTGGCATGCCTGGGGACCGCATCGCCGTCAAAGACGATCACCTGTACCTTAACGGTAAAAAGCAAACGGAACCCTACCTCAACACGGCTTTTGCCAAGCGCGAGCTCCGCGCTTACGCCAAGGCAGATAAGGCGAACAGCTTCACCACGAGCTTCTCACTGCAATCACTCAAAGCAACGCAAGCGAACACGGTACCGGCCGGCCACTATTTCGTGATGGGTGATAACCGCCTAGTTTCCCACGACGGCCGCGCGTTCGGCTTCATCACCACTAAGGAAGTGCAGTCCGTGGTTGTCTGGCGCTATTGGCCCCTCGATCATATGAAAACCTTCTGATCAACAAAAATGGCACCCAGTCCATCCCGAAACCACAGGAGGACTAGGTGTCATTTTTAGAGTGCTCGTTGCGATTAGTCCGTAGCTTTCAGCGCGGAAACCATATCAACACGCTGTAGCCGCCGGTGGGTGACGAGCATCACGACGCCGGTAAACACGGCCATCAAACAGGCGGCGGCAACGTAACCTGGCCAATGGATCGTCAGCGGAAACATCACCTGTGCCGTCGTTGCCTGCTGCAAGATGTACCAGGTCAAAGCGTTCCCCACCCCGTAGCCGACCACGATCCCGGCCAGAGTCAAGACGATATTCTCCCGCATCACGTACATCGTCACTTCACGGTCGTAAAAACCCAACACCTTGACCGTCGACAGTTCCCGAATCCGTTCAGACACGTTGATGTTCGTCAGGTTGTACATGACAACGAATGATAACAGGCCCGACATTACGATGAAGATCACGACCACTGGATCTAACGTGCTCGACATCGCGTCGATCGTTTGTTTTTGATCCGCCGTATAGCTGGTGCCCAACACCGCCTGAGACTGTAGCAAGCGGTGCGCCAAGGCATTGCGCTGTTTAACGGTTTGGTGATCCAGCCGCACGAGCAGCGCATTACGCGTCGCCGACTGTCCCCAAACCGCGCGGTAAGCTTGCGGACTCAAGTACAGGTAATCCCCGATATAATTTTGGGTGAGCGCGGCAATCTTAACCTTGACGCGCTTGCCGCCAGTGAGGCTAACGCTGATGCGATCACCCGCTTGAGCGCCCAGTAACTTCGCCGTCTTTTGGCTGATCACTGCCCCGCGTCGCGGTAAGGTCAACTTACTGCCATCCGTTCGACTGAGGCGCAGATAGCGGTTAAAATCAGTGCTTTGTGGCGTGAAGACATTGACCGCATCCACGCTTTCATCCCCGAGCCGCAGCTTGGCAGTATTGGCCGCCACCGCTGTACTACTGCGATACTGCGCGTTTTGTCGCAAGACCCGCTGCGCTTGGCTAGGCTGCGCCCCATCTTTTAGCTGAACGACCGCTTGATAACGCACGATTTCGCCATACTGCCGCGTCCCCGATGCGATGATCGAATCGCGGATCCCAAACCCGCATAAGATCAGCGCACAGCCCCCCGCGATGCCGACGATCGACATCACCATGCGACTCTTATACCGAAACAAGTTGCGGTACGACACTTTTTGGTTAAAATTCAGCCGCGACCATAACGGTGTCAGCTTCTCTAGCAGGATCCGCTTAGCAGACTTCGGCGCCTTAGGTAACATCAAAGCCGCTGGCCCTTCTGCGAGTTCACGCCGCACGACAAACGCCGCAGCACCAACCGTCGCCAGCAAGGAGAAGCCGACTGCTAACGCCGCCGAGCCCCACTGCAATCGCACCGTCGCCGTCAGCGGGATGCACTGGTGGTATAAGGCGATGATAAAGCGCGGCAAGCTCAAGTTCCCCGCAACGCTACCGACAACACCGCCAACGACCGCCGCGAGCAACGCGTAGCCCAAATAGTTCTTGGCGATCGCCCATTTGCCGTACCCTAGCGCCTTGAACGTGCCGATTTGTCCGCGGGCCTCTTCCACCATACGTGTGATCGTGGTGAACGTAATCAACGCGGCGATCAAGAAGAAGAAAACCGGGAAAACGTTGGCGATGGCGGCGATCCGCTCACTAGACTCCCCATAGGCCGAAAAGCCTGGCAAGTCTGAGCGGTCCTGCCATGTGTAATGGGTCACCGCCGCTGCATGCGCTTGTTTGCGCGCCGCAGTCAACTTTGCTTGGGCAGCCGCTAATTGTTGCTGCTGCGCCGCTAACGCTGGTGTTGTGGCCTGCGTTTGACCGGTCGCCTGGGCCATTTGGGCAGCTGCCGCTTGCAGTTGCTTTTGCCTGGCATCCAGCTGTGCTTGCGGTGCGGCAAGTTGGCGGTCTGCTTTAGCCACGAGCGCCTGCGTCTGCGCCTGGCCGCGCACTTTGAAGACTTGCTTGAGTTGCTTGAGCTTCTGGTTGCGCGCATGCTGATAGCTCGCAGCGTATGTATTCGTCGCTTGCAGCTTGGCAAAGCGCACGTTCAAAAGCGTCGCGACGGCCAACTTCAGCTGTGTTTTGGGTACATAGGCAAAAAAGCGCACGGTACCATCCCCGACATTCGCCGAACCGCGCAAGCCGTTATCGATGTATTGCGGGGAATCCGCAAACCCCACGATCGTGAAACGGCGGCGTTTCACCTGGGCGTCTTCGCTAAAGGTGAACGTCTGGCCCAGCTTGTAGCCGTAATCGGCCTTTGCCTTTTGGTCCAAAACAATTTGATCAGCCTGGCGCGGGAGATGGCCACTGCGCAACGACAACCGATTCAACGTCTGCTGCCGGTCATACCCATACACGGCGACGGCCAGTGCATTTTTACCGCCAGTCGCATAGGTGAACTTCACCGTTTCAGCCTTAGCCCCTGCCACTTGCTCGGCTGTTTTGACGTCTTGGTGCGTGAAACCGGTGGTGCTCATCAGCTGCACGTCAGCCAGATGCAACTGTTGCACGGTGGTGGTCAGTGACTCGTTGAGGCCAGGCCCTGCGGCGCGCACCCCGACGAAAATCAAACACCCCATCAAGATGATCAAAATAATGGCGATGAAGCGGCCGCGACTGGCACGGATCTCTCGCCACATGTTCTTTGTCATTGGTGTCATCGTGCTCACCACTCGATCTCAGCGACTGGCGTCGGGGTAGTATTATCCACCACGTCCCGCACCCGCGCATCATTGATATGGATCACCCGGTCCGCCATTTTGGCCAAGGCCGCATTATGGGTGATGATCAGCACGGTCTTGTTGTCCTTGCGTGAGGCGTCTTGCAGTAGCTGTAGGACCTGTTTACCCGTTTCGTAGTCTAATGCCCCTGTGGGTTCATCACACAACAAGAGCTTAGGATTCTTAGCCAACGCCCGCGCGATGGCCACCCGCTGTTGCTCCCCGCCGGAGAGTTGCGACGGAAAATTATCCAGACGCGCACCCAAACCCACTTGGCGCAGCGTCTTTTCAGCATCTAAGGCATCCGGTACGATCGAATTGGCCAGTTCCACATTTTCCTTAGTGGTTAAATTCGGCACCAAGTTATAAAACTGAAACACAAACCCCACTTGGTTACGCCGGTATTCGGTCAACTGCTTATCCGTGAACTGCGCAATGTCTACGCCGTCGATCAAAACCGCGCCACTCGTTGGCGTATCCATTCCCCCTAGGATGTTCAAGACGGTCGACTTGCCCGCCCCAGAAGGTCCCAAGATCACCGTCAATTGTCCTTGTTCGCATTCAAAACTAAGATCATGGTTCGCATCGATCTTCGTTTCTCCCATTTGATAAGTCTTGTACTCGTTTTTCACTTCAATATAAGCCACATGCGTTCCCCTTTGGTGGGGTGAAAAGTTCTCCCCTCGATTGCTAATATTATCTCCCTATGGCAAAATGACCTCAACGACAAAAAAACATCATCTCGTTATTAATTGGACAATAATGTTTATTATGTTCGAAAGAAGGTTTCCCATGGTTGGCGTTAAGAATAACCGTCGCGTTCAATACACGCGTGAACAGCTCCGCAATGCCTTGATTGTTTTGCTGCAAGAACAGCCCCTCGCCCAAATTACCGTCACCGCAATTTGCCAAGCCGCCGACGTTAATCGCGGTACGTTTTACGCCCACTACGACAATCCAGCCGCCTTGTTTGCGTCGATCGAAGGCGACTTAGCCGCTCAAATCCAACCGTTGATCGGTGACGAAACCAACGTCATGGCCTGGCTACCCGAAGTCTTGCGCGTAATTCAAGACGCCGATGCCGCGACGGCGATCATCTTGCAAAACATCAAAACCAGTTCGGTCTTAGAAGCGATTTTACGGCCATTGCGGACCCAAACTAAACAACGCTATCGCCAACGCTTCGGTGTCAGTGACCCTGCGCTGTTAGATTATTATTTCGAGTTTTTCTGTAGCGGCGCCATTCAAGTCATCACAAACTGGCTAGCACGGGGCGCCCAAGAGTCTCCAGAAACCATCGCGACGATCATCGCTAATGTTACGGAGCTGGGCTGAACGCACCGGCCAATGACACTGTTCGTCTAAGCATTCATGCTAGCAGTTATCCTGACCACTGTTCATGATTTCCTTTTCGATTCGCTTTCTCCCCAGTTCATGCCCATGGCAACCAAAATGTCCCCCAACGACCGGCTAATGTACGCCGAATCATTGGGGGACAGCTTAGTTTATTGCATATAACCGCTTATTCAGCTTGCTTCAATGCAGCTAATTCTTCGGCTGTTGGGTAAGCTTTTTGCGTGCCGCGCCGAGTGACAGTCACAGCGGCATATTCATTGGCATGACGCAACGCCGTGGCCACATCCTCGCCTTGCGTATAGTAATGGGCAAAGCTACCGATAAACGAATCGCCAGCGCCAGTAGTGTCAATAGCATGCACCTTCTTGCCTGGGACGATTTCGGCATGCCCTTTGGTGACCCACAAGGCCCCTTTACTGCCTAGTGTAATGATCAAGTTGCCCACACCAAGCGCAATCAGATGGTTAGCAGCAGCCTTAATCTCGTCTAGTGTATCCGTTGGCATACCCGTCAGCGTTGCCAATTCCGTTTCATTTGGGGTGAAGAAAGCGACTTTAGACACTTCTTCGATATTCAAATGCGCATTAGCCGGTGCTGGATTCAGCAACACGGGCACCCCATACTGTGCCCCGAGAGCAATCGCATGATAATTTGTTTCTAACGCAATTTCTTGCTGCAAGACGATCAGTTTCGATCCCTTGATCAGATCCACTTTAGCGTCTAAAACTGCCGGTGTCAGTTGCTTGTTGGCCCCTTTGATAATCAAAATACGGTTGTCCCCTGTCGGATCCACAAAAATCGGTGCAACCCCACTCGTCCCTTGACCGACACCGATACCTTCTGGGCGAATTTTGTTAGCGCGATAGTTGGCCAACTGTTGCTCACCAAAACTATCATCCCCCACCATCGTAATGAAGTTTACATCAGACCCTAAGCGCGCGGCTGCAATGGCCTGATTCGCGCCTTTACCACCAAAACCCATCTCGAATTCTGGTGCTTCTAGGGTTTCCCCTTGGACCGGCATACGGTCAACATACGTGGTCAGTTCAAACATGTTAGAACCAATAACTGTGATATCTGCCATTATGATTAGCCTCCTATTGCTCCAAGCCGGTGGTGACACTGAATTGGCGCTTCTCTAACGGTTGTAACATGATCAAGGTACCTGCCTTAGTCGCAGCCGCTTTACCTTCCGGCGTACTG
Source organism: Lactobacillus sp. (assembly GCA_022651245.1). Lineage (GTDB taxonomy): Bacteria > Bacillota > Bacilli > Lactobacillales > Lactobacillaceae > Lacticaseibacillus. Next base: position 53,274 of record JALCQM010000012.1, read on the forward strand.
GTCCCTGGCAAAGCAAAGGCCGCCACTTGTTGGTCTGGGTTGAACAAAATCCACCGCGTCACAATTGGGAACTGTGCGGTCTTAAATGTCGTTAAGAAATTGTGCTGATCATTGAGGTGCAGCCGGAACTCTGCTTGCTCGGTATAAGCCGTCAGATTTTTAGAGAAAAATACGATTTCAGGATCATAATGATCAGGATCATCGAGGTCATTGATCAACTTACCGCTGGCCTTAAGCGCTTCATTATAAGCGGACCATTCTGGTGTTGGGTGCACGTGAGCCGGTACCGTCTGCCGCAATTGGAAGGCTGTATCCGGTAAGTTTTGTTCAATGTGACCACCTTCAGCGTAAGCATAATTCATGTGGCACATATATTGCAGCGGCATCGGCTGATATTGCGACAGGTTCGTGACGCTTAAGTTAATATCAAACAGGCCCGAATCAGCACGCATCATCACAGAAGGTTCACTAAGATAATGGTCCCCAAAACCTTTGACATACTCGTAATCTGCATGCACGGTCACCGTGTCCGTATCAATAGTCAAATACGCGTGGTCCATTTTGCTAGTGGGAAACTCACCATGTAATTGATAATCGTCTTCCGGTGCCGGCGTCCCATTACCTAACAGCCCCGACGTGAACTGGAAGCAACCATACGTGTCTGCGATTCCTGGCCCTGGCAATGGTTGGGAAAACATATCCTTCATCTTCAATGAGATGCCTTCAAATACTGCGTCCCAGATAATCAAGCCCTTGAATGGTAAAACAACCAGGTAGCCTTTGTGATTGTCGATGCGTAATCCTTCAACGCCTGAAGGATAGGTGAACGTCGTCGCTTTGAAGTGGTCGTCTTGATACAAAACGAATTCGGCATCGGTAAACATGGCATGGTTCAAATTAAATTTCTTCATGAGAACGCTCCTTTTTAGATCACTTCTGCAGTTTCAACTCACGTAGCTTGAAGGTCGAATAGATTGCCACGACAGCAAAGCACACAACGTTGACCACAAACGACAGTGACATGTTGCTAATATCAGCAACATAACCTTGGGCCAGCGGAATGAAGGCGCCACCAATAATGGACATAACAATGATGGCTCCTGCAGTTTCGGTGTGGCGCTTATCCGTCACAGTATCTAGCGTCTGTGAGTAAATCGTTGCCCAGCATGGGCCAAACAAACCACTGATCAGAATCAAGCTATATACCGCCGTCATGTTGTGGACGAACATGACGTACACCAGTGCGATGATGCCCAAGACAGAAAACAGTTGCATCACCCGAGACGGCTGCATCGCCTTCATCATGAAGTTGGCAATCATTTTGCCGATGAAGAATGCGGCATAACTGAAGATCATGAAGGTCGATGCGCTACGTTCGTTGATTTGGCTGTTGAGATCCATCGCTAATCGAATCGTGAATGACCACACTGCGGTTTGCATCCCAACATACATAAATTCGGTAAAAATCCCTTGCAGGAACTTTTTGTTGTGCGCAAGGTACGAAACAGTTTCCGAAATTTTTGCCTGTGCCTGTTGCTTGGTCGCATCGATTTTCGGCTTGCCGCTTGGGAACTGCGTCAAGGCGAAAATCACTAAAGCAACCAGCAGGACCATGATGATATATTTGTACGGTAATAAGGTGTGCTGTAAGGCCCGTTCCCCAAAAGCGATACGCTGAGCGCCAGTCATACCTGCCATTTGCTTCTCAAGACTATCGCCAGCCCCAAAAATCAGGTACTTCCCCATCAAGATCCCAGAAATTGCCCCAATTGGGTAGAAGGTCTGGGAAATATTCAACCGTAGGGTCGACGATTTCTTCGGCCCCATCAAGGAACTATAGGTATTCGCCGAAGTCTCCAAGAAGCTCAATCCACAGGCTAAGGCGAACAAGGCCACCAAGAAGAAGCCGTAAGTTGCCATCCGTGAAGCCGGAAAGAAAATCGCCGAGCCGATGGTATACACGGACAACCCGAGCATGATCGCGATTTTATAAGACGTCTTCTTGATGATCAATGACGCCGGGATCGCAATCAAAAAATACCCGAGGTAAAACGCCGTTTGCACAAATGCACTCGCAACATTAGAAAGCGTGAAAATCGTCTTGAACTGCGTGATCAAAATATCATTGAGACTAGCGGCCATTGCCCACATCGGGAACAGCAAAGATAACAAGATATATTGAAACATCGGCGTGCGGTCCAGATAGCCATCGTCGAGCTCTTTGGCGCGTAATTTGAAGAGATGGAAACCGCCGGCTGATTTCGTCGCTGTTTTTTCCATAATATCCTCCCTATAAATATCTTTTAGCGCTTACATTTTTGAATAATAGCAACGGCCGGTTTCCCGGCCGAAAAATTGGGTATCCGTCTAACTTAAGCTTTACCGATAATTTTCATGCTGGCACTAACGCCGAGTCTTTGCGCGCCGGCATCGATCATAGCCTGTGCCTCTTGTGCCGAGTGAATGCCACCGCTAGCCTTAACCTTGATGCGGTCGCCGACGGCTGCCTTCATCAGCTCAACATCATGCACAGATGCGCCGCGCGTCGAAAATCCGGTTGAGGTCTTAACAAAGTCGGCCTTGGCATCAGCAACAATCTCGCTTGCCTTGGTAATTTCATCATCCGTTAACAGCGCAGTTTCGATGATGACCTTGACGATCTTACCGGCTGCATGGCCAGCTTCAACCACTGCCTCGATGTCTTGTTGCACAGCGGCATAGTGCTTGCCCTTGAGTTCGCCGATGTTCAAAACCATATCCAATTCATCAACGCCATCAGCAATCGCTTGCTTGGCTTCAGCCACTTTGATGGCAGTGGTGTTAGCTCCCAGCGGGAAGCCAATAACGCATGCCGTTGCGACGTCTGAACCAGCCAGTAAAGCGTGAACGTGTTTGACCCAATATGGGTTGACCATTACTGAGAAGAAGTGATTGTCTAACGCCTCATGCGTCACTTGGTCAATTTGGGCTTCGGTTGCTTCAGGTTTGAGTAAGGTGTGATCGAGATAACGATTCAATGCCATAATGTGGAACCCCTTTCTTGTTTACGGATATATCATAACCAGTTCTTGAACATTTGTAAACCTGTAATTTGAAATTTTGTTCAACACGTTGGTTGTGCTATAATTCAACTGCGCATAAAATAATCAGTAGGAGCCAGAACAATGGCCGATAAATCAGCACCTCTCAGTAAAGTCGCCTTGGCGCTAAAAGTTTGCCATCTGTATTACGAAGATGGCCGTAGCCAAAGTGAAATTGCGAAACAACTCCAACTCTCCCGGCCAACAATTTCACGCTTACTTCAATTCGCACGTGATCAGGGCCTTGTCCGCATCGAAATCGCCGATCCACTCGACGCCATTGACAATCTCGCGACGCGCCTAGAAACCAAATACCAGCTACAAAAATGTCTAATCGTTTATGATGCGTCAAATGACGGCGCAGTTATTAACGACAAGCTTGGGGAACTGACCGCCGATTACCTCGATACCATCGTGCAAAACAATGATAGTATCGGCATCAGCTGGGGGCGAACCCTTGAAGCCGTCGCCAATCATCTGCATCCCAGCGAACGCACCGGTATCTCGGTCATTCAACTCAAGGGCAGCGTCCCTGCAAGCGACATGAATAATTTTGCGAATGATATCAGCACCAAATTCGGGAACGCCTTTCACACTACTGCGTTAAATCTCCCGCTGCCTGTTATTTTCGACTCGGCAATTACCAAAGATATCGTTTTAAAAGACCGCTTCATCAAAACCATCATCGATGCAGGTGCCAACACTGACATCGCACTATTCACTAGCGGCACAGTCCGCGATGATGCGATGTTGTTCAAGCTGGGCTATCTCAGCCCTAGCGAAATCTCACGGCTACAAGCTAGTTCGGTCGGCGATATCGTCTCACGGTTCTTAACCGCTGATGGTGCTGTCGCCGAGACCGACATTAATGATCGCACCGTCGGAATTTCCTTGGAAGAACTACGCCACAAGCGCTACTCAATTTTGATTTCTGGTTCAACCAAGAAAGTCGCTTCGATTCACGGCGCTTTACTCGGTGGCTTTGCAAATGTCTTGATCACTGACTCAGCATCAGCCACGGCCCTTTTACAAATGTGAATCAACAAAGAAACAGTCAGCACACAATGCCAAGTATGGCCTGCGTGCTGACTGTTTCTTTGTTTGCTGAGTTTTATTTTTATACTAAAAAAACCGCCTCAGCAAACGCTGAGACGGTTTTTAAGTTAATAAGCGGTAAGATTACAGCTTGTTAACGTTAGCAGCCTGAGGCCCACGATCGGATTGTTCGATGTCGTAGGAAACAGCTTGGCCTTCGTCAAGAGACTTGTAGCCTTCGCCTTGGATAGCGGAGAAGTGTACGAATACGTCTTGGCCATCTTGACCTGTAATGAAGCCGTAGCCTTTGTCTGCATTAAACCATTTAACTGTGCCTTGTTGCATGTGATGAATCTCCTTTATAAAAAACATAGTGACAAACAACGGTAATCTCGAAAGGAAAATTCATTATGCATGACACAATAATTCTCGCTTCTGTTAATTACTTGAGATTAGTATACCACAGCCGTTCAACAAAACCTAATCTTTTACGGCTAAGTGTCCAAGTTCCCTAAACTTGCACATAAACGCCTAATCTATCACGATTAGACGAATTTATTATCCAACCACCAGCCCTGATACAGGGGTGATTTTTAAAAGAGCCGATAACGTTTTTTTGACTGCGATATAAAATAGACGGTCAGTATTAGTCGAGCGACTCAAGGACATCGCGAGTCCAAAATAATACCACCGGGGGCGTGCGGCTTTCGCCACCCACCACCAGTGGCAGTTATTTAGTCTCGCTAAAACCGTCCTTGCTTTGCTCTGTTTTTTTAGTCGAGCGACGAGGCCTATGGGCGAACGCTCTAACCGGTCCCGTCAGCGTGTGGCTGTCGCCACCCACTACCAAGCCCTGTTGGCCCGTCACCCATAACCGTGCCTCTTTGCTCTGTTTTTTTACCAGCCTTGGGCGGTCATGGCGTCGGCTACTTTGGTGAAGCCGGCGATATTAGCACCTGCCAAGTAGTCACCTTCAACACCGTATTCCTTGGCTGCATCAACGGAGTTTTGGAATAAGGTCTCCATGATTGCCTTCAATTCACCGTCAACGGTTTCGAACGAATCGGAAGCGCGGCGAGAGTTTTGGCCCATTTCCAGTGCGGAGACTGCAACTCCACCGGCGTTAGCGGCTTTAGCCGGGCCATAGTAGATCCCATTTGCTTGGTAATCAGCGATTGCTTCTGGGTTAGACGGCATATTAGCCCCTTCTGCCACTGCAATTACGCCATTTTCCTGCAACTTCTTGGCTTGGTCGCCATTGATCTCATTTTGCGTCGCGCATGGTAAGGCAACGTCATATTGAATCGCAGCATCCCAGACAGAGCCTTCGTGGTATTCAGCCGTTTCCACGCGCTTCGCGTATTCGCTTATCCGGGCCCGTTCAACTTCCTTGATTTGCTTCAAGGTCGCGACGTCGATCCCATTTTCATCATAGACGTAACCGCTCGAATCGGAGACCGTCAAGACCTTGGCCCCGTATTCTTCCGCTTTTTCAGTCGCGTAGATGGCCACATTACCCGCACCGGAAATCACGATCCGCTTGCCTTCCAGGCTTTGGCCGTTTTCCTTCAACATCGCATTCGTGTAGTACAACAGGCCGTAGCCGGTCGCTTCTGTACGGGCCAATGACCCGCCGTAGCTCAAGCCCTTACCGGTCAAAATACCACGTTCTGCGCCGTGCAGCCGCTTGTACATGCCGTATAAGTAACCGATCTCGCGCCCGCCGACACCGATATCACCAGCAGGCACATCAATGTCTAAACCAATATGCCGGTGCAATTCCAGCATGAAGCTTTGGCAAAAGCGCATGATCTCGTTGTCTGACTTTCCTTTCGGATCAAAGTCAGAGCCCCCCTTGCCGCCGCCAATCGGCAGCCCGGTCAAAGAGTTCTTGAAAATCTGTTCAAAACCTAAGAATTTAACGATCGATAAGTTAACGGACGGATGCAAGCGCAAGCCGCCTTTGTAAGGGCCGATTGCAGAGTTGAATTGAACCCGAAACCCACGGTTAACTTGCATGTTACCCGCATCGTCTAACCACGGCACCTGAAATTGAATCGCCCGGTCTGGTTCAGTGATCCGTGCTAGCACATTCGCCTTGATATATTCGGGATGCTTTTCGAATACTGGCGTAATGGTCTTAAAGAAGTTGGAAATGGCTTCTTGGAATTCTGTTTGGTTCGGGTCGCGTTCTTCGATCTTCGCGCGGACCGCTGCAATATAGTCGGTAGCTTGCGTCATATGATTGATCACCTTTCTTTTGTGAGGATACTATGATAGTTTAGCACAAAATATTAAAACTCGATGAGTATATACGGAAAATTGCAAGTAATCCGATAGCTAGGCACAAGGGCCATTTGTAGTATACTACTTTTTCTTTTCCAATACCGAATGATGCATCCCATAAGCCAGATAAACGATCACCCCGATCACAAACCACGCACCAGAGTATAGCTTTGCCTGGATGTCTAAACCTAAAAAGACGATCAAGGCGCCCAAAAAGGCTAACGCCGGCATCACCGGATAAAATGGCATCTTGAACGCCGGATCGATAATATCCTTACCTTCGCGCGGCCGCAACCGATAAATCCCAAGACTAACGAACATGAAAGCGATCAAGGTCCCCGCCGAAATCAATTGCGATAGGAAATCAAAAGGGAAAAAGGCCCCAATGATGACCCCAATGATTGCTAAAGCCAGTAATGCGTTATTCGGTAAACCTTTGTCTTTTGTCAGCTTACCCAACGGCTTTGGCAACATGCCATCCCGTCCAAAACTATACAGCAGGCGGCTGCCGGCCATCATCATTCCGATCAAGGCGGTGAACATCCCGATCACCGCCACCGATTCGATCACCGTTGCGGCTAATGGATGGCCTGAATGGCGCAATGCCCAACCGACAGGCTCCGCATTGCCCGCATACAATGGGTAATGGAACATCCCGACTAAAACCAGCGAAACCGCCATGAATAAGATCACGGCAATGATCAAGCTGCCAATGATCCCACGTGGCATCGTTTTTTCTGGGTCTTTTGCTTCGGCAGAGTTGGCCGCGATCGAATCAAAGCCGATATAGGCCAAGAAAATCGTGCTCATCCCCGCATAGATCCCTTTCCAGCCCCCGAACGCCGTCCCGTCTGCATTGACGTGGTACGCCGGAATGAACGGGCTGTAATTTTGCCAGTGGATCGCCGTCAACCCGATGGCGATGAATGCCAAGATGGCTAAGACCTTCAGCACCACCAACACGTTTTCGACCCGGGCGGCTTCGCTGACCCCACGCGACAATAATACGGCGACTAAAATGATCGCAATCGTCGCAATCAGATCCATTACCCCGCCATTGTGTCCGAAAGGATTAGCCAGCGCATCAGGGACCACCAAGCCAAAACTGGCGAGCAGCCCGCGTAGATTAGCCGACAACCCCGACGCGACGAAGGCCACGGCAATGAAATATTCCGCAAGCAGTGCCCAGCCGGCGATCCAGCCAAAAACTTCACCAAAAACAACGTTGATCCAAGAATAGGCTGAACCGGCAAACGGCATCGCGGCCGACATTTCAGCATAAGCAAAGGCCACCAGACCGGCAACGATTGCTGCCCCCAAGCACGAAAGCGCCACCGCTGGGCCTGCGTGGTCGGCAGCGACAACGCCAGGTAACGTAAAAATCGTGGTCGAAACGATCGTCCCGACCCCTAAGGCTAAGAAGTCCCTAACCTTTAACACCCGCGGCAAATGCGAGTCTTTATCCTCATAAACACTAGGGTCTTCCTTTTGCGTCATCCGTTTGAAAAGCGCGCGCATCGTAGTCCTCCTATGTAAGTATTAACGATAATTAAGAAAATGAGAAACACCCTAAATATTCTGCCGTTAATCCTTAGCATTGTCAACCAGCAAAACGGCGCACGTCATTTATGCCGCCAAAAAAGGAGGCTAAGACCTGCGCCATGCCAAAGTAAAAGAGGTGGCCCCAATGAAACCTAAATTCAGGTTTCATAGGGGCCACCTCTTATCTATCCAGGGCGTTGCTTTAGGGCGCTACTCTGGAATCGTCGTATCTCAAACATAAAACGTGATTAATATCTAAACCCTATGCAGGAGTGGCTTAGGGCTAGGCTTCTGCACTAACGGGTTCCTCAACCGTTGTCCGTGATGCCTCTTTATGACTGGCCGCGCGAACAGCAGCGTGGATGTCCACTTTTTGACCCGTTTGTTTTTGCACGTCATGATACTCTGCCGCCGCCGCAAACAATAGGTCGGACGCGGAATTGACCGCCGTTTCCACCGAGTCTTGGATGACTCCGATGATGAAGCCGATCCCAACGACTTGCATCGCAATATCGTTGGAGATTCCGAAGATCGATGCCGCCATTGGAATGATCAGCAAGGAACCACCAGCGATCCCAGACGCGCCAGTAGCCGCCAATGCGGTCAACACGCACAAGATGATGGCTAAGAAGAAGGACACGTGGATGCCCAAGGTCGAACATGCCGCTAAAGTCATGACCGACACGGTGATCGCCGCGCCGCCGGAATTCGCCGACCCCCCTAACGTGATCGAAACCGCATAAGACTCCTTGTTCAGCCCCAGATCCTCGCAGGCCTGTAAATTGATTGGAATGTTGACCGCAGAACTACGGGTGAAAAATGCAGGGATTCCTGACACCTTCAGTGTCCACAAGGTCAGCGGGTACGGATTTTGCCCGGTCATCAAGAACACCATCAGCGGGTACAATACGAGGTAAACGGCCGCCATGGTCCCGACCAGCAAGACTACCAGTTGGCCATACTTCGCCACGCTGGCAAAACCAGTTTCAGAAATGGAGGTATAAACTAAGCCTGCGATCCCAAATGGGGCAAATTCAATCACTAATTGCGCCACGCGGATGATCGCGTTAGTGACATCCGTGATCACAGCTCGGGTCTGCTTCGACGCCAAGCGTAGCGCGAAACCGATTAATAGCGCCCAAAATAAGATGGACAAGTAGTTGGCATTGACGATCGCATCCAATGGGTTCCCCACCGCATTGACCAGCAGGTTTTCGATGACTTTTCCTAAGCTTTTGGGGGCGGAAGCAGCAACCTTCACGCTCTTAGGAAACGCCAACTTCAACGGGAACAACCATGAGGCTGCCACCGCCGCAAACGCCGATAACAACGTTGCTGACAGGTACAACTTGATTACGGAACCAAAGTGATTCTCCCCACCTTCGTGGAAGGCGGAAATCGCCGACAGGATCAAGAAGAACACCATGACCGGTGCGATCCCTTTCAACGCCCCAACGAACAACTGCCCTAAAACGCCGATAAATGACGCCTTAGGGACGATCACTGCCAACAACGCCCCAACGACCAGGCCGATCACGATACGCAAGATCAGGCTGACCGAACGATATTTTGCAAACATAAGCCACTCCTCCTAGAGATACACGTGCCACTCCCCTAGAGTGCCACATATCGGTTAAGTTGATGTTGACTATAGTACACGATTTTAAAACACTTGTCTACGCTTTTTGCACAATAAAATTAACTTTTACTTAGATTATCATGACAACCCGTTCATTAAGCACTAACCCCATGAAAAAGCGCCCGAGCCATAATTCTAGATTTCGGCACAGTTACGCTGTTCAGGCATACAAATGCCCCTGTACCGCGGTTTAAAAACCAAACCATGGCACAGGGGCACTTGTATTTTGGGCTAAAACCGCTTGATGTCTCAGCCTTCTACTTGCGGCTATTCTTTGGCTTTCGCCTTGCGCACCGCGGCGCGCATATCGACGGGATGGCCCGCCTTTTTCAAATCATGATATTCCGCCGTCGCGGTGAACAACAAGTCCGAAGCCGAGTTGACCGCCGTTTCGACCGAATCTTGAATCACCCCGATAATGAAGCCGATCCCCACGACTTGCATCGCGATATCGTTGGAAATACCAAACAAACTGGCTGCCATCGGAATAATCAACAACGAGCCCCCGGCGATCCCCGAGACACCTGTCGATGCTAACGCCGTCAAGAAGCACAAGATCAAGGCGAGCGGGAAGCTGACTTGAATCCCTAAGGTGAAGCACGTCGCCAACGTCATGATCGAGATCGTGATCGCCGCACCGCCGGAATTGGCCGACCCGCCTAAGGGAATCGACACCGCATACGAGGCCTTGTTTAACCCCAGGTCCTCGCTAGCGCGCAAGTTGATCGGAATATTGACCGCCCCACTACGCGTGAAAAAGGCCGGTATGCCCGAGACTTTTAGCGTCCATAACGTTAACGGATACGGATTTTGCCCAGTCATCACCCACGTCATGAAAGGGTACACGACCAAATAAACGAATGCCATGGTCCCCACGAGCAGCACCACCAGTTGGGCGTACTTGGCAACACCAGAAAAGCCGGTTTCGCTAATCGTCGAAAACATCAACCCGACAATCCCAAACGGCGCCAATTCGATCACTAATTGCGCCACCGCGGTGACTGCTTGTGAAACATCTGCGATCACCGCTCGTGTCTGGTGACTGGTCATCCGCAACGCAAAGCCGATCATCAACGCCCAAAACAAGATCGACAAGTAATTCGCATCGACAATTGCCTGTACCGGATTACCCACGGCATTGACCAATAAGTCCGTGATCACCTTACCCAAGCCCTTTGGCGCCGCCGATGCATCGACTTTAACGCTTTGGGGGAAAACAAGGTGGACTTTGAACAAAAAGCTAGCGACAACCGCCGTGACCGCCGACAAGAAGGTCGCAACGAGGTATAAAACCACCACCGTTCCAAAATGATTCTCAGTCCCTTGTTTATACTTAGAAATCGCACTCGCAATGATGAAAAAGACCATCACTGGCGCGATCCCTTTCAAGGCCCCCACAAACAGTTGCCCCAAAATCGCGATGAATGACCATGACGGCACCAACACCCCTAATATCGTGCCGACAATAATACCGATCACGATGCGTAAAATCAAACTGACACGACGATAACGATTGAACACAGCCACTCCTCCTTACCATTTTTTCGTTAGTATTAAACTATGATACTAAAAAATGAGTAAAAAGGCGAGATAACACAGCGATTTTTCATCCTGTACCCATTAAAAACGGGTCTCCGACTGCCGCATCCCCCTTCACCCCACCGTGACAGAAAAAACTCCTGGCGAAACCAGATTTAGGTTTCACCAGGAGCCTCACTAAGCCACTTCCTGCTACCGCAACGTCGCCCCCACAAAGTTATACATATTCGCCGGACTATAAGTCAGTCCAGAGATTCGACTCGAGACGAGATGGGCCTCGACCGTTTGGTATAACGGGACCACGACCATTTGCTGCGTCAACAAGGTTTGCGCTTGCTGCAGGTCACGATAACGCTTGTTGGTATCTGCCACATCGGTGGTCTTGGCCTGCTGGATCAGCGCATCGTACTGATTATTTTGCCAACGGCCGAAATTATAGTCATTGTTTGCTGTGTACAGATCCAAAAAAGTGAGTGGATCAGGGAAATCCGCCTGCCAGCTGGACAGCACCAGTTGCGTATCACCAGCTAGCGAGCGGGCAACGCGAGTCTTGAAAGGTACCGCAACGCTCGTCACCTGCAACCCTGGCAACCGTTGCAGTGCCGCCTGCAAGTACTCGGCACTTTGTTTGGCCTGGCCTGTATCATCACTCAATAATTCAACGGTCAACTTGGTCTTGCCGACTTCCCGCAGTCCTTCACGCCACAAGCGCTGTGCCTTAGGCAACGCGTAAGTCGTCAACGCCGCGGTGGCTTGCGCTGAAGATTTCGCGAAGTCCTTGCCTGTTTGCGGATCTTGGGCCAAGCCGGTAGCCGTCAGCGTGTGTGCTGCCAGTGACCCGTCGCCTAAGACCTTTTCGACGAAGGTTTGGCGATCGATCGCTAAACTCAACGCCTGCCGCAATTTCACATTCTTGAACGCCGGCACCCGCTGCTCGTTCATGTCCAAAAAAGTCGTCCGTCCTTGCGCCAGCGCGTGATAGTCAGCATTGTGCCGTTGCTTTTGGGCGGTTGTCCCATACAGCTGGGCATCATCGAGCTTCCCCGTTTTGAACAGCGTCAACGCGGTGTTGGCGTCTTTGACCACTTGCACGTTGATCCGGTGAATCTTGACCGCCTTCGCATTCCAATAGCGTGAATTCTTGACCTCGTACCACGAGTTGTTGGTCCCGTGCCAGCCCTTGAGCGTGTATGGCCCATTGTTGACGATGTACCGCGCCTGCGT
>JALCQM010000013.1 GCA_022651245.1 Lactobacillus sp.
TTAGGGTGGCCCGAACTCTAAACGCAACGACCGTGTTTTGCCACAAATGTCACCAAATGCAGGTCAACGGTATACGCTCACTTTTAGGTCTTCGTTTACTTTGCGACCAGCTTAGCCCTAATTTCAATCCTGATCGGAGGAAGTTGTTCTGTTCTCCCTATTAAATTTGTATTGATTAAATGATGGCACTGACCATGGCGGCGGTGACTTTGGGAAAGGTTTTGCTTTTGATGTGGTGGCTGGGATGTAACCCCCAGTCGAGAATGTTCTGTGCGGCGTTGTGATCACGGTTAATACGTTTACCAGTGACCAGGCTGACCCATTCTCGTTGAGACAGCGGATGTTTGTCGATATTCTCAGTGCCATATTCAACTTGGCTGGTCTTATAGGCATCAACTTCCACTACGGTGACCCCTTGTTTAAAAGCACGGTTTTGAATGACCTTCTTGGCCTCGTACGGCTTTAATAAGGCCAGTTTGCGATTCTTGGCTTTACCGGTGGATTTGCGCATGTCCTTAGCACCGATTTTCTCCATCACCAATACCGCGATAGGCTCGATAATATCAATGGCGAGGTGGCGATAAGTTTCAGTAAGAAGTTGTGCGCGTTTGGCAGAGTGCCTTTGAATCTGCTTAGTGAGCTTTTTGGTACTACCGCGCGACAAACTGCGCTTGCGCTTCAGGTGATTAATCTGGCGTTCATACCAGTCAGCTTTGACAATCACCTCTGGCGGTAAGTGATACTGTTGATTGTTGGAATCATGATAGGCGACGTTGTTGGTCATGTTCCAATCGATGCCAATCGCTGGCTTTGCTTGCACATTGGCTTTAGCCTTTGGTCGAACATGCACAATTTGAAGCTCGTGGGTGCCGTCAGCTTTGCGCTTTAATTTGATGAGCTTAACATCTGAGAAAGCATATTGATCGGCACGCTTTTGCAGGTGCAAGGTCCCGAAGTTCGGCACCTTGATCACATGTGCCGAAAGAATTTGAATCGGCGTATTCGTTTGACTCTCAACCGCTCGTGTCCTAGATTTCAGGTTAAAGCGGAGATGTCCGCGTTTGTACCAACTGTTGTGGTGCGGATTCTTGTGCCGGCCGTGTTTGTCTTTGAGGATATTTTGCTTGTATTGAAACTTGATTTTATCTGACCACTTGAAACCGGCGCGCAACAGTTTTTGATACTCGGCAAAATTGATAATCAGCGTTTGGAGAAATAGTTGAGCGTTGTGCGAGGATAAGGTCAGTATCCGATAATTCCAGCGCTTGAGCTGATACTTTTCGTTTAGAAACAAACGGATAATGTGGTTGATTAGCTTATTTCGACTTATCCCAGTTGGAATGGTGCGGTCAATGTGTGTGCGCCCATAAGTTTTGTACATATATTTCAGCGCATAATTAAATAACTGTTCTTGAACCATTAGCGCATGAACGTGTTGGCGGCTTTGAACGCCAGAGAGCGTGACTTGCAACTTTTCGGTAAACGCAAACGTTTGGGAACGGCTGTGTCTTTCTTTAACCCAGAGCTCAGCCATAATGAATTCTCCTCATATTGGTTAAGCTCATTATAACAAACGCACGTTCGTAAAGCAACTTTAAATAACAAAAAGGTGCCTGTCTAAGCGCTAATTCTTCCCAGGAATAAATTCCTGGGTTTGCTTAGCTGACAGGCTAGATCAAAATTCCTCCTGACACAAATCCTGTTACTTTAATATTAACACCCATCAATCACTTTGCAAGCCATTTTCTGAAAAAACGTGTCGCCAGCAAAAAAAGCAGGCCAGTGACCACCGTCACCGACCTGCTTTATTCGCCTTTCGCCTCTTCAAGCGGGTCCGCCAACGCCAAGATTGCCTTGGTGCGGCTCGGCGGATACGGCGCTTCGCTCGGCACATAATACGCCATGCTGACGATAGTGCCGTACGACTGCCCGTAACCCGCGAAGACCACCACCCGGTCCCCGACGGCATACTTGGGGTCCGCCAAATAGCTGTAAGCGGTGCCGCCGTGATGGAACACGACTTGGGCATACAACAAGTCCCCTGGCCGCGGCGTCTTGCGTGTCAACAGCCGGGCATCCAGCATCGCCGGGGCGTGGGTTTTGAGCCAATCGCGCAACCACTCGGCACAGTCGTCCCAGCCCGGAATCGGTGCGTCCAAGCTGAGCGTCCCCTGCATCGTCACCGGCGTCCCATAGCGAAACCGCGTCGTCACGGTGAGCGTTGGCTGCGAAGCTGGCGGCAATTCCTGTGTGGTAGGTGCGACGGCCAACTCGTTGAGCAACTCGCCGATGCTAGGATCCGCGATCGCCAGGCGCACCCGGCTCCCGTCATGGCGCTGCGTCAGCGACAAGGTTTGGCTGCGGCGATCCAGCACCAGCTTCTCTTCATGATGGGCATCCGGTCGGTAGTACGCGACCAGGCGCTGCAACTGGTCTGGCGCGTCATCGAAAAGCAACAACTGGGGAAAAGGCAACAGGTCCCGTAGCCGCTCGGACAGCCCAGCGTCGTCTGCCCCGATCAGCGGTCCGGTGGCTTGTTGCTGCCCACCTTGGCCAATCACCGTCAGCGTCCAGCTGCCCACGTCTGGGATCAGCGCTTGCGGTTGTGCGGGATCAGCAACCTGCATCAGTGCCGGCAACAGCCGCTGGAGCTTTTTGGCGTCAAAGGCGGCAACTTGGTGCTGCTCGTAGCCACTCACAAACCGGTTGCTCAAGCTAGCCTGGCCGGCCAACGCCAACGTCAAGGTCTGCCCCGCCAACTGGCCCGGGTCTGGCTCCGGCTGCAAATACCCACTCTCATCAGAAGTGAGCAGGATCTTTTCGATTGCGCCGAGGGGCTGCGTCAGCGCCGCCAGACGTTGGCAGGCCACGTTGAACCAGAACTGGTTGTCAGGCGCAGCGAGGTAGTCGTCAATGTTCCAATGGGTAATCTGCCGCCACATTGAATACATCGCGTTGCCTAGCGGTTGCACCGCCGTGATCGCCTGCAACCGCGCACGCGTCGCCACATGGTCGGTGAGCGGCGGCAGCGGCTGGTCGCTGGTCACCACGCTGCCGAAGGAATCCATCACAAACCCCAGCGCGTCTAGGTCACGCCCCAGCACCGCTGCATAATCGCCACCGGCAGCCAGCTGTCCGCTGCTAAAAATCGCCTGCCAGCGCGTGGCAAAGGCGTGGATCTGTTCGCGTGTGGCCATGACTTCTCCTCCTAGTGTGGTCTTGCCGCTCACTGATCATACTTGTACTGTTTAATTTCTTTTTCAGGAACCCGCGTGTACGTGGTCTTGCCCCAGCTGACCGGCGACGGGTGGCCGGGTTTCCCCACCAGAGACCAGTAAATCACCATGTGGTGCGCAGTCCGCTTCGCCACCCAGCCTTGGATGCGCTTGGCCCTGGGGATGACAGACCCGCTCCCAACAGGCGACGGTTCCGTTTCACTCCCCGGGGTATACAAGTAAATCAATTTCATCTGGTTATAAGTATAGTTCTGCCAGCGGTTGTCCTGAACAATCAGGTGGTTATTGCCATGCACCGGACCGAGGTCCTTGCCGCCACCGCCGATCTCGCCGATGCGGGTCCCTGCCTTGCCCCCGAAGTGCACGATGTATTCGCGCTCGTCTTCTTCCCACCAACCGGGAATCGCCACCCGCTGACTACGGACCCACACCACGATCAGCGCGAGGGCCACCACCAACACGATGCTGCCGACTACGGCCAACTTTACAGCTGAAGCGCCAATGACCCGCTGCCATAACGCTTGTCCTTTTTTCTTCATGAACTTGCCTCCACGGCCTGACCACGCCCCCCTTTTGCGTCGACTCGACCCATTGTTTCGCCCTCATCCCACATCGGGCACCATCCTACCGCCGCAGCCATGCCGCGATCAGCGCCTCATATTGCGCCAAAAGCTGTTCTTGCTCGACAAAGCGCGCTTGCGTCACCACACTATCCATTTCTCGTGCCAGCGCCGGATCCCGGACCGGCTGCCGGCGTGTGCGCAACGCATCGACCTTACCAGACTCGATCAACCATTGCAGCACCCGCTTCGGGGTTTGAAGCGCCAAAAACTGCGGACTCGTAGGCAGCGCCTGTTTCAGCGTATCTGCCATGCGGATCCCGGCAGCATCTAAGTCGCCAAGGTACGTTAACTGCACACCGCGCGTGGCCAGCTGCGCCATCAATGAAGGTTTTGAAAGGGCCCCGATCGTGGCCCAAAATCGGGACAATTGTTGTCAGAGCGACAACTCGCCTAAACCCAAACAGAATTCATTTCCGAGCGCTAATTGAAAAGCCCTTTTGGACTGGCCAATTAAAAGGGATCCTACGAGACCAACTATTTAATTCGCGTACGACGCGCTACCAATTGGACAACTAAGTTTACCAGTGTTTCAGGGTCTGTACAGGTTTCTAGTTTGGCCACTTCCTTATCACTGAGGTTAAAATTTGTAATAATCTCGTCTTTGTCCTCATCATATAGTTTCTTTGCTACCATCCCGGTACTTGGTAATGGCAGTAGTGTACGACTTGAATCCTTTTTTGCAATTTCGTATTCTTGCTTAACGCCTTCAGCCGCAACAACTCGACCTTCTTGTTCTTTGTTTCCAAACACGAAAATATCAATACCTGTTGGCTCAATCATTTCTTGCCGATATCGCGTCCAAAGATCCCGCATCGATTTTTTAGGACTTAATGTTGGTTGCGGGAATGGCCGTAACATGAGGTGCTCTCTACTCAAATTATGGTCGTAAATCGCTTTTAACGCGCCGTTCACTACTGCAGAACCAATACCAAAGCCAAAACCACTCGTCACATAATAATTCTGCTCAACAAGTTTTTCCCCGAGTAAAGAGCAAAAATATTCAACCTTCGTTTGCGGCCAATTGGCTGGATAGTCAGCAATGCTTCCCGAAATAAAAATCTGGCGGGTCCTGACTGCCCTGTAAATTTCTTTCAACAACTTCGGAATCTCAACGTAATCCGTTAACAGAATCGTCTCAATCCCATATCGTTTTAGCTCCAGGATCTGTAATCTCTGCTTTTCTTCATGGGATTTAAAGTCTTCCAGACTTTCGCCATCTTTTTTGGTGATCTTTTTTAAGAAGCAATAATGCACTGGTGCGCTTTCCTCTAAAAGGATTCGCATCTGTGTCAGCACATTGGCAAAATTTGGATCCTCGAAACTGAATCCGATGAACAAAAATGTCTTTGTCAACAGATCAGACTGCAGTGCCACTTTAAAAAGTAATCGTTTCTGATCATACGTTTCATAGTCATCCTTGGTTAAAATCACTTCACTAATGTCGCTCACATCGCCATGCATCTTGTATACGACCGCATCAGGGCTTTGAATGTTTGTTGCCAATGAAGCTGAATTGCGTTTCACATCAACTAACTTATGCTTGTTTTTTAGTTCAGTTTCAATTGTCGTGTCGTAATTGGTAGTCCAATAGGTGGCGATTGGCAACCGAGCCAATATCTGCAATGCTGGTGAAGCCTTTGTCCCTTCTGTGAAGGAATTAAGGACGAGCTTATTGATTCGCGCTCGATTGCCGCAGTGTACATTCACGTAGTATTGCGCCACAGCAGTCAGGTCGGACTCGCGATCAATATTTAGCCCAAGCTCTGTTGCTAACGGTCGTATCAATCCTCGCCAATCGACAAACCCTGCACCAGTGGACAATCCAGCGCCTGCAAAGATAGCGGCACTGCCTTCAGCGACTGCTCTTGCCATTTCGGTCACAAAGGACTCTTTATCCATAAACCGATCAACTCCTTGTCCTAATCTTTCATTCTTTTATTTTGTTTATCGAAACGACGTAAAACTAGCATATCTTCTGTCATCTTTGCTTTCGCTGACTTGCCATGAACCTCCGCAGAATACCACTGAATTCTAAAACACGGATTATTATTATTCCCTTGTTTTCCAAGATACGCTCCATTCTCCCATGCACACCATGGTCGAATGTAATAATTACTGTCGATTTTAAGCTGACTTTCGATTGAGTCTGCAAATAAAAACTGATTCGACCTTGCTAGTTCCTGCCGTAAAACCGACTTCAATTGATCTGAAGGTGTTTTGGAGTTGAATAAATAATCAACGTATAAGAAACAATCATACCGTCGAAACCAAAAAAATAGTGCTGTAGCCACAGCCAAATCCTTAACCGCATACGAGAGAAAGATTTCATTGATTCCTCTTTGTTTATCTGGAAAATTATACGATTCGATACGTTTGCGCAAAAGTTTGTTATTGATACTGCGATAGGTCTGAGACAAGTCCGCATAGCGCGCTTTGACTTGCTCCTCTTCGCTGGAAAAAACGCGTTGTGAAGAGCTTTGATTGTTAGTACGGGGCTTTTTTTGAGGTAAAGCTTCATTGATGTCATCCAACAATTGCTTGCTAAGACGCTTGCTTTCAGCCTGCGCCTTTTGTGAAGAAGACTGTCTCTGTTGTTGCCATTGCGACCAATTCGACTCAATGTTGCCCGACGGCGCCTTTAACTGATTAAAGTCAAAGAAACGACTCGCTTGAGGATCTGCAGAAAGCTCTCGAAATAGCTCCGTAGCTGACTTAGGAAAATCTATAAATTGTGCGTTTACCATGACTATCTCTCCATATCGTATGTCTTTGTGTTTGCATCACTATCAGACTAAGTGCCGGTATCAGTGTGCAAAGAGCGCTATGTGACTTTAAGCGTACCGCAAACATGTCTCCCTATCTAATCAAATAATAAAAAAGCTTCTCATCTCTGAGAAACTTTCACTCGGTGTTTGCGTGAGTTTAAGCGATTAATGGCCAGGTTAATAAGCATCAAAAAACGTGCTTATGTCAATAAATAATTCCGGTTGTTAATCGTACAACCTCACAACATTGTATCGAAATGTGTTTTTGCAGATAGTTCATCATGCGCCGCCAAGTTCGGAGAAAGTCACGCGCATCAAACGCTTCAAAATCTCGAAACATGCCCACACATCTTGATGGGCAAAAAGAACGTCAAGAAAACCGGTTTCAAAATCATCAAGCCCATTTTTTGACTTAATTCGGCGTTACAGGCTCAGGACATATTTGTCAATAGGCTGGGTCACGTTGGCTGAAGCGCTTGGCGACGGAAATCTCCAGACACACCGAAAATATGCTGGTCGGCAGCATATTTTTCACTACGGCTAAATCCCTTGTGACAGCAGATTTTGGCTCGTGGTCAGGCCTATTTATTAATAGAAGCCGTATCTCAAATCGAAAATCGAGCTGGTATTGCATACAGGCATAGAATATTACTGCTAGCAGTATCGCGCCGACAAGACGAAGATACCGTACACCTAGCGCTAAAGCAAAGAGCGCGTGCTCAACAGCACGCGCCCCGGACCGATTAATGCACGCTAGCCACAATGGGACTGCGCATTTGTACCGCACGTTGCGGTAGCTTTCCCGCCACCACTGCTTCAACATCCGCCACGCATTTTTCACCCATCCCCGCCAAACATTCTTGGGTATACGCTGCGGTATGCGGCGTCACTTGGATATGCGGTTGATGCAAGAACGGGTGATCAGCTGCTGGGGGTTCGGCAGCTAAGACATCTGTCGCATAACCCGCGACCTGCCCAGATTGAACTGCGGCTAACATCGCCGCTTCGTCGATCAAGGCCCCCCGCGCCGCATTGGAAATATAAACACCGGGCTTAGTCTGGGCCAATTCCGCCGCGCCTAGCATGTGCCGACTCGTTGGGTTCAAACTCGCTGCCAGCAAAACCACATCGGCTTGCTGCAACAGTTGGGGCAAGCTGACCGCCTCCGCACCAAACTGTGCCAGCTCCATCGGGGTCCGGTTGGGATCGTACCCGAGCACCCGGTCTTGGAAGCCATACCGACACAACTCGACCAAGCGGCTGCCAATATTGCCAACACCGATCACACCGACAGTTTTATGCGAAAGACCGTGACCGACAAACTCGGCACGGTCGGTCCACTGTCCAGCTCGAGCACGCTCACTGGCGGCCACTGTGTTGCGCATCAGCGCCAATAAGTTTGTCAGGTTGTTCTCCGCTACGGCGTCGCGTTCAACTAACGCCTGGACAATCGTGACGATGGTGCCATGTGCCGCAGCCGCATCAAGGTCAATGTTGTTATAGCCGATCCCATGCCGCGCAATCAAGAACAATTCGTCTTTATCCGCAAAGAATTCCTTAGTGAACCAAGGCGTCACGCTGGCAATAATCAGATTATACCCTTGCAAGGCCGCCGCCAGCTGGTGGCCGTCGATGTCCGGATCAAACTGAAAGCACTTGACTGGCCCAATTTGCCGCAGCCGCTCCAGGTGTTCGGGAAACACGCGCCCGAAGCTACTCGAATTAACAATCGCAATCTTAAATGTCACAACCATTCCTCCCCCTAGCTAAATAGCTAAAAGCGGCCACGCATGGCCGCCTTATCAGTCCCAATTTTACTAAAGCTCACTCAAAATCGCTTCGGTATCAAACGGCTCGTTGGGCCGGTTCGGCAAAGTCGACGGCTTGTTCAAGCCAGCCACATAAGCGGTTTGTTGTTCGCTGAGCGTCATTTGCATCCGCGCAATACGCCGGCTTTGGGCCAGCAAAATCCCGACTAGCGCTAATTCTTGTTCGGCTTGAGCCACGGTGACGGCGGCGTGATAGGCCTGCTGCACCCGCTGAACCTGAGCGTTAAGGTAGTCGAAATACGCCGCATACCCACCACCAATCTCACTTGGAATCGGCATCAACACATCGTTCAGCCCCGCCAGCGCTAACCGCGGTTTACGTGCCAGTAAAGGGTCGATCAGCTGCTCGATACTCTGATGGATCAGGGACAAGTCCTTTTCACTTTCAACCGTCGTCAAGAACGCATTGGCTGGCAGGTAAAACCGCTTCAAATGAACGGCATACGATAAGGTACTCAGCTGCTTGATCAGACGACCCACTTCAGTTTGCTGTGCCATGATGCCCTCCTCAATCCAAGTTACAGCACCAAACCTCATTATTCCGGTAAATCGCGACTTCATTGAAGCCAAAGCTTTCGGCCTTGGTTTGTTCACCATTACAAATATCGATTAGTTTATCGAAGATCATCTGGCCACCTTCTTCAATGGACATTTTGCCATCAACGATCCCCGATAAATCCAAGTCGATATTATCATCCATCTTCTGGTAGGTGATCTTGTTGCCGGTGATTTTCAACATCGGCATAATCGGGTTGCCGATTGGGGTGCCGCGACCAGTAGTGAATACGCACAGTTGCGCCCCCGCCGCCGACATCCCGGTGACAGACTCGATGTCATACCCTGGCGTGTCCATGACCACTAGCCCTTTTTCAGACGGAATCTCACCATATTTCAAGACTTCATTGATCGGCGTGGTGCCACCTTTACTGATCCCCCCTAAAGCCTTTTCTTCCAAGGTGGACAAGCCGCCTTTTTGGTTGCCTGGCGACGGGTTCGCGCCACGCACATCCACACCGAGATCGGCGAATTGCTGTTCCAAGCCGTGGATAATGGTCAACAGGCGATCTTTGGTTTGCTCGTCTTTGGCCCGCCGCGCCAAAATGTGCTCGGTCCCGATCAGCTCTGTTGTTTCGCCAAACATCACCGAACCGCCGACCGCCACCAGCTTGTCGCTAGCGACGCCTAAGGCCGGGTTCGGTGCCAGCCCGCTAGTGGCATCACTACCGCCGCAGTTAGTTGCCAACAATAGGTGGGACAGATCAAATTCGACTTGCGGCTGCTTAGAGGCCTCCGTCAGTAGCTTGCGGGCGATCCGCGTCGCCTTGTCAATGGTGCGGATCGTACCGCCTTCTTCTTGGATGCTCATCGCATACACCGGCTTGTCCGTGGCGGCCATGATTCGGTCTTGCAAGGGAAATGGCTGAATCGTTTCACAGCCTAACCCAATGATGATGGCCCCATAGACGTTCGGGTTCAAGGCGAAGCCTGTCATCGTCCGCTTGGTGATCTCCACCGCATCACCGACCTGGCCGCAGCCTTTGCCGGCCTGGATGAACACCAATCCGTTGACGTTTTCGGCGACGCGGCGGGCCGTTTCGTTGGCGCAGCCCACCGATGCCATGATGATCACCTTGTTGCGGATTCCATAACTCCCATCAGCACGTTTATAGCCTTTCACTTTTATCATCAGACTTTGATGCTCCTTACATTGAAAACATGGACGTGTTCGCCGACCGCAATGTCTTGGGTCGCCACCCCGATCAACTCCCCATATTTGACGACGTATTCATCAGTTTTAATCGGGGCCAACGCCACCTTGTGGTAGATGTCTGTGGCGTCTTTAACGGTGACCGTCGCTTCCGGTTGTCCTTCATAAAGGACTGTCAGCGCATCGCCAGGGTTGGCGTCTTGTAGTACCATCCCGACATTGTCCTTAGGGTTCATTCGCAAAATTTTGCCACTCATGATACTGCCTCCTGTCCTGCTGGATACTGCCACCCAACGATCGATGCCTTCCCCACTTCTAGCAAGTGCTCGTAGAGGTCAGCAAGCGGCAACGTCTTTACCGCAGCACTAGCTTCCAGCAACATCGGCAGGTTCAACCCGCAGATGATTCGAATCTGTCGTTGATCGTGGCAACAATCCCGCGCATTCATCACTGACGCGTTGAACGGGGTCGCGCCATACAAGTCCACGAAGAGTAAAACGTCTTCGTTAGGATACGCCGCTAGACAGCCTTGAATCGCGTCATGCAACTCGTCAAGACTACCGTCGCGCGTCAACGACAGGTGGTCAAAAGCTGCGGCTTCACCTGTGATCATGTCCACACTGTCCAATATCCCGGTGCTGAACTGTCCGTGAGTGATAATACAGATCTTCGTCATGTCTACACCCACCTTTACTTGAAGAACTTCTTATCCGCTTCCTTCATTCCCACCTTTGGGGTATCGGGCACTGTTTGGAAGAAGACGTCGGTACTACCCGCTGCCAATTCCTTGAGTTGATCATATTCTTGCTCAACCAGTGCCACCGATGGGATCACGAACTCTGCGCCGGTTTTCTTCGCCACCCCGCCTAAGTTCAAATGGTTCACCGGTAGTCCCTTTTTGATCACGTCATACGCGGTTTGCACGGTTTTGAACAGGATCATCACCTGATAGTCACCAAACTGCTGCTCCTGCCAGAAGGTCAAGGCCTCATCTTGAGAGAACACATCCACATGTAAGCCGGCACTCTTGCCGGAGCTGATGAAAATATCCTTCATGAAATCATCTTTGGCCAACGCGTCATCAATGATAAAAATCGCGTTGATGCCTAAGCCCTTAGACCACTTGGTCATGACTTGACCATGAATTAACCGATGATCGACACGTCCTAATTTAATTTCACCCATTTTGCTCACCTTTCAATCTGATTGCCAATTTTACAAAATTCCAATAGCGGCCAATACCCCCAGGATCAACGTCACCCACAACAAGGCCTTAGTGGCATTTAAACCCTTCTTGGAGAAGTACAGGTAGATTCCCATGACGATGGCCAGCGGGATGATCCCAGGTACCAAGCCATCGAGAATGGTTTGGAGTTTGAAGACCTTCCCAGACAAGTCGAACTTGAGGCTGGAAGAGACGGTAACGTAACTTGACGCGATTGCCCCCATCATGAACAACCCTAAGATCGATAGCCCTTCGATCAGGTTCTGGATCTTATCCCCCTTGACGATTTCCGTTGCGGCGGAGCGACCGAGCTTGAAGCCCATTTTGACGAACTGCCAGCCATAGAGGTAGGTCACTAAGGTAAAACCGATCCACGGGAACAGCGCCCCTAGCGGACTGCCCGACTTGGCCCACGGCAATGCAATCGCGATGAAAATGTATTGCAACGTCGCGTTATCGATCGAATCCCCGATGCCGGCCAACGCCCCCATCAAGCCGACCTTGGTGTTTTGGATCAAGTCTTCGGTCACGGTTTCTTCTTGGTGGGCTGCCAATTCCTTAGCGCGAGTTTCTTCCAGGGAGGCCACAATCCCGGTGATCGTGCCGCCACCCCAAATTGCGTGGGTGTTGAAGAACACCATGTGGCGGTCATAGGCTTCGCGCAAGGCGTCTGGATCCTTATATAATTTCTTCAGGATCGGGGTGAGGCCGTACATGAACGCCGGGGCCACCTGCCGATCGTAAGTCCGTGGCACTTCATCGACCAGCCACCACCGGTTCCACGCCCGGTGTAAGTCTTTAGTCGTGATTGCATCTGGGGTTAAATCTGTTGGTGTCGTCTTCTTCTCATCAGCCATGCTATTCGGCTCCTTTCTTCGCCATATTCTTCGTTAGCACAAAGATGCCGGCAACGATCGTCCCTAAAATCGCGAATGTGACCATCGTGATCCCGTTCTTCTGGAAGATCTCGGCAATGAAGAAGGCCAAGAAGAAGAACCAGAGGTAGTTTCTCTTACCGATGACGTGCAACGTCAACGCGATCCCTAAGGCGGCTAAGCCACCACCCACGACGTCTAAGACGTGGAAGATGATCGTTCCTTGTGCAGAACTGGTAATGCTACTGATAATCGGTGTGCCAAAATATAAGGCAATGAACAAAGTTGGAACGAAAAGCACCATGGCAATCACGAGTGGCAAGAAGTAAATCGAAAACCAGAACTTCTTATCTTCAAGCCGTTCCACGAAGCCTTCTGTCACTTTAAGCACGAATGAGTTCAAGAAAATCTTGAAAGCGTATAAGTATGAGCCCAGCATCCCCACTGGTACGGCAATGGCAACAGCGGCAGTGGGTTGTAAATTCCCGACCAACGCGGCGGCAACCGCCACGGCACTGGCCACGGCAGGTTCGGCAGGCATCTGCCCACCAGGAGCAATCACCCCCATGTAAATCAACTGAATCGCGGCGCTGACCACCATGGCCCCACGCACGTCTCCCAGCACAATACCGACGAACAACCCGGTGACTAACGGGGAGAACCGTAAATTTAACGAAGCAAAACCGAAACACCGAGACTCAACGAACCCTACCCACAGGGCAATAATCAATGCTTGTAGGACTGACAATATGATCCCCTCACTTCATATTTAATTTTCAAAGAAAGCGCTTACTCATGACTTCATTCTACCGAGTGTTCTGGGAATAAAAATACCCTTGTCCTGCCTCTGCTAAGGTAGTCAAGGGATTATCGAGTTATAATATCGCGCTGTTAAGGGCTTCTTGGAAGGCGTCACGGCTTAAATTTCCACCAATTAGTTGCTGGCGGAATGTTTTATCCCGCCACAAGTCAAATAGCGGCCGGTCCACTTGAATGAAATCTTCGAGGTGCTTCAACCGCACCACGAAAGTCAATTTCACCGCTTGGCCGTGCCACGGCACCAGTTGCCGGTGTAGAATCGGCGTAATCGTAATGTCTTTGACCATTAAGTCATCGAATAAGAGTAATACAGCCATCCCGTTATGGACAAACAGATGAAACTGCGCCCGTAAGGCGTCCAATGTCGCCAGCTGGTGGCGGAAAACACTAAACCCACGCAACTGCTGGATCTGCGCCACATACGCTTGCGGCACTTGATCAGGATTGAATTGCGACAAGTCGAGGGCATCGAAGAAGCGCTGACTCTTGGCGCTGGTCATGGCGAAATAATTGCCGACGCTGATCTTCACCTCATCGTAATGCTCCAGGCTCGTGAAGTACAACACGTGGTCATATTGGAAGAAATTTGCCAACGGTAAGTCGGTGACAATGATGTCTCCTTGGCGAATCGTGCTATCGACCGCCTCTTTGGCTTCAATGGTATGAACGAATTTGAAATATTCATGGGCCAAGTTCTTCGCGATGTACTCCGCAATCGACGTCCCGGATTTGGCGATCACATACAGGTTTTGCCCGCTGGCTTCGGTGTAGGTGATTGTCTGCGCCCGTAACAACAACTTCAGCGGTCCCACATTAGAGGCGTCAAAAGGCACATGGCAGTGCTGACCCACCGCCTGTAAGATGCGGGCAGACAAGAATTCGCAAAGCATCGTTTTGCCCCCAATATTGCGCACGTTGTGGGCGTGGTTGACCAACCCCAACCGGCGCTCCAGCATCCCCAACATGATCGCATTCACCGCGCAAGCTGTAACAGTCTGCAGATCAGATTGAAACAAGGCAGCGTTCGGCTGCAAGACTTCCGCAACGATTTTGGCCACCGGGGCGCGCTCTTGCGGCGCCGACGCAGTAATCAAATCAGAAAACGGCTGCAAGGCATCACGCTCGATTGAACATAAAATCACCTTACTGGTATTGATCAAGATCGCCGACACCGGCTCAATGGCATAAAATTGTAGCAACTCTAACGCCGCCATCCCGATCGGGCTTTGGATCAGCATCTGCTCGAAGGCGGCCACCGAGGCATCAGTACGCCGCAGCGGCGCATCCGGCACGATCAGCCGCTCGCTGAGGATGAACACGGCCAATCGCTCCAACCGCGCATACGACAACGAGATGTTAAACACCATCAACCGCCGCCGGATCTCTTCAATCATCTGGTCTGTCGCTGCGATGGTGATCGGTTGCCCGTACAAGATACGGTTACCTAAGCGCGCCTGCATCTCACACAACAAGAGTTGCACGTGCAGCGCGTCACCACAAAGCGTCATTCCTTGGCCTTGGCGCAACACCAGCTTCACCTGATATTGGGCCAGCACCGCCTTCAGCGTCCCTAACAGTCCGCGAATATACTTGCGCCCGACGAACATCGCCTCTTCGAAATCGGCGATCGTCACCCACCCGTGGGTGACATAGGCCTCTTGAATCAAGCGGACGATCATGTACTCGACGTCATAGTTCTCGGTGTCTTCCACCTGGCTGAAATACGCGATCGAGTTCAAGAAGATCTCAGCTTGCACCTTAGAGTCCACCTTAAGGAAGTACCCCTTGCCGCGCTGGGTGATGATCTCGATTTGGTAGCTGGCCAAAAGCGCTTGAATCTGGTGCATTTCCTTTTGTAGCGTCTTGACGCTGATGCCGACCCGCTTGGCGAGGTCGGTACCACTGATGAACATATCGGTGTCGATGAGGACTTGGATGATGGCGAGCTGGCGGGGTGTAAACATGGTGACGGCCTCTTTCATTGATATATGAAGCGCTTACTTATACTAGCATTTCTAGTACCTCTTTTATCGATGGCAGTAGAAGGGAGACAGGTTGGCCAAAAAAGTCATAGTGTGAACTCGGAATTCTTGAACATAGCTAGACTATATTCACATCTTCAGCCTCGTGATTACAGAAGAAGTTCCGAAAGCAGCTCGCACACAAACTGTTGCGTAACACGAACAAGATGTAAAATACAAAATCAGTTTAATCTTATTATTACCTAATAATATCCAAACATTGATAGCTCACAAATTAAAGTATCGCCAATATTTATAGCTTTCGCGTCCTCTATGTAATCGTAATTGATTACGTTTTATCTGTCTCATTACCTGGCGACGAATTACGACACGGTATTTTGGCTGCCCAGTTTCAAATATCTTCTGTGCGCGCAAGGCATAACCCAGCATAGATGACCTAGGCTTCTTCACCTCTGTGCTCAAATAGCGAGTCGTCACCCCCTTATGAACCGCTGACAAGGTTTCATATCTCATTTTTCGAATCTGCTGTAATCGGCCAAGAGATTTTTCAACTTCATGTAGATTTGGTGCGGCGTAGATTCTTTGAGTATCACCAGAGTGTTTGATATATTTAGGGACGCCTTTATTCAAAATGATTTCTGAATCACTTAATCCAAGCCTAACTTGGTCATACGAACGACCAAGTGTAATATACTTGCCGATTTTTCGACGCCCTCGATAGATAAATTTGTAAATGCTCTTTGGACGCATCGAAACGGAAACACCATCAAATATAAAGCCCAAATAGTCAATTTTACCCGGTTTCTGTTTTTCTGCGTTCTGAACATCATGAAGCATTACTGCGTGACTATCTTGATTATATGAGTACAATTTAGTTTTTGTCGGCTCAATATCCAGATCAAGTGTTGATTGACTCCGCTGAATAATCTCGCTCTCAAGAATCTCAACAAAGCCTTTGCTCAAATGCTTTTTTGGAAGCACAATGATGAAATCATCAGAATAGCGCCGGTATAGTCCGCCCAACGTCTCACAATATTTTGACAACCACTCGTCAAAATCAATCATGTATACATTGGCCAATACTGCGCTTACTGCAGTTCCTTGTGGTATACCTACACGATTCTTACCGGAGAGGCGAACCTTCTTTTGTTTGATCAGTTGTCCAAATTGCTGCAAATTGCTAACATAGGCGCGTGTTTTCGCACCATCTGGAACGTTCAGCCGATATGCATTTTTTACATGTGAATCTTTCAACTGCCGTTCTAATGTTTTACGACTAATCGATTGATACTCTGTAATCGAACGCAGCATTCTACCCCAGCCTCTTGGCAAAACTCCGCCAAACACTTTCCGCATATTATCTACAAGATATTGGTGGTTTAATGTATCGAAAAAATGATGAAAATCTCCTTTTATAATCCAAGAATTTGGAAATAAAGTCACGTAGTCAAAAACTTCTTTTGCCGTAGTAATATTCGAAAGTTGCAATCCAGAACGACGTTCACGATACGCAACAGCAACCTCATTGATGTAATGAGAATTGGCATAGTTAGAGTACACGCGATTCAATGCTGCACCGTAATATCGATACGTCAAAGCGTCGTGATGTGAAGGTAATGTAATCTTTCGTGATTTTGGAGTGGCTGACTTTTCTTTAGGATGATAAATACGAAAACGGATTTCAAATGAAATAAACGGCAGATAACGGTGGTGGACTATGTCTCCATTGGAAAAATCTGCAACCAGCTGCCTTCTTTCCTTGTCGGTCAGTGGAAAATCAAAATGCAAATAATTCTTTCCATTGATTTTATCGAGAGCTCGCAAACCAACCTGCTTGTATTCGTCCATATTATCCTCCAAATGAAATCAGGCGCGACCTACTCGACTGTATCTGTCGTAAGTCACGCCTGCCTATCTTATCTCCTCACTGATACAATGATTCGAAAATAACATCCACCAGTAATGGTCGATGAATACATTTAACATTACAATTATAATGGCAACCATCATGATTGTGTCGTTAGTCAGCCAACAACAAGGAGGCACACTAATGCTTAATCGCATCGCGCCCACGCTTATCAGGGTCATCATCGAGCATTACTGCTTGACATCACCGCCGGCTGGCGTTACGAGAGTCTCATCCGCGACAAATGTCGAATAGTATCGTTTCGGAATCGGTGTATTTATTATACCATATCTTATACGAAAATTACCCATTTATATATTTTCGTAGAAGAAATCGTATAGTTAATTTAACTATCTTATTTGTCTACCGAACGCGCGAGCGCGGATATACACCGTTCTAAACTATAATTTTCATACAGAGCAGATCTATTGGCTTTTCTGCCAGAACCAACCTATTTACCAACTAATCTAGTTTTAGGTTTAATCGGCTAGTACCAATCTTGCGTCGAAAGTCACTAGGCAGCCTGCATCAACTTAATCAACGTATTCTTAACGTAAGAATACCAGTTCACTAACGTAACAAAGAATACCAGTTCACCAGCAATGACGATTACTTGCGTCTTAATAACTAGCAAATATGCTTTCTGGTGCTGGACAACAGTATCCGCAAATCGTCGTTGCCATTCAGGCTGTGGCGTTGCAACAAAATTTAACGTGATTCGGAATGCCTTTTAACTCTTCTTACGGTCATCACTGGTAAAGTCACTATAATCAACGTGATACATACACATTCTACGTTACCTCCAGAAAGGGGATAACTTTTTTACTCGTAGAAACACCTACTAGAACTGCACATTTCGTATATAATGCATATATGTAGGAAAGAGCGAGGCAATCGCTTCGACATTTTAGCAAGGTGGTGGCCTAAATGGCAGCAAGCATAGAAACAACAGTCAAGCAGTGGGCAGATGCGGAAATCCGCAATCTGGGATGGAATATAATTGCATCCGAGAATGAATCATGTGATGAACATATCGACGAATCTCTAAAAAACAATCCTTCTAAAACCGGGGGTACGGGTGGTGGTCGGCCAGACTATACAATCATGCTGGACAACGGCGAAAAGATGATTCCTGTCTTTGTTGAATACAAAGGCACTAAAGGAAAACTTGAAAAACTGGACAAGCAGAATCTTGTCGTTTTACGTGATGCTCATGGCGCATTCGACTACAAACAAGCCATTCCGAAGTACGCAGTAAATGGTGCAGCTTATTACGCAATGAACGCAGTCAAAGATACAAACTATGCAGAAATCGTAGCAGTCGGCGTTAACGGCGTCAAAGATTCAGCTGGAATGATACAACACGAAATTCGTGCATATATACTTAATGAAGCAGAACCCGAGTTACCGATTTACTTAGGCGAGTTTGATAATCTGGACTTTCTAAAGAACCGTGATCCTGAAAAGTCATCCTTATTTCAACGAATCGAAGACGTGCAAACTGACCCGAAAGAATTGGAACTCCGCGCCATTCGTGATGACGCTAAAATTGAAGCCGTTCTTCAAGAACTCAACCAGAAACTTCATGATGAGCAACAGATCATTCCAAGTCAACGAATCAACGTTGTTGCGGGATCTTTAATGGCAGCTGTTGGGGTCAAAGATGCTAACGGTAATTGGCGTGTTGCCCGTCTTTCCCCTAGCGAGCTTAAAGGTTCCACTGAAGAAGGAAACACAGACGGCGAAAAAATTGTCAACAAGATTAAGAACTTTCTTAAAGAGCGCAACTTACCCGAAGAGAAGCAATCCCGAATTCTTAATCTGTTGCGGACAAATTTTGTCGATAACAATTTGAACCAAAGATCTAATACTGAAACCCAAACGCCAATCAAATCTATTTATCAAGAAGTTTACGACAGACTTATCCCAATTTATGATATCACCGGTACTAATGACTTCACGGGTAAACTATTTAATGTGATGAACGCTTGGGTTGACGTACCGGACGGGGGCGCTAATGATGTTGTGCTGACACCACGATACGTCACTAATTTCATGGCCCGTCTCACGCAAACGAATATGCATAGCTACGTTTGGGACTGGGCCTTAGGTTCCGGCGGTTTTCTGATCAGTGCGATGAACCAGATGATTAGCGATGCTAAAACACAATATGCAAACGATCTAACAAAACAGCGCCAGCAAATCGAACATATTAAGACTCGTCAGCTACTCGGTGTTGAATTACTAGCTAACGTATACATGTTAGCCGTTTTGAACATGATTCTGATGGGTGATGGATCATCAAACATTGTTAACGACAACTCACTTACAAACTATGATGGTAAATACGCATACAACGAAGACCCGTTCCCTGCCGACGTATTCTTACTTAACCCGCCCTACTCCGCCGAAGGTAATGGCATGATTTTTGTTGAAAAAGCATTTCAAAAGCAAACTAAAGGGTTCGGTGCCGTAATCATTCAGGATAGCGCCGGTAGCGGTAAGGCAACGGAAATTAACAAACGCATTTTACGTAATAATCGATTTAAGGCAAGCATCAAGATGCCCGGTGACTTGTTTAAGGCAAATGTCCAAACC
This sequence comes from Lactobacillus sp., assembly GCA_022651245.1. Lineage (GTDB taxonomy): Bacteria > Bacillota > Bacilli > Lactobacillales > Lactobacillaceae > Lacticaseibacillus. The sequence continues at coordinate 19,567 of JALCQM010000013.1, forward strand.
TCTATTTATTTATTCGAAGTCGGAACGCCTCATCAAAGCGACGACAACGTATACTTCTTTGACTTACGCGACGATGGCTACACACGTACCAACAGAAAGAAAGCCAGAGTTAATCTTTTTGATTCAAACGACGCAAAGGGACATTACCAAGAAGTTGTTGATATTATTCTTGATAAGTCTAAGAAGACTGATTACTTCAAACTAAACAATAATTACTACAAGGGAACTATTGATCCTGCAAGTGGAAAAGACTGGAACTACAACAAGAAGATTGACGCTACACCTAAGGAAGATGACTTCAAAAAAGTGATTGGTGATTATCTCAGCTGGGAAGTCTCCCAGATTCTCAAAGGACACCAACCGGATTTTCCGATCGCCCCACAGCAATAACACCGTTTGAGCGGTGGGGCGCATTCAACGTAAAAAAATTGTACGGAAGCGCCACACGAGGAAAGCGTCTTAAGTCAGCCGATCGCATTCCTGGGGTCCTCCCGTTCGTAACAGCTGGAGAGGCAGAACAAGGCGTGTCGGCATTTATTGGAAATGATGTTGTGATTTTCAAACAAAACACAGTGACAATAGACATGTTTGGATCTGCAAAATACCGAAGTTACAATTATGGTGCCGATGATCACGTAGCGGTAGTCCATACGGAAGAATTATCTCAAAGAGCTGCAATATTTGTCGCATCTGCACTTAACAAAGCCGCACATACAGGCGCCTTTGACTATTCACGTAACTTTTACGCAAAAGACGCAGATGCCTTAACAATAAAGTTGCCTGTTAATCAGAAAGGAAATCCTGACTACAAGGCGATGGACAATTATATAGGCACGATTGAAGCTGGTCGTATTAACGCTCTCGACAAATACCTCAACGATACTGGACTGAATGACTATAGGCTGACAAATGAAGAATCCGGCGCTGTGAGCGATTTCCAAAACGGGGGGGGGATAACATACCTTAAATTTTCATACAAGAGCCTCTTTCAAAATATCGTTCAAGGACATCGCCTGAAAAAGGACGATCACGTTCTGGGTACACTACCATTTGTAATGTCAGGAGTTACAAACAACGGAATTGCTGACTATATTGGCAATCCCGTTCGCGTATTCCCTAATAACAGTTTAACAGTAGATATATTTGGCAATGTATTCTACAGAAATTATGAATACGGTATGGGCGACGATACTGGTGCTTTCTGGAATGATGATAACCACATCGATAAATACGCAATGATGTTCATAGCATCAACAATGCAAAAACGTATGCTTGGTAAGTTTGATTATGGCAACAAGCTTCGAAGTTCTCAAAGTTTGGACTTCACAGTATCACTACCCGCAAAAAGCGATGGCACTCCAGACTACAAGGAAATGTCATTATTCATGCGCGCAGTTGAAAAGACAATTCTTAAGGATATTGTTGACTGGAAAACCGAAAAGCTTGCTACATTATCAATAACAGCATGACAGCCGACTAAATAATTTAGTCAGCGTATGTTAAATATACCTTAAAGACCGCCGCGGCGGTCTTTTTCCTTCATAAAATAGTTCTTGGAAGTAACACTTTAGCAGTTGATTGTTATGCTGAAATCATCGAGCAACTCGTAGAGAATTTGGAACTACTAGCTGGCATCACGCTTTACATCAAAATAGTCGCTCACACTACGGCAAATAAACATATCAGATTCAATGACCTCATTTCTCAGTGACAGCATACTTGACACAAGGTATAACGCTTTCTCAAATAATTCAAAAATCCCCGCCAGCTCAGCCCTCATTCGGCCCAAACTTGGCGGGGATTTTGGCGGGACCGTAACAATTTCCCCGCCAATCGTATCCTTTGTATCTTCCGAAAATGCCGTTAAATCAACATTCCGGGTTTAATTTACATGTTGCCTTTTATTCCCACTCAAGCGTTACAGCTAAGAAGATTCATTCGTTCTTACTCCTCTAAAAGAATCTCCCAAACTAAACGTCTACACCTGTGCTACCAACTTCGCAATCCACTGACTGTCAATGATTGTTAAGAGACGGTAACTAGTAAAGTTTTAGCACCAGCAGCTCTTAAAGTAGCTTATTGTAATGAAGCTCCCATATTCTGTCCTTAAGTTCATCAACCGCACATTTGAGATTATCGATTTCCAGTTCAGAAGTCAAACTGTCGTATATTGTCTTGCTTGTACCCACCATGCAAGTAGCGCGAGACTCATCTGACTTTCTGTTACTGTTTTTACTCGAGTCTCCTATCGCCCGACCTCGAGTACTTCCCCAACAAACAAAAAAAGCCCAGCTCCCGCCAGGCCGCACCACTATTCTTCAACTACCGCTTCGCCCGCACCCACGCCGCATACGCGAGCCGAAACCGCTTGACCTCCTTGTCCGCCAACACCGCCTCAGCTGGATGCACCGCCAGCCGGGCCTGCCCATAAAACCGCGGATCTAGCCGCTTGGCAGCGCTGGCAGCGACGCCGGCGGCTTGCACGCCGAGGCTGCGGGCCGCCGGTACCGGGAGTAGCTGTAGTCGGCGACCGGTGCCTTTGAGGAAGTCGCGCAAGAATGCTTGTACTGCCGCCAGCTCCTTGTCGTGCATCATCGGGTAGCGGCTATCCAGATAGATGGTCAGCTGTGGCCGCGGCGCCTGCGCACTCAACCAGGTGCAAGCGACCAAGTACGGGTACCATTCGCGCCAGAAGTCGCCGCTGGCATAGCTATTGAAGGTGAATACCTGTGCTTTTGGTTGTTGACGCGTCAGTGCGCGCGTGACGGGCACCAACTCAGCATACGGAATCGTGTCAGGGGATACCGTTCCGGCTTCTTGCCAATGGCCGTGGTAGAAGCGGCTGTCCATGCGCTTGAGTAACACTGGCGCATGCGCCACCGCCGCGATCAAGAGGCCTCCGCCATGCAAGAAGGCCTCGTCGAGGTAATACGCCACGACTTGCGGCAAGACGGTCAACGGGCGCGTCACCCGCCCGGCGGGCACGGTTTCCGGGTGCCACACAGGCCGCCGCGGTCGCCGGGGAAGCTTGGGCGCGTTAGCGATTTCGGTGGCGGCTTTTTGCAGTTGCCGTCCGATCGAAGACTGGGAGCGGTCCAAGAACTGCTCAAGTTTATGCTGGGTCCGGGCCGCGACTGGCCGCCGGTATGCTAACCGGGTCAAGGTGGCGGTGGAGACCCCAATGGCTTTGGCGATCACTTGCCGCGAGTAAGGCTGCTGTAGAAGCACGCGCAGACGCACGGTTTCGGCCTCCTGATCGTTTTTTCCCTAAAAAAGGCAATAAGTAGCCCCAGTCCCGAACAACTGGAGATGACACTGGAATCACCCGCGAGCAAACAGTTGCAACAGACGCCCTATGGAAGCTGTGGTACGAGGGTGCACGCCGGTACCGCTCGCTGCACAGTCGCCAACACCCACTTGGGCGCCGGACCAGTGGCTTAGCCCCAACGGTTGCCGGGCCGTTGCCCTATCGGGTCGGCTTAGGCATTTGGTTGGGCGTTAGGCCCTGGCTGGACGCGAGGTGCGGTGTGAACGCTGTGACGCCGATCAACGCCAGACGTGACTAACTGACACAGTTGCGAACCGTTGAGGGCGCACCAATTTCGGGGTTTTGCTCTCGGACCATGCCCGCGGGACCAGGAAACCGCCGTGTCCCGGCTTCCAGTATGGGAAGTCCAGCACAACAGTCCGCTTTAACCGCGTTGTGCTGGACGCTTGGCCGCAATTGCGGCAGCCTCTTTTTTTCGCCGTTGTCCCCTGATCGCAGAAAAAAAGGGCCCAGTGCAAGCGAGCGACTAAACGCCTCCTCATCACTGTATCAGGGATTATAGCCGTCTGAGAAAGCGCTGTCAAACATTTTGACCGCAAGCAAATAGCCTTGATTCCCCGTGAATCAAGGCTACCCAGTATTCACCCAGTAATGGTGGCGTCTCGCCGCCCGGTGCGCGCCCGCAGCGCATAGACGATGGTGACGGTGTCGACCACTTCTTGCAGCAAGGCGCCGATGATGGTCGGGATCACGCCAAAGCTGGCGATCAGCATGAACAGCGTGCAAATCGCGATGCCGATACCCACGGCTTCTTTGGCGACGCGCATCGTGTCTTGCGCGATCACCACGGCGCTGGCAACTTTGGTCAAGTCATCGGCCAAGATCACGGCATCGGCCGAGTCCGAGGCGGCAGTACTGCCGTGGGCGCCCATGGCGATGCCGACGTCGGCGGTGGCGAGGCTAGGCGCATCGTTGACGCCATCCCCGACCATGATCACCGGCCGCCGCGCCGCCGGGATCGTGGCCAACACCGCCAGCTTATCTGCCGGCAGTTGCTTGGCAAAAACGTGGTCGATCCCGACTTCTTGCGCCACAGCCTCGGCGACGGCTTGCGCATCCCCCGAGATCATCAGCGCGTCTTGTACCCCTAGCGCGTGCAAGGCCGCGATCGTGCGCCGTGCTTCAGGTCGCGTACGATCGGTGAAGGTAATGCTCCCGGCGTAAGTCCCGGCGACGTTGACGTACACCGCGGTGGCTGGCAAGGCTTGCGGGGCTTGGGCGAAGTCCGCCTTGCCGACGCGCACCCGCTGGCCGCCAACATCGGCTTGCACCCCTTGCCCCGTGACTTCAGTGACGCCAGTAGCCGCTAACAGGTCCGCTTCGCCGGCGGCTTGCACCAGCGAGCGCGCCAAGATGTGCGCAGAATGTTGCTCGGCGCTGGCCGCTAGTTGCAACAACTCAGCCGCACTGACGTCGCCTGCCGGGGTGACGGTCGCGACAGCTAAAACGCCTTGTGTCAACGTTCCGGTTTTATCAAAGGCCACGGTTTTGGCCGCGGCCAGTTTTTCGATCGTAGTGCCTGACTTAACGATCACGCCGTTGCGGCTGGTGCGGCTCATCCCCGACACCATCGCCACCGGCGCGGCCAAGATCAGCGGACACGGACTCGCCACCACCAAGACCTGGGCGCAGCGCACCGGGTCGCCTGATAGCGCCCAAGCCACCCCGGCGATCACATACGCAACCAGCGTGAACGGCACCGCATAGCGATCCGCCATCCGTACGAAGCGGGCCGGATGAGCCGCCGATTCTTTGACTAGGCGCACGATGCCTTGGTACTGACTCTCTGCCGCCGGCTTGGTCACTTGCATAGTCAAGGCCACGTCCCCGTTGACGGTGCCGCTCAGTAACTCGGCGCCGGGCCCTTTTTCCACCGGGCGCGATTCGCCGGTCAAGCTGGCTTCGTCGACCAGGCTGACGCCGGCGGTGACTTGGCCGTCGACTGGGACCAACTCGCCAGGTTTGACCACCACAGCGTCGCCGACTGCGACCGCATCGACGGCCACATCTTCGAGGCGGCCTTGCACCAGCCGGTGCGCGGTGGTCGGTGAGTTATCCAACAACTGGCGCAAGTCGCGGTTGGCGACGTGGCTGGCGTAATCTTCCAGCGCGTCGCCACCCGTCAACATCAACAGCACGATTAAGGCTGCCCAGTATTCGCCCACCGCCAACGTCGCCACCACCGCGGTGATCGCCAGCAGATCCACGCCAAAATTGCCGGCGCGTAACGTTTTGACCATGGACCCAAACATCAAGAGCGCCAACACCCCGCCGGCCAGCGTGATCAGCATTTGCGCCCAGCGCGCCTGCCCCAAGCCAAATGCCAAAATCAGCGCGGTGAGCCCCACACCGCCCACTGCGATCAAGCGTCGATAGTTTTGCATCTGCGCCACCCCTTTCTCCTTCAATCATATCAAGGTGGCGCCTAGGATACCATGCCCATTCAGGCCAACACAAAAGCCCCTCGCACAACCAGGGCTGGTTGCACAAGGGGCACGAGTGAGGTTATGCGCCGGCTTCCACCGCCTGCATCGCCTTGACGATCCCTTCTGCGGTCACTTGCGGGTCGATCAAGGTGAAGGATTCTTCTGGACTGGCCGCTGCCGCCGCGACGGTGTGCATTTTCGCCTCGACGTCTGTCGTAATGTCGAGCGCCGCCAAGTTCGTCGGTAAGCCGATGGTTTGGTAAAACGGCAACAGCGCGCGCAGATCAACCGCGTCGCCGGTGTAAGCCAGCTGGACTAAAATCCCATAGGCGACCTTGCTGCCGTGCAGGATCGCGTGGGTCTCGGGGATGTGGGTCAAGCCGTTATGCACCGCATGGGCACCGGCTTGCCGCCCGTCTGCGACCCCGAAACCGCCGGTGGTCCCGGCCACGCCGATGATCGCATCCGCCACCGCGGTGAACGCCGGCGTCACCGTGCCACTCGCCAAGGCGTCTAAAGCCGCCGGCGCGTAATTTTGCAGCGTTGTCAGCAGTTCTTGCGCGATCGCCTTGGCTACCCGGGTGAACACCGGCAGAGACCCTTCACGGCCATGCGTCAGCCCCGCCAACTCGTACCACTTGGCCAAGGTATCCCCGATCCCGGCGATAAAATAGTCCCGCGGCGTGGTTAAAATCAGTTGCCAGTCAACCACCGTTGCGTACGGCGCCTGCGTGAAATACGCGACCCGCTTGAAGCGGTGGTCGGGGTGGTAGATCGCGCCAACTGGCGTGTATGGGGCGCAATTTGACGCCAAGGTCGGCACGGCGATCAGCGGGGCGTGCAACAGCTCCGCGGTCACCTTAGCGGTATCCAGCACTCTGCCGCCACCAATCGCCAGCACGACATCCGCGTCTGGCGCTTCTTGGGCGATGCGCGCCGCGTCTTCATCAGAGGCGCTGCCGTCGTAGCGGTATACCGGCAAGTCTAACTGCGGGGCAAACTGGGAAAAAGCGGCGTAGGACCGCTCACCGGTAACGATGATCGGCTGGGTAAACGGCGCCAACAATTCCGGTAGTTCGGCTAACGCCCCGGTATGGTTGATGTAGCGGTTGGCGCCTGGGCGGATCTCAGACGTGATCGACATGGACAAGTCTCCTTTTCATTCGGTCAAAAGCGATTGCAACTATTCTTATCATACGCAATCGCCGCCGACTTGTCACGTCAGCATCGCCGGAAAAAGCACAGTGGTCTAGCCAAAAAAATGGGCCTGCCGTTTCGGCCTGCCCACTTCTTTGACATAATTTATTTTGCAGCGGCTTTCACCGCGGCTTGTAGCTGTGGATCTTGATCTTGGTACTGGGCGACGAGCTTGGCAACCAAGGCCGCCAGCGTTTTTTGGTCCGCCGTGCCGTTAGCCGTTAGCTGGTTCGCCTTTTGGAAGGCCGTGACCGCGGTTTGCGTGGTCGGCCCATAGTAGCCATTGATGGTCCCTGGGTCTTGCCCGACTGCCTTGAGCAGCTGTTGCAAGGACTTGACGTCGCCGCTTTCGTCCCCTAACTTCAAGGACTTGGCCGCGATCGCCTTGATGGTCATGTAGGCTGGGTCAGCGACTTTGGTCGTCGGCGTCAGCCCCTTCTTGTTGATCCAGTGGCCCTTAGGCGTCAACCACTTGGCCACGGTCAGCTTGACTTCAGCGGTCTTGCTGATTGGCATCACGCTTTGCACCGTGCCTTTGCCGTAGCTTTGTGCCCCGACCAGTGGGCTGTTCCGGTTTTCGTTCAAGGCCGCCGCCAAGATTTCACTGGCCGAAGCCGAGTCGCCGTCGATCACCACCGCCAGCGGTTCGGTGACCTTAAAGCCGTCATCGTACTTCTTACCGGCCTGATAATTTTGGGTGTTGCCGTTGCGGTCTTGGACCTTCACGATCGTTTGCCCATTTTTGAGGCACATCGAGGCGATCTTCAAGGCCTGGTCGAGCATCCCCCCAGGATTGCCGCGCAAGTCGAGCACGAAGCTGGTGGCGCCTTGCTTGCGCAGCTTCTTGACTGCCTGCTTGAATTGCTTGGCGGTCGGCTCTGAGAAGGTGGCCATGGTGATCACGCCGACATGCTTGTTGGTTTTATCCAACGTTCCAACCGCGGTATCCGTCGTGATCTTGGCCCGGGTCATGGTGAAGGTTTGCGTCGCGCTGTTGCGCTTGACCGTCACCTTGACGCTGGTGCCGATCTTCCCGCGGATCTTGGTCACCGCAGTCGTCACGTCGGCTTTTTCCACCGATTTACCATTGACCGACAACAGCTGGTCGCCGACTTTTAACCCGGCCTTTTTCGCCGGGGTGTCAGGCAAAATGCTTTCGATCGTCAGCTTATTGCTGGTTTGCTGAACCGTCGCGCCAATACCACCAAAAGAAGCGCTCAGCGTCGAGTCCAGCGAGCTCTTGGAATCATTGGCGAGGTACGTCGAATACGGGTCCTTCAAACTGTCGAGCATGCCACTGATCGCACCGGCGGTCAGTTGCTTGCTGGTGGTTTTCTTGTAGTAACCCGTTTGGATCGTGGCGTATGTTTGGAGCACCTTGTCGAACCCTTCCGGCAGGTTCGCGGTGCTCGTCGTGGTTGACTCGGTGACAGAATGGGTCATGTAGCCGATCACGCCACCACCGATCAAGGTCGCGCTCATCCCGACCGCCAGTAACCAAGCCGGTACTTGCAGATGTGGCCGTTTATTAGCCAATCGTGTCACCTTCGATCCGTTCGCGTGCCTGGTACTCGCGGTAAGCGTCGTCGAACACACTCATGCTCGGCAGGTAATTGCCATTGAGCTCCAAGTATTCGCTCAGCCGGTCAAAATCACTTTCCTGCTTGGGAAAACTGTGATCTAAAAACGCGTTCTGGGCAAAATCAGCGATCTCGGTATGATCGTTGGGATTTCGTAAAGTCATCAAATATTGATAAAACGTCTGGCGCATGCCATCGATCCTTTCTTGTTGGGGTAGCACTGAAGATGAAGCCGGCTTCCTAGTCGAGCTGCGCCGCACAACGGCATCGCGTCTAAGTCGTCCCGGTCACGCCGCGTGCCGCGACGCACCCAGGCCGCCTTAGCCACATGCCTAAAATCGTGCGACTACGCTCTTTTTTTTAGTCGAGCTACACCAGGACAACGGGGCCGCGTATAAGGTAATGCGCCACGCTATGGCGACGCCATAACGCGTCACACTACCTTATACACACCCCTAAGCCCGTCCTGGCTCCGCTCTGTTTTCTTAGTCGAGCTGCGCTGAGCAACGCGGTTGCGTGTAAGTCATCCTGGCCGCTGCACGGCTTCGCCGCACCTCGTCCAGGCTGCCTTACACACACCGCTAAATGCGCTCAGCTTCACTCTGTTTTCTCAGTCGAGCTGCGCAAGCCAACGGGGTTGCGGATAAGTCGTCGCGGTCACGCACCGGCTTTGCCGGTACGCACCCACGTCGCCTTATCCCCACCCCTAAAAGCGGCTTGCTCCGCTCTGTTTTTTACTGCCACTTTTCGTCTATGAAGGCTTGGCGTTGGGCGTGTTCCATGGCGTAGCGCCGCGGGTTGTGTTTGTAGAATTCTTGGTGCTCTTCTTCGGCCGGATAGAATGGCTTGGCGGGTTCGATTCGCGTCACGATCGGTTCCTTGAAGCGCCCAGAGGCGGCTAAGGCTGCTTTGGAGGCTTCTGCCGCTTTTTTCTGAGCGTCATCGGCGACGTAGATCACCGGCCGGTAGTTGTCGCCGCGGTCTTGGAATTGGCCCATGGCGTCCGTCGGATCGGTTTGCTGCCAATACACTTCAAGCAACTGTTCATAAGGGATCACGGTCGGGTCGAAGGTGATCTGGACGGCTTCGGTATGCCCGGTGGTGTGCGAACTCACTTGCGCATAAGTCGGGTTGGCGACGTGGCCACCGGTGTAGCCGGACACCACGTTCAAGATGCCGGGTTGCTCCTCGAAGGGTTGCACCATGCACCAGAAGCACCCGCCGGCAAAAATTGCTGTTTCAGCCATTATCTTCACTCCTTAGTCTTGGGGCAGATAAACGGAAAAATCGATTGCATCATTAGGCAGGTCGATTTTCGTCGCTTTGATCTGCATCTTGTTTTGTAACTCGAATTTGCTCAATTTTAACACAACGGTTTCCTTTGAGCTATTCAGCTTGACCCACTTAGGCAGTTTGTAAGAATGGCCCACATAGTTCAAGACGTAGCTGATCGGCACCGGCAAGCTGCCGATGTTGAGCTTTTTGGCCTTCAACTCAACGTCGCCATTGCTGCGCACCAGCGGATCGAACAACAACTGGAACTTGATCGTAGAACCGAAGAACTTGAACTTGCCGCCTAAAACGGCTTGGTCACCCACGGTCAGGCTATATTTGATATCACTGTCTTTGAGGTAATCATTGAGATAATAATCAACGATCCGGTTGACCTGCCGCTTGGTCAAGTGCACTGAAAACGCCGGCTGAGCGGTATCTTCAGCCGTCGTCTTCGCACTCGTCGCGATCGTTGGATCATTATACGGCGTCAACACCTTGGCAGTAAACCAGATGCCCGTCCCTAGCAGCAACCCGAGCAACACCAACGTCGCCCAGCGCCACCAGTTGATCGGCTGCTTTTGCTTTTTTTCTACTCGCTTCATTATTTTGGCTCCCATGCGCTGCGTGTTTGTTCCATCTTGGTCCATAGCTGTTTGGTCATTTGGGCGTAACCGGCATTGTTCGGGTGAAAATGGTCTTCACTAAAAATCAACGGGTTGGCGTCTTCATCCCCCGCCAACGCCTGCTTCAGGCTGGCCTTGTCGGCTTTTGACGCCGTGGTCCCACCTTTGGTCAGCACCGAATCAATATCCACATAATACGCCTGTGAATGCTTGGCCAGTGTGGCTTGCGTCGCCTGGTTCCACTCCTTGACACTCGTCGACATGGCGGTCAACTTGGGAAAATACACGTAAAACGGATTATAGATCCCAAACACGTAAATCGGCGCCTCCGGATTCTCCTGGCGCATCGTGCTCAACAGCTTCCCCAGGCGCTTTTGAAACTGCGCATTCCCGGCTGTGACGTCTTTAGTGGAGATGTTAAAGAAATTCTTTTGCAACACGGCCATCAAGTCGTTACCGCCGACGGTCAAGGTGATCACGTCCGCTTGTTTGATGGCGTGTTGTAGTTTTGGCTGCGTATCCAGCCGGTGTTGCACTTGCTTGGCGGTGTTGCCCGTGATTCCGAAGTTAGCCGTCGACACCGTATATTGGCCGCTAGCTTCCAAGTCCGCCTTGATCAGCGGCACGTAGCCACCGCTGCTGGTCGCATCCCCGACCCCATGCGTCAAGGAGTCCCCGACGCCGACCAGCTTCAACGGGCGCACCTTAGTGGCGACCCCTTGGAGGTGCGTCGCTTCAACTTTAGGGCCGAACGCCTGCCAACCGGCAAACGTGACCACAGCCACGGCCAGCACGACTAGGAGCGCACGAATCGTTTGTTTCACAGTCATCCCTCTTTTTAACGACAAAAGGACAGGGTCCCCCCTGCCCTCACTGCCTTTTCATCTCAATCGGTGTAGCACATGATCGCAAACGCCCCGGCTCCCGTGTGCGTCGCGATCACTGGATCGGTCGGCTGGATGAGCAACGGCACTTGCGGTAGTGCGGCTTTGATCTTGGCCGCGATTTCTTGAGCATAGGCCTCACCGCCGGCAAACGACACCCCGACCGCATGCAAGTGCTCAAAAGACTGCAGCTTCTCGATAAAACTATCGACAAACTTGTGCAGCGTCTTGGTGCCGCGGCCTTTTTGGATCACCTTCAACTCCCCATCGGCGACTTGGAGGATCACCTTGATGTTAAGCAGCGTGGAAATCGCCCCGGCGGCACGGCTCAAGCGCCCGCCTTTGACCAAGTTGTCCAAGGTCGAGACCCCCATCACCAAGGTGGTGTTAGCTTTGACCTTGTTCATGTGCTCGAGCACCGTGGCCATATCGGCCCCGTCGTTGATCAAGCGTGCGGCTTCGAGGACTTGAAAACTCATGGCGCGGTCGGTGAAGTCAGAATCAATCACCGTCACGTCCCCTTGGCATAACTCGGCGGCTTGGCGCGCCGAATTGACGGTGCCACTGATCGCCTGCAACATATGCACAGACAAGACTTGACTGCCATCTGCCGTCAGCTCGTTATACACGTCTAAAAACGTGCCCGGCGCCGGCTGCGAGGTCTTCGGCAATGCAGAAGAGGCCGCCATCTTGTCCATAAATTCCGTTCGGGAAATCGTCTCACCATCGATATATACGGTGCTGTCGATCATGATGGTCAACGGGACCACACGAATATCGTACTTAGCGATCTCCTCTGGGGTGAGTTGAATCGATGAATCTGTCACGAGTTTGATTTTTGCCATGTCTCGGCCACACTTTCCTATAGGTTACGTTAGACACTAATTTAGTATAACAAAGACCCGCTGCCTTGTCAGCATAGGGTCATCTAGTTTTAGTAACTAGATTAAGTTGTCTTCGCCATTTTATCATGCTATGATGAGTTCGTAAACAGCGAAACACATAACCGGTAAATACGGAGGTCATCACGATGCAACTATCTAAATCCCCTTACTACACTTTTACGAATGAAAGCCTGAGCGCCACCACCCATGCCATCGGCTTAGGCATGTCTTTGATCGGCACGATCGCGCTGGCCGTCAAAGGCCAAGGCGATCCGACCCGCCTGGCGAGCTTCATCGGCTTCGGCGCCGCTTTGATCTTGCTGTACGCCGCATCGACGGCGTACCACAGCTTTTACTTCACCAAGGCGCGCCACGTGTTGCAAGTGCTCGATCACTCCGGCGTCTTCATTTTGATTGCTGGCTCTTATCTCCCATATTGCCTGGTAGCCATTGGCGGCGCACTCGGTTGGGGCTTGTTGATCGGCATTTGGGCACTGTGCCTGGCCGGTATCGGTTACAAGTGCTTCTTCATCGGCAAGTGGCGCCTAGTCGAAACCGGCATCTACGTCTTGTTAGGCTGGCTGTGCTTGATTGGTATCCAGCCTTTGTGGCAGCACCTCGGCCCCGCTGGCTTCTGGTTGCTAGTCGGCGGCGGCATCGCCTATACCTTCGGCGCCGTCTTGTATTCGCAAAAGCAGATCCCCTACATCCACGTGGTGTGGCACCTCTTCGTGATGCTCGGCAGTGCCTGCATGTACGCCTCGATTTACCTCTTCGTCTAAAGCGTCAACGCAAAGAGCGGTCCCTTGATCACCCAAAATGGGTAATAAGGGACCGCTCTTTTTGAGGCGCCTAGCTCAGTTTTGCTGAACGGCGTTGCCATTTCTCAAACGTATGCGTCAGCCGTGGGTCCGGCATCACGACTTCACGGCTAGCGACTAATTCGAAGTCTTCCCAAGGCAAGTCGCCCATGGTGACGTCTCCGGCAAACTCACCGGCCAAGCGCGTCACTAACAACGTGTCGGGTAACGCGGCTAAGCTGGCGAAGACCTGCGCCCCGCCAGTAATGAGCACATCTTGCTCCGGATGCGCCGCGGCCAACGCCTGCAACTCCGCAAGCGAATGCACCACGATGGCACCTGGCGCAGAGAACGTTGGGTCATGCGTCAAGATCACGTTGGTGCGCCCCGGCAACGGCCGCTTCGGCAGGCCGAGGTAGGTCTTGCGCCCCATCACCGTTAATTGTCCGAGGGTCTGTTGCTTGAAAAAGGCGAGATCATCTGGCAAATGCCACGGCAAGCGCCCTTCCTTGCCGATCACGCCGTTAGCCGCTTGGGCCCATAAAAATGCGATCACTAAACTGTTCCCCCTTGAATTTAAACGCGCTCCCCACCACTACGGCGAGGCGCACAAGGCAGCGCGTCACTGCACGGCTATCGCCGTACAGCACCACGCTGCCTTGTCCACTCGCCTAAGCCCGTAGTGGCTCACGCTCTAGTTGAAACGCGCTCCACATCACTACGGCAAGGCTGATAAGTCATCGCGTCACTGCACGGCTGTCGCCGTACAGCACCACGCTGCCTTGTCCACTCGCCTAGGCCCGTGGTGACTCACGCTCTGCTTGAAACGCGCTCCACATCACTACGGCGAGGCTGATAAGTCGTCGCACCTGTGCACGGCTGCGCCGCACCCTGGCACGCCACCTTATCTGCTCGCCTAAACCCGTGATGGCTCGCGCTCTAGACGGCTACCGGTGCTTTGATGGCTGGGTACGGGTCGTAGTTGACCATTTTGATGTCCGTCATGTCAAAGTCAAACACCGAGTGCTTGTCCGGGTTGAGCCACAGCTGTGGCGCTTGCCGCGGCGTGCGGGTGAGCTGTTCTTTCACCTGGGTGACATGGTTGGTGTAGATATGCGCATCCCCGAAAGTGTGCACAAACTCGCCGACTTGCAAGCCCACTTCATGGGCGATCAAGTGCGTCAACAACGCATACGAGGCAATGTTGAACGGCACCCCTAGGAACATGTCTGCAGAACGTTGATAAAGTTGCAAGGACAAGCGCCCGTCATTGACGTAAAACTGGAACAAGGTGTGGCACGGCGGCAAAGCCATGCTCGGCACATCTTCGGGATTCCAGGCGCTGACGATCAGCCGCCGTGAATTCGGGGTCGCCTTGATCGCCGCGATCACATCGCCAAGCTGATCGATCGTGTCGCCGCGAGACGTCCGCCAAGCGCGCCATTGACTGCCATAAACATTCCCCAAGTCCCCGTACTGGGCGGCAAACGCGTCATCGGCTAAGATTCGCTGATCAAACGCCGCCATTTCCCGCTGGTACACTTGCGCAAACTCAGGATCGGCTAGACGCCGCTGACCGAAGTCGTGCATATCTGGCCCTTGATAGTCTGCAGAGGCGACCCAGCGTTCGAAGGCCCACTCGTCCCAAATATGGTTGTTGTGCTGGAGCAAGAACTGGATGTTGGTATCGCCGTGCAAAAACCATAACAGCTCACTTTTGATCAAACCAAACGGTACTTTCTTGGTGGTCAACAACGGGAAGCCTTGTTGCAAATCGAAGCGCAACTGCGCCCCAAAATGGCTATACGTCCCGGTACCTGTCCGGTCTCCCTTAAAATCACCTTCAGTCAGGATCTGCTGCAAGAGATCTAAATACGGTTGCTCTAACATTGGCGCAACTCCTTTTTTAATTGACGTATTCGTCCAACTCAGCAAACCGATCAAACATCTGGTCGAGTTGGGCGTTGAGGGTGTCGATCTGGGCTTGTAAGTCCCCTAAGCGGACGTAATCTTCGCCAGAAACTTGCGCCATTTCGGCCTTCAAGCCTGTGATCTGGTCGTCGATGGCATCCATCTGTGTTTGTAGCTTATCATGTTCCATGCCTTCCGCATAGGTCAATTTGGTTTTGACCTTCGGTGCCGCCGGCGCTTTTGGCGCAACCGGCTTGGCGACGGGCTTGCTCGGAGTCGCCGTGGCCTGCGCCGCTTTTTGCAGGTAGTCCGTGAAGGCCCCGACATAGCGCTCGATCACGGCCTGACCTTGGAAGATCAGCAGTTGATCCGCCACTTTATCCAAGAAATACCGGTCATGGCTGACCGTGATCACGGTGCCTGGAAAATGCTCCAGGTAATCTTCCAGCACCGTTAACGTCGCCACATCCAAGTCGTTGGTCGGCTCATCGAGTAACAAGACGTTCGGCTGTTCCATCAAGATCTTGAGCAAGTACAGCCGGCGCTTCTCCCCACCAGACAGGCGGCCAATCAGCTCGCCGTGCATGCTGCGGGGAAACAGGAACTGCTCCAACAACTGCGTCACGCTGATGTGCTCGCCGGTGTTGGTCACGAGCCCTTCCCCCACCGCTTGTAGGTAGGCGATCACCCGCTTGGAATCGTCCAATTCCTGAGACAGCTGGGTGTAATACCCCAACTTCACGGTTTCGCCGATTTCGAGCACCCCGCTGTCTAATAGCAAGCGCCCAGCGATCACGTTCAAAAGCGTCGACTTGCCGGCGCCATTTTCACCCGTGATGCCGATGCGCTGGCCGGGTTGGACCAGCCAGGAGAAATCTTGGAGGATCTGGTGGTCCCCCAGGCGTAGCGCCGCGTCTTTGAAGGTGATCACCTTCTTGCCCAGCCGCGTCGCCGCCACCTGCATCTCCACTTGGCCAGTCGCACTCGGCTGGGCCGCCATGTCCGCTTTCAGGTCGTTGAAGCGGTTGATCCGGGCTTGTTGTTTGGTCGAGCGGGCCTGTGCCCCGGCGTGCATCCATGCCAGTTCTTGTTGGTACAGCTGCTGTTGCTTATGCGTCGCGGCACTATCGCGCGCCACTTGTTCCGCTTTTTGCTGGACATAAGCTTCATAGTTGCCGGCGTAGCGGTACAGTTGGCCGTGATCCAACTCCCAAATACTGTTGGCGACGCGGTCCAAGAAGTACCGGTCATGGGTAACGACCAACAAGGCGCCTTTATACTTGCTTAGCGTCTGCTCGAGCCAAGCGATTGAGTCGAAATCCAGGTGGTTAGTCGGCTCGTCTAAAATCAGCAAGTCTGGCGACTCGATCAAGACTTGCGCCAAGCCTACCCGCTTCTGCTGGCCGCCGGACAAGCTACCGATCGTCCGGTCGAGGTCGTTCAAGTGCAACTGGGTCAAAATGGTCTTGATGTCCGTATCCACCGACCAGCCGTCCAGCTGGGTCATTTTCGCGTCGGCCTTGGTATACGCGTCTTGAGCCGCTTCGTCTAACGGCGCCTGGGTGTAGGCCGCCAGCGCCTTTTGATATTGACGCAAGGCCGCAAATACTGGGCCGTCACCACCATACACCGCGTCCATGATGCGCTTGTCCAACGCCAGGGCTGGGCGCTGCGCGAGGTAGGCGATCCGGTAGTTCTTCGGCGTGGTCACCTCCCCTTGATCGAATGGCTCGACGTCTGCCAAACCGTTCAACAACGTCGATTTACCGGTGCCGTTGACCCCGATCAAGCCGATACGGTCCCCGGCGTTGATCAAAAAATCGATCCCTTTAAAAAGTTGCTTGTCGCCGTAAGCCTTGCTTACGCCGCTTGCCATCAAAGTTTGCATGTTATCCCGATCCTTTTGTCAGTCTGGGTCTATCATAACAAAAAAAGCACGGCTGAGCCATCAAGCGGCTTTCGCCCAAAGTCCAAAAAGCGGCGCCTGTGCAACCCGAATTTAGGGTGCACAGGCGCCGCCTTTTGGCTGTCCAAGGCGTTTATTGAATGAGCCGTGTCGCCACCATCACTTCGCGCCACTTTTTCGGGCCGAAATTAGGTTTAGATCTGTGGATAATCATCATCAACCGTATGTGTCTCGTCGATCACGATGTACAAATGACCGTCTTTGGTGCTGACCTTGCTGGTTTGATAGGCATTGTCGAGGCCGCTGGGGTCTTTTTGTTTGAAGGGGAAGTAGATCTGGATCGCGTTGTCCGCCGCGGCGTCATAGATCAAGTCCATCTTCTCGATATCTTGATACTTGGTCGCGCGGCCGAACATCCCCAACTCCAAAGACCCGGTATTGATATCGGTCGACTTCACGTGGTCCGCTTCCGGCAAGATCTCCACCTTGAAGCTCTTGCAAGGATGGATTTCTTGGATCTTCCCACCGTTGATCCGCCCATAACTCGTCGTCACGCGGCTGACCCACACATCGGCCAACTCTTTATGCGATACCGTCCACTCGTCGCCATTGCGAAAATGGAAGACCAATTGTTCAAAAGCGTGTTCCGTCATCTCACTCATCCTCTCTGAATGTGCTTACATGACTATTCTAACACACTTATTTTACCATTGCGGCCGCTAAAAGGGATTCTGGTGTATTGGCCACCTCACCCGCCACCACCGCCTTTTCCAGCTGGTGCAAGGTTTGGCCGATTTTTGGCCCCGGCCGCCAGCCTTGCGCCATCAAATCCCGCCCGTTGAGCGCCAGTTCTTGGTGGTGATGAAGCGGTAGCGCGGCATAAGCGGCTTGCACCGGTGCCGGCGCAAAATCTGGTTGTAAGTACGTTTGGGCCGTGGTCGCCACCGTCACCGCTGCTTCACCGGCCGTATACAGCGCCCATGGTGTCGGTGCCGCCAATTGCGGCAACAAGGCAACCGCCGCTTGTACCAAGTGACTCAGTTGATTTGCCTGCTTCCACGCCTTCATCGTTTGCGGCACCGCCAACTGCAGGCACTGGCACACCAGCGTCCACGCCACCGCGGGATCTGCGATCGGCGTGTCTGGCAGCTGTTGCAACGCCACCAATTCCTTTTGCTTAGCCGCCATCAACGGCACATAGCGGTACAATCCAGTAGCCACGAACGTCGCCAACCCCGCCCGGCGCTGGTTGCCGACAAGCAGACGCGTGAATTCACTGGCGACACGCTCCACTGAGATGTGTGCCAACAAGGCCGCATTTTCCGCGATCGCCGCTTGGGTCTCAGGCGCCACGGTAAACCCGAGCTGGCTTTGGAAGCGCACCGCGCGCATCATCCGCAAGGCATCTTCGTGGAAGCGCTCGTGCGGGTCACCTACTGCCCGCAGGCGCTTGGCTGCGAGGTCGCCTAGGCCATCGAACAAGTCGACCACGGTGCCATCATGGCGCGCCGCCAAGGCATTGACCGTAAAATCACGCCGCTTGAGATCTTCGGCCAACGACCGCACAAAAGTCACCTGATCTGGCCGGCGGTAATCTTGATAGGTCGACTCCGTCCGAAAAGTGGTCACCTCATAGCCGACACCATGGTCCAGCACCATCACCGTGCCATGTTGAATGCCTGTATCGACAGTTTTACGAAAGATCTGCTTGATCTCTTCAGGATACGCCGAGCTGGCGATATCAACGTCGTGGATCGGCAAGCCCAACAACGCATCGCGCACACTACCACCAACGAAGTACGCCTCAAAACCGGCGGCTTCAATCTGTTGCAAAATTGGGATCGCCGCTTGAAAGTCTGGATGTGTTAAATCGATTTGCATGTTATTCCCTCACAATCCTATTTATCATAGCAAATCTAGCCACTCAGCACAAAACAGATCACGTCCCCGCTGGCGCACTGCAAAAAAACGCCTTGTCAGCCACTTCAGGCCCACAAGGCGTTTTGACTTAGGTGCAAGTTGACTAGTCTTCTGCGTTCAACTCATCCAACCGCGCCTGCATAGCCGCGTCGTCTGGCACCAGCGCCAGATACCGGGTCAACGCCGCCTTCAACTCTGGCAAGGCCGCGGTGGATTGGAAGAAGTCGATGATATCCAACAAGAAATCCTTGGAATCCTGGAAGCGCCCAAACGCCAGCAGGTAATTCTCCCGGGCCTTGTCAACATCATCGAGCCGATCATAGCTCTTCGCCAGATTCCAATAGATCTGCGGATCGATGTCACCTGACTTATCGATGGCCTCTAAGAAGGCAACGTTATCCTCATCCGCTCCTTCAGCTAACAACAGGTTCGACCACGCCAACATCACGGTTTGATTCTCAGGATCTAATGCCCGCGCCTTTTGCAAGTAAGTACGCGCGAGTTCCTGATCCGCTTCCTTCAGCGCCAGTTCGGCGCCCAAGGCGTACAATTCAGGGTTCGTATCGTCAACTTGCAACCCGGCTTGCACCGTCGTCAAAGCCGCTTCCTCTTGATGATCAGCCTCTTGGGCCTGAGCCAGCGGCAAATAGGCGTTGGCATAGCTGTCATCTTCCGTGATGACGCGCTGCAAGGTTTCAATCGCCTTGGGGTAATCTTCTAGCTGCGCGTACAAGCCGCCTAAGGTGAAGGCAGCATTGACGTCTAGCGTGTCACCGAGTTCTTCATACACGGCCACCGCGTCTTCGTACTGGCCCATATTGGCTAAAGTCGCCGCGTAGCGCGATTGTACCGAGACGCCGGCCATTTCCGTCACATCATCCCGGAGCAAGTCCGCATACGCCAAGGCCGCTTGGTCGTCTTTGCCCCAGTCAAAATACAGCTCCCCGAGCGCAAACGTGATCACGGGCTCATCTGGGGCCAAGCGCCGCGCCTCCAGCAACTTTTGCTCGCTGACTTCATACAAGCCTTGCGTCTGGTACACATCGGCGCTCGTCATCAGCGCCTGAACGTAAGCGTCGCTATCTGGGGCAACTTGGGCTAAATACCCCAGCGCCTTGTCTGCATCCCCGTTAGAAACCGCAATGTCGGCCAAGACCGTTTTGATATCGTCTTGATCCGGGTATTTGCCCAGCAGTTCCTGGTACAAGCGCTGCGCCTGGCCCGTGAAGCCCAAGGCGTATAATTCCTCAGCTAGGTTATATTTCGTCTCATCGTCATCATGCGCTAATACGTCTTTGAAAAAGGCCTTGGCATCTGCCATATCGCCACGTTCTAGGGCGTCTAGCATCTCTTTGGAATAACTCATCTCATCCTCCGCTTTCACCGCGCACGGGCCCGATCAGGCCCACTGGCAAAAAGAAAGGCCGAGTCCCAAAGGGCTCAGCCAATTCTGTGTATCATTGCCTCAGGAGACTACTTAACAGCGTCCTTGAGTGCCTTACCAGGCTTGAATGCTGGTACCTTAGATGCAGGGATTTCGATCTCTGCACCCGTTTGTGGGTTGCGGCCCTTACGAGCGGCGCGTTCGCGCACTTCGAAGTTACCGAAACCGATCAGTTGAACCTTAGCACCTGCGGCCAAGGAATCTTGGATCGAACCGAAGACAGCGTCAACGGCTGCGGTTGCGTCTTTCTTGGTCAAGCCAGTCTTTTCCACAACGCTTTCGATCAATTCAGCTTTGTTTGCCATGAGCAATTTCACCTCCATATAGATTTAGATGTCGCACATCTAAACGGTCCCAACTGTGAGTGACCTCACAGGATGAGGAAACAATGATAAAACCGTATCACTATTTCATGCTTAAAGATAGCACACCAACGCCGGTGTAGCAAGGTTTTTTCCAGTTTCTGACGTTTTTTACGCAACTGGTGAAAAAACAACTTTGAAAAAATGATTTTCGGGCTCCCGAAGGCGTCCCTATCCTATTTGCGGCTGCGCGCGATCAGGTGGATCGGCGTCCCGTCAAAGTCAAACGTTTGCCGCAATTGGTTAATGAGAAAACGCTGATAGGAGAAGTGCAGCAAGTCTGGATCATTGACGAAAACCACGAAGGTTGGTGGTTTAACGGCTACCTGGGTCATGTAGTAAATCCGCAGCCGCTTGCCATTGATCGTTGGCGTCGGCGTCACGGCCAAAGCATCCATCAAGACATCGTTCAACACCGCACTTTGGATCCGGCGATTCTGATTTTCAGAAACATTGATGATCATCTGGGGCAGGTTCTTAAGGCGTTGTTTCGTTTTCGCAGAGACGAAAACGATCGGCGCGTAGTCCAGGTACTGGAATTCATCGCGGATGTGCTGCTCAAATTCCTGCATCGTGTGGTTATCTTTGTTGGTCAGGGTATCCCACTTATTGACCACGATGATGATCCCACGACCGGCCTCATGCGCATAGCCCGCAACCTTCTTATCCTGTTCGCGGATGCCTTCTTCGGCGTTTAAGACGACCAACACCACATCGGAGCGGTCGATCGCCCGCAAGGCCCGCATTACCGCATACTTTTCGGTGTTTTCGTAGACCTTACCACGCTTACGGATCCCCGCCGTATCGATCATGGTGAATTCTTGCCCACCACTTTCGAACTTGGTATCGATCGCATCGCGAGTCGTCCCTTCGATCGCCGAGACGATCACCCGCTCTTCGCCAAGGATCGCGTTGACTAAGCTGGACTTGCCGACGTTCGGTCGGCCGATGAAAGAAAACTTGATGCTATCATCTTCAGGCGCTGCCCCTTCTTTAGGAAAAGCCGCAAACACCGCATCCAGTGCATCGCCTAAGCCGATGCCATGCGTCCCGGACAGTGGATAGGGCTCGCCGAAGCCTAAGGAATAAAAATCATAGATCTCGTTGCGCCGTTCCGGGTTATCGACTTTATTGACCGCCAAAACCACGGGCTTATCCGCCCGATACAAGATCTGCGCCACTTTTTCATCTGCGTCCGTGATCCCCGCCTCGACACTAGTCAAAAACAGGATCACATCCGCTTCTTCGATCGCAATCTCGGCTTGTTGGGTGATCTGCGACAAGAACGGCTCATCGCCTAGGTCGATCCCACCGGTATCGATCAAGGCAAACTCCTTGCCTAACCATTCCCCTTTGGCATAGATCCGGTCGCGGGTGACGCCTGGAGTATCTTCAACGATGGAGATCCGCTCCCCAATGATGCGGTTGAAAATCGTGGACTTGCCGACATTCGGCCGGCCGACGATTGCTAACGTTGGTAGTACCATCTGTTCACATCCTTATCTGTGTTACCGGGCCACTTCACTTACTGCGGCCCTCGCTGACGCGCTGTCAAAGCGCTAATACGCCAAACATACAAACACCTCTGCCACACGATCCCAAAAGCCGAATCGTGCAACAGAGGCACCTGTGTGATCAGCTAAAACAATTCTGTCTCAACTGGATCAGCGACGTTAAATTTACTTGTCGTCTTTACCGAAATCCTTGAGCGCATCGCCGAGCATATCGCCTAAGGAGAAGCCGGAATCGTCCTGTTGGTATTCAGCAGGAATCGATGTGCGTTCTTCACGACGGTTGTTGCGCTTAGGACGGTCGCCACCACGGTTGTTGTTACGTGGTTGGCTGTTGTTTTCTTGTTGTGCCCCTTCAGGCGCTTCTTGAAGTGCCTTGATGGACAAAGCCAAACGGTGCGCGTCTGGATCAACGGACAGCACCTTGACCTTGATTTCTTGACCTTCCGTCAACACATCTTGAGGTGTCGCAATGTGTTCGTGGGAGATTTGAGAAATGTGCACCAGACCTTCAACCCCTGGGAAGACTTCGACGAAGGCGCCGAAGCTGGTCAAGCGGCGAACGGTCCCATCAAGCACAGCACCGGCTGGCGCTTCGCTTTCGATGTTGTCCCAAGGTTGTGGCAAGGTTGCCTTGATGGACAAGGAGATGCGGTCACGGTCTTCGTCAACGGCCAATACCTTGACTTTAACGTCTTGGCCGACCTTGAGCACGTCAGACGGCTTGTCCACGTGATCAAAGGCAATTTCAGAAACGTGAACCAAACCATCCACGCCGCCAAGGTCAACGAAGGCACCGAAGTTGGTCAAACGGGCAACCTTACCTTCGACAACATCACCAGCTTGCAACTTGCCGAAGATTTCCTTGCGGGCTTCAGCCTTGGAAGCTTCAACGATCGCACGGTGAGAAAGAATCAAGCGGTTGTCGCTTGGTTCGATCTCAACGATCTTAAATTCAAGTTCTTGACCCTTGTACTGGTTCAGGTCTTCAACGAAATGGTCTTCAACCATTGATGCCGGAACGAAGCCACGGACGCCAGCGTTAACGACCAAGCCACCTTTGACCACAGAGGTCACTGGTGCCGTGATGGTTTCGCCAGCATCAAACTTAGCTTGGATTTCTTTCCAAACTTTTTGGGCTTCCAGGCGACGCTTGGAAAGCAGGTACTGACCGTTTTCTTTATCTTTACCAATCGTGGAGATGACCACCAGGTCGATCTCGTCGCCGACTTTAGCAACCGAACGAATATCATCGATTGGCTGAGTAGATAATTCTTTCAGAGGAACGACACCTTCAACACCGGTGCCTTCAATACCGACGATCAGTTGCTTATCCTCAACGGCTAAAACTTCACCCTTCACGGTGTCACCGATATGAACGGTTTCGACGCTGTTTAAAGCGTCCGCCATCGTTTGGGCGTTTTCGTTTACGTTGTTTTCACTCATGCCAAAAAATCCTCCTATACGACTGTCATACAGACTCTATTGTACCTAATCTCCCAGAAAAATACCAACACTTTGTTGAAAATCATTGAACTTTCGCCGCCACTAGTTTCAAGATCTCAGCGACCTCTTCATCGATGGTCATTTGCGTGCTATCAATTTCGATCGCGTCAGCCGCTTTCTTCAGTGGTGACACGGATCGCGTCGAGTCTTTATGGTCGCGTGTCGCAATTTCTTCTTCCAGTGTTGTCACGGGTGTCATGATCCCTTTAGCGACATTTTCTTTGTGGCGGCGTTGCGCGCGGGCTGCAACCGATGCAATCATGAAAATTTTGACTTCCGCATCGGGTAAAACGGTGGTGCCGATATCGCGGCCGTCCATCACGATGTCGCTAGTGGCAGCGATTTCACGTTGGCGCCGCACCATTTCTTCGCGAACGGCGGGTAACGCCGAAACTTGAGACACGTTGTTCGTGGTTTCCGGTTCGCGGATCGCTAAGGTCACGTCTTCGCCGTCCATGAACACTTGTTGGCCATCTGGGGTGGGCTTGAACGTAATCGCCAGATCCTTGAGGTGCGCCATGATCGCCGCCTCATCCCCCAGTGCCAAGCCTAGACGCAACGCCATCACCGTCGCGGTGCGATACATCGCCCCTGTATCACAGTAAATGAACCCCAACTTGTTAGCCACCAATTTGGCGATGGTACTTTTCCCTGACCCAGCTGGGCCATCGATCGCAATTTGCATGTTACGCGTGAACTCCTTTTTCCTCACAAAAATTGAGTCGTCGCCGACTCAACTGCGGTTACTTCACTTTTAAGGTCTGACCAGCCGAAATGCTGGCACCAGATGCCATCCCGTTCATCTGTAACAGCTCACTTAAAGTCATCCCGTGATTGACCGCGATCCGGTAGAGATTATCACCGGCCTTGACGGTATACGACCCTGTTGCGGTGCTACTCGAGCTTGACGCTGCCCGACTCGATGCTGCCGCTTGGCTAGAAGCAGCGGCTTGGCTCGAGGCGGCAGCCTGACTAGCGGCAACCGCCTGACTGTCTGCAACCGCCTTGCTTTGGCTGGCAGCTTTAGCTTTGTCTGCTTCAGCTTGACTGTTTGCGACGGCTTGGCTGCTGGAAGCCTTGGCACTCTTCTTTGCGACAGACTGACTGCTGGCCTTGGCGCGCTTCTTCTCGCTGGCCCGTTTTTTGCTAGCCGCAACACTGCTGCTAGCCGCTTTTTTCTTACTCGACGTGGTCACCGTGATCTTGTCGTTGGTATACCCGCTGTCCGAGTTTGAATTACTGTGGATGGCCTCGTAAGCCACCGGCACAATAATCACTAGTGCCAACGCGATCCAGACGAACCAAGACAACAGCGAGGTGCCCCGCTTCTTTTTTCGCGTTGCGACCCGCGACAGGTTCCCAGAATCATCTCGATCGTCTTCGAATTGCTTATTCCAAGGTTTGGTTTGGTCGGAAGCGTCGTTGCCGACAGATTCCTCTTTCTTGGTGGTTTTCTTACGCAAACCGATCCCCCCTCACATACTGGCATTATTGTATCATACCTGTGCGCGAAAAGGCTTTAGAGTTGGTTAAATAACTGCTTAAAGGCGGCACGCCAGTCTTCAACGGGCGCTTCAGCAGCCGTTGCGTGCGGTAAATGCGCCAATACTGTCGGCGTCACCGGGCCGCAACAGTGATCGGTATGGGGTTTAATCGGGCTGTCAAAATATTGGAGCCACAATTGGCGCCGACAGCCACTGGCACTCAAAAAGTCGGCCATCGCCGCTTGGTGGGCTTGCTTGTCCTGACGTCTGGTGGCAAGTTGCGCTTCGACGGCGGCTTGAGCAAACCCCGCGCGATGATAAGCACTCACCAGCGCGATCTGCGGGTCTTCCATCTCTTGATACGCCTCAGGATGCGCATACACGGTTTGGATCAAGGTTTGGTCTGGTAGCGCCGCTGCAAATTGCGCCGCCCGCTGCATGTCACCAGGCGCGACTAAAACTGCCGAGACGCTCGGTTGGCCATCGCGACCAGCTCGACCGATCCCTTGTGAATACGCTGCCAACGATTCTGGGACGTGCGTATACAGCACCAACCGGATATCAGGTTTGTCGATCCCCATCCCAAAAGCGCTCGTCGCACAGATCACTTGCAACTGGTCTTGCATGAACTGGCGCTGAATCAGCTCCCGCGCTTGTGGCAAAAGTCCCGCATGATAATACGCCGCCTTGATGCCAGCTTGCGCAAATGCTGCGGCATAAGTTTCGGCTTGGGCTTTGGAATCAAAATACACGATCGTGGCCGCAGCCACCGCTTGAACTAAAGCTAATGCCCGCGCCTGTTTTGCAGCTGGACTTGCCACCGTTTCGACCCCAAGATACACGTTAGGCCGATCCACATCGGTCACAACCAGCTGCGGCGTCGACAGGCCTAACTGTTTCACGATATCCTCACGCACCCGTTTAGGGGCCGTGGCAGTCAGCGCCAAGGTACACCGCGGGCGCAACTGCTGCCGTGCTTGACCGAGTTGCAAATACGCAGGGCGAAAATCTGGCCCCCACTGGGAAATACAGTGCGCTTCGTCGATCACCAAACACGCAATCGAAAGCTGCTGCAAGCGCCGCAACACGTCTGGCCGCAACAGCGTCTCCGGCGCCACGAATAAGAATTGCACCTGCCCCAACCCTGCCAAGAGCTGGTGAAAAACGGCTGGCTCGAGGCGACTAGACAACGCCACGGCGCGCTTTTGCCCTCGGGCTTGCAACCGTGCGACTTGATCATCCATTAACGCCAACAAGGGTTCCACAACCACCATCAGCCCTGACATTTGGGTCGCCGGTAGCTGATAACACAGCGTTTTACCACTCCCAGTTGGCAAAACGCCGAGTGCATCTTGCCCCTTTAAGACAGCCTCTACTAATTCACGCTGCCCGGGGCGAAATTGCGTAAACCCGTACTGTTGGACGAGCAATTCCTCAAGCGTTGCCACTTGGCCACCTCCCTGTAAAACATAAGATCTGAAACAGTCGGATCTGGAAAAATTCACTTCCCGGCACTGCCGCCAGTAACGTTTGGTAAGCTTCTTGCGCGCGGGGCACCAAGGCTTGTAATTGGGCGAACTGGGCTGGCGAATAAAAACTGGCCACCGGCAACTGGGCCCCATAGATTGCCGCAGTCAATAAGTGCTCATCGACGGTGCTGGGTTTCAACTTTAAGCGTTGGCCGATTTGCGCCTTGGGCCAGCCCGCCTGGCTCAAGGCCAGTGCCTGATACATCGTCGCGCTGCCGATAGGCTGTTTGCCGCCCCACAGCCGGTTTAGCGCCTGCCATTGTGGGTGCGCCGCGATCACCGTGATCAGTTCAGCGACGGCCTCTAATTCAGCGAACTGCGCCGCCACCGTCGCCAAGCTCCCCGGCCCGACAAACCCATGTCCGACCATATGCCGCGTCAATAGGGTCGCGGTGGCGTCAGGTAGCTGCGAAAAAGCCGCGGTTAGCTCCGCAACGGCTGCCGTTGGCTGACTTTTTGCCCACCAGGCCCGGACGGCTTGCTGCACCACCCAGTCGTTGGTCAGCGGGCGGTAGGCTTTTTGCCCATAACTTGCTTCCGACAGGACCTGCACGGCCAAAAAGAAACGCGCACTAAAATCATGTACTCCTAATTCCGCATGGTAAGCGTGCGGTAATGGCAGCCGGGCGGCAGCGGCTTGCTGCGCCGCAGTATCCGCCAACACCCAACCCGTTGCCGTTTCCTGCAAATACCCTTGTTTTTGTAGCCGCGTCACGGCGGCTTGATAATCTGCCCGGTCCAGCGTAGGGTAAACTTGTAACCACTGCAATTGCTGGTGCTGCATCGCCGCATATAACACCGACAGGGTCCGCTTTCCAGTCAACAACAAATACACCGCAGCTAACCGGCGCGGCTGGGCATTAAAAAACTGGATCAGCAGATCATCAAGCATCACTTATCACCTTTCTAGGAGGAGAACCCCTCATGCCATTATACGCTCACGTTGACCGCGACGCTTGCATCGCTTGTGGCCTATGTCAAATGCTGGCCCCAGACTTATTTGACTATGACGCAAACGGGATTGCCAGCTACAGCCCTGACCACAACACCGGCAGTCAACCACTGTCCACCCAAGCGACCGCCGCCTTCAAGCAGGCTTACCAACGTTGCCCGACCGGGGCGATCCAGCGTCGTGACCGACCGTTCACGGAACCATAACCGCACAAACGTCACATTTCGCCATTCATGCTGATGAGACTGGCTTCACTGCAAATAAATAAGGCGTGTGACTGAAATTCGTCACGCGCCTTATTTTGCGCCCAATCTGTCCGTACAGGCACGAGCCGCCTGCCTGTTGGCCTGGGTGCTTTTTAGTGTTGCAATCGTTGCGCTTGGATCGCTTGTTGCTTATCCAGCCAAGGCATCAGTGCTTTGGCGAAAGCGAAGAAGACGATCGAAACGACGACCCCTTTGATCAAGTTGAATGGGACGACGCCAATCAGCACGTAGCGCAGCGTGGACATCCCCAACGAGAAATTCATGACCGCCAAGTACAGCGGCATGATCACCAGCCAGTTTAAGATACTCATCATCACCGTCAAGCTGATCGTACCACCAATCAACCCACCGATCTGGCGAGTAACCGAATTTTTGGTCTTCATCACTGACACGACCGGCCACATGAAGCCGACACTGGCAATGAATGAAGCCAGATCGCCCACGAGGTTGACCACCCCGCCGCCGGTCATCACGTAATGGACCAGCGAGCGGACAAAAGCAATCGCCACACCGCCAGCTGGGCCATACAACAAGCCACCCAACAAGACGGTCAAATCAGAAAGATCTAACTTCAAGAACGGAAACATCGGCAAGATCGGGAAAGCCAAATACATCTGCAAGATGAACCCGACCGCAGCCAGCAACGCGACCCCAACTAAACGGTGCACTTTAGAACCAGACATAGAACATTCCTCCATGTGGTTGCTTCAGAAGAGCCAAAAAGGCCTGCTTGCCAAGGGCAAACAGGCCTTATACTTGAATTTAGGATTCAAAATAAGCCCCATCTTCTTCCATCTAGACTTTAACTATCGGTCTTGGATTCTCACCAAGTCGGCCAAGCAACAGCTTGGGTCGCGGACTATCACCGCCGGTCGGGAATTACACCCTGCCCCTGAAGACGAACCAGTTATTTAATTACACGGTCAGTGTACCAGCCTCAAATGTGCTTGTCAACAGTAAGTATGCTCACCACTTCATGAGCTACTTTTAACCACGGCCTAGTTTGCGCAAAGCATCGACTTCACGCGGCTTGAGTGGCCGGTATTCACCCGGCTGTAACCCTTCTAAGGTCAGCGGACCGTATTGTGGCCGTGACAGCTTCATCACCGGAAAGCCTAAAGTCTTGAACATCTTCTTGACTTGATGGTTGACCCCTTGATGGATGGTTAATTCCACGATGGCCGTGCGTTTGGCCTTATCTGAAGACAAAATGTTGAAGCGTGCAGGCGCCAGCTTCTTCCCTTCGACCACTAAGCCTTGCCGCAAAGGTGCCAGGCTCAGCCGCGTTGGGATCCCTTGCACTTTGGCGACGTAATGCTTTTCAATCTTGTAGCGGGGATGCATTAATTGATTGGCGAACTCCCCGTCGTTGGTCATCAAAAGCAACCCAGAGGTGTCGTAATCTAACCGTCCCACTGGGTACAGGCGTTCTGGTACGTCTTCGAAGAAGTCCGTCACCACTTTGCGTTTCTTATCATCCGTCACCGCGGTGATCACCCCCCGCGGCTTGTAAAACAGGTAATGTCGCGCGATTGGCTTGCTCAACGGCACCCCATCAACTTGGACTTCATCCTTAGGTGTGACCTTAACGCCCATCTCGGTCACGACGTCACCATTGACGGTCACGTGTCCGGTTGCAATCAGCGTTTCGGCATGCCGGCGAGAGGCGACGCCAGCGTTGGCGATCGCCTTTTGGAGGCGTTGTTCAGCTTCATTCATGATTCTTATCTTCTCCTTCTAGCGTCGCGTTAAAATCCGCAAATAAATCAACTTCACTCGGAGCTCCGGCCTCTTCCAGCGGCGGTAGGTCCGCCAACTGCTTCAGCCCGAAGTAATCGAGGAAAAACGGGGTGGTCGCGTAAAGAATTGGCCGACCCGGCGCATCTTTGCGGCCGGCTTCTTTGACCAGTTGCCGGCTTGCCAAAGTGGTCAGCGCCCCGCTAGACTGCACGCCGCGCACCTCATCGATTTCGATGCGGGTGATTGGCTGCTGATAGGCGATGATCGCCAAGACTTCCAGCGCGGCCTGGGACAACCCGGTCGCAGGTGGTCCGGCGAAATACTTGCGTAAACTCTCGGCAAAATCAGGCTTGGTCAACAAGTAATACCGCTCAGCACTTTGCTGGACCATGACCCCCCGTTTGTCGTCAGCCGCCAAGGCTTTTTGATAAGCCTCTAGTTGTTGGCGCATCGCCGCGGGACTGATATTCAAAATCGCCGCGAGGTCGTTCAACGCAACGCCAGCTTCACCGGCTGTATACAAAATGGCTTCGATTACCGGCTGCATTAGGCAACCTCCTTCAACATGACCATGATCGGCGCAAACGGTGTGGTTTGCTGACAATCGATCTGATCGGTTTTCATCAGTTCCAAAATCGCTAAAAACGTGGTCACCACCCCATCAACGGTCGGTGCCGCCACCAACTCACTGAACGCACATTGTTTACAGTCCGCAAGGTGTTGCATCACGGCACCAATGCGCTGACTCAAAGAAATCGGCTCCGCTTCGATATGTGCGATCGTTTGGGCCGTCGCCGCCTGTTGCGCGACAACGGTGCTCATTGCTTGCACTAAGTCGCGCAACTTCACGGCCCCAGGCGCCATCGGCACCGCCAAACTCGCATCAGGCAGCGTCTCATCCTTAGCAAACGACAAGGCCCGCCGTTGTTCGCGTGTCTGTAGCGCTTTAGCAGCTTCTTGATACACTTGATAAGTCAATAATTGCGCAACCAAGTCAGCACGCGGATCGACATAATCCTCGTCTGCCGTCAGCGCAGGCTCTGGTTGTGGTAACAAAAGCTTGCTCTTAAGGGCCATCAAGCTGGCGGCCATAACAAAATAATCACCAGCCACATCTAAACGCAACCCTTGCATCTGGTGCAAGTAGTCGAGATATTGGCTAGTGATCTCAGCGATCGGAATGTCATAAATGTCCACTTCATTGGTCCGGATCAAATGCCACAGCAGATCCAATGGCCCAGAGAAGTCGTCAAGCACCAGTGTCAGTGCCATCGATTGCCTCTTTTCTATGCTGGTTAAATTTTGCGATCAGTGGTGCTGTTTCCAGCGACCCCATGATCTTCTTATCGGGATATAGGGCATACAAATCAGCCAGCGCAGCGAACTCAGTCTCTTGGTTCCGCACACTGGGTGAAAAGCTCAAATGCCGCAACATCACAAAGTCGCTACCAGATTCGACACCGACAATCCCCTCGAAGTCGGCATCGCGCGCCTCGCGATATAGGTACAAGACATGATTGGGCTCCTCGTTATAGAGCGTCAGCTCCGTCTTGAGGTGATCCATGTCCTTAAGATCGGGAATGAAGGACAAAAAGCCCATCGCGATCTTCGCATAGTCGTGCTTATATTTCGTCAGCATAATAGCCTCCAGATTAACTACTCTCACAGGCTACTCTACCATATCCACCATGTAAGGACAAATCTCATCCCCGCGGGTGTGTCCGGTGATACACGGCGACCAGATGTGAATTATCCAAATGAGTATAGATCTGCGTGGTACTGATATCACTATGTCCCAACAACTCTTGCACCACACGCAAATCCGCCCCGTTGGCTAACAAGTTGGTGGCAAAACTGTGCCGCAAGGTGTGCGGCGTGACATTTTTTTCGATCCCTAACGCGTCAATATACGCCTTCAAATTCTTCCAGATGCCTTGCCGCGTCAGCTGGTGCCCATGAAAATTGACAAACACCGTGACCGGTGGGTCTTGACGCACCAGCTTCGGCCGGGCGCCTTGCAGGTATTGCTGCACCCACTCAACCGCTTGGGGCGAAATCGGGACGATCCGTTCCTTATCCCCTTTACCTGTCACCTGTAACAAGTTCAGCGTCAAATGCAGCTGGTCCAACCGCAAGTTGACCACCTCAGAAACCCGCAGACCCGTCGCGTACATGAGTTCAAAAATTGCCCGGTCCCGCAGCCCTAACGGTTTGGTCGTGTTGGGAGCGGCCATCAGCCGATCGATCTCATTTCCCGATAATGTCGCTGGCAGCCGCTGGGCGGCCTTAGGAGACGCGACCAATGTCATCGGGTCTGCAGTGACCAGCTCTTCCCGCAACAAATACCGGTAAAACTTGCGCATCGCGGAGATCATACGGCTCATTGAACTCGCAGCCTTCAGACTTGTCTGCACCTGCAAGAATTCTTGAATGACGGCCAGCTCACTCGGAAACGCCGCCAACTGTTGGGTTTCTAACCACGCCGCAAACTCCCGCAAATCTTGCCGATAGCTGGTCTGCGTGGTGGGCGCTAACCCCCGTTCAACATCAAGATAATGAATAAAATCTGCAATCAACCGGTCCATATTGGCCCCTCCTTTCACAGGTTATGTTAACACGTTTAGCGCAATTCGGTGACCCCGTCATGCTCAGTGATCAACTTTGCCTTCAGCAAATGTCCTAAGGCCCGTTTAAACGCCCCTTTACTGATCCCAAAGGCCTGTTTGATCGCATCTGGGTCACTCTTATCGGTGAACGGGATCTGCTTATTCGGGCTGTGTTCTAAGACCGCTAAAACCATCGCCGCGTCTTCTGAGATAGCTTCAAAAGCACGCGGCTTCAAGCTAAGGTTCAACTCACCATTCGGGCGCACGCCGATCACCCGCGCATGAACCACCTCACCTAGCCGCGGTTCAATTTCGCGCTCACTTGGATGGATGAAGCCGAGGAAAAAATCATCCGTCAGCACATGCGTCCCAGCCATTTTTAGCCGATAGGCCGTCGCCGTCACGTCTTGGTTCATTTGTGCAGGCTTGCCCAGATTGGCCACGGCTTGGATAATACTTTCGTCTGCTAATTTGCCCCATAGGCGGTGCTTTTTATCGATCATCAAGGCCACCATCAGTTTATCGCCTCGAGCTGGCCATAAGCGGTTCAACTCTGGCAACTGATCCAGCGACACCACGACGTCTTTATCCGGCAAGCCAATGTCGACGAAAACGCCCAGATCATGACGCACTTCAACCACGGTCGCCCAGGCATAGTGGTCATGGCCGACCGTCGGGATCTTCGTGGTCAGCCGCGCGTCGCCATGCTGATTTTCATACACGAAGCCATGCACCTCAGTCCCAACGGCTGGTAGCGTGGTAAATTCATCTTGATCAATGGCAAAGGTTTCCCCTTCATTTTGGGCGAACACTTGCTTATCGTTATGATCGGTGACGGTTGCCGTCAGGATCTGTCCATTTCGTTTCATATAGTCTCCTTCGTTAATGTTGCGGCAATAAGTTAAACACGGTCAAGAGAACGTAAGTCATCCCACTGGCAATGACCGGTCCGGCCGCGATGCCACGCAACAAAACCACGCCCATGATCGTCCCGAACACCAAAGCGACGGTCATCTCAGGACTTTGCGCCAGCAAGCCGACCCCTTTGGCCGATAACACGGCGACTAAAACACCCATGGCGATCGCGATCCACCCCGCCGGTTCGCGGAAAACTCGCAATAGTTCGCGTATCCCGATTTCACCCGTTGCGATCGGCACCATGATCGCTGCCGAAATCACGGTCACGCCCCAATTGATGCCTTGCGCTTGCAACGTCTTTAAAAACGGCTGCAAAGGTGGCAGAGCCTTGAGAACCACGACAAACCCGACCCCGATCATTAAAGACTGGTTCTTCGCCAACGCTGCAATCACGAAAACGGCGATCAAAAAAAGCCAACTCTCCATTTGTCTTCCCCCTCGATCATCTCATACCACTTTACCCGAATTTTACTCAAAATAACAGACCCAACCCAGTAACGACTGGAAACCGGGACTGATCCACACCAAGGTAAGTCTGCCTTAAAAGGCGACGCCGAGCACAGGCCGCTAAAACCGCGATGCTCCGCTGGTTCTCTTCGTCGAGCTCCGCATCGCAACGCAATTGCGTGTAAGTCATCGCGGTCACGCACCAGCGTTGCCGGTACGCACCTACGCTGCCTTACACACATTGCTAAGACCGCGATGCTTCGCTCTGGGTTCTTCGTCGAGCTGCGCAAGCCAACGGGGTTGCGTATAATTCGTCGCGCCACGCTATGGCTACGCCATAACGCGTCACGCCGCCTTATACCCACCCCTAAAACCGGCTTGCTCCGCTCTGGGACAAAAAAAGTGCCGGGCCGTTAAGCCTGACACTTCTTGCGGTGCAATGATGCTTACAGGGTGTTAGTCGCGCCCTTGTAGACGATCCCACGACGGGAATCAACGGTGATCACTTGACCATCAGTGATGGCATCGGTTGCGCCGGTCGCACCGACAACAACTGGGATCCCCATGGCGATGCCGACAACGGCAGCGTGAGAGGTCAAACCACCATTTTCAACAACCAAGGCAGCTGCCTTTTCGATTGCTGGCAAGTAGTCCTTATCCGTCGTCTTAACGACCAGGATGTCACCCTTGGTCATCTTAGCCGCAGCTTCATGCGCATCGTTAGCCAAGACAGCCTTACCAACAGTGGATTCGTCGCCAACACCGGAGCCTTCAACCAGCTTGGAGCCGATCAATTGCGCCTTCATAACGTTGGTGGTCCCGGTTTCGCCAACTGGGACACCCGCGGTGATCAAGATCAAGTCGCCTTCTTCAGCGAAGCCAAGTTCTTGCGCCTTCTTGGTAGCTAATTCGAACATTGCATCGGTCGATTCTGGCTTGTCAGCAACGATTGGGAACACGCCCCAGTTGACGGTCAAACCGCGACGGGTCTTGTCGTCGAACGTGATCGCCAAGATGTCCGCCTTAGGGCGATACTTGGAAATCATACGGGCCGTGAAGCCAGATTCCGTTGCGGCAACGATGGTCTTAACCCCAAGGTTACGGGCGGTATGGGCAACGGATTGGCCAACAGCTTCCGTCACGTTTTCCTTGTTGCCGAAGGACTTCAGCGCATAAGTATCGCTGTTTTCCATAGCATTTTCGGTGTATTCGTCGATCCGTGCCATTGCGGCAACGGATTCAACCGGGTAGTCCCCGTTAGCAGATTCGCCAGACAACATCGTTGCGTCCGTGCCATCATAAACCGCGTTCGCCACGTCAGAAACTTCCGCGCGAGTTGGGCGTGGGTTTTCTTGCATGGAGTCAAGCATTTGGGTGGCAGTGATCACTGGCTTACCCGCAGCATTGGCCTTCTTGATCATGGTCTTTTGAACGAGTGGCACTTGTTCGAAAGGAATTTCGACACCCATGTCACCACGAGGAACCATCAAACCATCAGAAACCTTCAAGATAGAATCGAAATTGTCGATCCCTTCTTGTGATTCGATCTTTGGGAAGATCTGCACATTCAAGGCGTCCTTTTCTTCAAGTAATTCGCGGATGTCTAAAACATCTTGCGGCTTACGAACGAAAGAAGCGGCAATGAAGTTGATGCCTTGATCCAAACCGAAACGAATGTCATCGGCATCCTTTTCAGTGATCCCTGGCAAGTTGATGCCGACACCAGGAGCGTTGACCCCTTTACGGGAACCCAGCATACCACCGTTTTCAACGCGGACAACCAATTCACGGTTGGCTTCGTCTTTTTCAGTGATCAAAGTATCGATCAAACCATCGTCGAACAACACATGGCCGCCAACATGGGTATCGTCGAACAAACCAGGATAAGTTACGGCGATCTTTTCAGGTGTCCCTTCGATGGAATCATCCATCGAAATACGCATCACGTCACCGGTGTGTAACTCGAACTTCTTGCCCTGTTGGACGGTGGTCCGGATTTCTGCACCCTTGGTGTCGAGCATGATGCCGACAGTCTTACCTGTGATCTTTTCAGCTTCGTGAACCATGCTCATACGTGATAAGTGTTCTTCATGGTCCCCGTGAGAGAAGTTAAACCGGAAAACGTTAGCCCCCGCTTCAATCAGCTTAACGATGATGTCGGTCGTGTTACTTGCAGGACCGAGCGTGCTAACGATCTTGGTTTTTTTCATAAATGAAATCGCTCCTTTGACAATTTTTTTAAACGACTGGACGTCGGTTTAAACAAAGTTAGAAAGACAGATCATGGGCCAAATCATACAAAGACAATTCGGCTTCATGCTTAGAATTGAATAAATCAAGCATCGAATGGGTGCTCAACTTATTGTTTTGGATGCCGACCGCTAAGCCACCCTTACCTTGCAGTAAGAGTTCAACGGCGTACGCGCCCATTTGGGAAGCTAAGACGCGATCGCGAGCGGTTGGCGCACCACCACGAACCACGTGGCCTAAGACGGTGGCACGCAATTGGAAGTCACCATAAGCAGAAAGCTCCTTGGCAAATTCATCGGCGTGCATCACGCCTTCAGCCAACACGATGATCGCGTGCTTTTGGCCTAATTCACGTGACTTGCGTAGCTTGTCTGCCACCCGCTTCACGTCAAAATTATGCTCTGGGATGATCACATCTTGCGCACCACCAGCAACGCCAGACCACAACGCGATGTCGCCTGCGCCACGACCCATCACTTCCACGACGAAAGTCCGTTCGTGAGAAGCAGCCGTATCACGCAAACGGTCGATAGCTTCCACAACGGTGTTGACGGAAGTATCAAAGCCGATCGTGAAGTCAGTGTAAGGAATATCGTTATCGATGGTCCCTGGTAAGCCGATCGCGTTGTAACCATGCTCGGTCAAGCGTAATGCACCATGGTAAGAACCGTCGCCACCGATGACGACCAATGCTTCAATACCGAACTTGTTGAGTTGCTCGATCCCCTTGAGTTGGCCTTCTTCTTTGGCAAATTCAGGGTAACGGGCGGAATAAAGCATGGTCCCACCGCGTTGGATCACATCACCGACAGAATGCAGGTCCATCTTGAAGATGTCGCCTGCAACCAAGCCAGCATAGCCGTAGTTGATCCCATAAACTTCCAAGCCTTCGTGCATTGCCTTACGGGCAACCGCGCGAACGGCGGCGTTCATACCAGGGGCGTCGCCACCACTGGTTAAAATCCCAATGCGTTTCATCATTTCACCTCATGCGTAATCTTATTAAGACCAACGTCTTGATCCCAAATACTCGTTAAGTCTAACACTTTTCAGAAAAAAAGTCGCGTCAAATTAAGAGAATTTCACCATTTTCCGGATTTAGTGATCCTGCTGTAATACAGCGTTCTGTTGGCCAACCTGAGCCTTCACCGCTGTTAGTAATTCCGGGGTCGGCGTCACCCAATATTGCTTGGCTAAAAGCACCGATTCCCGGGTGGTTTCTGCCACAGTGATCACTGGTACAGTTCCACGGATAGATAAAAACGTTTTCAGTAAGGCGGCACGCTGCTCGTCAGTGAAATCCTCTGGTAAGCGAACAAAAAGCTTTTGGGTCGGCAAAGCAGCCAGCGCCTCATCCCCCAACTGCAACTGATTGGCGATCATTTGCAAGCCATTTTTGTTTTCCACACGGCCAGTGACCACGATCACTTGGCTTTCGGTATAGTCGCGCATCTGCGGATACAGGTTGGGGAAAACGGTGACACTGGTGGTGCCCGTCGCGTCTTGGCCATCGATAAACGCCATTTCCTGGCCTTTTTTGGTTCGAATCCGCTTCACTCGTCGGATCACTAACACCACGGTGACCATATTGCCTTCTGCCAAGTCGGCGACAGTGGTGAGCGGCTGGTACGGCCGCAATGCCGTGACGTAGCGATCCACTGGGTGACCCGACAAGTACACCCCTAATACCGCAGCTTCTTGGTCTAACCGCTCGGTCGCCGGCATTTCTGGGACCGCTACCGGCTTAGGTTGTAACACCGCGAATAAACCGACGTCATGACCTGCCAACTTGATGCTGGCGATCAACTCATCGAGGTTGGCTAAGGTCGATGCCCGATTCGCGTCAAACTGGTCGAATGCCCCAGCATAAACTAGCGGTTTCAAGGTCTCAACTTTCAACCACTTCGTGTCTAACCGTTGCAAACAGTCCCTCAAATCCTTGAAACGGCCGGATTGACGTGCTTGCAAAATGGCATCCACAAAATCACGCCGAACACCTTTGATCGTCGCCAACCCGAAGCGCAACCCACCGTTTTGCACCGTGAAGTACCGGGCACTCGCATTAATGTCCGGCCCTAAAAGGGGCAATCGGCGCTCCCGCAATTCTTGCACATAAACTCGCAACTTGGCAGTATTGGCCAGTGCTGTATTCATCAATGCCGCAAAAAATGCTGCCGGATGGTGACACTTGAGATACGCCAACCAAAACGCGATCATACTGTAGGCGACGGCATGGCTACGGTTAAACCCATAATTGGCAAACCGGTCAATATAG
The DNA here is from genome assembly GCA_022651245.1 of Lactobacillus sp. GTDB lineage: Bacteria > Bacillota > Bacilli > Lactobacillales > Lactobacillaceae > Lacticaseibacillus. The sequence continues at coordinate 57,591 of JALCQM010000013.1, forward strand.
GCATAAACCGTTTCGGCCACTGTTTGGGAATAGCCTTTAGCCTGTGCCCCTTTGATGAATCGTAACCGTTCATCGGCAATCACTGCAGCTTTTTTCTTGCTCATCGCCCGGCGGAGCAGATCCGCTTCACCTAAACTAAAGCCACCCATCGTGCTGGCCACCTGCATGACTTGCTCTTGGTACACCAAAACGCCGTATGTTGGCGCCAAGATCGGGGCCAAGGCCTCAGCTGGATAGGTGATCGGTTCCTGTCCGTGTTTGCGGGCAATGAACGTATCAATATTTTCCATCGGCCCTGGTCGGTACAAGGCGTTCGTCGCCACCACATCTTCAAACTGCGACGGTTGTAGCTTTTTCAAGACACGCCGGATCCCATTCGACTCAAACTGGAACACGCCATTCGTATCCCCACGAGCAAACAAGGCCAACGTGTCTGGATCATTTAACGGGATCTGCTTGGGATCGAAAGGCTGCTTGGTTTCTTGGCTGACCCAATAACTCGCCGTCGCCAGAATACTTAAGTTGCGTAGACCCAGGAAGTCCATTTTCAACAGGCCCAGTGCCTCGACATCCCCCATTGGGACCTGAGTTTGCGCGATGCCATCACCACCAGTTTGCAAGGCCACGGTATCGGTCAGCCGCTCTTGAGCCAACACGATCCCGGCCGCATGCGTCGAATCATGTCGTGGCAAGCCTTCCAATTTTAGCGCAGTGGCAAATAACGCCTGATTTTGTTCGGAGTCTCCGACCAGATTTTTCAAGGCCTGTGATTGCGCGTACGCCGACTTAAGGTCAATGCGTAGCTGACTGGGAATCGCCTGGCTCCACTTATTACTATCAAATTGGCTCAACCCAAAAACGCGGCACACATCCCGCAAGGCCTGTTTGGCACCGAAAGTCCCAAATGTAATGATCTGCGCCATGTGGTCATCACCATAGCGGTCGTGAACATATTGGATCAACTCGCCTCGCCGATTATCCGGAATATCCAAGTCAATATCCGGCATGTTCGCCCGGTTGGGGTTCAAAAACCGCTCAAACAAAAGGTTATAAGCAATCGGATCAACTTCGGTAATCGCCAACGCATAGGCGACCAGCGCCCCAGCCGCCGAGCCACGCCCCGGGCCGGTCATGATGCCGACTTCATGCGCATGGTTCATCACGTCCCACACCACTAAAAAGTAATCGGCGAATCCCATTTTAGTAATCACGCTGAGCTCATAATCGAGGCGCTGGCGGTAGACCTCCGGAACGGTTTTCTCGCCAAACCGAGATTGTAACCCGGCAACGACCAAGCCACGTAAATAATCTGGTGCCGACTGATCGTCAGGCGTTGGGTAATGCGGCAACTGCGGCTGGCGGAATTCGATCGTGACGGTCGCCCGCTCCGCTAACTGCTGAGTATTGGTCACGGCTTCTTCTAAACCCGCGTCGAGAAAAGGTTGCGCCGCTGTCTCTGGCGGCGTCAGCCAATGTGTACCCGCATCCATCAACGTTGGGTCTCGCCAATTGAGCTGCTCACCCGCACCGATTGCTTGCAGAACTTTACGACTGAAGTCATCGGTCGGGTCGCGATAGGCCACATCCCCTAGTGCCATCAACGGCAGCTCCCGGGCCTGAGCAAAAGCCGGTAACTCGCCAACCACAGTGGCGGGCGTCAACCCTAGACTCAAGCTAGCGGGATGTTTTGCTGCGACTGCTTCGAGCAGCGCATCCGCGCTGTTCCAAGTCTCCCGGAAATCCGGACGCAACAAATCGTCCCCTAACACGATTGCCGCAATCCCTGAAAATTCCGGCAGCTCTGCTAGCTTAGGTAATTGTGGGGCCAGCTTGATGGTCGAAGACAGCCGTAAGAGTTGGTGGTAGCCGGCTGTGGTTTCTGCAATCGCAACGATCGTCGCATCGGCCACGGCGACTGTTAAGCCGATCAGCGGTTTGATCCCTGCCGCCTGTGCTTGTCGATAAAAGTCCACGACCCCATACATGACGTTAGTATCCGTCAAGGCGATCGCCGAATAGCCCCGCGCCTTGGCCGTCTCAACTAATTCTGCGATCGTTAAGGGACTTTGCAGCAAACTATAGCTGCTTTGTACTTGTAAATGCGTGAAAGTCATTTTGCCACCTCATTTTGATTATACCCGATTTTAGTTGCAATCTCCCGGCACGGTGATAAGATGAAATCTGAAAAGAGGGATCATATGCGTTATATTGTGACTATCTTCTGGGGAGCCATCCTCGGGCAGGTCGTTGGCTTCTTGATCAGTGCGCTGAACAGCGCCACATACGACCCGAAGCTGAGTTTAGTGATCAGTGTGATTTTTGCCGTGATTTTGTGGGTCTTGCCCCTGATTATGGACGCCAACACCTCAACGACCAAGCCGACTCAACACCAGGAATGATGTTTACCGCCAGATGGCGGTTTTTTTGTTCCTGAACACGCCCTGGTATTTGCATCAATCCACTAAAATGCCGCCTCGACAGAATGGAAAGAATTCTGCTGAGGCGGCATTTGGTTATCTAGTGGTTATTTTGTCACGTAAATGTACAGCTCATCTGCCGACAAGCCTAAATTGAACTTCACACCATGATTCGTGATCGTCGTGGTATTCGTTTCCCCACTAGCGGCGTTTTTAGTCGTTTTTGTCAGCGACTTGCCCACTTCCTTGGCATCAGCCCCGACGGCATGCGCCAATAGACCGAACTGCGTGGCGAATGCTGCCGCCGTTTTTTTGTCCTTCAGCGCCTTGGTGCTGACGACATCGGTGAGGCTCAATAGCTGGCCATCTTGAACGTTGACCCGCACCTTCCCGCCAGCAGTTGCCAAAACTTGTTTCAAGCCTGACGCACGGGTCGGCAGTTGTTGGTTTTTCGTTGCTTGCTGAGCCTTCACCATTTCTGCCTGGAGCGCCTGTTGCTGTTGAGCCATCGCCGCTTGCTGAGCCGGTGTCATTTGAGCCGTTTGGGAGGCATTAGCCGCTTGCAATTGTTTTTGGGCCGCTTTTGGTAAGGCACTGCCAACGACGGCTTGATTGAAACTAGCCGCCACCGTCTGATAAGTGCCGATGGCCTTTGCCGCGGCGACTTTGACCCGTACTTTTTGCTGTCCTGCTGTGATCGTAACTGTTTGCGCTTTAGTCGTCGGTGGGATCGACAGCACAAAGCTATCCGCATTCACTTTAGCGGTCCCCGACGTGGTGGCCGCTTGGTAATGGACCCGATCATGCCCCTTAGCCGCTCCCTTGACTACGGCAACCATCGCATCTGGTTGGTAAGTTTTTTTCGTTGTGGACAATTGTTGACCACACGCCGTCAAACTGACAGTTGCTACTAGGCTCAGCGCTAGCAGTAAGATTTTTTTCATCATCGTTCACCCTTTTGTATGCAAGTCTGTGGCCCAGAATACGCCGTCCATACGCGAAACACAACCGCAACATGACTAGGTGTCACATTTTAGGCGCCGGATCCCCCTATTGCCCGCGAATCGTCGTCGAGCTGCTGATCACCTCCGCATACCGCCACATTAAGCCTTCTTTTTCGGGATTGGTTGCGGCGTGACTGCCGCCGTCATCGTTTCGACTAGCAGTTTCTCTAAAACGGCATTGATTGCCAACCCGACCATCGCACTTTGGATATTGGCTGTATCTTCTTTATTCACCTTATTGATCGTCACATCACCGGTAAAATCAGAGTTAGCCTGCTGCACTGCGCCAATAAAAGCTAGGATGAACGCATCAAATGCCTGCGCCGGTTGGCGATCAATCAGCTGATAACGGATACCGTTAGCGATCGTATCCAAGTTAAACACCGGCTTCAAGATCGCCAAAACCAGTACATTCGCTAATTGCGCGCGGTGGTATTTTTTCTTAGTTGGTGCCGAGATCACGCCTTTTTTGACATAATTATTCACCATGGTCGCCGTTAATGGGTCCAATCCCAGCGGTGTGATGATCTCATTAACAAACTGCACAACCTGGTCCATATACAAGTCAAACTGCGGTAGATCCGTCCACCGCGGTAAGTTGGCACGCTGTAGACGTGCGAGGTACGCTGCAAATGCTTCTTCTTCTGCCATGATCTTCCTCCATTCTCCTAGTATACCATGTTAGCTAGAGCACGATACCAGTTAAAATAGCGCAAAAAAAATACCAACCACTGGGCTGGTATTTTTGATTAAGCGTTCGTGCTCTTCTTAACCACTTGGGCACCCTTATAGTAACCCTTTGGAGAAACGTGGTGAGAAACACGATATTCGCCGGTCGTTGCATCAAATTGCAAGTTAGGAACGTTCAACTTGATGTGGCCGCGGCGCATACGCTTCTTGGTCTTTGAAGTTCTGCGTGCTGGAACTGCCATGAGCGGAAAACCCCTTTGTATTAGATTTCTTTTCTACTATACCGGACAATCAGAAAAATGCAAGGCAAAATCCCGGTCCGATGCCTAGGGTAGCCAAAAGAACTACCACAGCAACACTTATCTTACTAGAAAATGGCCGTCAAGGCAAGAGCTTAACACAACATTTCAGCACCGGCGGCACATCTGCCTAATCTGGCGCGTTCGCGGTACTGGTAAAGGTCAACTGACCATCCGCTACGCCAAGGGTCACCGTACTTTGCGGTAAAATTTCACCGCTGATCAATTTCTTGGCTAGTGGCGTCTCGACTGCATTTGTGATCAAGCGCTGTAGTGGCCGCGCCCCATAAGCCGGTTCATAACCTTTGTCCGCTAACCATTCCTCGGCTGCTGGCGAAACGGTCAGACTAACTTCTTGTGCCTGCAACCGGCGGTTAAGGCGCTCGAGATCTTTCATCACGATTTTTTCAATATCTTGTAGGCGTAGTGGATTAAACATGATGATGTCATCGATCCGATTCAAGAATTCTGGTTTAAAGTGGCTGCGAATCAATTGCAGCACCTGATCATGCCGTTCAGTCGTGATTTGACCATCTGCTTGCATTCCATCCAGTAACACCTCTGAGCCGAGATTAGAGGTCATAATGATAATGGTGTTCTTGAAATTGACTGTGCGTCCTTGACTATCCGTCAAGCGGCCATCATCGAGCACTTGGAGCAAAATGTTGAAGACGTCTGGATGGGCCTTCTCGATTTCATCCAGTAACACAATGGTGTACGGATTACGCCGAACGGCCTCTGTCAGCTGGCCGCCTTCTTCGTACCCGACATACCCAGGGGCCGCTCCAACGAGCCGCGAAACGCTGATCTTGTCCATGTATTCGGACATGTCGATCCGTACCATATGCTTATCTGAATCAAATAAAGCATCTGCTAGGGTTTTGGCCAGTTCGGTTTTCCCCACGCCAGTCGGCCCCAAGAATAAGAAACTGCCTAATGGCCGACTCGGATCTTGCAACCCCGCGCGAGAACGTAACACCGCATCCGCCACCGCTGAAACCGCGGTATCCTGCCCGATGACCCGCGCGTGCAGATTGTCCGCTAAGTGCATCAACTTCTCCCGGTCGCCTTGCACTAACTTGGCGACTGGAATCCCCGTTTGTCGCGAGATCACTGCGGCAATTTCGTTTTCTGTCACCGACTCTTGGACCAACCATTCATCTGGCCGGTCAGCTTGCTCCATATCCGCCAATTCCTTTTCTAGCTCTGGAATCGTGCCGTGTTGCAAGCGTGCCGCCTTTTCGAGGTCGTAACGGGCCTGCGCGTCTTCAAGTTCATGTTTGGCCTGATCGATTTCGGACTTTTTATCGTTGACGGCATTGATGTCATGCTTTTCTGCATCCCACTGTGACTTGAGCTGATTAGTTTCTTCCTTAAGATTCGCTAATTCTTCTTTCAGCTGCGACAGACGTTTTTGCGAGGCCGGATCAGTTTCTTTGCTCAAGGCCTGCGCCTCGATTTCCAATTGCATCTGGCGCCGCTCTGCAACGTCTAATTCCGTCGGTCGCGAATTCATTTCCACATTGATATTCGCACTCGCCTCATCCACTAAATCGATCGCCTTATCTGGCAAGAAGCGGTCGGTGATGTAGCGATCCGCCAAGGTTGCTGCCGCGACCAACGCGGCATCATGAATGCGCACCCCATGGAAAATCTCAAAGCGCTCCTTCAATCCACGTAAGATGCTGATAGTATCTGCCACTGTTGGCTCTTGCACCAACACGCGCTGGAAGCGCCGCTCGAGTGCCTTATCTTTTTCGATATTTTCCCGGTATTCGTCTAATGTCGTCGCACCGATCAAGTGCAACTCGCCTCGCGCCAACAGCGGTTTAAGCAAGTTGCCTGCATCCATGGCGCCTTCTGCTTTACCGGCACCCACGATCGTATGGATCTCATCGATGAATAAGATGATCTGCCCTTCAGACTGCTGGACTTCTTTGAGCACAGCCTTAAACCGTTCCTCGAATTCACCGCGGTACTTAGCACCGGCTAATAAACTCCCCATATCTAACGAGATGATGGTCTTATCTTTCAAGTTATCTGGCACATCTTGGCGCACGATCCGCTGGGCAAGGCCTTCAACGATGGCCGTTTTCCCCACACCAGGTTCCCCGATCAAAACCGGATTATTTTTGGTTTTTCGCGACAAGATTCGGATCACGTCTCGGATCTCATCATCACGCCCGATGATCGGGTCCATCTTACCAGAACGTGCTTCTTGAACCAGATCTGTCCCGTATTTTTTGAGGCTTTGATAGTTATTCTCAGCGTTCTTGGAGGTGACTTTAGCGCCGCCTCGCAACTTGTCGACGACTTGCCGCAGTTTCTTCTGTGTTAAGCCTTGCGCCGTCAGGTACTGTGTCAAACTAAGGTATTTTTGGTCAAAAAGCGCCAACACTAAGGTTTCGGTAGCAATATAGTCATCCCCCAGCTGCTCACGCATTTTATCCGCATCTTGAACCAGCTGGTATAAGTTTTGACTCATATTTTGACCGTACTGCGTCGTTCCTTCGACCACAGACTCATCGTCCAACGCCTTATCGATCACCGCGTTGAGGCCATCGATCGAAATCCCGGCCTCCTTGAACAACTGGGTCGCGAATTGATCGGGTTGCACCAAAGCCTTGAACAAGTCAGGAACATCAATATCTTGGTGGTGACGTACTTGCGCGATCTGCTGTGCACTAGCAATGGCTTCTGTCACGGCTTGGGTAAATTTATCTGGATTCATCACGAGGCTCCCTTCGTTTTACGACTTCATTGTACCAACTTCCCCAATGGTCAGTAAAGGTCAAAGAACATAAAAACGACCGGTCTCCCGGTCGATCTTTGCCTCAGTCTTTAGCCTTAAGCTGCGCCTTGAGGGCTTGATTTTCAGTTTCTAACGGTTTCGTCGCCGCCTTAACCCGACTTGCCACATCCGCTTTTAACGCCGCGTTTTCTTTGGTCAAGGTGGCAACGGTCTTCTTGGTCTGCGCGGCGCCGGCGGTCGTCGTCAACACCGCGATCAAGGCACCGATCAAGACGGCCACCACGATCACGACAATTAACGGCCAGTGGAACGTCGCACCGAAGAAATTGACCGCAACCGCTTGCCCATTCAACAAGGCAAAAACG